>NZ_JACIDE010000022.1:45796-56678 GCF_014196205.1 Anoxybacteroides voinovskiense | reverse complement strand
CCCAGTGTGGCCGATCACCCTCTCAGGTCGGCTACGCATCGTCGCCTTGGTGAGCCGTTACCTCACCAACTAGCTAATGCGCCGCGGGCCCATCCGTAAGTGACAGCCTAAGCCGCCTTTCAACCAAAGACCATGCGGTCTTCGGTGTTATCCGGTATTAGCTCCGGTTTCCCGAAGTTATCCCGGTCTTACGGGCAGGTTGCCCACGTGTTACTCACCCGTCCGCCGCTAACCGAATAGAAGCAAGCTTCTTTTCGATCCGCTCGACTTGCATGTATTAGGCACGCCGCCAGCGTTCGTCCTGAGCCAGGATCAAACTCTCCATAGAAAGTTTTATTCCAAACTCATGTTTTACTCGTTCATTCACGAGGACGCTTCGTTTTGTTCAGTTTTCAAAGAACATTTTGTCTTATCGACGGCTTTTTTATACTAGCATGACGAGCATTAGCTTGTCAACACTAATTTTATTTTAACTTTCCCGACGACGTTTATTAATATAACATCGGTCTATTTTTTTGTCAACATCTTGACGTCTATTTTTTAGCAACCCCATAAATTTGCGGACAAAAATTTGCTTCATAATTCTATTTGACAAGCATAAGATGGTCATAAACATACTTATCGGACAAAGGAGGGCGGACATATTGCGCTTTTTCTACACCTTAAACGGCCGTTCTTTGAAAAAAGGGCTTATTATTGTATTTGCGGCATTTTTTACTGCTTTCATTTTATATGTACAGAAAGTGTATCACCCTACCTTCTCCACACCAAGCGGCCCAAAAGCGATTTATAAAGCAGAAAAAAGCAAACATGAAGTGGCCTTAACATTCGATATTAGCTGGGGAGACGAAAATGCTTTGCCAATTCTTGATGTCTTGAAGAAAAACGGCATTAAAAACGCCACGTTCTTCCTATCTGCTTCATGGGCTGAACGACATCCACAAATCGTCAAACGAATCAAAGAAGACGGGCATGAAATCGGCAGCATGGGGTACAACTTTACCGACTATACGCAACTAGAAGACGCGAAAATAAGACGAGACTTAATGCAAGCAGAGAAGGTGTTTGATACGCTCGGCATTAAACGTGTGACATTGCTTCGTCCACCAGGAGGAAATTTCAATACAAACGTTTTAAAAATCGCCGACTCGTTAGGTTATACGGTTGTTCATTGGAGTATTGATTCGAAAGATTGGCTAAACCCAGGAGTGGACAGCGTTGTCAATAACGTCGTTCAAGAGATGGAAGCAGGCGACATTGTGTTGCTGCATGCTTCAGATTCCGCGAAACAAACCGCAAAAGCGCTGCCGCAAATTATTCAAGCAATGAAGCACAGCGGCTATAAAAATGTAAGCATTTCTCAACTAATGGAGAATGGGGAAACCTCTAATCAAGAAATTAATTAGCAAAAGAGGTCTCTCGTTGTAGAGAGGCCTCTTCATTTTGTTTCTGTCAATTTATGGAGGATGAGAAGTTGGTAGGCGTTGCATACTACTAACGGGATAAGCATTAAATAAAGCCAATTTTCATCGTTAATTCTTAATGCCGGGAACCATTCAATGACCGTCACAACTGTCATAAAAAACAACGCTGGAACGAATGCTTCTTTATTTGTTGCTTTTTTCTTGATAAAAGCCACTACGAGCCCGACGAATAAAATAAATAATGCCACTAATACATAACTTACAATCGATTCCCCTTTTTCCGCAAACGCTTCATAGCGGAAATACACTAAATCAAACAACACGAATGAAATGAGGACAAGCTGAACGGAATTCCAAAGGGAAACGGAGCGAAACATTCCTAATCCAAACCGATGAACCGTTAAATAAGCAAAAAAGCCCATTTGACTAATGACGCTAAAAATAAAGCCAAATCCAATAAACCACGCAAACACTGCAAAAAATTCCCCAATATGTCCGTTGGTGATAAGTTTTGCGTATTTCTCCCATCCTGTCACCATTCCTGTAATAGCGGTTGTCATCCCACCAATTGCTAATGTCGTAAAAAATAATCGAACCCACTTACGGCTGTTCACCCTTGCAACCTCCATTATTCATTATTCCTTTAAAATTTTATCAATCCATTTTTAAAAACGCTAGCGTATTCCTCAGACAAGCGTATATTTTTTTGCCGGAAATTCATATTAAGGATAAGGAACATTTGTAGAAAGGAGCTTAAATATATGAGAAATTGGGCACTGCTCCTCTTATTGATTTTTGCCACACTTAGCTCTTGTGCTCCACAAGAAAGCAGTCCTGCTCCACCGGACTACGACCAAATCAAAAAAATGGTTGTCGATATTTTAAAAACAGATGAAGGAAAAAAGGCGATTCAAGATGTGATGACCGAAGATAAAGTAAAACAGCAGCTCATTATGGACCAAACGGTCGTCAAGCAAACAATCGAGCAAGTGTTAACATCGAAAAAAGGAATGGAATTTTGGAAAAAGGCGTTTGAAGATCCGAAGTTCGCGGAAAGCTTTGCAAAAAGCTTAAAAGTAGAACAAGAAAAAACGATTAAAGCATTGATGAAAGACCCTGAGTACCAAGGGATGATGATGGATATATTAAAAAGTCCGGAAATGGAAAAAGCATCTCTTACCGTTCTAAAAAGCAAGGAGTTTCGCGGCCATCTTCAAAAAGTAATGACAGAAACGTTTGATAGTCCATTGTTTAAAGCAAAAATTCAAGACCTTTTAATTAAAGCAGCGGAGAATATGCAAAGCACGAAAAAACAAAGCGGAGGAGGAGAAGGAGGGGGACAACAAGGAGGAAGCCAATGATCCTCTTTTCCCTAGCGCAATAAAAATGGTGTCCTTCCTCGGACACCATTTTCCTTTAACATTTCTCCACAATTTTACGAGCAATATTCATATATATTTTTCCAACTGGATGGTCTTCTCCGTATACGGACGGGGCAAAATCGTCGTCATTCCAGTCAGGCTGTTGGAGCGGTAATTGTCCTAGCAGTTCGGTTTGCAATTCCTTTGCTAATTTCTCGCCCCCACCTTTGCCAAATACATATTCTTTTTCCCTTGTCAGCTTGCTTTCAAAATACGACATATTTTCAATAACCCCTATGACTTCATGCTCAGTGCGAAGAGCCATCGCTCCTGCACGCGCCGCAACAAACGCTGCGGTTGGGTGTGGGGTAGTGACAATAATTTCTTTACAGGAAGGAAGCATCGTATGAACATCTAACGCGACGTCTCCGGTTCCTGGCGGGAGATCCAGCAATAAATAATCAAGTTCGCCCCATTCTACCTCTTTGAAAAAGTTATTCAACATTTTCCCTAGCATCGGACCGCGCCAAATGACTGGGGCATTATCTTCGACAAAAAAGCCCATCGAAATTACTTTTACGCCAAATCGTTCGACTGGAATGATTTTTTCGCCGCGCACTACCGGACGTTCCACGATGCCCATCATATCCGGAATGCTAAACCCGTAAATGTCAGCATCGACTAGTCCTACTTTTTTGCCGAGGCGAGCAAGTGAAACGGCAAGGTTCACGGAAACGGTCGATTTTCCAACGCCACCTTTGCCGCTAGCGATTGCAATGTAGGTCGTCTGTTTTTCTTCCCCACGATGTTTCGCGATTTCCTCGTCTGGCAACTGTGCAAATCGTAAGCCGACCGATGTTGCTCCGGCGTTTTTTAACGTTTGGACGACAGCTGTTTGAACTTGCAGCTGCTCTGCCGTTCCTGTTTTGGCAAGCGCAATTTTTACGCTTACATGTCCTTTCTCTTCTTTAATTTTAATTTCTTGAATGGCGTTTGTTTCTTTGAACGGTTTATGTAAAAATGGGTCTTGCATGTTTTCTAGCAGCGCCTGCACATCTTTTTCCGTCAACATCGTTTCTCACCAATCCCTTTGTGTAATCATTTTCATAATTTTACTATACCACATATGACTGCTAATCGTGAATGCAGACAATCACACTTGCTCTTTAGTAGACATCTTACATGTTGGCTAAGCAGGGATTCACTCCGGTAGGCTTGTTTCATCGGAAAAATAGCGAAGTATTCCTTTATAAATAGACGCTGCAAGCTTCGTTTGGTAGCGGTCGGAAGCAAGCAATTCCCGTTCTTCTGGATTGGATAAAAAACCGACTTCAACTAATGCACCAGGTTTTTTCGCATATTTCAACAAATAGACTGTATTAATTACCTTTGCGGAACGATCAGTATTCTCTAAATTCCGGCGCAATTCTGCTTGAATAAATTTCGCTAACCGCTCATTTTCAATTAACGACCCGTAATAAAATGTCTGTGCCCCTCTCCATCTCGGGGATGGGATGGCATTTAAATGAATACTAATGAATAGGTCGGCCTCTGATTGGTTAATTAGTTGAACACGTTTTTTCAAATCTTCCACTTTGCGTCGGCTATATCCTTTTGTATCCTTCTCTGCTAAGTCGTAATCATCTTCGCGCGTCAATAAAACAAGCGCTCCTTGTTGTTGCAAATAATCACGCAGCTTCATCGCCACCCGAAGCGTTACTTCTTTTTCTAACACCTCATCTCCTACAGCTCCCCCATCCGGTCCCCCATGGCCTGGATCTAAAATAATAATCCTCCCTGAAAGCGGAAGGTTCCACGATTTCGTGGAGCTTGTACTAACAATCATATATTGAAAAAAAACAATGAGCAAAACCACGCTAATCAATATGCCCCATAGTTTTATTTTCATCGTTTCTCCTCCTGCGTTCCCCGTTATTTATGTTATATGGGACAAGAGAAGAAAATAGAACTTTTAATGTAGTTTCAGCCGCCACCGCTTTTTTCCTGTTTCAAACCCTTCCATCCACCAATAAGAAATGTAGCGCGCACACGTATCGTGTAAAATTCCTGCATCCCTTTCGTGGCGATTGCCGAAAAAACAAAAAAACTCAAATAGCGCATCGGCTAAATATTGTTCTTGCTTAGCAGATCGTGCCTTCACTCTCTCCACCGGCTCCCCATAATACCCAAATCGACTATAGCTAGCTCCGAGCAAGTATGCTTCAATCGCCATATCGATGCAGCCATCTTCCACAATAGCTGGTAATTGGTCATGCGGATAAAAGAAACGAAAAGTTTCGCCCGCTTTTCGTTGCAACTTGTCTAATGACAGTTCCCGCAATAGCTTTCGTTCATATTTTATTTCTTTTTCCCGCTTCTTCTCTTTAAAAGATGTGATCACATTCATTTGTTTTCACGCTCCTTTGGAATGTAGTTTCTTACGTTTCTTTCCAAACATGCGTGTTAAAAAATAAAAATCCCAGCCATAACAGCCGGGATTTTCCGTACAATGTTAACGTTTAGAGAATTGTGGTGCACGACGTGCGCCTTTAAGACCGTATTTTTTACGTTCTTTCATGCGAGCATCGCGAGTTAATAATCCTGCGCGTTTCAACGTTTGACGATATTCTGGGTCTACTTCTAGCAATGCACGCGCAATGCCATGGCGAATTGCGCCAGCTTGACCAGAGAAGCCACCGCCATGAACGTTTACTAATACGTCGTAGCTTCCTAACGTTTCTGTTAATACAAGCGGTTGTTTTACTACTTCGATTAACGCTTGAGATGGAATGTACTCTTGAATGTCACGATTATTGATAACGATGCGCCCGTCACCAGGAACTAAGCGTACACGTGCAACAGAACTTTTGCGACGGCCTGTGCCGTAATATTGTACCTGTGCCAAAATAATACCCTCCTTAATTATCCGCGAAGTTCATAAACTTCTGGTTTTTGTGCTTGATGTGGATGTTCGCTTCCACGGTAAACATGCAGCTTTTTGAACATTTGACGGCCAAGACGACCTTTTGGCAACATGCCACGAATTGCTCGTTCAAGCATTTGTTCTGGGTAGTTTGTGCGCATTTCAAGCGCTGTTCTTACTTTTAGTCCGCCTGGATGTAAGCTGTGGCGATAGTATAATTTGTCTGTTAATTTTTTGCCCGTTAACTCAACTTTTTCCGCATTGATGATGATGACATGGTCACCAGTGTCCACATGTGGTGTATAAGTTGGTTTATGTTTGCCGCGTAAAATTGCCGCTACTTCACTCGCAAGACGCCCTAATGTTTTTCCTTCAGCGTCAACAACGTACCATTTACGTTCTACTTCATTTGGCTTCGCCATATAAGTTGTACGCATTTTTTTCCCTCCTAAAATAAAAAATGAACGAAACGTTTATATTTATTTCAACACGATTATTTTCCGGGGCTAATCGTGGGTTTAAAACACATACCATATGATATAATATCTCTTTCCGCTACCAATGTCAAGAAAATGTTACACCAGGATTAGTTGTCATAAACAACTTTCCATAAGTAAAGTCCGTGCGCAGGAGCTGTCTTCCCTGCTAACCGCCGGTCTTTTCCCGCCAAAATCGTTGGAATGGAAGCAGGGCTTCTTTTTCCTTGCCCGACTTCTAACATTGTCCCAACAAGAATTCGTACCATATTATACAAAAAGCCGTTGCCGACCCAGCGAAATTCAAGCCCGTCGTCTGTCGCACAAAGAGTTGCTTCATAAATCGTCCGTACACGGTTTTCCATGTCTGTTTTTGCCGAGCAAAAGCTTGTGAAATCATAGGTTCCTTTTACAAACGCCAGCGCCTGCTTCATCGCTTCCGTGTCCAAAGGATAAGGGAAATGATACGCATAATGGCGGGAAAATACATCGTATTCTACTGCCGTTCTAACTTTATATCGATACTCCTTGGCGATTACGCTATAACGGGCATGGAAAGAGTCATCGACTTGTTCAACTTCTCGTACGGTCACATCATCTGGCAACATCGCATTCAACGCTTTTTTCCATCCGTCTGGCGAAAGCGCTAAGGGGGAATCAAAATGAATGACTTGTCCATGCGCATGTACCCCAGCATCCGTTCGGCCAGAAGCCGTGACACGAACCGCTTCTTTATGCATTGTCGCTAACACTCGCTCGAGTTCTCCTTGCACGGTCCGTTTATTTGGCTGAATTTGGTAGCCGACAAAATAAGTTCCATCATAAGCAATCGTACATTTCCATCTTCTCATTGTCCATTCCCCATTACGCTCGGAATAAAAGTAATAAAATTGTCACGCCGACAGTAGAAGCAAGTAACCACGTATCGATCGAACCCCATGTTAATAATCGGTATTTCGTTCGCCCTTCGCCGCCGCGATATCCGCGCGCTTCCATTGCAATTGCCAATTCTTCCGCTCGTTTAAAAGCATGGATGAATAATGGAATAAGCAAAGCAGTCATCGCCTTTATTCGTTCCCCGAACGGACCACCATAAAAATCAACGCCTCTCGCTGCCTGTGCCTTTATCATTTTCTCTGTTTCCTCCATTAATGTCGGAATAAAACGAAGCGAAATTGACATCATGAGCGCCAATTCATGTACAGGAACACGGAAACGTTTTAAAGGACCAAATATACTTTCTACCGCATCGGTCACTTCTACCGGCGTCGTTGAAATGGTTAACCATGTCGTCATGGCAATTAACAAAAGAAATCGAAGCGAAATAAATACCCCTTTTTGTAAACCACCTTCATATATCGCGAGTTCCCCTATTTGGTACAGCGTTGCGCCTTCTTTCGTCAAAAAAGCATGCAACAAAAACGTAAATAGCACAATCCAAAGCACCGGACGCAGCCCTTTTAGAATAAACGAAAATGGCACTCGCAATAAAAGAAGAAGGATAAACAAAAACGCAGTCAACATCGCATACGTAACGCCATTGTTCGCAAAAAAGACGCTAGCAGCATAAATAAACATAGCAAGCAGTTTCGCACGCGGGTCCATGCGATGAATGACAGAATTGCTTGGTACGTATCTTCCGATGATGACGTTCATCACAGCCGCCCTCCAAAAAATAGCGCTTTAATTCCGTCGATTAGTTGCTCGTTGGTTAAACATGGGGATGGAATTTCCCGCCCAATTTTTTCTTCGAGTTTTCGCTTTAGCAGCACTGTTTCAGGTACATTTAATCCGATTTGCTGCAATTCATCTATATCGTGAAAAATGGCTTCCGGTGTGCCTGTTTTCCATACCGTTCCTTTTTGCATAACCACAACATAATCTGCATATTTCGCTGCATCTTCCATGTGATGCGTGACTAAAACAGTCGTTAGTTGTCTTTCTCGATGAAGACGAGCGAATAGTTCCATTATCTCTTTCCGACCGTATGGATCTAGCCCTGCGGTCGGTTCATCTAATACGAGAACGTCTGGTTCCATCGCCAATATCCCCGCAATTGCCACCCGACGCATTTGTCCGCCGCTTAAATCAAAAGGAGATCGCGAAAGCAACTGCTCCGGAAGGCCAACGAGGGCAAGCGCTTCTTTTGCTTTCTGCTTCGCAACGTCTTCCGAAACACCAAAATTAAGCGGGCCAAAGCAAATGTCTTTCTCGACTGTTTCTTCAAATAGCTGATGTTCTGGAAATTGAAACACAACTCCTACTTTGCGGCGCAGCGGCTTTAATTGTTTTTGTTTTTGACGGTTAGTTAATGTATATTCCCCGATGCGTACTTTTCCATTCGTTGGCACTAATAACCCGTTTAAATGTTGGAGCAATGTCGATTTCCCGGAACCGGTATGGCCGACAATGGCGACAAACGTCCCATGTTCGATCGCTAAGTCCACTTCATAAAGCGCTCGTTGGGCAAACGGCGAGTTGGCATGGTAAATATAGTCTACTTGTTCAAATACAATGTCCATAGTTCATCGACCAACTCCTCTATTGTTGCGCTGTGAACGGATAATGGAATTCCTGTTTGTTGCAACTCTTTTTTGATTTTCATGACAAACGGCAAGTCAAGCCGAAATTCTGCTAGTTTTTCCCCAAGCGAGAAAACGTCTGACGGTGTCCCGTTGGCAACTATCTCGCCTTCGTTCATGACAATGATTTTGTCTGCTTGCACCGCTTCTTCTAAATCATGTGTAATCGAAAGGATGGTCATCTGTTGCTTCTTTCGCAAATCGATAAGCGCTTCTAACACTTCCTGCTTTCCTTTCGGATCAAGCATAGATGTCGCTTCATCTAAAATGATAAGATCCGGCCGCAACGCAAGGATGCCGGCGAGCGCTACTCGCTGTTTTTGTCCGCCTGATAGATGATGTGGTTCTTTGAGCAAAAATGCTTCCATTCCCACTTGACGGATAGCTGCTTGGACACGTTCGACCATTTCTTCCCGAGGAATGCCATTGTTTTCAAGAGCAAATGCTACATCGTCTTGAACGGTCGTGCCGACAAATTGATTGTCCGGGTTTTGAAAGACGATGCCCATTCGTCTGCGAAGCTGCCAAACAGTGGCTTCGTTTAGCACCGTATCAAACAACCGAATCTCCCCGTGTTTTGGTTTTAATAAGCCGATTAATAGTTTGGCGACAGTCGATTTTCCAGAACCATTATGTCCAACGATTGCTACCCAATCGCCTTTATAAACGTGAAACGTCACATTTCGCACCGCTTCATTCGGTTGACCTAGATATTGAAAGGATAGATTTTCTACCGATAACACTAACTGTTTCACACGCTCTCTCCCTTTCCAACTATCTGCTCTTCTTCTAGCAAACAAGTAAGAAACAAAAAAAGGGCATAGATCCAGTTTGAAACAAACTGTCTCGCCCTTGTTAGTCAACCGAATCGCTTTACACGAGTTCAATAATAACCATTGGTGCGCCATCGCCACGACGAGGACCAAGTTTCATAATGCGTGTATACCCGCCTTGACGATCTTGGTAACGTGGAGCGATATCGCTAAATAATTTTTGAATCGCATCTTGACCAGTTTCTGTGTTTGCTACTTCTTTGCGGATAAACGCAGCCGCTTGACGACGAGCGTGCAAGTCACCACGTTTCCCTAACGTGATCATTTTTTCAACGACCGAACGTAATTCTTTTGCACGAGCTTCCGTCGTTTCAATACGCTCGTTAATAATTAAATCCGTCGTTAAGTCGCGAAGCAACGCTTTGCGTTGAGCGCTTGTACGTCCTAATTTTCTGTATGACATGAGATGTCCCTCCTTTTTTGAATGACTTGTAACATGAAAATGCCTAGTTAATCCGTCGTTAACTAGTCATCTTTCCGTAATCCTAATCCAAGCTCCTCGAGTTTCGCTTTTACTTCTTCAAGCGATTTCCGACCTAGGTTACGTACTTTCATCATATCTTCTTCTGTTTTTTGTGCAAGTTCTTGGACAGTGTTAATACCCGCACGTTTTAAACAGTTATAAGAACGAACAGACAAGTCGAGCTCTTCAATCGTCATTTCGAGCACTTTTTCTTTTTGGTCTTCTTCTTTTTCGATCATGATTTCCGCATTTTGTGCTTCATCTGTCAAACCAACGAAAATGTTCAAATGCTCTGTTAAAATTTTCGCTCCAAGCGAAACAGCTTCTTTTGGACCGATGCTTCCGTCTGTCCAAACATCTAACGTCAGCTTATCATAATTCGTGACTTGACCGACACGAGTGTTTTCCACTTGATAAGCTACGCGCGATACTGGTGTATAAATCGAATCGATAGGGATAACACCTATTGGCTGATCCTCGCGTTTATTGGCATCAGCTGGAGTATACCCACGTCCACGTTTTGCCGTCATTCTCATGCGAAGATGGCCGCCCTCAGCCAACGTAGCAATATGAAGGTCCGGGTTCAATATTTCTACATCGCTGTCGTGAGTAATATCAGCAGCCGTGACAACTCCTTCACCCTGTACATCAATTTCAAGCGTCTTTTCTTCGTCAGAGTAAATTTTTAACGCAAGTTTCTTTACGTTTAAAATGATTGCTGTCACATCTTCTACGACGCCTTCAATTGTTGAGAACTCATGCAGTACTCCATCTATTTGAATAGATGTCACAGCGGCACCAGGGAGTGAGGCGACCACCG
>NZ_JACIDE010000022.1:0-45786 GCF_014196205.1 Anoxybacteroides voinovskiense | reverse complement strand
TCCACGCTCAAGTGGTTCAACGACGAATTTGCCGTACTTGGCATCTTCGCTGATTTCAACCGTCTCGATTTTTGGCTTTTCGATTTCGATCATGATATATACCCTCCTTCAAAACGTCGAAACCCCGATCAAACGGTACACGCCTAATCGAAATTCCCCCATGAATCAGTTCCCGAATGTGCGCAGTAGCTGAGCAAAATTTCTCTGCCAAAAATGATATCATATCCCATTATTGACAAGGATACGAAATCTATACAGAGAAATTAAACACGGCGACGTTTTGGCGGACGGCATCCATTATGTGGAACAGGAGTAACGTCTTTAATTGCTGTAATTTCCAATCCTGCCGCTTGAAGCGCGCGAATTGCAGCCTCACGACCAGCGCCTGGACCTTTTACATTTACTTCAACAGTTTTCATGCCATGCTCCATTGAAGCTTTTGCTGCTGCTTCCGCAGCCATTTGTGCTGCAAATGGTGTAGATTTACGAGAACCTTTAAAACCTAACGCACCAGCACTTGACCAAGAGATTGCATTACCATGAGCATCTGTAATTGTCACGATTGTGTTGTTGAATGTAGAACGAATATGAGCGATTCCGGATTCAATATTCTTTTTTACGCGGCGTTTACGCGTATTTGTTTTACGTGCCATTCGTTCAAGTACCTCCTTTGCTTAATTATTTTTTCTTGTTCGCTACTGTACGGCGTGGACCTTTACGCGTGCGAGCATTGTTTTTCGTATTTTGACCGCGAACTGGCAATCCACGACGATGGCGAAGACCACGGTAGCAGCCAATTTCCATTAAACGTTTGATGTTTAGCGATACTTCACGGCGAAGGTCACCTTCTACTTTCAAACGGTCAACGATTTCACGGATTTTTCCTAATTCTTCTTCTGTTAAATCACGAACGCGAGTGTCTTCTGACACACCTGCTTCCGCTAAGATTTTTTGTGCAGTTGGTTTACCGATACCGTAAATGTATGTTAAAGAAATAACTACACGCTTGTCACGAGGAATATCTACACCTGCAATACGTGCCATAAGTTGTACACCTCCTTAAAAATTACCCTTGTTTTTGTTTATGTTTTGGATTTTCACAAATAACCATAACTTTTCCGCGTCTGCGAATAACTTTGCATTTTTCGCAGATCGGCTTCACTGATGGTCTGACTTTCATGATCTTTACCTCCTTATTCGTGCGGAGTACTCATTATTTATAACGATACGTAATTCTGCCACGAGTTAAGTCGTACGGAGATAATTCTACCGTAACTTTATCTCCAGGTAAAATGCGGATAAAATGCATACGAATTTTACCTGAAACGTGTGCTAACACCGTATGACCATTTTCTAGTTCGACGCGGAACATTGCGTTTGGCAACGTTTCAACGACCGTTCCTTCCACTTCAATTACATCGTCCTTCGCCATAGATCGGCTCTCCCTTCTTCGAATCAGTAACGTTTTGGTGGCAAATTTCACGCCTAATGCCGTTTGTCACACGACCAGTTTCAATAATGCTGTTTTGTCTTTTCGGAAATAGAAAGCAACATGCGACGAAACGCCTGACGTTTGCTTTCGTCTGTAAACATCCAACAACGACAGCATATTGTTCTGCTTCACAACCATGTGTGATGACACAATCTGTCCGATTGGACATGGTGAGCCAGTATGCAATGACCTGATTTAAAGGGTAGTTAAAATTTCATAGCCGGTCTCTGTAATGGCGATCGTATGCTCAAAGTGAGCGCACATTTTCCCGTCGACCGTCACCACGGTCCAGTCATCCTCAAGAGTCCTTACATAACGGCTCCCCGCGTTGACCATCGGTTCAATGCATAACACCATGCCTGGTTTTAAACGCGGCCCCTTGTTTGGCGGGCCATAATGTGGAATTTGCGGGTCTTCATGTAAGTTTTGACCAATTCCATGCCCGACATACTCACGTACAATCGAAAAATTGTATGATTCGACAAACGTTTGAATCGCGTGAGAGATGTTCGATAAGCGGGCGCCTGGTTTTGCTTCCTGTATTCCTTTATATAACGATTGTTCCGTTACTTCAAGTAATTTTTTCGTTTCTTCATCAATTTCGCCGACTGGATACGTCCAAGCGGAATCGCCGTGATATCCGTTGTATTGGGCACCGATGTCAATGCTAATAATATCGCCTTCTTTTAACACCCGATCTCCAGGGATGCCATGAACTAACTGCTCATTCACCGACGCACAAATGCTGCCTGGAAAGCCGTTGTACCCTTTAAAAGAAGGAATTGCCCCATGCTGACGAATCACCGTTTCAGCGATATGATCCAACTCTTTTGTTGTAATTCCTGGCTTAATATGTTTTTGCAACTCTTTGTGAGTCAAAGCGACGATTCGCCCAGCTTCACGCATAATGTCAATTTCACGCGGGGTTTTGCAAATGATCATTATTTTAAGCCCCCAAGCAATTCACAAATATCGGCAAAGACTTGCTCGATTTCTTGTTGCCCGTTAATGTTGCGCAAATACCCTTTCGTGCGATAAAAATCGAGCAACGGTTGCGTTTGTTTCATGTTAACTTCCAAACGGTTCGCGACCGTTTCTTCGTTATCGTCAGCACGTTGGTATAATTCACCGCCACATTTATCGCAAACACCTAGTTTCACTGGCGGATTAAAAACGAGATGGTACGTGGCGCCGCATTCTTTACAAATACGTCTTCCTGTTAACCGTTCCATTAAAAGAGCTTTATCGACTTCAATGTTAATGACGTAATCAATCGATCGACCAAGCTCAGCCAACATTGCTTCTAACGCTTCGGCTTGAGCAACTGTTCGTGGGAACCCATCAAGCAAAAATCCTTTCTCGCAGTCGTCTTTGCTTAAGCGTTCACGAACAATGCCAATTGTCACTTCGTCTGGTACAAGATCGCCGCGATCCATATATGCCTTAGCTTGTAATCCTAACGCTGTTCCTTCTTTGATGGCCGCGCGGAACATATCACCTGTCGAAATATGAGGAATCCCGTATTCTTGCACAATTTTTTCGGCTTGAGTACCTTTTCCGGCACCCGGCAACCCCATTAAAACTAAGTTCATAATTGTTCCCCCTCATTGCTAGATGAGGTAGAGGGAATAAAACTTCCCCGCCAACCTCTCTACTTAATAAAGCCTTTGTAATGCCGTTTGACTAACTGGCTTTCGAGCTGCTTCATCGTTTCTAACGCAACGCCAACGACAATGAGCAAACTCGTTCCACCAATTCGAGCGGACGCCGGCAAATCAGCAAATTTCACAAAGAAGACAGGAAGAACAGCGATTACTGCTAAGAATATTGACCCGACGAACGTAAGTCGATAAAGAATTTTTGTAACATACTCTTGTGTGTTTCTTCCTGGGCGAATGCCTGGGATATAACCGCCTTGTTTTTTGAGATTGTCTGCCATTTGTTCAGGATTTACTTGAACAAACGCATAGAAATACGTAAAGGCAATGATTAATGCCACGTATATAATCATACCAACTGGTTGTGTATAATCAAACGTTTTCTTAATCCAATTTGTCACATCATTCGAGCCGAAAAACGATGCAATTGTTGGTGGAGCAACAATAAACGACACCGCAAAAATAACAGGGATTACCCCTGCCGGATTTACTTTCAACGGCAAATGGGTTGAATGTCCACCTACTGGGCTACGTCCTTCTAGACGTTTCGCATATTGAATCGGAATTTTACGGAACGCTTGTTGGATGTAAATAACCCCAACAATGACCGCAACAACCGCTAACGCAATTAGAAGAACCGTTACAATTCGTAAAAACAATTGGTCGCCTGCATCTTCAAACTGCTGGGCATAAATTTGATTCAATGTGGACGGGATTCCAGAAACGATACCGGCAAAGATAATGATAGAAATGCCGTTGCCGACACCTTTTGCGGTAATTTGTTCCCCTAACCACATTAAAAACGCCGTCCCAGCTGTTAATACTGTCGCGATTAGCAAGTAAGTTGGGATTCCAGGATTTTTAATTAGCACTCCACCGGTCATGTTATTGAACCCGTATGACATCCCAAATCCTTCGATAAAACCGAGTACAATCGTAAAATAGCGGGTAAACTGAGCTAATTTACGTCGCCCAACTTCTCCTTGTTTCGACCATTCCGTAAATTTTGGAACAACATCCATCTGCAACAATTGCACAATGATGGATGCTGTAATGTACGGCATCACGCCCATAGCAAAAATGGAGAAATTTTTTAATGCCCCTCCTCCAAATGTATTGAGAACGCCAAACACATTTAACTGGTCTTGCACTTTCAATACATCTGCGTTCACATTTGGCACCGGAATGAACGTTCCGATGCGAAATACGATCAGCATAAGGAGAGTAAATAAGATTTTCTTTCTTATGTCACCCACGCGCATAAAGTTGGAGATTGTTCGAAACATTAAATCACCTCAGTTTTACCGCCAACAGCTTCAATCGCTTCTTTCGCAGCAGAGGAGAATTTATGTGCTTTTACTGTCAATTTTTTCTCAAGTTGACCGTTCCCAAGAATTTTCACACCTGCTTTTAGTTTGCTGACAACGCCTGTTTCTAATAAAAGTTCAGGTGTAACTTCTGTACCGTCTTCAAAACGGTTTAACGCATCAAGGTTGACGATCGCATATTCTTTACGATGAATGTTTGTAAAGCCGCGTTTTGGTAAACGACGGAATAGCGGAGTTTGACCACCTTCAAAACCAAGTCTTACACCGCCACCAGAACGAGCGTTTTGACCTTTATGACCTTTGCCAGACGTTTTCCCGTTACCAGAACCAATCCCGCGACCTACACGGTTACGTTCTTTGCGAGAACCTGGTGCTGGTTGTAGTTCATGAAGTTTCATCGCGAGGCACCTCCTTATGTTCATTATTGTTCTAATTCTTGAACTTTTACAAGATGAGACACTTTATTAATCATTCCGCGAATGGCTGGATTGTCGTTATGCACAACTGTTTGATGCAATTTTCGTAATCCTAATGTTTTAACCGTGACGCGTTGATCTTCCGGACGACCAATCACGCTGCGAGTGAGGGTAATCGCTAATTTTTTCGCCATTGTATTTCCCTCCTTATCCTAACAGTTCCTCAACTGTTTTACCGCGCAATTTTGCTACGTCTTCAGCACGTTTCAATTGCTTTAAGCCGTCGATTGTTGCGCGCACCATGTTGATTGGTGTGTTCGAACCGATCGATTTTGATAAAATGTCGCTAACGCCTGCCAACTCTAATACGGCACGAGCAGGACCACCGGCGATAACCCCTGTACCTTCAGAAGCTGGCTTTAAGATGATTTCGCCTGCGCCGAAGTGTCCGATCACTTCGTGAGGGATTGTTGTGCCAACGATTGGTACAGTAATTAAGTTTTTCTTAGCATCTTCAATTGCTTTGCGAATCGCATCTGGAACTTCTTGAGCTTTCCCTGTTCCAAATCCGACATGACCGTTTTTATCTCCGACAACGACTAGAGCAGCGAAACGGAATCGACGTCCACCTTTTACTACTTTTGCTACGCGGTTAACGGCAACAACGCGTTCTTCAAGTTCAAGTTTGTTTGGATCAATGCGACGCATCTTTGTCCCTCCTTTATAATTAGAATTCTAGACCAGCTTCACGAGCAGCGTCTGCAAGTGCTTTTACACGTCCATGATATAAGTAACCGCCGCGGTCAAATACGACGCTTTTAATTCCTTTTTCTAGTGCACGTTTTGCAACTAGTTCGCCCACTTTTTGAGCTGCTTCTACGTTTCCAGTTGATTCTAAGTTGAATTCTTTATCTAATGTTGACGCACTAACAATCGTTACTGCTTTGACATCATCAATAATTTGCGCGTAAATGTGCTTGTTCGAACGGAACACATTTAAGCGTGGACGTTCAGCAGTTCCAACTACTTTGCGACGAACACGAGCGTGTCTTTTTTTCCGAACTGCGTTTTTATCAAGCTTAGTGATCATTTCCGTCACTCCTTTCATTTACCTAAGCAGCATTATTTTTTACCTGTTTTACCCTCTTTGCGACGTACAACTTCGCCTTCGTAACGAATTCCTTTTCCTTTATATGGTTCTGGCGAACGTACCGCACGAATATTCGCTGCTAATTCACCAACGCGTTGTTTGTCCGCACCTTTAACAATGATTTTTGTTTGTGAAGGAACTTCGATTTCAAGTCCTTCTTCTGGCTCGATTTCGACAGGATGAGAGTAACCGACGCTAAGCACAAGTTTTTTGCCTTGTTTGGAAGCACGGTAACCGACCCCTACTAATTCAAGCCCTCTCTCATATCCTTTCGAAACACCTTCCACCATGTTTGCAAGCAAGCTGCGAGTCGTACCGTGAAGTGTACGATGCGCTTTTTCATCGCTTGGGCGAGTAACCGTTAAAGTGTTACCTTCTAACGTAATCGTCATATCCGGATGGAAAGTGCGAGTCAATTCGCCTTTCGGTCCTTTTACTGTAACTGTGTTGCCGTTGATTGTGACTGTGACACCAGCCGGAATTTCAATTGGTTTTTTACCAACACGTGACATACTTGACACCTCCATTCTTGAAAAGACTAATTACCAAATGTATGCTAACACTTCGCCGCCAGTACCTTTTTGACGCGCTTCTTTGTCTGTTAAAATTCCTTGAGACGTAGAAAGAATTGCAATACCTAAACCGTTCAGTACGCGTGGTACTTCATTTGCTTTCGCATATACGCGCAATCCAGGTTTGCTAATACGTTTAAGCCCTGTAATTACACGTTCATTATTCGGGCCGTATTTTAAGAAGATACGGAGAATCCCTTGTTTGTTGTCTTCAATGTATTCGACATCACGAATGAAACCTTCACGTTTTAAAATTTCTGCGATTTCTCTTTTCATTTTCGAAGCCGGAACTTCTAGTTTCTCGTGACGTACCATGTTCGCATTACGAATGCGAGTTAGCATATCTGCAATTGGATCTGTCATCACCATTATGTTTTACCTCCTTCCCAATTCACGGGTTGATTACCAGCTTGCTTTTTTCACACCAGGAATTTGACCTTTATACGCTAATTCACGGAAACAAATACGGCAAAGTTTAAATTTGCGATACACAGAGTGCGGGCGTCCGCAACGCTCACAACGAGTGTACGCTTGCACTTTAAACTTTGGCGTGCGTTTTTGTTTCGCGATCATTGATTTCTTAGCCACGTTTTCGCCTCCCTCTTTTTACGAATGGGATCATTATTTTTGGAACGGCATACCGAGCAATGTTAATAACTCACGAGCTTCTTCGTCTGTGTTCGCAGTAGTAACGATGACAATGTCCATCCCACGAACTTTGTTGACTTTATCGTAATCAATCTCAGGGAAAATTAATTGTTCTTTAATCCCTAGCGTATAGTTTCCACGTCCGTCAAATGCTTTTTTCGATACACCACGGAAGTCACGTACGCGTGGAAGCGAAACAGAGATTAATTTATCTAAAAACTCATACATACGCTCGCCACGTAATGTTACTTTCGCTCCGATTGGCATTCCTTCACGAAGGCGGAAGCCAGCGATTGATTTTTTCGCACGAGTTACAACTGGCTTTTGACCAGAGATTAGCGCTAATTCTTCCACAGCGCTGTCTAGTGCTTTGGCGTTTTGCACCGCATCACCGACACCCATGTTAATAACGATTTTTTCGATTTTTGGAACTTGCATTACAGATTTATAGTTAAACTTGCTCATGAGAGCAGGAGTAACTTCTTTCATATATTTTTCTTTTAGGCGGTTCATGTAAGTACCTCCTTTCTCACATCACGATTATTTATCTAAAATTTCACCAGATTTTTTCGCGTAACGTACTTTTTTCCCATCTACTACTTTATATCCTACGCGAGTTGGCGTTCCTGTTTTAGGATCTAGAGGCATTACGTTAGAAACGTGAATTGGTGCCTCTTTGCTAATAATACCGCCTTGAGGATTTGCTTGAGATGGTTTTGCGTGTTTTTTAACGATGTTTACTCCTTCGACAAGCACTCGGTTTTGTTTCGGGAACGCTGCAAGGATTACGCCTTGTTTCCCTTTGTCTTTTCCAGAGATTACTTGTACTTTATCACCTTTTTTTACATGCATCGCAGTTCGCACCTCCTTGAAAGGCTTTCCCTTTTCATTAAATTACTTCTGGAGCTAAAGAAACGATTTTCATGAAATCTTTTTCGCGCAATTCACGCGCAACAGGTCCGAAAATACGTGTTCCGCGTGGGCTCTTATCGTCACGGATAATAACGCATGCGTTCTCATCAAAGCGGATGTAAGAACCGTCCGAACGACGTACGCCGCGTTTTGTGCGGACAACGACCGCTTTCACGACTTGACCCTTTTTAACAACGCCACCTGGTGTTGCGTCCTTAACTGTCACGACGACAACGTCACCGATGTTCGCATAACGACGACCAGAACCACCTAGTACTTTGATGACAAGCACTTCGCGCGCACCAGAGTTGTCAGCAACTTTCATACGAGTTTCTTGTTGAATCATTTACGAGACCTCCCTTCGGAATTGTATCACCGATCCGAACATATTAAAGAATAACCGCTTTTTCGACTACTTCGACAAGACGGAAACGCTTTGTTGCAGAAAGTGGGCGGGTTTCCATGATCTTTACGATGTCGCCAACTTTTGCTACGTTGTTTTCGTCATGCGCTTTGTATTTTTTTGAGTATTTTACACGCTTTCCATAAAGCGGATGCTTTTTGTAAGTTTCGACAAGAACCGTGATTGTTTTGTCCATTTTGTCAGAAACAACACGGCCAACGTATACTTTGCGTTGATTGCGTTCACTCATTTCGCGAACCTCCTCTCAAGCCTTTATTTATTAGCAGCGATCTCTCTTTCGCGGATGATCGTTTTCATGCGTGCAATTGCTTTGCGCACTTCACGAATGCGCGCTGTATTTTCCAATTGGCCTGTTGCTAATTGGAAACGAAGGTTAAACAACTCTTCTTTCAACGATTTAATTTTTTGTTCAATCTCGGCAGTGGTAAGGTCACGGATTTCTTTAGCTTTCATTAGATTCACCACCAATTTCTTCACGTTTTACGAACTTACATTTGATCGGAAGTTTGTGAGAAGCAAGACGCAACGCTTCACGTGCTACTTCTTCAGAAACACCCGCGATTTCAAACATAACTTTGCCAGGCTTAACGACTGCTACCCAACCTTCTGGCGCCCCTTTACCGGAACCCATCCGCACTTCTAGCGGTTTCGCCGTGTAAGGTTTTGAAGGGAAGATTTTAATCCATACTTTACCGCCACGTCTCATATAACGAGTCATTGCACGACGAGCAGCCTCGATTTGGCGGTTCGTGATCCAAGCAGATTCTAATGCTTGTAATCCGTATTCACCAAAATGTACTTCCGTACCGCCTTTTGCACGACCTTTCATGCGTCCGCGGTGTTCACGACGGAATTTTACGCGTTTTGGCATTAACATGATTAATTTCCTCCTTCCTCAGTTTTCTTTTTTGTCGGAAGGACCTCTCCACGATAAATCCATACTTTCACACCGATTTTTCCATATGTTGTGTCTGCTTCTGCAGTTGCATAATCGATGTCAGCGCGAAGAGTGTGGAGTGGAACTGTTCCTTCACTATAATGTTCAGAGCGAGCGATGTCCGCACCGCCTAGACGACCAGACACCATCGTTTTAATTCCTTTTGCTCCTGCGCGCATTGTGCGTTGAATCGCTTGTTTTTGCGCACGACGGAACGATACGCGGTTTTCAATTTGACGCGCGATGTTTTCGGCAACTAATTTTGCGTCTAAGTCTGGTTTTTTAATTTCTAAAATGTTGATGTGTACGCGTTTTCCAGTTAATTGGCTAAGAGCTTTACGAAGCGCTTCAACTTCTGTACCGCCTTTACCGATAACCATTCCTGGTTTTGCAGTATGAATCGTGATGTTCACGCGATTTGCTGCACGTTCGATTTCTACGCGTGAAACCGCTGCATCGCTTAAGCGTTTCGTAATGTACTCACGTACTTTAAGGTCTTCATGTAAAAGGTCTGCGTAATCTTTTTCCGCATACCATCTTGATTCCCAATCACGGATAATACCAATGCGGAGACCGACTGGATTTACCTTTTGACCCACTGATTATCCCTCCTTCTTTTCTGAAACAACGATTGTAATATGGCTTGTGCGTTTGTTAATCGCGCTTGCACGTCCCATTGCGCGCGGACGGAAACGTTTCAATGTCGGACCTTCGTCCACATATGCTTCTGTAATCACTAAATTGTTAACATCCATATCGTAGTTATGTTCTGCGTTTGCAACGGCTGATTTTAATACCTTCTCGATAATTGGAGAAGCAGCTTTTGGTGTGTGGCGAAGAATGGCTACTGCTTCACCTACTTGCTTTCCTCGAATTAAATCAATCACTAAGCGCGCTTTACGAGGAGCAATACGAACCGTTCTAGCAACAGCTTTAGCTTGCATAATGAAAGCCTCCTCTCATATTAACGTCTTGTCTTCTTGTCATCAGCAGCATGGCCTTTGTATGTGCGAGTTGGCGCGAATTCGCCAAGCTTATGTCCTACCATATCCTCTGTGATGTACACTGGCACATGTTTGCGTCCATCGTACACGGCGATTGTATGTCCGATGAATTGTGGGAAAATGGTTGAACGACGAGACCATGTTTTAATTACTTGTTTTTGTCCTGTCTCATTTAATTTTTCGATTTTTTTCATTAAATGATCATCACAGAAAGGACCTTTTTTTAAGCTGCGACCCATAAATGAACCTCCCTTCGTGATTGTTCTACGGTTCTTAAGAACCGTAGTTCAACCCCGTTATTTTTTACGACGACGTACGATAAATTTATCCGATTTGTTTTTCTTTTTGCGCGTTTTGAATCCAAGTGTTGGTTTGCCCCATGGAGTCATTGGCGACTTACGTCCGATCGGTGCTTTACCTTCACCACCACCATGTGGGTGATCGACTGGGTTCATAACTGAACCGCGAACCGTTGGACGAATACCTAACCAGCGAGCGCGTCCTGCTTTTCCGATGTTTACAAGTTCGTGTTGCTCGTTACCAACTTGACCGACCGTTGCACGGCAAGTTGCTAAAATCATGCGAACTTCACCGGAAGCTAAACGAACAAGCACGTATTTCCCTTCTTTACCAAGCACTTGTGCAGATGTCCCTGCAGAACGAACAAGTTGTCCACCTTTGCCTGGTTTTAATTCGATGTTGTGTACTAGCGTACCGACTGGGATGTTCGCAAGTGGTAGCGCGTTCCCTACTTTAATGTCCGCATCCGGACCTGACATGATTTCCATACCTACTTCTAGGTTTTTCGGAGCGATAATGTAACGTTTTTCCCCGTCCGCATAATGGATTAATGCGATGTTCGCAGAACGGTTTGGATCGTACTCGATTGTAGCAACGCGTCCTGGAATGCCATCTTTGTCGCGTTTGAAATCGATGATCCGATATTGACGCTTATGACCGCCACCTTGGTGACGAACAGTCAATTTACCTTGGTTGTTACGACCACCTTTTTTCTTTAAAGGCGCAAGCAATGATTTCTCTGGCTTGTCAGTTGTGATTTCTGAGAAATCAAGAACTGTCATGCCACGGCGACCGTTTGACGTTGGTTTATACTTTTTAATCGCCATGTCGGTTTCCCTCCTTCACTTTTAAACTTATGCTTCAAATAGCTCGATCTCTTTGCTGTCAGGCGTTAATGTCACAATTGCTTTGCGACGACGGTTTGTAAGTCCGCTATAGCGGCCAACACGTTTGAATTTCCCTTTGTAGTTCATAATGTTGACCTTTTCTACTTTTACACCGAAAATCGCTTCTACTGCATCTTTTACTTCTGTTTTGTTTGCTTTTACGTCAACTTCAAACGTATATTTTTTTTGTGCCACTAAATTCATCGAGTTTTCAGTGATAACGGGGCGCTTAATAATATCGCGAGGATCTTTCATTATGCAAGCACCTCCTCTACTTTTTCCACGGCAGCTTTTGTGATGACAAGCTTGTCGTGGTTGAGTACATCAAGAACGTTGATTCCGCTTGCTGTAACGACAGTTACCCCCGGAATGTTGCGCGCAGATAATAAGACATTTTCGTTAAAATCTGCTGTTACAATTAGCGCTTTACGATCAACAGAAAGGTTGCTTAAAATTTTCACCATTTCTTTCGTTTTTGGCGCTTCAAGCGCTAAGTTGTCTAATACAACGATGTTGTTTTCCAACACTTTAGAAGATAATGCCGATTTGATTGCTAAACGGCGTACTTTTTTCGGTAATTTGTAGCTGTAGCTGCGCGGAACCGGACCAAATACCGTACCACCACCACGCCATTGTGGAGAGCGAATCGACCCTTGACGTGCACGACCAGTACCTTTTTGACGCCATGGTTTGCGACCACCGCCGCTTACTTCCGCGCGATTTTTCGTTTTATGCGTTCCTTGACGCAAAGAAGCACGTTGCATAATTACTGCTTCAAATAACACATGTTTGTTTGGCTCAATACCAAATACGGAATCATTCAACTCGATTTCTCCAACAGTTGCTCCGTTTTGGTTGTACAATGCTACTTTTGGCATTGGATAGTTCCTCCTTTCTTAACAAAGTTATTTCACTTTCGCTTTAACCGCACTTTTAATAACTACAAGTCCTTTATTTGGACCTGGTACGTTTCCTTTGATAAGAAGCAAGTTGCGTTCTGTATCAACTTTTACGATTTTTAAGTTTTGTACCGTCACACGTTCGCCACCCATACGACCTGGCAATTCTTTCGATTTGAATACGCGGTTTGGCGCGATAGGACCCATCGAACCAGGACGACGATGGTAACGAGAACCGTGTGCCATTGGTCCACGAGATTGACCATGGCGCTTAATTGCACCTTGGAACCCTTTCCCTTTCGAAACTCCTGTTACATCTACGACATCGCCTTCAGCGAAAATATCTACTTTGACTTCCTGACCAACTTCATATTCCGCTACGTTTGCGCCGCGGATTTCACGAATGAAGCGCTTAGGAGCAGTATTCGCTTTCGCTGCATGTCCTTTTTCCGGTTTGTTCGCTAATTTTTCCCGTTTGTCTTCAAAACCTAATTGAATCGCCTCATAGCCGTCGTTTTCAACTGTTTTCTTTTGAAGCACGACGTTTGGAGTCGCTTCAATTACTGTTACAGGAATTAAGTCACCGTTTTCCGCGAATACTTGCGTCATCCCGATTTTTCTACCTAAGATTCCTTTGGTCATTCGTCACACCTCCTATAAATTCATTTTGACAATTAAAGCTTAATTTCAATATCGACACCAGATGGCAAATCAAGACGCATAAGCGAATCGACTGTTTGCGGAGTTGGGTTTACGATATCGATCAAGCGTTTATGTGTACGCATTTCGAATTGTTCACGAGAATCTTTGTACTTGTGAACAGCGCGCAAAATCGTATAAACAGTTCTTTCCGTTGGTAGTGGAATCGGTCCAGATACTTTTGCACCAGAACGTTTTGCTGTTTCTACGATTTTTTCAGCAGATTGATCAAGGATTCGATGATCGTAAGCTTTTAAACGAATACGAATTTTTTCTTTTGCCATTATTTTCCCTCCTTCTTCGCCTATTTTCAAAATAGACATTCTCCGTGGAAATTTCCTCACACTCGCCATGGCAAAGCGGCCGGGTGTGTCAGCAACCTTCCACTTCATCGCAGTCAAAGACCAACATTAAACATTATACAGATTGAAAAAGCAAAATGCAAGTAAAATATCGGATACTTGCACACTTCTTTTATTATACACATCCATCCAAGCATTTTCAACTTAACGCTAGGCAGTAAAAAAGCAGGCTTGCTTAAAGGCAAACCTGCTTTCATTTATTACTCGATGATTTCAGATACAGAACCTGCGCCTACTGTACGGCCACCTTCACGGATCGAGAATTTTGTACCTTCTTCGATCGCGATTGGTGCGATTAATTCTACTGTCATTTCGATGTTGTCGCCAGGCATAACCATCTCAACGCCTTCTGGAAGTTGGATGATACCTGTTACGTCCGTTGTACGGAAGTAGAATTGTGGACGGTAGTTAGAGAAGAATGGAGTATGGCGTCCACCTTCTTCTTTTGACAATACGTAAACTTGCGCTTTGAATTTTGTATGTGGTGTGATTGTACCTGGTTTTGCAAGTACTTGACCACGTTGTACTTCGTCACGAGATACCCCGCGAAGAAGTGCACCAATGTTGTCACCAGCTTCTGCTTGGTCAAGAAGCTTACGGAACATTTCTACACCTGTAACCGTTGTTGCTTTTGGCTCTTCAGAAAGACCGATGATTTCTACTTGATCACCAACTTTTAAGATACCGCGCTCAACACGACCAGTAGCAACTGTTCCACGACCAGTGATTGAGAATACGTCCTCAACTGGCATCATGAATGGTTTGTCAACTTCGCGTTGTGGAGTTGGGATATACTCGTCAACCGCGTTCATAAGTTCGATGATTTTTGCTTCCCATTCCGCATCGCCTTCAAGTGCTTTCAATGCAGAACCTTTGATTACTGGGATTTCATCGCCTGGGAAGTCGTATTCAGATAATAGGTCACG
The DNA here is from genome assembly GCF_014196205.1 of Anoxybacteroides voinovskiense. Classification (GTDB taxonomy): domain Bacteria; phylum Bacillota; class Bacilli; order Bacillales; family Anoxybacillaceae; genus Anoxybacteroides; species Anoxybacteroides voinovskiense. Next base: position 31,172 of record NZ_JACIDE010000022.1, on the reverse strand, counting down.
AACTTCCATTTCAACAAGCTCTAATAGTTCTTCGTCGTCTACCATGTCGCATTTGTTTAAGAATACGACGATGTACGGTACGCCTACTTGGCGAGAAAGAAGAATGTGCTCGCGAGTTTGTGGCATTGGACCGTCAGCTGCAGATACAACAAGGATTGCACCGTCCATTTGTGCTGCACCAGTGATCATGTTTTTCACGTAGTCAGCGTGGCCTGGGCAGTCAACGTGTGCATAGTGACGGTTGTCAGTTTCATACTCAACGTGTGCAGTTGAGATTGTGATTCCGCGCTCACGCTCTTCTGGAGCAGCGTCGATTTGGTCATAAGCGCGCGCTTCCGCTTTTCCTTGTTTTGCAAGAACTGTTGTGATTGCTGCAGTTAAAGTTGTTTTTCCATGGTCAACGTGGCCGATTGTACCAATGTTAACGTGTGGTTTCGTGCGTTCGAATTTCGCTTTAGCCATTAGAAATATCCTCCTTAAATATAGATTTCATATTAGAGTTTAAGTATATAGGATGCTTGGAAACGAACATGCAAGCATGTCCGCTTCCAAGTCTTACATAAGTATTTATACTTGAACAGCGCTGGAAAATCAATTATTCACCTTTATTTTTTTTGATGATTTCCTCAGCGATGCTCTTCGGAACTTCTTCATAGTGGTCGAATACCATCGTGAATGTTCCGCGACCTTGCGTGTTAGAACGCAATGACGTTGCGTAGCCGAACATTTCAGATAGTGGAACCATTGCGCGAACGACTTGAGCGTTTCCGCGCGCTTCCATACCTTCTACGCGGCCGCGACGAGATGTGATGTCACCCATGATGTCTCCTAAATATTCTTCAGGGACGATGACTTCAACTCTCATAATCGGTTCAAGCAATACTGGATCACATTTTGTTGCCGCATTTTTCAACGCAAGTGAAGCAGCAATTTTGAACGCCATTTCACTGGAGTCGACATCGTGGTAAGAACCGTCGAATAGTTTCGCTTTAATGTCGACAACTGGATATCCAGCAAGCACCCCATTTTGCATTGCATCTTCAAGACCCGCTTGAATTGCTGGGATGTATTCTCTCGGAACAACCCCACCGACGATCGCGTTTTCAAATTCGAATCCTTTTCCTTCTTCATTTGGCGAGAATTCGATCCAAACGTGACCGTATTGACCGCGACCACCAGACTGACGCACGAATTTTCCTTCGACTTGCGCCGATTTACGGAATGTTTCGCGGTATGCAACTTGTGGAGCACCGACGTTTGCTTCAACTTTGAATTCGCGACGCATACGGTCGACGATAATGTCAAGGTGAAGCTCACCCATCCCCGCGATGATTGTTTGACCTGTTTCTTGGTCTGTCCATGCGCGGAATGTTGGGTCTTCTTCTTGAAGTTTTTGCAACGCTGTACTCATTTTGTCTTGGTCTGCTTTCGATTTCGGCTCAATTGCGATTTGGATCACTGGCTCTGGGAATGTCATCGATTCAAGGATGACAGGTGCTTTTTCATCGCACAACGTGTCGCCAGTTGTTGTATCTTTTAAACCGACCGCTGCAGCGATATCGCCTGCGTAAACTTTTGAAATTTCTTGGCGATGGTTCGCGTGCATTTGTAGAATACGGCCGATACGCTCGCGTTTACGCTTTGTTGAGTTCAATACGTAAGAACCAGAATCTAATGTACCAGAGTACACACGGAAGAATGTCAATTTCCCAACATAAGGGTCTGTCATAATTTTGAACGCTAATGCAGCAAACGGTGCATCATCGCGAGATTCACGTACTGTTTCTTCCTCTGTATCAGGAACAACCCCTTTAATCGCAGGGATATCCACTGGAGAAGGTAAGTAATCGACGACACCGTCAAGCATTAACTGAACGCCTTTGTTTTTAAATGCAGAACCGCAGAATACAGGGAAGAATTCAACAGAAACTGTCGCTTTACGAATTGCTGCTTTCAATTCTTCTTTCGTAATTTCTTCCCCTTCTAAATATTTCATCATTAATTCTTCATCAAGCTCTGCCACCGCTTCGATTAATTTCCCGCGATATTCTTCCGCCATATCGCGATAATCTTCTGGGATTTCGATGCGTTCAATGTTTTTTCCTAACTCATCATGATAGTGGTACGCACACATTTCAACAAGGTCAATGATGCCAGAGAATTGATCTTCTGCACCAATTGGTAATTGAACAGGGTGCGCATTTGCTTGTAAACGATCATGAAGCGTTTTCACCGAGTATAGGAAATCCGCACCAATCTTGTCCATTTTGTTAACGAACACGATACGTGGAACGCCGTATGTAGTCGCTTGGCGCCATACTGTTTCCGTTTGCGGCTCTACCCCGGATTGCGCGTCAAGTACCGCTACCGCACCATCTAATACACGCAATGAACGTTCTACTTCCACTGTGAAGTCTACGTGCCCTGGTGTGTCGATGATGTTAATGCGATGACCTTTCCATTGCGCAGTTGTTGCGGCAGACGTAATCGTAATTCCGCGCTCTTGTTCTTGTTCCATCCAGTCCATCGTTGCTGCGCCTTCATGGACTTCCCCGATTTTATGAACGCGTCCTGTGTAGAAAAGGATACGCTCTGTCGTTGTTGTTTTACCGGCATCGATGTGAGCCATGATACCAATATTGCGAGTGTTTTCTAAGGAGAACTCTCTTGCCATCTTGGTTTTTTCTCCTTCCTTTAAGTAAATATCGTGTGATAAAAAGTTGCAAATATAGGAATATAGGTGAGGAGCTCTCTTGCTACCTTCACCTATTCCTATTATACAATACAAATGAATGGCTTAATTGTGAAAAAATGATTACCAACGATAGTGCGCAAACGCTTTGTTCGCTTCTGCCATTTTGTGCGTATCTTCGCGTTTTTTCACCGATGCACCTGTGTTGTTTGCTGCATCTAAAATTTCGTTTGCTAGACGCTCTTCCATCGTTTTTTCCCCACGAAGACGAGCGTAGTTAACTAACCAGCGAAGACCTAATGTTGTACGACGATCTGGACGAACTTCTACTGGAACTTGGTAGTTCGCACCACCGACGCGACGAGCGCGTACTTCAAGAACAGGCATAACGTTTTTCAATGCTTGTTCGAATACTTCCATTGGATCTTTGCCAGTGCGTTCACGGATAATATCAAATGCTGTGTAAAGAATTTTTTGCGCTTTTCCTTTTTTGCCATCGATCATAATTTTGTTGATCAGGCGTGTAACAAGTTTAGAATTGTAAATCGGATCTGGTAGCACATCTCGTTTTGGAACCGGACCTTTACGTGGCATAGTTTTTCCTCCCTTCAAGAAAAAAATCCTATTTTTTTACTTTGAGCAACAGATTATTTTTTCGCTGCTTTTGGTTTTTTCGCACCATACTTCGAACGGCCTTGCATACGGTTTGCTACCCCAGCAGTGTCAAGCGCACCACGAACGATGTGATAGCGTACCCCTGGCAAGTCTTTTACACGTCCGCCACGAATTAATACGACGCTGTGTTCTTGTAAGTTATGCCCGATACCAGGGATGTATGCTGTTACCTCGATACCGTTCGACAAACGTACACGAGCGTATTTACGAAGCGCTGAGTTTGGCTTCTTCGGCGTCATTGTACCTACACGTGTGCACACACCACGTTTTTGCGGAGATGCAACGTTTGTTTGTACTTTTTTGAAGCTGTTGTACCCTTTATTTAAAGCAGGGGATTTAGATTTTACCACTTTTTTCGTACGGCCTTTGCGTACTAGCTGATTAATTGTAGGCATGATAAATTTCCTCCCTTCACACGTAAGTTCAAGCCCACACATCCAGGTGGCTCATTATTTATGCAAAAACAAAGTTTTTGTAGTGAAACCACAAAAACAGTTTTAACGAATAATCGCAACAGCCGCTGCTCCCACTTGGATTTTGCACGCTTTCCCGAGCTTTTTCATCGAGTCTACTTTCATCACAGGAACGTTCGCTTCTTTTGCTGCTTCAACGATTTTATCAGTAATCGCTTTATCAGCATCTTCTGCTATCACTACTTCCCGCACGTTTCCTTCTTTCAGAGCACGCACTGTTTGCTTTGTTCCGACAACTACTTCTTGAGCCTGCAATACTTTTTCATAAGACATCCTAAAATATCCTCCAAAGTACCAGGTTTTTGGAACACCTTTATTACATTAACATTTTCCTACGGCATTGTCAACTATTATTTTCTTTGCCGGCAAGCAAAAACTTGCCGGCAAAGAATTTATGGGGTTGGTACTTGTTCTTGTTTTTTCACGACAGGTTTGATTTTTCGATAACGTGCCATTCCTGTTCCAGCAGGGACGAGCTTTCCGATAATGACGTTTTCTTTCAAACCAAGCAGTTCGTCGCGTTTTCCTTTAATGGCTGCATCGGTTAGGACGCGGGTCGTTTCTTGGAATGACGCTGCTGATAAGAACGAATCCGTCTCAAGCGATGCTTTTGTAATTCCAAGCAATACTGGGCGAGCAGTTGCTGGACGTTTACCTTCTAGCAATACTTTCGCGTTCGCATCGGTAAACTGATGAATATCGAGCAACGTGCCTGGAAGTACATCTGTATCTCCTGCGTCGATTACGCGTACTTTCCGAAGCATTTGACGAACCATAACTTCAATATGTTTGTCGCTAATTTCTACCCCTTGCATTCGGTATACTTTTTGTACTTCACGAAGCAAGTACTCTTGTACGGCGGTAATGTCTTTTACTTTTAGCAATTCTTTCGGGTCAATCGAGCCTTCCGTTAATTCTTGACCGCGTTCGACATGTTGGCCTTCTTGTACTTTTAGTCTTGCGTTATATGGCGCGGTATACGTGCGTGTTTCGACATCGCCTTTTACGACGATTTCTTGTTGATGATCACGAGTTTCGGTAATCGAAACGACGATTCCGTCAATTTCAGAAATAACAGCTTGCCCTTTCGGATTGCGCGCTTCAAACAACTCTTGAACACGCGGCAAACCTTGAGTAATGTCATCGCCTGCAACCCCACCGGTATGGAACGTACGCATCGTCAACTGCGTACCAGGTTCACCGATTGATTGGGCAGCGATAATCCCGACTGCCTCACCCACTTCTACTTCCGAACCAGTAGCAAGGTTGCGTCCGTAACATTTTTTACATACACCGTGGCGCGTGTTACATGTAAATGCTGAACGAATCCATACTTTATCGATGCCTGCTTTAATAATTGCATTGGCAGTATCTTCGGTAATCATTTCGTTTTCACGAACGATAATTTCGCCTGTTTCCGGATGTTTGATCGTCTTTCTTGCATAGCGTCCAACTAACCGTTCTTCCAATTTGACGATGACTTCTGTTCCGTCCGTCAATGCTCTTACAAGCATGCCGCGGTCTGTTCCGCAATCGTCTTCGCGAACGATAACGTCTTGGGCAACGTCAACAAGACGACGTGTTAAATATCCAGAGTCAGCTGTTTTCAATGCTGTATCTGCCAATCCTTTACGCGCACCGTGTGTGGAAATAAAGTATTCCAATACGGTGAGTCCTTCCCGGAACGACGATTTAATTGGCAACTCGATAATGCGTCCAGCTGGGTTGGCCATCAACCCGCGCATACCGGCTAGCTGCGTAAAGTTCGAAGCGTTACCGCGGGCACCAGAGTCGCTCATCATAAAAATTGGGTTACGTTTATCGAGCGATTCCATCAACTTGCTTTGAATTTTATCTTTCGCTGCACTCCAAATGGAGATGACACGTTCATAACGTTCTTCATCGGTAATTAATCCGCGTCTAAACTGCTTTAAGACCGTATCGACTTTTGTTTGCGCTTCTTGCAAAATTTCTTGTTTTTCCGGCAAGACGACGATATCAGCTACACCGATTGTAATTCCGGCTTTCGTCGAATATTTAAAGCCAAGGTCTTTCATACGGTCGAGCATTTTCGACGTTTCCGTAATTTTGAAACGTTTAAATACTTCCGCGATAATATTTCCAAGTATTTTCTTTTTGAATGGCGGAACAAGTTCACGTCTGCGAATTTCTTCTTTAACATTCACGCCTTTGTCAAGGAAATATTTATCTGGTGTTCTTTCCTCAATATTTTCTTGCGTCGGCTCGTTAATGTACGGGAATGATTTCGGTAAAATTTCGTTGAAAATCAATTTCCCGACAGTAGTGATGAGCAGCTTATTGTTTTGCTCTTCCGTAAACGTTTCGTTTTTCAATGAGCCGGCATGAATAGCAATCCGTGTATGCAGATGGACGTATCCGCTATGGTAAGCAAGCAACGCTTCATCCGTATCTTTGAAAACCATGCCTTCCCCAATTGCGCCTTCGCGTTCCATCGTTAAGTAATAGTTTCCTAATACCATGTCTTGCGAAGGAGTAACGACTGGTTTTCCGTCTTTCGGGTTCAAAATGTTTTGCGCTGCAAGCATGAGTAATCGCGCTTCTGCTTGTGCTTCTGCCGATAACGGAACGTGCACTGCCATTTGGTCGCCGTCAAAGTCTGCGTTATACGCCGTACATACAAGTGGATGTAGACGAATCGCACGACCTTCGACAAGCGTTGGCTCGAACGCTTGAATGCCAAGACGGTGCAACGTCGGGGCACGGTTGAGAAGTACCGGATGTTCTTTAATGACCGATTCTAGTACGTCCCATACTTCCGGATGCACACGCTCAATTTTCCGTTTTGCGCTTTTAATATTGTGCGCTAATCCACGCTCGACTAGCTCTTTCATGACGAATGGCTTAAACAATTCAAGCGCCATTTCTTTCGGTAGCCCGCATTGGTACATTTTCAAGTTCGGACCGACAACGATTACCGAACGACCAGAGTAGTCGACACGTTTTCCAAGCAAGTTTTGCCGGAAACGACCTTGTTTTCCTTTTAGCATATGCGACAACGATTTTAACGGACGGTTGCCTGGACCTGTGACTGGACGTCCGCGTCGACCATTATCAATAAGCGCGTCAACCGCTTCTTGAAGCATCCGTTTTTCGTTTTGCACGATAATGTTCGGAGCGCCGAGATCTAACAACCGTTTTAAGCGATTGTTACGGTTGATGACTCGACGATATAAATCGTTTAAGTCTGATGTTGCAAAGCGACCACCGTCTAATTGAACCATCGGACGCAATTCCGGTGGAATAACCGGAAGAACATCCAACACCATCCACGCAGGGTCGTTCCCCGAATTGCGGAACGCCTCTAATACTTCCAACCGTTTAATCGCCCGTGCACGACGTTGCCCTTGCGCCGTTTTTAACTCTTCTTTTAACGATTCGACTTCTTTTTCCAAGTCAATATCTTGTAGGAGCTTTTTGATCGCTTCTGCTCCCATCGAAGCTTGGAACGAGTTGCCGTATTTTTCACGATACGCTCGGTATTCTTTTTCCGAAAGAAGCTGTTTTTTCTCTAGCGGCGTATCGCCTGGGTCAGTGACAACGTACGACGCAAAATAGATCACTTCTTCTAAAGCGCGTGGGGACATGTCTAAAACAAGCCCCATGCGACTTGGAATCCCTTTAAAATACCAGATATGTGAAACAGGAGCAGCTAGTTCAATATGCCCCATTCGTTCGCGACGCACTTTGGCGCGGGTTACTTCCACGCCGCAGCGGTCGCAAACAACACCTTTATAACGTACGCGCTTATATTTTCCGCAATGGCACTCCCAGTCTTTTGTTGGACCGAAAATGCGCTCGCAGAACAATCCGTCTTTTTCCGGTTTTAACGTCCGATAGTTGATCGTTTCTGGTTTTTTCACTTCGCCATACGACCACGAACGAATTTTCTCCGGCGAAGCAAGACCAATTTTCATATACTCGAAATTATTTACGTCTAGCAAGGGGCCTACCTCCCTCTCAATCTCCAGGTTTTACCCTTATTGCCTCATCGTTTATTCTTTTGTGACAGTTTCTTCTTCCTTTTCTGGAACGATGCCGACGGTCATCGCGTCCGCTGGTTGCACATCGTCATCGTCATCGAAGTTTTCCATGCTAATTTCTTTGTCGTCGCTTGAAAGAATCGTAACATCCATTCCTAAACTTTGTAGTTCTTTAATCAATACTTTAAACGATTCTGGAACGCCTGGTTCTGGAACGTTTTCACCTTTGACAATTGCTTCGTATGTTTTCACCCGACCGACGACGTCGTCCGATTTGACGGTTAAAATTTCTTGTAACGTATATGCTGCACCGTATGCCTCGAGTGCCCATACCTCCATCTCTCCGAAGCGCTGACCGCCGAATTGTGCTTTCCCACCAAGCGGCTGCTGCGTCACGAGCGAGTACGGACCAGTCGAACGAGCGTGGAGTTTGTCGTCTACCATGTGTGCTAGTTTAATCATATACATGATTCCAACAGATACACGGTTATCAAACGGTTCCCCTGTGCGCCCATCGTATAGCACCGTTTTGGCATCGCGAGCCATTCCCGCTTCTTCTAAAATTGCCCATACATCTTCTTCGCGCGCACCATCGAATACCGGCGAAGCGACATGAAGACCAAGCTTCCTCGCTGCCATTCCAAGGTGCAACTCAAGCACTTGCCCGATGTTCATCCGCGACGGAACGCCCAATGGGTTTAACATGATATCGACTGGTGTGCCATCTGGCAAGAACGGCATGTCTTCTTCCGGAAGAATTCTTGAGATAACCCCTTTATTTCCGTGGCGACCAGCCATTTTATCGCCTTCGGAAATTTTCCGTTTTTGCACAATGTATACGCGCACAAGCTGATTCACGCCAGGAGGAAGTTCGTCTCCGTCTTCACGGTTAAATACTTTGACATCTAATACGATTCCACCGCCGCCATGCGGTACACGAAGTGATGTATCCCGTACTTCACGAGCTTTTTCCCCAAAGATAGCATGCAATAGACGTTCTTCTGCGGTTAACTCGGTGACGCCTTTTGGTGTCACTTTCCCGACAAGCAAGTCTCCGTCTTTCACTTCCGCTCCGATACGTACAATTCCACGCTCATCCAAATTGCGGAGTGCATCTTCTCCGACGTTTGGAATATCGCGTGTAATTTCTTCTGGACCAAGCTTCGTGTCGCGCGATTCCGATTCATATTCTTCAATGTGAATAGACGTATATACGTCTTCTTTTACAAGCCGTTCGCTCATAATAATCGCGTCTTCGTAGTTGTAACCATCCCATGTCATGAAGGCAACGAGTACGTTGCGACCAAGTGCTAACTCCCCTTTTTCCATCGACGGACCGTCAGCAAGAATTTCTCCTTTTTCGACGATATCCCCTTTTTGCACGATCGGGCGTTGATTGTAGCATGTGCCTTGGTTTGAACGGACAAATTTGAGCAGACGGTATTTGTCTAAATCGCCTTTTACTTCTTTGCCATCTACTTCGATGAGGCGACGTACCCAAATTTCTTTTGCTTCCACTCGTTCGACAATTCCGCGATGTTTACAAATAACAGCCGCTCCAGAGTCTTTCGCCGACACATATTCCATCCCTGTTCCGACAATCGGCGCTTCCGGTTGCAATAACGGAACTGCTTGACGCTGCATGTTTGCACCCATCAATGCGCGGTTTGAGTCGTCATTTTCTAAGAATGGGATACACGCTGTCGCTGCAGAAACGACTTGTTTTGGTGATACGTCCATATAGTCGACACGGTCGCGCTTGACGACAATGTTTTCCCCGCGGAAGCGTGCCACAATGTCTTCGTCTAAAAATGTGCCGTCTTCTGCAATTCGTGCGTTTGCTTGAGCAACGACATAGTTGTCTTCTTCATCAGCTGTTAAATAATCAATACGATTCGTTACTTTTCCTGTTTCTGGGTCAACACGGCGATACGGCGTTTCAATAAAACCAAATTTATTGACTTTTGCATATGTCGATAACGAGTTAATCAAGCCGATGTTTGGACCTTCTGGCGTTTCGATTGGACACATACGCCCGTAGTGAGAGTAGTAAACGTCACGAACTTCAAACCCAGCGCGTTCCCGCGTCAAACCACCAGGCCCTAATGCAGAAAGGCGGCGTTTATGCGTTAACTCCGCAAGCGGGTTCGTTTGGTCCATAAACTGCGAAAGCTGCGAGCTGCCGAAAAATTCTTTAATTGCCGCAATCACTGGTCGAATATTAATTAATTGCTGCGGCGTAATCGTATTTGTATCTTGAATGGACATGCGCTCACGAACGACACGTTCCATGCGCGATAATCCGATTCGGAATTGGTTTTGCAATAGCTCTCCGACAGAACGAAGACGACGGTTGCCTAGATGATCAATATCGTCTGTATCCCCGACTCCGTGAAGAAGATTAAAGAAATAGCTAATGGATGCGATGATGTCACTTGGCGTAATATGTTTAACGTCTTCTGCAATGTATCCGTTGCCAATGACATGAATGACTTGCTCGCCTTCCGAATCGTTCGGCGCATAAATTTTAATCGCTTGTAGCGTAAACTCTTCTTCTACTACGCCACCAGCTTGTTTATACGTACGAAAGCCAATGCCATTTTCTAAGTAAGGTAAAATGCGATCTAACGTTCGTCGGTCAATGACCGTTCCTTTTTCCGCAATAATTTCACCTGTTTCATGGTTGACAAGCGTTTCCGCGAGCCGTTGATTGAAAAGTCGATTTTTAATATGGAGTTTTTTGTTAATTTTATAACGCCCAACACTTGCTAAATCGTAGCGTTTCGGGTCGAAGAAACGAGAAATCAATAAGCTTTTCGCGTTTTCTACTGTCGGCGGTTCGCCTGGGCGCAACCGCTCATAAATTTCAAGTAACGCTTTTTCTGTACTTTCTGTGTTGTCTTTTTCAAGCGTGTTGCGAAGATATTCGTTCTCGCCAATTAAATCAATGATTTCTTGGTCAGAGCCGAATCCAAGCGCACGCAAAAGAACGGTGACAGGCAATTTACGAGTGCGGTCAATGCGAACGTATACGACATCTTTCGCATCGGTTTCGTACTCTAGCCATGCGCCACGGTTTGGAATGACTGTCGCAGAAAATCCACGCTTTCCGTTTTTGTCTACTTTTCCGCTGTAGTATACGCTTGGGGAGCGGACAAGCTGAGAAACGATGACACGTTCTGCACCGTTAATGATGAACGTTCCCGTCTCCGTCATAAGAGGAAAATCCCCCATGAATACATCTTGTTCTTTCACTTCGCCTGTTTCTTTATTGATAAGGCGCACTTTCACGCGAAGCGGTGCTGCGTAGGTCACATCGCGTTCTTTTGATTCCTCTACCGAGTACTTCGGTTCCCCTAGACTATAATCAACAAATTCAAGGGAAAGATTTCCGGAAAAGTCTTCAATTGGGGAAATTTCTTTGAACATTTCTCTCAGACCTTCATCAAGGAACCATTGATAAGAAGAGGTCTGAATTTCGATAAGGTTTGGTAACTCGAGTACTTCACTGATACGCGCGTAACTTCTTCGTTGGCGGTGTCGTCCATATTGAACTAGTTGACCTGTCAACTGATTCACCCCTCAAATTCAAGCATTAGTGAAAATAGCAGGCAACTTTTCTAAACAAGAAATATTTGCCTTACTATCAGAGACAAAAGAAAAATGGTTTCTATATAAGAAAACCACATTTTCACCTATTTATTGATTTTATAATTTTTCCCAACAGAAATAAAATTATACATACAATCACCGAATAAGGTTACATATTTGGCATTTTATAATGCTACCATAGGTAAAAAAAACTGTCAATCTTTTTTTGCCTTTATGATATAATATCCTTTTTTCTTTGTGACCACTTCTACATGAGAAAATAATGTTTGTAACTTCTCGAGTGCAGACGGTGCACCTTGCTTTTTCTGAATTACAACCCACAGCTCCCCTTTCGGAAGAAGATGGTGCGAGCTTTGTTCAAAAATGGCGTGAACAATCTTTTTTCCGGCACGGATTGGTGGATTCGTTACAATGGCCGCAAACGTCTTCTCCCCAACGCCCGCAAACAAATCACTCTCGTAAACAACCGCGTTATGAACATGATTGATTTGCTTATTTTTGTTTGCCAGTTCAAGCGCCCGTTCGTTAATATCAATCATCTCTACCCGACGGGTTGGAAACGACTTTGCGACAGCCAATCCGATTGGCCCATAACCGCAACCAACGTCTAAAATAGCCCCGTCGATTGCTGGTTCTGTAAATGTTTCAATTAGTAGCCGCGAACCAAAATCGACTTCCCGTTTCGAAAAAACGCCGCTATCCGTTGTAAATGTCAACTTATTCCCACGCAACGTAAAATTCCACGTCTGTAGGTGGTGCGAAGAAGAAGGGGTTTTTGAATAATAATGTTCCAATGACATCACCTTTTTTTCTTTTAGTATTCCCTCTTTTCACCATAGTAAAAAAGCCCGCTATCATTTAGCGAGCTTTTTTCGTTTAAACGAGATTACTTCACTTCTACAACAGCGCCAGCTTCTTCAAGTTTCGCTTTGATTTCTTCTGCTTCTTCTTTAGAGATGCCTTCTTTAACTGGCTTTGGAGTGTTGTCTACTAAGTCTTTCGCTTCTTTTAAACCAAGACCAGTAAGTTCGCGCACAACTTTGATAACTTTGATTTTTTGCGCGCCGCCATCTTTAAGGATAACGTCGAATTCTGTTTTTTCTTCAGCAGCTTCGCCAGCAGCAGCACCGCCAGCAACTACTACAGGAGCAGCAGCAGTTACACCGAACTCTTCCTCAATTGCTTTTACTAAGTCGTTTAGTTCTAAAACAGTCATATTTTTAACCGCTTCAATGATTTGTTCTTTAGTCATTGTAATGTTCCTCCCTTAATCGTATTTATTAAAATCCAGAAACTTTATGCACCTTGTTCTTCTTTCTTCTCAGCAACTGCTTTTGTAACAAGCGCGAAGTTGCGGATTGGTGCTTGAAGAACGCTAAGCAACATAGAAAGCAAGCCTTCGCGAGAAGGAAGGTTTGCAAGTGCTTTGACTTCCTCCAACGTTGCAACGTTTCCTTCGATGACACCTGCTTTAATTTCTAATGCCTCGTGTTTTTTCGCGAAGTCATTTAAAATTTTCGCAGGAGCAACAACATCCTCGTTGCTGAACGCGATCGCGTTCGGTCCTGTAAGCACTTCATCTAATCCTTCTAATCCAACTTCTGCAAGCGCACGGCGAGTTAACGTGTTTTTGTACACTTTGAACTCGATGCCCGCTTCACGAAGCTGCTTACGAAGCTCAGTTACTTCCGCTACGTTTAGGCCGCGATAGTCGACGATAATCGTTGATTTGCTCGCGCGGAATTTATCAGCGATTTCCGCTACCACTTGCTTTTTGAGTTCGATTGCGCTGCTCATCCTTACACCTCCTGTAGATAAATCCGAACCACTTATACCGCAAAAAACCTCCATGTCTACGTAGACATGGAGGTACCTTAAAAGTGCGTAATACAGCACTTTTTCTATGCTAGGAACACCTCGGTAGGAAATTAAGCTCTATTCGAGCACCTACTGTCTACGGTACAAATGATTTTTGTTTTTCAAACAATGTATATGATACTAAACGGCGTCTCAAAAGTCAACCGTTTATCGTGCAACGACGAATGTGGAAGGATCTACTTTAATACCAGGTCCCATCGTTGAAGTAACGGTTACGTTTTTCACGTACGTACCTTTCGCTGCAGCTGGTTTTACTTTTAAGATCGTTTCGTAAATAGTTGTAAAGTTGTCGACAAGCTTTTCGCTGTCAAACGAAATTTTTCCGATTGGCACGTGGATGTTACCTGCTTTATCTACACGATATTCCACTTTACCAGCTTTAATTTCTTTTACCGCTTTCGCTACGTCGAACGTAACTGTACCAGTTTTTGGGTTTGGCATTAGCCCTTTAGGACCTAAAATACGCCCTAATTTACCAACTTCACCCATCATGTCTGGAGTAGCAACGATTACATCAAAGTCAAACCAACCTTGTTGGATTTTGTTGATATAATCTGTATCGCCAACGTAATCAGCACCTGCAGCTTCTGCTTCTTTCGCTTTTTCACCTTTGGCAAACACAAGCACACGTTGCACTTTACCAGTGCCATGTGGCAATACAACCGCACCGCGAATTTGCTGATCTGCTTTCTTCGGGTCAACCCCTAGACGGAATGCTACTTCTACTGTTGCATCAAATTTTGCAATGCTCGTTTTTTTCACAAGTTCAATCGCTTCTGTTACAGCGTACGCTTTAAAGCGGTCTACTAACTTCGTCGCTTCGACATATTTTTTTCCTCTTTTAGCCATTTGAATTTCCTCCTCATTGTGGTTTTAGCGGAATAACCTCCCACGAATAAAGGTTGCGAAAAGGAATGAATCCTTGTAGTCGCAACCTTCCCTAGCCAGCTTATGCCTCATTAGTCTTCGATAACAATGCCCATGCTGCGGGCTGTACCTTCAACCATGCGCATTGCAGCCTCAATGCTCGCTGCATTTAAGTCTGGCATTTTCGTCTCAGCAATCTCACGCACTTTGTCGCGTTTGACTGTCGCTACTTTATTACGGTTTGGTTCACCGGAACCTGACTCGATGCCAGCTGCTTTTTTAAGCAATACAGCAGCAGGCGGAGTTTTCGTAATGAATGTAAATGAACGGTCCTCGTATACCGTAATTTCAACAGGAATAATCAAACCTGCTTGGTCAGCTGTACGAGCATTGAATTCTTTACAGAATCCCATGATGTTAACACCAGCTTGACCTAACGCTGGACCAACTGGTGGTGCCGGGTTCGCTTTACCTGCAGGGATTTGTAGCTTCACGACTTTGATTACTTTTTTAGCCACGAGACACACCTCCTTAAGTCCGTGATGTGGTATTAGGGACGTTCCCTCCCACTCGATTAGGTTACGAAAAGGGCGTAACCTCCCTTTCCTCCTATTTTCTTGCATAGGAGAGCGATTCTCTATTCCGGAAGCTCCCTTATGGTAGTAAGACATAAGTTCATTGCTACGCGAATAGAAAACTGTATTTATCGATTTATAAACGGTTAAATGTTATCAGCCTCTATCACGAGGTATACTGACTATAAAATAGTATCACTTTTCCTTTTTGATTGCAAGTTATTTCATCTTAGATTTTTTCGATTTGAGAAAAATCTAACTCTACCGGTGTTTCACGCCCAAACATATTGACGCGGACTTTTACTTTTCGTTTATCTAAATCAAACTCTTCAATCGTACCAGCAAAGTTTGCGAACGGACCTTCTTTTACGCGGACAGTTTCTTTTAATTCATAATCAAAATCTACCTCAGTAAGCGACATCCCCATCCGTTTCAAGATGGTGTGCACCTCTTCTTCAAGCAGCGGTGTCGGTTTTGAGCCTGCCCCACTTGATCCGACAAACCCTGTCACTCCTGGGGTATTTCGTACGACATACCACGAATCATCTGTCATAATCATTTCTACTAATACATATCCAGGGAATACTTTTCGCTTCGTTACTTTTTTCTTTCCGTTTTTCATATCTGTTTCTTCTTCTTCTGGAACAACAACGCGAAAAATTTTATCTTGCATCCCCATCGATTCGACGCGCTTTTCTAAATTGGCTTTTACTTTATTTTCATAACCCGAATACGTATGAATGACATACCAGTTTTTCTCCATTCGCTGGGACGTAAACGTCCTTCCCTCCCTAGAAACCATTTTATAAACAAAACAAAAACCCGTTTCCGGGCTTTCATCGTCTACCTTATTATCTTCCATTATACCATACGAAAACGATTGTTATTCAAGCACAAAACGAATTAAAGATGAAATTCCTAAATCGACCACAGCGAAAAAGACAGTCATGAATGCGACGGTAGCCAAAACAGTGAGCGTATAGTTCACTAGTTCTTTTCGTTTCGGCCAACTGACCCGCTTCATTTCGCGTGCGACTTCTTGAAAAAATTTTACGACTCGTTGCATGATAGTAACCTCCAACTACTTCGAGCTGCTTATGCTTGTCCCGATTTCATTTCGTTTCACGGTGGACGGTATGGGTATTGCATACTTTACAAAATTTCTTCATCTCTAATCGTTCTTGCACACCCACCACATTTTTCATCGTCGAATAGTTTCGGCTATTGCATTGACTACAAGCTAGGATGACTTTTTTACGCATCGTTGCCCCACCGTTCTACAAAGTGTCCATAAAAATTTATCACACCAATATTTTGCTGTCAATACATTACAAACTAATCTCTCGAAGTTCTAAATACTTTTCTAACTTTCTTTTTACCCGCTGCAAAGCGTTATCGATTGATTTTACGTGCCGGTTGAGCTCTTCCGAAATTTCTTGGTACGACCGGCCATCTAAGTATAGTACAAGAACTTTCCGTTCTAAATCGCTCAATAGCTCGGCCATCTTTATTTCGATATCATCCACTTCTTCGCGATTAATAATGAGTTCTTCCGGATCGGTTGGTTTCGCCCCAGAGAGGACATCCATTAATGTCCGATCGGATTCTTCATCATAGATTGGTTTGTCAAGGGAAACGTAGGAATTGAGCGGGATGTGTTTTTGTCGCGTTGCCGTTTTGATTGCTGTAATCATTTGTCGCGTAATACACAACTCAGCAAACGCCTTAAACGACGTTAGCTTGTCCTCTTTAAAATCGCGAATCGCCTTATACAGCCCAATCATGCCTTCTTGGACGATATCTTCGCGGTCTGCGCCTACTAAAAAATAAGAACGCGCTTTCGCTCGCACGAAGTTTTGATACTTATGAATTAAAAAATCGAGCGCATCGCTGTCCCCTTGATGAACGCGTTCTACCAATTCTTCGTCTTCCAATCGCTCTAACTGTCTGTCGTGCTCACTTTTGAAGCCTTCGCCCACGCCGATCCCCCCGACCGCACAAATCACTAAAATTATTATACAGCACAAATTTTTACAGCGTCAACCACTCATTTTTCGCCTCTTCGCCATTTTTCGAAAATTTTTGCAACTTCATCAGTCAACGGGATTTTAGCTTGCGGTTTTTTCTCGTGAATGCTTTCCACTTTTTTTGCAATGCTTCGCTCAATTGCCTCCATCTCTATTAGCAGTTCCCGCGCGGACTTTCGCAACGCTCCTTGTCCAAAAATGGTCCATTGTTCCGTATAATCAGATGTTGCTACATACACTTTCGTTCGAACGTTAATTAGCTGTTTGGCCATTTTTTCAATTCGCTCGTCCGCTGTTTCATGTTCTTTTGTAAAAATGACATCCACTTGATAGTTTGTATACTTTTTCTCGATTCCTTGTACGAGGTGTGCATCGAAAACGATAATAACTTTATGTCCGGTGAACCCTTGATATTCGGCCATTTTTTCGATTAACATATCGCGCGCCGCTGCTAAGTCGTGCTCCTTTAGCTTGCGCAGCTCTGGCCAAGCGCCGATGATGTTATATCCGTCTACTATTAAAATGTCCATCTTCCTTATTCTCCTAAAGGATACCGTTTGCGATACACCTCATACATTAATAAGCTCGCAGCAACCGAAGCGTTTAAAGAAGTGACATGCCCTCTCATTGGCAGTTTAATTAAAAAATCACATTTCTCTAAAACCAATCGGCTAATTCCTTTTCCTTCGCTTCCAACAACGAGCGCTAATGGCATCGTTCCATCCAGTTGACGATAGTCATCGCTTGCTTTCGCATCTGTCCCAACAATCCACACGCCTCTTTCTTTCAACTCGTCAATCGTTCTTGCCAAATTGGTGACGCGGACAACAGGAACGTGCTCAATCGCTCCTGTCGAAGCTTTCGCTACCGTTTGTGTCAAACCGACGGAACGGCGTTTCGGAATAATAATACCGTGTGCACCTACTGCATCAGCTGTTCTCATAATGGAGCCTAAATTATGCGGGTCTTCTAGCTCGTCCAACAATAAGAAAAAAGGATGTTCATTTCTGTCCGCTGCACGACGAAACAATTCATCCATATCGTAATAACGATAAGCAGCTACTTGCGCCACTACTCCTTGATGATTCCCATCCGTCATCTGATCAAGTTTTTGTTTCGGGACGTATTGAATAAGCACGTTCTGCTCTTTTGCTAGCTGAACAATTGCCTGCATCGCTCCTCGTTGCGATCCTTCGGCAATCCAAAGTTTGTTTATTTCTCGTTCTGCCTTCAACGCTTCCATGACAGGGTTTTTTCCGATAATCAAGTCCATTGTTACAACTTCCTTTCTTGGCTTTCGACAATGTCAAACGAATAGGCGATTAACTCTTCCATTCGTTCCTCATTATTTCCCAGGAAATGATAACCGAGCAATGCTTCAAATGCCGTACTGTAACGGTATGTTTGCACATCTGTATTTTTCGGTACGGTCATCGACTTACTGTTGCGACCGCGGCGAATAATGGCTTCCTCTTCTTCCGTCAATACGGCGCGTTCTAATAATGTTAATACAATATGTGCCTGCGCTTTTGCAGAAACATAGCGAATTGCTTGACGGTGAAGCTCGTTTGGCTTAACACTTCCTTTGGAAAGAAGGCGATGCCGTACGTATAGTTCATATACGGCATCACCGATGTAAGCAAGCGCAAGACCGTTTAATTGTTTGGCATCTTTAACTGACGAGAAATTCATCGGCATTTATCCTCTTTTCCATCTTGTTCCTTGCGGTGTATCTTCTAAAACAATGTTTTTCGCTTTTAATTCATCGCGAATTTTGTCAGCCAAGGCAAAGTTCCGGTTCTTTCTCGCTTCGTTCCGCTGGTGAATGAGCGCTTCGATTTCCTCATCAAGCAATAGCTCTTCTTTGAAAGAAATACCTAATACATCTAATAACTGTTCGAACGTCTGCAAAAAGGCGCGAATGACCGTTTCCGCTGTATTTTTCTCCAGCAAATATACATTCGCATGCTTTGCCAGTTCAAATAGCGCAGCGATTGCATTTGCTGTATTAAAATCATCATCCATTTCCCGGATAAAAACAGCGCGACATTCCTCTATTTTCGCTAGCCATTGTTCGTCGTGATCCGTTAAATTGCTGCTGCTGGCAAGGCGATGTTTTAAATTCGTATATGCTGTTTTTAATCGCTCCAACCCATTTTTCGTGCTTTCTAATAGTTCTTCGCTATAGTTGATTGGATGGCGATAATGAACCGATAGCATGAAAAAGCGCAACACTTGTGGATCAATTTGCTTCACAATATCGTGCACAAGAACGAAGTTGCCAAGCGATTTTGACATTTTTTCGTTGTTAATATTAATGTACCCGTTATGCAGCCAATATTTTGCGAACGTTTTTCCTGTCAATGCTTCGGATTGCGCAATTTCGTTTTCGTGATGTGGAAAGGTTAAATCTTGACCACCCGCATGAATATCGATCGTATCGCCTAAATATTTTCGTGCCATTGCCGAGCATTCGATATGCCATCCTGGACGCCCCTTGCCCCATGGACTATCCCACGCAATTTCTCCTTCTTTCGCTGCTTTCCATAGCGCAAAGTCTAACGGATCTTTCTTTTTTTCGCCAATTTCAATACGCGCACCAGCACGCAGTTCGTCAATAGATTGATGCGATAGCTTTCCGTAGTCCGCAAAATTTCTCGTTTTATAATATACGTCCCCATCTACTTCGTACGCATACCCTTTTTCGATAAGCTGCTCAATAAACTCGATAATAATATCAATATTTTCTGTAACTCGCGGGTGAACGTTCGCTCTTTTGCATCCTAATGCAGCAATATCTTCAAAATACGCGGCAATAAATCGCTCCGCAATCGTTGGAACATCTTCGCCTAATTCCCGCGCTGCCCTAATAAGCTTATCGTCTACATCTGTAAAGTTAGAGACGTACTGAACGTCATAGCCGCGAAATTCTAAATAGCGACGAATCGTGTCAAACACAATGGCCGGACGAGCGTTGCCGATATGAATATAATTGTACACCGTTGGGCCACACACATACATTTTCACTTTATTTGGTTCAAGCGGTTCAAATCGTTCCTTTTTTCGCGTGAGCGTATTATAAAGCTGAATGCTCATGATTTTTCTTCCCTTCTTTTAATTGTTGCAATTCTGTTCGTAAGTTGGCTAGTTCTTCTTCCAATTCCTTTAATCGATCGGCAATCGGGTCTGGTAAATCGGTATGATTCAAATCTTTTACTTTTACTCCGTTGCGCACAACGACTTTTCCTGGAATGCCGACAACGGTCGAGTTTGGCGGAACATCTTTTAATACGACCGAGCCTGCGCCAATTTTCGAGTTTTCGCCAATCGTAATGGAGCCTAGCACTTTTGCCCCCGTAGCGATTAAGCAGTTGTCTTTAATCGTCGGGTGGCGCTTCCCTTTTTCTTTTCCTGTTCCTCCTAGTGTGACGCCTTGGTATACGGTGACGTTATCGCCGATTTCGCACGTTTCGCCAATGACAACCCCCATGCCATGATCGATGAAAAAGCGTCGACCGATTTTTGCACCTGGATGGATTTCAATGCCGGTGAAAAACCGACTAATTTGCGAAATTAAGCGCGCAATAAAATAAAATTTTCGTTTATAAAAGGCATGGGCAATTCGATGCGCCCAAATCGCATGCAGCCCAGAGTACGTTAAAATCACTTCTAAATAGCTTCTAGCCGCTGGGTCTTGCTCAAAAATAACTTCAATGTCTTCTTTTAATGTTTTAAACACAATCGTTCCCCCCTTTGTTATCTTGCAAAAAGAAAAGCGCCGCTGTGTACAATGACACAGAGACGCTTCGTTGCGCGGTTCCACTCTGTTTAGCCAACCAATACGTTAGCTCCCTTTGCTCTTATAACGGAAGAGAATCCGCTCCACTCTACTACAGAACGTCTCTGGTTCGAAAGGAGGCTCCGAGGGGCATTTCAAAAACATCGAACATAAGTCACTTCCAGCCAAGGTGACCCTCTCTGTCATGCCAATGTTTTTTACTTCTCCTCGTCAACGCTTTCACTTATCGAATGAATCGCCTTTTCTAAACGTTGAACAACTTTTTCCTTGCCGAGCAGCTGAATCGCTAGCGGAAGCTCTGGTCCGTGCGTTTGACCGGTTGTCGCCACTCGAATCGGCATAAACAACTTTTTCCCTTTTTGTCCTGTTGTTTTTTGCACAGATTTAATGGCTGCTTTAATGTCATCTGCCATAAACGACGGAAGCTTTTTCACTTCTTCTAAAAAGGCGTGAAGCACATCTGAAACTTGTTCTTCAGAAAGCACTTCTCTTGCTTCCTCATTATACTCAACTTCTTCTTTAAAGAACAACTCGGACAATTCGACAATTTCAGCACCATAACTCATTTGCTCTTGATATAGCGCAATTAAATGGCGCGCCCACTCTTTTTGTTCCTCGCTCATTGTTTCCGGCAACCGCCCTGCCTTCACTAAATGTGGAAGCGATAATTCAACAAGCCGGTCTAAATCGAGCTTTTTAATGTATTGGTTATTCATCCATGTTAACTTTTGTTTATCAAACATCGACGGAGATTTAGATAAGCGAGAAACATCAAAAATACGAATAAGTTCTTCTTTTGTAAAAATTTCTTCTTCCCCTTCTGGCGACCATCCTAATAAAGCGAAGAAGTTAAACATCGCTTCTGGCAAATACCCAAGCTCTTTGTATTGCGATACAAACTGAATAATCGACTCGTCACGTTTCGATAATTTTTTCCGGTTTTCGTTGACGATAAGCGTCAAATGTGCATATTGCGGCGCTTCCCAACCGAAATATTCATAAACCATTAGCTGCTTTGGCGTATTGGATAGATGTTCTTCCCCGCGAAATACGTGCGTAATTTTCATTAAATGATCGTCAATGACGACCGCAAAATTATACGTTGGGATGCCGTTCGCTTTCACAATGACCCAATCGCCAATATCTTTTGACTCAAACGATACGCGGCCGCGTACCATGTCTTCGAATTCATATACTTTTCCTTCCGGTACTTTGATGCGAATCGTATACGGTTTTCCTTCCGCTTCAAGCTGGTTGACTTGTTCTGGTGTTAAATGACGGCATTTTCCGCTATATTGCGGTGCCGCAATGCCCGCTGCTTTTTGCGCCTCACGTTCCTGTTCTAATTCCTCTGGCGTACAAAAACATTTATATGCAAAGCCTTTTTCCAACAGCTCGTTCGTGTATCGGCGGTATATCTCAAGACGCTCTGTTTGGCGATACGGGCCATATCCCCCGTCTTTATCAACCGATTCATCGTATTCAATACCAAGCCATTTTAAATTTTCTAGCTGAGACTGTTCGCCACCTTCTACATTCCGTTCAATATCTGTATCTTCAATGCGAACAATAAATTTTCCGTTATGATGGCGAGCAAACAAGTAGTTAAACAGCGCTGTGCGAGCGCCACCGATATGTAAATGACCGGTCGGACTCGGCGCATAACGCACCCTTACTTCGTGTGACATACAATAACCTCCATCAATTTATACTGTGTACTTGTTATTTTAAATGATTCGGTCATAAAGTTCAAAACGATTATTGCTTTTGTAGCAATACGACTGCTTGAGCAGCAATGCCTTCTTCTCGACCGGTAAACCCGAGACGCTCCGTCGTCGTTGCTTTCACGTTTACTTGGGATACGTCGCTTTCCAATAGTTGGGCAATTTTTTCTTTCATGGTTTCGATATACGGCGCCATTTTTGGTCGCTGCGCAATAATCGTGCAGTCAACGTTCACAAGCTGATACCCTTGTTTTTTCACAAGTGCCCATACGTGCTGCAAAAGCAGCGCCGAATCAGCATTTTTATATTGTGGGTCGGTATCTGGGAAATGCTTCCCGATATCGCCGGCACCAATTGCGCCTAAACAAGCATCTGCCACCGCATGCAACAAGACGTCTGCATCCGAGTGACCGAGCAATCCTTTTTCATATGGAATATGAATGCCGCCAATAATCAACGGACGACCTTCGACGAACTGATGAACATCAAATCCTTGTCCAATGCGAAACATACAGTAGTCACCTTTCTCTTTTAGACGATAAAATGGCTTCCGCAAATAATAAATCATCCGGGGTTGTTAGCTTAATGTTGCGATAATCCCCTTCAATGATTTTCACTTTTTGCCCGATGCGCTCTACAAGGCTCGCATCGTCTGTGCCAATGTAGCCTTCTTGTTTGGCACGTTCATGGGCGGTTAAAATAAGCGAAACACGAAAAGCTTGTGGAGTTTGTACTGCCCACAAGCTAGAGCGTTCCACCGTTTCCTCGACAAATCCTTGCTGAGCACGTTTGACGGTGTCTTTCATCGGTACAGCAGGAACTGCTGCACCGTGCTCATTTGCTTCGTTTACTAATTCATGAATTTTTTCCATCGTAACGAACGGGCGAGCACCATCATGGATTAACACAAGTTCGCTACTTACGGCTTTAAGTCCATTATAAACGCTATGCTGCCGCTCTGCACCACCGATCACGAGCGCATTCACTTTTTTTAGTTGAAATGCTTGAAATAGCTCGTGAAATCGTTCCCGTTCCGCTTCGCTCACAACAACGATAATGCCTTCACACCAATCGTCTTGCTCAAATACTTTTAGCGTACGAACGATTACCGGCTGGCCGCCAAGTTCGAGCAATTGTTTATTAATGCCCGCCTTCATCCGTTTTCCTTGCCCTGCTGCAGGAATGACCACTTGATAGTTCATCTGTAAATTCCCCTAACTATAACGCCTTTTGCAAAAGTTTTAATTTCGCAAAAATCATTCTCCCTGCAGATGTTTGTAACACGCTGGTGACGAGTACGTCAACCCGTTTGCCGATATATTCTTTGCCATCCTCGACAACAATCATCGTCCCATCGTCTAAGTAAGCAACACCTTGATTATGTTCTTTGCCGTCTTTAATGACTTGAACATTCAATTCTTCCCCCGGAAGAACGACCGGTTTTACTGCATTAGCTAAATCGTTAATATTGAGCACTCGCACATTTTGCAGTTCGCATACTTTGTTTAAGTTGAAATCGTTAGTGACAACAACGCCTGATGTTAATTTAGCCAACTTTACTAATTTGCTGTCTACTTCTTGGATATCATCGAAGTCGCCTTCGTAAATTTCCACTTTCATTTCTAGTTCTTTTTGAATACGATTTAAAATATCTAACCCACGCCGACCGCGATTTCTTTTTAAAACATCGGAAGAATCGGCAATATGCTGCAGTTCCTCTAGTACGAATCGCGGAATGACAATCGTTCCTTCTAAAAATCCCGTCTGGCAAATGTCCGCAATCCGCCCATCAATAATGACACTTGTATCTAAAATTTTTAACGCACGACCTTTTTGGCTTTCATTCTCTTCTTCATTCCCTTTTTTCTTTGCCATTCGATTGGAAATCGAAAATAAACTCATTAATTCATGCCGCTTTTTGAAACCAACCTGGAACCCTAAATACCCAAGCAAAATCGTCAAAAAGACCGGCAGCACCGTGTTCACCACTTGAAACTGAAAAGCCTTGAGCGGCATGACCACTAAAAAAGCAACAACTAGACCAAAAATAAGGCCTAAACTACCGAACAAAATATCTGTCACAGGCGCTTTCACAAGCGATTCTTCCATCCAGCGAATGACATCGACAACGTAATCTACAGCCCAAAAAGTCATAATAAAGAAAATAAGTGCCCCAACAATCGCCAACATATATGGATTATTTAAAATAGAGAGATGCTCCACCTTCATTAACGCAAGCAAATCAGGAAGAAACATAATCCCGAGCGTTCCACCAACCACTAAGAAAAATAGCTGAACAATTCTTTTTAACATTCTTTCACCTCCTCAATTATCATTATAAACAGTTTCCAATGTTTGAAACCAATAATAACACAGTTTTTAATCTTTTTAAAAAATTTGATACATATTTGTAACGTTCTCGCTATTTTCGAGAAAATGCATATTCCAATGCCTCTGACACATGCGATACCCCGATAATGTCCACCCCTTTTGGTGCACTCCAGCCGCCAAGATTATTTTTTGGTAAAATAATGCGCTGGAATCCGAGCTTCACGGCTTCTTGTACGCGCTGTTCAATGCGAGAAACGCGACGCACTTCCCCTGTTAGCCCTACTTCGCCAATGATTACGTCCGATGGATTCGTCGGCTGATCGCGAAAGCTCGAAGCAATGCTTACCGCAACTGCTAAATCAATGGCTGGCTCATCTAGTTTCACACCACCCGCTACTTTTAAATACGCATCTTGATTTTGTAAAAGTAGCCCGACCCGCTTTTCAAGCACTGCCATCAATAACGACACGCGGTTATGGTCAATGCCAGTCGCCATTCGTCGTGGATTTCCAAAGCTTGTCGGTGAAATTAATGCTTGAATTTCGACGAGTACAGGTCTCGTTCCTTCCATAGAAGCAACAACCGTCGAACCCGCAACACCACCAGAACGCTCCTCTAAAAATACTTCGGACGGATTTTCTACTTCCAATAGCCCAGACTCCCTCATTTCAAAAATGCCGATTTCGTTCGTCGAACCAAACCGATTTTTCACCGCTCGTAAAATTCGGTACGTATGATGCCTCTCTCCTTCAAAATAAAGAACTGTATCTACCATATGCTCTAAAATTCTCGGTCCAGCAATCGATCCTTCTTTCGTCACATGGCCAACAATAAAAATAGCGACACCTTTCGTTTTGGCAATTCTCATCAATTCCCCGGTGCACTCCCTTACTTGGGAAACGCTCCCTGGTGCAGAGGCAATTTCCGCGCGATAGATCGTTTGGATAGAATCAATGACAACAAAATGCGGCTGAATCTCTTCAATGGCTTGATGAATGTACTCTAAATCTGTTTCTGCCAAAACGTATAAGTCATGCGCGGAAACACCGAGGCGATCCGCTCGTAATTTCGTTTGTTTTACCGATTCTTCTCCAGAAATATATAGTACTTTATGATGTTGAGCAGCCAACTGTGCGGAGACTTGCAGAAGAAGCGTCGATTTCCCAATCCCTGGGTCTCCACCGATTAACACAAGCGACCCTTTCACAATGCCGCCACCTAACACTCGATTAAACTCGGAAAGATTTGTCGTAATTCTCGGCTCTTGCGCTGTCGTAATGGTTGTAATGGACACCGGTTTAGAAACGGTGTCGGCAGAGTGAACAAACACTCCTCTTGCTGCCTGTTTCCCCCGCTCCATTTCTTCTACCATCGTATTCCACGCTTGGCATCCAGGACATTTTCCCATCCATTTAGCCGATTCGTATCCACATGATTGGCAAACAAATTTCGTTTTTTTCCTCATAACCCGTGTCCCTTTCTCCGAACAAATGCAAAAACAAGGTATGCGCCTAAATAGCCGCCGCATACCTTGTTGCTTTATTTTACTGAACGGTTTGCTCTGATAATACGACGAACTCCCCGTCTTTTACGTCAACAACTACTTTTTGACCTTTGGCAATTGTACCTTTTAGCAATTCTTCTGATAGCCGGTCTTCAATATGTTTTTGCAATGCGCGACGCAATGGACGTGCTCCATACTCTGGGTCATATCCTTCCGCAGCAATTTTTTCAATCGCCGCTTGCGTCAATTCGAGGTCAATATCTTGTTCTTTCAATCGTTTCACAAGCTGCTCTGCCATTAAATTTACAATTTGTGCTAAATGTGGTTTTTCAAGTGCATGGAAGACAATGATTTCGTCGATCCGGTTTAAAAACTCTGGACGGAACGCTTTTTTCAATTCTTCCATCACTTTCCCTTTCATATCTTTATATTTTTCGCTTTCATCTTGAACGTTAAAACCGACGTATTTATTTCGTTTCAACGCATCTGCACCAACGTTGGATGTCATAATGACAATCGTATTGCGAAAATCAACCGTTCTTCCTTTCGAATCCGTCAAACGCCCATCCTCTAGTACTTGCAATAAAATATTGAAGACGTCAGGATGTGCTTTCTCTATCTCATCTAATAACACAACCGAATACGGTTTGCGACGTACTTTCTCCGTTAACTGCCCACCTTCTTCATATCCGACATACCCAGGAGGAGAACCGACAAGTCGGGAAGTGGAATGCTTCTCCATATATTCTGACATATCGATGCGAATTAACGCATCTTCATCACCGAACATCGCTTCTGCTAGCGCCCGCGCTAATTCTGTTTTTCCGACCCCAGTTGGCCCTAGGAAAATAAACGAACCGATCGGACGTTTCGGATCTTTTAACCCTGCACGAGCTCGACGAACTGCTTTTGCTACTGCTTTCACTGCCTCTTCTTGCCCGATAACGCGTGAATGTAATATTTCTTCCAGTTTCAATAATCGTTCCGTTTCCGTTTGCGCCAACTTCGATACCGGAATTCCCGTCCAGCTAGAAACAACCATCGCAATATCTTCTACCGTTACTTCCGAATTTTCTTTTCCTTGTTTTTCCTTCCATGCCCGTTTTGTTTCCTCTAACTGCTCGCGTAACCGCTGTTCTGTATCCCGTAAAGAAGCTGCTTTTTCAAACTCTTGGCTTTGTACGGCCGCGTCTTTCTCTTTGCGAACTTCTTCTAATTTTTGTTCTAATTCTTTTAAGTTTGGCGGTGTCGTAAAAGAACGAAGGCGAACTTTCGAGCACGCTTCATCAATTAAGTCAATCGCTTTATCTGGAAGAAAACGATCAGTAATGTATCGATCGGATAATTTCACTGCCTGAACAATCGCTTCATCGGAAATGGATACGCGATGATGCGCTTCGTATCGATCACGAAGTCCTTTTAAAATTTGAATCGATTCCTCGACCGTTGGTTCATCTACATAAATTGGTTGGAAACGTCGTTCTAATGCGGCGTCTTTTTCAATATATTTTCGGTATTCATCTAGTGTCGTCGCTCCGATACATTGCAGCTCTCCACGAGCAAGTGAAGGTTTTAATATATTAGAAGCGTCAATAGCTCCTTCCGCTCCCCCTGCACCAATCAACGTGTGAAGCTCGTCAATGAATAAAATAATATTGCCTGCTTGACGAATTTCATCCATCACTTTTTTCAATCGATCCTCAAATTCTCCACGGTACTTCGTTCCTGCCACTACCGTCCCCATATCAAGCGTCATTACCCGTTTGTCGCGAAGCGTTTCCGGCACCTCGTTATTAACAATTTGCTGCGCTAATCCTTCGGCAATCGCCGTTTTTCCGACACCTGGCTCCCCGATTAACACAGGGTTATTTTTCGTTCTCCGGCTCAATACTTCAATGACCCTCTGAATTTCTTTGCTTCTTCCAATGACCGGATCTAAGCTTCCTTCTCGAGCAATCGCCGTTAAATCACGAGCTAGACTATCCAATGTCGGAGTGCTAACATGCGAAGCATTGCCTTGATGACCAGAAATGGATTCGTTGCTCCCTAATAGCTGCAATACTTGTTGCCGCGCTTTATTCAAGCTTACTCCTAAATTATTGAGCACACGAGCTGCTACGCCTTCGCCTTCACGAATAAGCCCGAGCAAAATATGCTCTGTTCCTACATACGAATGACCAAGCTTTCTTGCTTCATCCATCGAGAGCTCGATCACTTTTTTCGCCCGTGGTGTATAGTGAATCGTTTGCGAAGATTCATGCCCACGCCCAATGAGCGCTTCCACTTCTTTCTGAATTTTATCTGGCCCTAGTCCTAGCGCAATTAACGCTTTCGCCGCAATCCCTTCACCTTCACGAATAAGTCCAAGCAAAATATGTTCTGTTCCAATATTATTATGACCAAGGCGCACCGCTTCTTCCTGTGCCAGCGCCAATACTTTTTGTGCCCGCTCCGTAAATCTACCGAACATCATACTCCATCACCCTCCATCGCTTTTTTCTCTTCCATTTTCAACCGTTCGCGAATCAGTTTAGCACGAAGAACATCCCGCTCGTTCGGTCGCAACGCTCCGCCAGCATATTGCTGTAAAAAGCCTGGTTGTGTCAAAATCATCAACTCATTTAAAATGTTTCGGGAAATATTTTTAATGTATCCTAAATCAATTCCTAGACGGACATCTGATAAGCATTGAGCAGCTTCTTTTGATTCAATCACACGGCTATTCGCTAATATCCCGTAGGAACGAAAGACTCTGTCTTCTAATTGTATGTTTAAAGTTTTGACTAATGCCTCTCGTGCCATTCTTTCCTGTGCAATTAATTGTTGGACAACACTTTTTAAGTCTTCCACAATGTCTTCTTCCGATTTACCTAACGTAATTTGATTAGAAATTTGGAATATGTTCCCTAGCGCCTCACTTCCTTCCCCGTACGTTCCCCTAACAACAAGGCCGAGCTGGTTAATCGCGGGGATAATGCGGTTCATTTGCTGTGTTAAAATAAGCGCCGGAAGATGCATCATAACAGATGCCCTTAGCCCTGTGCCAACGTTAGTCGGGCAGCTCGTTAAATAGCCTCTTCTTTCATCGAAAGCATAGTTTACGTGCCACTCCATCCAGTCATCCAGTTCATTTGCCATTTCTAACGCTTCGGTTAATTGGAACCCTGGAAACAAGCATTGAATACGAATATGGTCTTCTTCATTCACCATAATGCTCACTTCCTCATTCTCTGAAAGCAAACATGCGCCAAACGGGCAATCCTCCGCTAAATGTGGGCTGATTAAATGTTTTTCAACCAATACTCTTTTTTCGATCGGCTGAAGTTCGTTCATTTTCAATAATTCAAACCGACCAAGTGAGCGGTAAGATTGTTTAGCAAAGTATTGCTCAAAGATGCGAACAATTTGTTGCGCTTCTTCGTTGCTAAAAACGGTCGGAAATTCATAATCAACAATATTTCGTGCCAAACGAATACGGCTGCTGAGCACAATATCTGAGTCCGGACCTTCTTGACTCATCCACGAACTTACTGCCCGATTCAAAAATTTCTCCAACGACACACTCACTCCCCCTCTCCATGTTCGCTTAACTGCGCCTCAAGTGAGCGAATTTGATCACGGACTTCAGCTGCCTTTTCAAATTCTTCTCTTGCAATTAGCTCCTGAAGTTTTTGCTTTAGCTGCTCGATTTGCTTGCGAACATGAATGGTACCGCCAATTCGTTTCGGAATTTTTCCAGCATGAATAGTATTGCCGCTATGCAATCGTTTCAATATCGGCTGCAACTGTTTAGCAAAAGCATCATAGCAATGAGAACAACCAAACCGACCGATTTTCGTGAATTGATGATATGTCATGTTACAACGTTCGCACTGCAAAAGCTCCATTTGAAAGGTATTTGGTTTTGTTTCTTTAATAGGGGATTCGAAATTCAATAAACCAGATAATAAATTATGAATGGAAAACCCCGAATTTTCCGGAAACATAAAAACATTTCCATGCTCTTGCGCACAATGTTCACAAAGATGAATTTCTGTTTTTTCCCCGTTAATGATTTTCGTGAAATGCATCGTAGCCGGCCGTTGTTTACATTCTTGACATATCAAATGATTCACCTCTTTCTTTTATTTATATTTTAACGAGAGCAGCATCGCTTTTAACATTCGTGCTCTTAGTTCGTCACGATGCGGTAAATCAATATATAAAACAGAACGATCGATCACGCTTAACATAATATTTGCTTCACGTTGCGAAATGACTTTTTCTTCTACTAAACGGTGAATAATGCCTTCTGCACTAGATTGACTAATACGGTGATCGATAAGTGATAATAATTGGTCGATGAGCTGCCCTTCATTTTTTGTTTTTACTTTCATAATTCGAATATACCCACCACCGCCGCGTTTGCTTTCTACGATATATCCTCGCTCTAACGTAAAACGAGTGTTAATCACATAATTGATTTGCGACGGAACGCATTGGAACTTATCCGCAATTTCACTCCGTTTAATTTCTACAATTTCTTGGTCACTCATGTTCAACACTTGTTTTAAGTACTGTTCAATAATATCCGAAATATTTCGCACCCTACCCCTCCTTACCGTGTAGGTAGTTGACTTTGACTATATTTGACCTTAATTTTACTATATAGCAAATGAAAAAAAAATGCAACAAACTACCTGTATTATTGCCTTTTTTCTAAGAATGAAACATAAACGTACTTAATTATTAATTTGTTCGATAGCAACGGAGAAAAACCCTTTTATGACAGACAAAAAATTCAACTTTAGGAGTACAAAGGGGAACAACAATGGAGGCTGAAATGAGGGAAAATAAAAAAGCATACCTATAAGGTATGCTTTCTGCCTAGCAACGTCCTACTCTTGCAGGGGCGCTAACCCCAACTACCATCGGCGCTGGAGAGCTTAACTTCCGTGTTCGGGATGGGAACGGGTGTGTCCTCTCCGCTATCGTCACTAGACGAATGAAGGAT
>NZ_JACIDE010000021.1 GCF_014196205.1 Anoxybacteroides voinovskiense | reverse complement strand
CAATATGATGATAACATATTGCCAGATTAAAAATAACTATTTTTATAAAAATTTTTAATTATTTTTATTTATTTGGTTAATTTTATTATCCATATTTCTCAGGCTCGCGCTCGATTTGTTCAAGCATAACGTCAATCAATTCTACCGGAAAGCGCGCCGTTTTCCACTCGTCTTCTTTTTTATAGTGAACGGTATACATCGATTCCTCTTTCACGACGTTTATGTCTGTAACGTGAAAGTCCGTTTGTAAAATAGCGCGGAAAAAAGCAACCGTTTCTTGCGCTGCCGTATCATTCGGTCGCGCCTCAGCAACGACGTGAATCGTCAACCAGTTATAAAGGGCGTCTTGCAATGACTTCACTCCACCACCACCTTATTTTATGCTTGTATGCGTGGACTACGGCAAAAAAGATTTGTCTAATTAATTAGCCCCTTTATTTGCATCTTGTTTTTTCGCTTGATGTAGTCGAATTTTATAAATCGTCAAAATAAGCGCGGCGACTACTAACCCTTCCGCAATAGGCAAAAAGACAGCAAAAAATGTTAAAATGGTACAGCCTAACGCCAAGAGCACGTAAATGATGACGTTTTTTAATACCGGCAGTTTTTTCGCAAACCCAAGCCGATATACAATGGCGGATAAAATGAGCACTGTAACATACAACAGCCACATGCCTTGCTTCGGGTTCGTATGCACCCCGTACAGCGAGGCAAAGAAGGAAAGCCGCTCTAACATATTATCTCCCCCTTATTTCGCCTGTTCCGCCGCTTTCTTTTTCTTCGCTAGCTTCTCACGCTCGTTTTTATCTAAAATTTTCTTGCGCAAGCGAATCGATTGCGGCGTCACTTCGCAATATTCATCGTCATTTAAATATTCAAGCGCTTCTTCCAGCGTCATAATGCGCGGCTTTTTCATCGTCACCGTCTGCTCTTTTGTCGCCGAACGAATATTTGTCGCGTGTTTGACTTTGCAAATGTTTACGACTAAATCGTTTTCGCGCGTATGCTCGCCAACAATCATTCCTTCATACACTTCTGTTCCTGGCTCCACAAAAATCGTGCCGCGGTCTTCCACTTGCATAATTCCATAGGCAGTCGCCTTGCCCGTTTCCAGCGAAATAAGCACTCCTTGGCGTCGTCCGCCGACAAGCCCTTTTTGCACTGGCGCGTA
Organism: Anoxybacteroides voinovskiense; assembly: GCF_014196205.1. Lineage (GTDB taxonomy): Bacteria > Bacillota > Bacilli > Bacillales > Anoxybacillaceae > Anoxybacteroides > Anoxybacteroides voinovskiense. Next base: position 55,983 of record NZ_JACIDE010000021.1, on the reverse strand, counting down.
ATGGTCAAACGAATGGTTTAAAATCCCGTACCCGCGCGTCAACGACATAAATTCCGTGCGATAGCCGATTAACCCGCGTGCTGGCACTAGGAAAATAAGGCGGACTTGTCCATTTTCTTGATGGAGCATATCGACCATTTCCCCTTTACGCATACCGAGCGACTCCATAATCGCTCCTGTATACTCTTCTGGGATGTCAATTTGCACGCGCTCCATCGGCTCACAAAGCACCCCATCTACCTCCTTCATAATGACTTCCGGTTTGGATACTTGCAGCTCAAACCCTTCACGCCGCATATTTTCGATTAAAATCGATAAATGCAATTCCCCGCGCCCCGAAACAATCCACGCGTCCGGCGACTCGGTCGGTTCGACGCGTAAACTCACGTCTGTCTCAAGCTGTGTGCGAAGCCGTTCTTCGATTTTACGAGCGGTGACGTATTTTCCTTCGCGACCAGCAAACGGGCTATTATTCACTAAAAATGTCATTTTTAACGTCGGTTCATCAATTCGTAACGCTGGTAACGCCTCTTGCTGCTCAATCGGGCATACCGTTTCCCCGACGTTAATGTCTTCCATTCCCGAAACAGCAATAATATCGCCTGCTTCTGCTTCAGTAATTTCGATGCGCTTTAATCCGATGAAGCCAAATAGCTTCGTAACGCGGAACGTTTTCACCGATCCATCTAACTTCATTAACGCCACTTGTTGGCCGACTTTAATCGTGCCGCGAAACACACGCCCAATCCCAATTCGACCGACATAGTCGTTATAATCAAGCAGCGCCACTTGGAATTGCAGCGGCTCAGTGCGGTTATCAACAGGAGCAGGAATGTGCTCCATAATCGTTTCAAATAGTACCGTCATATCGCTTTCTTGCCGGTGCGGGTCTAAGCTTGCCGTCCCGTTCAATGCAGAAGCGTAAACGACCGGAAACTCTAGCTGCTCTTCTGTTGCCCCTAGTTCAATAAATAAATCAATGACTTCATCGACGACTTCTTCCGGACGAGCAAATTCGCGGTCGATTTTATTGACAACGACAATCGGCGTCAACTGCTGCTCGAGCGCTTTTTTCAGCACGAAGCGCGTCTGCGGCATGCACCCTTCGTACGCATCGACAACAAGCAACACCCCATCCACTAATCGCATAATCCGTTCTACTTCTCCACCAAAATCGGCATGCCCAGGCGTGTCTAAAATGTTAATGCGCGCATCTTTATAATGAATCGCGGTGTTTTTCGCCAAAATAGTAATGCCACGTTCTCTTTCTAAATCATTGCGGTCAAGCGCCCGTTCTTGTACTTGTTCATTTGCACGAAACGTCCCTGATTGGCGCAACAACTGATCGACTAACGTTGTTTTGCCATGGTCGACATGGGCGATAATTGCAATATTTCGAAGATCTTCTCGCCGTTTCACTTCATTCAACTCCTATACGTAAATTGCTCGTTTATTATATCATAAAGAGGATAGAAAAGCGGAATGTTTTCCTGTAAACTGAAAAAGGAAAAGAGAAGACGAGAAAGGGGATTTTCATGAAATCGATTCAGCCCGTGTTTTTGTTGTTTGCGATTTTGGCTGCTTCATCGATTATGGCCATCGGGATTTTTATTGCCGAACAAATTACAATCGGCATTATCCTTTCAATTGTTGCTTTTGTGCTTATTATGGGAATCGGATTCATCACGAAAAAACGGATGCGTGAAAAAGGTATGTTATAATCGGGACATGGAACGCTTGTCCCGATTTTATTTTCGAATATATTGCTTTACAATTTGTTCATGAAGCCCTGGTTTGGCGACTAACACCGAGTTTTGTTCAAGCAATTGAAGTGGTTCACCATAAATATTTGTCACCACGCCGCCAACTTCCTCGACAATGATAAGCCCACCGGCAAAATCCCACGGCGACAACCGCATCGTCATGTACGCATCTAACCTTCCCGCGGCAACATATGCCATTTCGAGCGCTGCTGAACCGTATGACCGCGTCCCACGCACTGCTTTCACAAGCGGTGTTAGTCTAGATGGGTCAATGCGGGCATTGTCAATCACCCACGTTGTATTTAAGGAAATAATCGCTTCGGAAACAGATACCGGCTGCAACCGCGGAAGCGGAGAATCGTTTACATACGCGCCCTTTCCTTTTTGTGCCGAATATAGTTCGTCATGCACAACATCGTAAATATAGCCAAGTTGACCGACGCCATCATGAAAAATGCCGATCGAAATGGCAAAATTTCGTTGTTGGTGAATAAAATTCATCGTCCCATCAATCGGGTCGATAATCCACACCGTCCCATCTAATGCTCCTATATCATCGCCAAACCCTTCTTCGCCAAGCACGCGATGTTGTGGAAAAGTATTTTTTATGTGCTCAATGAAAAACTGCTCCGTTTCTTTGTCCACGTTAGTCACTAAGTCTTTCCGATTCGATTTCGTTTGTATCGTCAATTGCTGCGCAAACGTTTCACAAATGCGGGATCCAGCTTCTTTCAACCATGCTCGGGCACATTCGTCGATTTGTTCCCAATTCATTTTTCCAACTCCTATCGAAAAAAATCATCATAATTTGTTATGTACGAATATACATTAGAATAGTGCAAGTTGGCACATTCTGCAAGAAAAAACGAACCGTATCATATGGTTCGCCAGTTCGCTTTCTTTATAGCTGAAGACGCATCAGTTCTTGACGTAACTTTTCTAATTTTCGCTTGCACTCTTTTTTCTTCTCTTCATCATTTTCCATCATCGCATCATAAAGGGTTGCCAACTCATAATCTAACTCAAGCTTGAGAACTGCCATCCGCTTTTCGCCGTCTGTCCGTTTGACTGAATTGACTGTTTTTTTCATTAACAGAAGCACCCCTTTCCCTTTCTTTTGGAAAATCACAAAATTTTCTGATAGTGTTTATATATATTATGTAAGGAAAGGGGGCTATGCAACAAATTTGTGCATTCGTCTAATTTTTTTCGTTCATCTGAATCCACTCGCCATTTTTTGCTTCTTTCGCTTTTTTCACGACGCGATAGGACGAGTAGCCGCTCGTTTTTTCAAATTCATCACACCATTTTTTCTCTTCGCTTTTGCTCGGAACGATTTCTTTAAATCGACGGTACATATTCATTAACTGCTCACGTTCCATTCCGTGTTCATAAACCGTTTCGACCGCTTCAAAAAACTTAATCACATCAATAATTTCTTGCGTTGTCCAATCGTAAGAAAACGGGTACGAGTACACTAAATCACCTCCGCCATTAGTTTGCCCAGCGTTTGCGAATTTGTTCCGCCTCTTTCACCATGCGGGCAAATAATTCGGCAACGGTCGGCACATCATGAATTAAGCCCATCACTTGTCCGGCCCACGCAAATCCTTCGTTCGTTTTCCCGTCATAAATAAAGCGACGGTTCGCTTCCCCGCTAATGTATTCTTTTAATTGTTCGTACGTTCCACCTTGTTGTTCCATTTGTAAAATTTTTTCCGTCCACTCGTTCGCAATCGCTCTTCCTGGCGCTCCTAAACTTCGCTTAATAACAACGGTATCGTTTTCCGATCCTTTTACAAGCAACTCTTTGTACAGCGGATGGGCATGTACACATTCTTGCGTTGCAATAAAACGTGTGCCCATTTCGATGCCTTCCGCACCGAGCGCTAATGCCGCCATTAGCCCTCTGCCGTCTCCAATGCCGCCAGAAGCAATCACCGGAATCGATACAGAATCAACAACTTTCGGAATCAGTACAAACGTTCCGATATCGTATTTTCCTAAATGTCCTCCTCCTTCTTGCCCGACGACCATCACCGCATCTGCCCCTAGCTCTTCTGCTTTTACCGCTTGGCGGACAGCCGCGACAAGTACAAGCTTTTTAACATCTACTCCTTTTAACTGCTCAAAAAACGGGGCAGGATTTCCTCCTGTCACCGAGACGACCGGCACTTTTTCTTCAATCGCCACTTCAAGCATATGGGAAAACGGTCGTCCGTGTTGCCCAATCGCAAAGTTCACGCCGAACGGTCGGTCGGTTTTCTCGCGCACTTTTCGAATTTCTTCACGCAACGCCTCTGGTGTCGATAGCGACATTGCCGTAATTTGCCCTAATCCGCCTGCGTTCGAGACGGCTGCTGCTAGCTCTGCATATGCTAAATACGCAAGCCCACCTTGAATAATCGGATAGTCAATCCGTAATAACTCTGTCACTCTCGTTTTCCAATCCATTTGTCACACCCCCTATGTATAAGTATAATATGTTTCGAGAATACTTGCCTCATTTCCTGCGTATCGAGCGGAAAAGTTTTTCCCCATTAAACATTGCCTAAAACATAATTGAAAAATCACGGGTGTTGATTATCCATTATTTTACTAAAAAAACACAGAATCATATGACTGAACATAAGCTTTTCTGCCTCTTCCCTCGAACAAGAACGCCGGCGGGCAAATGACATTTGCCCGCAAAGCGTGCATTGTTCGAGGAGGGCATGCTGTGCGCATGCCCAGTCGGCAAGCGGTTCGCTTGCCGACTAAGGCAGAAAAGCTAGAAATAGAGCGATGTCAACTGGTTTTTATTGGTTAATCAACACGCCTGTTGAAAAATGATTCTTTGCAAACGGTGAAATAAGTGCTATAATGCATTTGTTTTATTTTTATGCAAAAAGAGGTGTGAGGGAGCATTGTCACAGTTTGAGACACCGTTGTTTACTGGGCTGTTAGAACATATGAAAAAAAATCCGATTCAATTTCACATTCCTGGCCATAAAAAAGGAGCAGGAATGGATCCCGATTTTCGTGAGTTCATCGGTGAAAATGCGTTAGCCATCGATTTAATCAACATCGGTCCTTTAGATGATTTGCATCAACCAAAAGGGATGATTAAACGCGCGCAAGAACTAGCCGCAGAAGCGTTCGGCGCCGACTATACGTTTTTTTCCGTGCAAGGAACGAGCGGGGCGATTATGACGATGGTCATGTCTGTCGCAGGTCCTGGCGATAAAATTATCGTGCCGCGCAACGTGCATAAGTCGGTCATGTCTGCCATTGTTTTTTCTGGCGCTACGCCTATTTTTATTCATCCAGAGGTGGACAAGGAGCTTGGCATTTCACACGGCATTACACCAGAATCCGTCGAGAAGGCGTTAACGCAACATCCTGATGCCAAAGGAGTGCTCGTCATTAACCCGACGTACTTTGGCATCGCTGGCGATTTGAAAAAAATTGTGGAGATTGCTCATGCCCATCATGTGCCTGTCCTCGTCGATGAAGCACACGGGGTGCACATTCATTTCCATGAGAAGCTACCGCTTTCTGCAATGCAAGCCGGAGCAGATATGGCAGCGACAAGCGTTCATAAACTAGGTGGCTCGATGACGCAAAGCTCCATTTTGAACGTGCGGGAAGGGCTTGTCTCCGCGAAGCGCGTCCAAGCAATTTTAAGCATGTTAACAACGACATCGACGTCGTATTTATTGCTTGCATCGCTTGACGTCGCGCGCAAACGGTTGGCGACAGAAGGGAGAATCCTTGCCGAAAAAGCGATTCAGCTAGCGGAAGCGACGCGCGAGAAAATTAATGAAATTCCACATTTGTACTGCGTTGGCAAAGAAATTTTAGGGACGGAAGCAACGTACAATTACGACCCGACAAAGTTAATTATTTCCGTAAAAGAACTTGGATTAACCGGGTACGACGTCGAAAAATGGCTTCGGGAAATGTACCAAATTGAAGTCGAGTTGTCCGATTTATACAACATTTTATGTATTATTACACCAGGCGATACGGAAAAGGAAACAGACATATTAGTCAAAGCGCTCTGCCATTTATCCGAGCAATATCGCCATCAAGCCGATGCAGGTGTGAAGCCGAAAGTGTTGCTTCCTGACATTCCGGCACTGGCGTTAACGCCACGCGATGCGTTTTATTCGGAAACGGAAATCGTGCCGTTTGAGCAATCTGCCGGACGAATTATTGCCGAATTTGTGATGGTCTATCCTCCAGGGATTCCGATTTTTATTCCTGGCGAAATTATTACAGAAGAAAATTTAGCGTACATTAAGAAAAACCTCGAAGTCGGCTTGCCGGTACAAGGTCCGGAGGACGATACGCTTCAAACATTGCGCGTGATTAAAGAACATAAACCGATTAAATAACAGGGTGCCAACGCACCCTGTTTTCATGCAAAAAAAAGCACATGCCGCTCCCGTTCTGCATGCGCTTTCATTATATCGAAACCTTTCCCCCATTGTTTAAAAACCGTGTTACTCTCGCTCGTCTACTTCTTCATGACCACATTGTGTACATTTTCCGTAAAGCGTTGTCACTTTTTCGTCTTCAAAATGCCCAATTGTTGAATTGCATGTTTGACAAACGATTGTGCCCATCCCCATAACCCCTTTATGATGATTTAATGATTGGCTAATTTAATAATAATATATCATATTTTGTTTGTCAATTATTAATTTGTATGTCACATTTAAATAAAAATGCAACAAAAAACGGGCGTTATGCCCGTTTTTTGCCTTCACTAATAATCATATTCTGGATGCAACGCCGTCGCTGGAAGAACATCGGAGAAAAACTCAGCTAAATCTGCTGCCTGCTCGGCCGTATCAATTCGGAAAATTCGCTGCAAATACTCATGGTTTTCAACGTCTTTTGGATCGAGGAGAGTCGAGCGGCCTGTTTGCATACAAATGACGAGCGGCTTGCCAAAAAACATATTCGTATACACAATCCCAAAATCATACCGCGTATCTTTTGTCGTAAAGCCAACGAACCGCACTTTCACTTTTTCGTATTCATCATACAACTTTTCAAACAAATTCATAAACTCCCCCCTTTAAATATACTGAATTTTATTATAATTCAAATTTCTTTTTGAATCAATAGCAAAAATGTTGCGATAATGTTACAATATCGTTGGGGGTGATCGAAATGTCCACACATGCATACATAAAGCTTGTACCAGCATCGAAAAAGAAAACGATTACATTAGAAGAAGTAAAAGAGCTGTTTCACACATATCAACAACTAATGAAAAAAACAGGCGAACAGCTCGGGTGGGGATTTGAAAATGCCTCGTTTCCTTATCAAATCGTAGAGGCAGACGGAAATGGACAGTGGTTTTATTTAAAAGGAACGAACGACCGTTACCATTCAATTATTATTGGGGTCGGTCAAGAAAAGACAGAAGACGACGAAACGTCATTTATTCAAGTAACGCTTCCAAACAACGCTACGCATGGAGACAAAGGAAAAGCGAACGAATTTTGCAAATTTCTTGCAAAACAATTAGAAGGGGAATTGCATTTATTTAACGGCAGAATCATGTATTATTATAAGCGATAGCCCGAAGCTATCGTTTTTTTATATGAACTCCCAAACAAAATGTTGGCAACTAAAATAGATAATTGCTGTAACGCATGTTGTCAATAACGCTCTTTTCGTTCGCAAGCCAACTTTCCGTGCTAGCAAAAACGCCAAATATAAAAACATGCAAAGCAACATTCCACGAAATAGCGGACGATCGCGGCCAGATAACCATTCCACGAGCGAAAAACTACTCCAAATCATCATTTGCAGCAAAAAAACGACGTACGCTTTCATTGGGAATCCCCTTTTTTCCTTTTTACCATAACCATATGACTTTACGAGAGAAAATAGTCATAAAAAAGGACATCCCCCCGGATGTCCTTTTTCTTTATTTAATGATATGGATTGGGCTGCCAAGAACGACTTCCGCTGCTTCCATCGCGATTTCGCCTAACGTCGGATGCGCATGAATCGTCATCGCAATATCTTCTGCTGTCATCCCTGCTTCAATCGCAAGTCCAAGTTCGGCAATCATATCCGATGCGTTCGGACCGACGATTTGTGCCCCGATAATCACGCCATCGTCTTTGCGTACGACGAGCTTCATAAAGCCTTCCGCATCGTTGAGTGCCAATGCGCGGCCGTTTGCCGCAAACGGGAATTTTGCTGTTGTAACGTCAATGCCTTCCTCTTTCGCTTGTTTTTCAAAATAACCGACCGATGCACATTCAGGGTCTGAGAACACAACCGCTGGAATCGCTAAATAATCCATCTCCGACGGATGACCTGCGATTGCTTCCGCCGCGATTTTCCCTTCGTACGACGCTTTATGGGCAAGCGGCGGCCCTGGAACGATGTCGCCAATTGCATAAATGTTCGGTACACTCGTACGGCATTGTTTATCAATTTCGATGAGCCCACGCTCTGTCATTTTCACACCGACTTGTTCGAGCCCTAACTCATCTGTATTCGGGCGGCGTCCAACGGTGACAAGCACATATTGTGCATCAACTGTTTTCGTTTCCCCTTGTACTTCGAACGTCACCGTTACGCCATCTTCGCGTTCTTCCACGCCTTTCGCAAGCGCGTTTGTGAACACTTCGACGCCTTTTTTCTTTAAGCGGCGCTTCACGACGGCACTCATTTGTTTTTCAAAGCCGGATAAAATTTCATCTGCACCTTCAAGAATGGTCACTTTCGTCCCAAAGTTCGCGTACGCTGTCCCTAATTCTGTTCCGATATACCCTCCGCCGATGACAACAAGCGATTTCGGGATTTCCGGTAAGTTTAATGCGCCAGTTGAATCAAGAACGCGCTTTGAGAACTTAAATGCAGGAAGTTCGATTGGACGGGAACCAGTCGCGATGATGGCGTTTTTGAATTTGTACGTTTGTGCACTTGTTTCTGTCATGACGCGCACGGTATTTGCATCGACAAAATATGCCTCGCCGCGAACAATTTCCACTTTATTTCCTTTTAATAATCCTTCGACGCCGCCTGTCAATTTTTTAACAACGCTCGCTTTCCACTCTTGCACCTTCGCAAAGTCCACCGTTACGTTTTCCGCTTTAATCCCCATGTCTTCGGAATGGGTTGCCATTTCGTAGCGATGACCTGCCGAAATTAACGCTTTCGATGGGATGCAGCCAACGTTTAAGCATACGCCGCCGAGATTGCCTTTTTCAACAATCGTCACCTTTTGCCCTAACTGAGCGGCACGAATTGCTGCCACATAGCCGCCAGGGCCGGCTCCAACGACAAGAGTTTCTGTTTCAATTGCAAAATCGCCGACTACCATAATTATTACGCCTCCATTAATAATAGTTCAGGATCGTTTAGTAAACGTTTAATATGATTCAACGCATGTTGTGCCGTTGCACCGTCGATCATGCGATGGTCAAAGCTTAACGATAACGCTAATACTGGCGCAATAACGATTTCTCCGTCACGCACAACTGGCTTTTCTGAAATGCGACCAATGCCAAGAATCGCCACTTCTGGATGGTTAATGACTGGCGTAAACCATTGTCCGCCTGCAGAACCGATGTTTGTAATCGTGCAGGACGCCCCTTTCATTTCGTTCGGCATTAATTTGCCGTCGCGCGCCTTTGTCGCAAGTTCGTTAATTTCTTTTGCTAACGCAAAAATCGACTTCCGATCAGCATGTTTGACGACCGGAACGAGCAATCCTTTATCCGTGTCTGCTGCGATGCCGATGTTGTAGTAATGTTTATGAATAATTTCTTCTGTTGCATCGTCAATTGATGTGTTGAGCGCTGGATATTCGCGAAGCGCAGACGTTAACGCTTTAACAACGTATGGTAAAAACGTTAGTTTGATGCCTTTTTGCGCCGCCACTTCTTTGAATTTTTTCCGATGCGCAACAAGTTTCGTTACATCTACTTCATCCATTAATGTGACGTGTGGCGCTGTATGTTTCGAGTTCACCATCGCTTTGGCAATCGCACGGCGGATGCCGCTCATTTTTTCGCGCGTTTCTGGGAACTCGCCTTCTAACACAACTGGTGCAGCGGCAGGTTTCGCTTCTACTTTTGGCGCTACTTGCTCTTCCGCCCGTTGTTCTGCTGCCTCTACTGCCGGCGTAGCGGCTACTCTACCTGCTAAGTATGCGTCAATATCGCTTTTTAACACGCGGCCATTTTTGCCTGTTCCTTGTACTAAGCGAATGTCGACTCCTTTTTCGCGTGCATATTTGCGCACAGAAGGCATTGCAATCACGCGGCGATTCGGATCTACCGCTGTCGGTGTTGCTTCTGGTTGTTTTGGTGCCTCTTCTTTTCTTTCTTCCGCTTTTGGTTCGTCATGGTCTTGCCCTTTAAATTTTAAATGTTCATATCCAGGGGCATCGAACGTTACAAGCGTTTGCCCAACCGTTGCCACCGTTCCTTCATTCACTAAAATTTCTAATACTTTCCCTTTGACAGGAGAAGGAATTTCGACAACCGCTTTATCGTTTTGCACTTCGCATAGCACGTCATCTTCATTTACTTCATCTCCTGGTTTCACGAACCATTTGACAATTTCGCCTTCGTGAATACCTTCCCCGATATCTGGTAGTTTGAATTCAAACGCCACTGTTTGTCGACCTCCTATTTTTTCGCAATGCGGAGGAGGAAGTAAGCTTCCTCCTTCCTACTTTTAGACGCTCATCCGTGTTGATTTATTTAAGTCGGCAAACGGCTCGTTTGCCGACTACGGCAGAAAAACGATCAATGTAGTAATGCTACTTGGCTGATCAGCTGACGTAATAAACGCACTTGTTAGAAACTCATCACTTTTTTCACTGTTTCGATGACATCTTTAAAGTTTGGCAACCATACTGGCTCTGCTTGCGAGAACGGATATACTGTATCTGGAGCCGCCACGCGCAACACTGGAGCTTCTAGGCTAAGAATCGCCCGTTCATTAATTTCTGCGACGACGTTTGCTGCAATACCTGCTTGTTTTTGCGCTTCTTGCACAACAATGGCGCGACCTGTTTTCTCTACAGAGGCAATAATCGTTTCAATGTCTAACGGTTGTACAGTACGCAAGTCAACAACTTCCGCTGAGATGCCTTCTTTTTCAAGCTCTGCTGCTGCTTTCAACGATTCATGCACCATCGCTCCGTACGTAATAATCGACACATCTTTTCCTTCGCGTTTAATGTCCGCTTTGCCAATTGGAATCGTATATTCTCCTTCCGGCACTTCTTGGCGGAACGAACGGTAAAGCTTCATATGCTCTAAAAAGATGACCGGGTCGTTATCGCGAATCGCAGAAATAAGCAACCCTTTAGCGTCATACGGTGTCGATGGAATGACTACTTTTAATCCAGGCTGTTGCGCAACAAGTCCTTCTAAACTGTCCGCATGCAATTCTGGCGTATGCACGCCCCCACCAAATGGCGAACGAATCGTAATCGGCGCGTGGAAACGGCCGCCAGAACGATAGCGCATCCGCGCCATTTGTCCAGAAATCGAGTCCATGACTTCATACACGAATCCAAAAAACTGAATTTCCGGAACAGGTCGGAATCCTTGGAGCGCAAGACCGATTGCCAAACCGCCGATTCCTGATTCTGCAAGCGGGGTATCAAATACGCGCTCTTCGCCAAACTCCGCTTGTAGCCCTTCTGTTGCACGGAACACGCCGCCGTTTACCCCAACGTCTTCCCCAAACACTAATACGTTCGGATCGTTTTTCATTTCGATGCGCAACGCATCCGTGATTGCTTGAATCATTGTCATTTGCGCCATGCTTATTTCGACTCCTTCTCTTTATAAATTTCATATTGTTCTTTTAAGTTAAATGGCATCTCTTCGTACATGATGCTCATTAAATCTGTCACTTTTTGTTTTGGTGTTTCGTCCGCTTTCTTAATCGCTTCTTTAATATCTTCTTTCGCTTGTTCAATGACGCGATTTTCTTCTTCTTCGCTCCATAATCCTTTTTTCTCTAAAAATTTACGGAAGCGAACGATCGGGTCTTTTTTCTCCCATTCGTTTTCTAACTCTTTCGTGCGATAACGTGTCGGGTCGTCCCCTGCCATCGTATGCGGACCGTAACGGAAGCAAAGCGTTTCAATAAGCGTCGGTCCTTCACCGTTAATCGCGCGTTCGCGAGCTTCGCGCACTGCCACATATACTGCTAACGGATCCATGCCGTCGACTTGAATGCCAGGAATCCCTGCTGCTACTGCTTTTTGGGCAATTGTTTTCGCTGCGGATTGTTTTTCGACTGGCGTTGAAATGGCGAAACGGTTGTTTTGCACCACAAAAATCGCTGGCGCTTTAAATGCACCGGCAAAGTTAATTCCTTCATAAAAATCACCTTGCGAGGCGCCTCCGTCTCCTGTGTACGTAATCGCCACCGCTTTTTTTCCGCGTTTTTTCATTCCTAACGCCACGCCCGCTGCTTGAATGATTTGCGCACCGATAATAATTTGTGGCGGCAATACGTTTACACCTTCAGGAATTTGGTTGCCATGGAAATGACCGCGCGAGAACAAAAACGCTTGATATAATGGAAGTCCGTGCCAAATCATTTGCGGCACATCACGATATCCCGGCAAAATGAAATCTTCTTTTTCTAAAGCAAATTGGCTCGCAAGCTGGCTCGCTTCTTGTCCAGCTGTTGGTGCGTAGAACCCAAGACGTCCTTGACGGTTTAACGAAATCGAGCGTTGGTCAAGCACGCGCGTATATACCATTCGGCGCATTAACTCTTTCAATTGCTCATCGCTTAATTCCGGCATCGCTGCTTCGTTTACGATTTCGCCTTCTTCATTTAAAATTTGAAATGTCGGGAATTGCTCTGCTACTTTTTCCAATTGCTCTTTCACATGAAATACGGATGTTTTTGCACCCATTCCTTTCACCTCTACCTTTCTTCTATTAAAAAATTTAAATGTCAGTTCACCGAGTGTCATTCTAGCTTTAATGTGCCCAAAATTCGCGAGAAAAAGACAACAGCCAATCGCTTTAGTGAATCGGTTGTCAATAAACGCCAATAACAAAAACTGTATCAATGATTAATCAAAAAAAATTAATACAATTTTCGCTTGTATTTTTAAGTTTACACCTTCTCATTTCTAACGTCAATTACTTTGATATTTCAAAATTACACTATTCGTACGTTTTTAAAATAAAAAAGATCTGTTATAGTATATAAACAGATCTGTACTATATTCTGTACTATATCACATATGATAGAAAAAGTTGTCGAGTCGGCTGCTACGGAAGGATTTTATATAGTTGCTTTTTTTCTTGATTATACTGCTTCGTATATTCGTTAAATTGCTCGTTCGCCGCAAACAATTTTGCATACGCCTCATTCACTTCACCGATTTGTGTTTGCAACTCAGCTAACGTGACATCTGGCTGCTTGAAAAGGCGGTATAGTTCTTTTTCGGCGGTCAATGCCGTATGATAATGAGCGTATAGTTTTTCATAAGAATCGTACCGTTTGTTCCCTGTTTGAATGAGCTGATGCAACCGTTGTTTTAATGTTTCATCGTGAAGGTTATCGGCGTATGTATTGATTGTTTCTATTTGTTTGGCAGCTTTTTTGATATTCCTGTACTCTTTTTCAAGCTGCTTCTCTCTTTGTTTGATAAGCGCTTCTGCTTCGCTAACCAGTTTTTCTATGTCCTCTACTTGTTTCATTCCAAGCGCCATGATATCGTTGTAAAGAGCTGTTTGTTTCTTTTCAAGACGAACAAGTTCGTTTTCATTTTCGCTTATATTTGTTTCGTATTTCCCAAGCTGTTCAAATAACCGATTGATTTGTTGTTCAGGTGTTGTGCACGCTTGTAGTAAAATAACAACGAATACGAATAAATATTTTCCTACGTTCAATCCGTGTCCCTTCTTTCGTTAACTTTAATACGAGGAGTGAAAGGTGATGATTACAATGAAAGACATTATTAAAGAAGGTCATCCAACGTTGCGAAAAGTAGCGGAACCAGTTTCGCTTCCTGCATCTGCCGAAGATGAAGCGATTTTACGAAGTCTGTTAGAATATGTAAAAATGAGCCAAGACCCAGAGTTAGCAGCGAAGTACGGACTTCGTCCTGGCATTGGATTAGCTGCACCGCAAATTAACGTGTCAAAGCGAATGATTGCTGTGCACGTGCGCGATGAAAAAGGGACGCTATATAGCTATGCATTATTTAATCCGAAAATTGTAAGTCATTCCGTGCAATTGTGTTATTTAACAAGCGGAGAAGGATGCTTATCCGTTGACCGCGACGTCCCTGGCTACGTTCCGCGCTACGCTCGTATTACCGTAACCGGTACGACACTCGAAGGCGAAGCGGTTACGTTGCGGTTAAAGGGGCTCCCTGCTATCGTTTTCCAACATGAGATTGACCATTTAAACGGCATTATGTTTTATGACCATATCGACCAAGAAAATCCGTTTAAAGTTCCAGAAAACGCTATCCCTATCGAACGTTGAGAAAAAGAAGGGCGAGTGTGCCCTTCTTTATTTGATTAGCTCCAGCTGCTTTAGCCCGTATAAAATTCCTTCTTCATCGACGCGCTTTGTGACGAAATCAGCGACTTGTTTCACTTCCTCTTTTGCATTGCCCATCGCCACCCCTGTGCCGACAAACTGCAACATTTCCATATCGTTCAATCCGTCACCGAAGGCATATACATCTTCTTTCGCCATACCGAGGCGCTCGATGAGCTTGCGAATTCCTTCCGCCTTTGAACCGCCGACTGGCAGCACATCCGTTGAAACGCTATGCCAACGCACGAAACGAAACTCCGGGTAAGCGCTAACGTATTCGTGTTCTTCTTCTGGTCGACAAAACAATAGTGCTTGATAAATGTCGCGCGTTTCATAATATATTGGGTCATGCGGCGGATGAGCAAACTTTAAACTGCCCATGCTGACATGAATGTACGGATGGTCTTCCACACTTGCCCGCATCGTGCTTTCATCCATAAAAACAAGCGGATGTCCGTTTTCGTCGGCTTCTTCTTTCAACTCATGTAGCTTATGGCGCTCGAGCGGATTTTTATAAATGACGTTTCCTTCAAAAACGACGTACTGGCCATTAAAACTAACAAATGAATGAATCCCTAGCTTCTTTCGTAAATCAGAAAACATAAACGGCGCCCTTCCTGTCGCGATTGCCACATACACCCCTGCCTCTTTTAGCGCCTGCACTGCTCGGACGGTCGATGGCGGCAACTCTTTGTTCTCGTCAAGCAACGTGCCATCGATGTCAAAAAACACAATTTTTTTCCCCATGTTTTCTCACCTGTCATTAAAAAATCATTGCCTCATCATTACGTTAATGGAAAAAAGAAACGGTGTCAAATAAAACCAAGTTCCAGCTTTCTCCATGAAAAACATAGCCTTATATTCATATACTAAAGACAAGAACATTTACTTTCGTCAAGAAATGAGTACAATAAGAAATAGGGAGTGATGTGAGATGTTGAAAAAGCTCAAGAAAAAATTGCTCCAACAATGGAAAGATTTGCTCCGAAAAAAATCAATCGCCTAGCGTCATAAGCCCTTCTGTTCGAAGAAGGGCTTTCTTTTAAAACGTTGCTTGAATGAAACTTCCCCGTTTCGTCAAAGATGGTAAGACAAATATTCGTAACGGAAAAAAGGAAGAAAAACATGAAAAACATCTTTGTTTTATATATAATAAAAAAGTTAAGGAAATTATCGGTCAGTAAGGAGAGATTTTGTAATGATTTTTAAAGTGTTTTACCAAGAGAATGCGAACGAAGTGCCTGTGAGAGAAAAAACGAAAACGTTGTATATTGAAGCACAGTCAGAGCGCGATGTACGCCAAAAGCTAAAAGAACGGAACTTCAACATCGAGTACATTCATCCGCTTGAAGGTGCTCATTTAGAATATGAAAAACAAAACCCAAATTTTTCGGTATTGGAGATTTAGATGATGAAATTTTTAAAAGAAAACCAAGTTGGCGTATTTGCTCTCGGCGGATTAGGTGAAATCGGGAAAAATACATATGGCGTACAATTTCAAGATGAAATTATTGTTATTGATGCTGGAATTAAATTTCCTGAAGATGAATTGCTCGGAATTGATTACGTCATTCCAGATTATAGCTATTTAGTGAAAAACGCCGAGAAAGTAAAAGGAGTATTTATTACTCACGGGCATGAAGACCACATTGGCGGCATTCCATATTTGCTTCGCCAAGTGAATGTTCCCATTTATGGTGGGAAACTTGCGTTAGGACTCATTCGCAATAAACTAGAAGAGCACGGGCTATTAAGCCAAACGAAATTAATCGAAATTAAAGAAGACGATGTCATTCGTTTTTCCAAAACAGCCGTGACGTTTTTCCGGACAACCCACAGCATTCCAGATAGCTATGGCATCGTTGTCAAAACACCAGCGGGGCAAATCGTGCATACAGGAGACTTTAAATTTGACTTTACGCCTGTCGGGGAGCCTGCGAATTTGACAAAAATGGCGGAAATCGGAAAAGAAGGCGTGCTATGTTTATTGTCCGACAGTACAAATAGTGAAATCCCGCATTTTACAATGTCGGAACGCCGCGTTGGCGAAAGCATTCACGACATTTTCCGAAAAGTGCAAGGCCGCATCATTTTTGCGACGTTCGCTTCTAACATCCACCGCCTCCAGCAAGTAACGGAAGCAGCGGTGTTAAATAACCGCAAAATCGCTGTATTCGGTCGCAGTATGGAAGCAGCAATTGAAATCGGGCAACAGCTTGGCTACATTAAATGCCCGAAAGATACGTTTATTGACGCGGGACAAATTAATCGTCTCCCAGCAAACCGGATTACGATTTTATGTACCGGAAGCCAAGGCGAGCCAATGGCGGCACTATCCCGCATCGCTAATGGGACGCACCGCCAAATTCAAATTATCCCTGGCGATACGGTTGTGTTCTCGTCTTCTCCGATTCCGGGAAATACGGTCAGTGTGAACCGCACGATTAACATGTTGTATCGCGCTGGTGCCGAAGTCATTCACGGACCGCTAAGCGATATCCACACTTCTGGTCACGGTGGGCAAGAAGAGCAAAAGCTAATGATTCGCCTCATGAAGCCGAAATACTTTATGCCGATTCACGGAGAATATCGAATGCAAAAAATGCACGCCAAACTTGCGGTGGACTGCGGTGTGCCTGAAGAAAACTGCTTTATTATGGACAACGGGGAAGTGCTTGGCTTAAGTGACGAAGAAGCAGGCGTCGTCGGCAAAATTCCGTCCGGCTCTGTCTATATTGACGGCAGCGGCATTGGCGATATTGGAAATATCGTCTTGCGCGACCGCCGCATCCTTTCGGAAGAAGGGCTCGTCATCGTCGTTGTCAGCATTAATATGAAAGAATTTAAAATCGCCGCTGGGCCAGACATTATTTCGCGCGGATTTGTGTATATGCGCGAATCGAGCGATTTAATTAGCGACGCACAAGCGCTTATTACTAAACATCTCGAAAAAGTGCTCGAACGGAAAACAAACCAATGGTCCGAAATTAAAAACGAAATTACCGACACACTCGCCCCATTCCTATACGAAAAAACAAAACGAAAACCAATGATTTTGCCGATTATTATGGAAATATAGAAAAGCGGAGGCGACTGAACAGCTGTGACGGGGCGAATGTTCTTCCCCCCTCGAGGTGCTCGTCACCTCGAGGGGGAAGGTTATTCGACACCCGAGCAGCTAGGAGCCGTAGCTAGAAAAGAAAAGCGGAGAACAATCCTTGGCGTAGCCAAGGAAGCATCTATCGAAACGAGGTCTAACAGAACGTTAGACCTTTTTCATGGGGGATAACAATGAAGCTACGTGAGTTGATGCCAGATTTAAACGGTGCAACCGCTTATTTAAACGGAAAAGTGACAAAAGAGCAGCTACAAGATAAGCCGACACTCATTCACTTTTGGGCGGTAAGTTGTCATCTTTGCAAAAAAGCGATGCCGCAAGTAAATGAACTTCGCGACCGCTTTCAAAATGAGTTACATGTGGTTTCCATACATATGCCACGTTTAGCGAGCGATTTACATATCGAACTCGTGAAACAGACAGCGGAAGAACACGATATTACTCAACCGATCTTAGTCGACAACGACCGGAAAATTACAGAAGCGTTTGAAAACCAATATGTCCCTTCGTATTATTTGTTTGATGCGGAAGGAAAGCTCCGCCATTTCCAAGCAGGGGGAACCAGCATGACAATGCTAGAAAACCGCCTTATGCGCCTATTGGAAGAAAACAAACGATCGGAATAAAAAGGAACTGGCTTGCAGTTCTCATTGCCTTTTTTGCATCCGCGTATTACATTAAAAATAGTAGATGAAGCACTGGAGGAATTTATGTGAAAAAGAAGCAGTTTGCGGTTATTGGGCTTGGTCGTTTTGGCGGTAGCATTTGCCGTACACTAAGCGAACAAGGAATGGAAGTATTGGCGATTGACGTTGATGAAGACCGCGTCAATGAATATGCGTCGATTGCTTCCCACGCGGTCGTCGGAGACTCTACGGACGAAGCGGTACTAAAAAGCTTAGGGATTCGCAATTTCGACCATGTCATTGTGGCAATCGGTGACAACATTCAAGCAAGCATTTTAACGACGTTAATTTTGAAAGAACTTGGCGTACAAAACATTACGGTCAAAGCGACAAACGATTACCATGAAAAAGTGTTAAAGAAAATCGGCGCCGATCAAGTCGTGCATCCAGAGCGAGACATGGGTGAGCGCATTGCGCATAGCATTATTTCCAACAATGTTCTCGACTATTTAGAACTGTCAGATGTACATAGTATCGTAGAAATTGCCGCAAGCGATCGGCTGGACGGGCACTCGTTATTAGAGCTTGATATTCGTGCGCGTTACGGCATTAATATCGTTGCAATTAAACGAGGCAATCAAGTGATTGTATCTCCACTTGCGTCAGAAATTATCCGAAAAGGCGATGTGCTCATTGTGATTGGTGCAGACGAAGACATTGACCGCTTTGAAACAAAAGTCGTAAGCAATGAATAAAAGGGGCTGACTCAAAAGGTCGACTTTCTCCAAGGAAGATACAGTATATAGTTTCACAAAGATGTTTCGTACACATATATAGGTATAACAAAGGGTGCCCCGTTTCTTTTGGGACACCCTCTTTTTTGTCGTCTTCGCTTTTCGTTTTATCGAACGGTTGCTTCGACTTTTTGGCAAATTTCTTCCGCTGTTAACCCGCTTGCATCGATGACTGCGCCTCTCGTGACCGCGTTTTGAATGCCCATGACGTTTACGTCTTGGCCTGTCACGACACAACAGTCACACCCTTTAGCATCGCTTTCTTGCCGAAGCGGGACAACTTCGTATCCTCTTTCTTTTAACGCTACTTGTACGTTCGTTAATGACGGTTCGACACCGATTTTCGCCATCGTCACCCACCTCCTCCGTTACATAATGTGGCTAAACAGAGGAGAAAGTATGCAACACTAATTGTTTCCTTTCCATGAAAGATAAGCAGTTACTAGCGAAATTGCGAAATCAATCGCGCGTTCGTCTGGCAGCAATTGCGCATGGTGTAACCCAAACGGGGAATCGACACCAAGCCAAAACATAAATCCAGGAATTTTCGCAAGCATGTAGCCAAAATCTTCTCCCGTCATCGCCTCTTTACAGCGAACGACCGTCGTATTGGACAATTGCTCGGCAAATTCGATAAATTCGGTCGTTAATGCTTTATCGTTATCGACTTGGTGATACATCGAACCGTAATCAATCGTCGCTTCACACCCATAAGCGATTTCGACTCCACGCACGATCGCTTCAATTCGCTCTTTCACTTTCTGCATCGATTCCACTGATAACGTGCGAATCGTTCCTTCTAAACGGGCGCGTTCGGCGATGACGTTTTGTACCGTCCCGCTCGTAATTTTACCGATCGTGATCACAGCGCTATCTAACGGATCGACGTTTCGCGCAACGACAGACTGCAGCTGTGTCACGAGCGAGCATGCTGCTACAACCATATCGTTCGCTAAATGCGGAAACGCCGCGTGACCACCTTTTCCTTTTAAATCAATAAACAACTCCGACGTATTCGCAAAAAGCAGCCCTTGTTTCGTCGCAATTGTACCGACTGGATATTCTGGGGCAATATGCAAAGCAACAATCATATCAGGCCACCATTGTTTCATTATTTCACTTTCAAGCATCGGTAGCGCACCGCCTGGCCCTTCTTCCGCCGGCTGAAAAATAAACAATAAATCGTCACGAATTGGCTCGTGCACAAAATGTGTCAATACTCCAAGCGCAATGCTCATATGAAAATCGTGCCCGCATGCATGCATATACCCTTCATGCTCCGAACGGTACGGGACGCCTGTTTCTTCTTGAATCGGCAATCCGTCGATGTCCGCGCGATACCCGATCGTTTTCGTCGGACGTATCCCATGCACTTTAACGAAAATACCCGTCCGCCACGTTTTCACTTCTAACCGTTCTTGCGGCAATGTCGCGAGATAATCTAATAAATAACGTTGCGTTTTCACTTCTTGGAACCCTAGTTCTGGGATTTTGTGCAATTCCCGGCGAATGGCAACAAACTGACTCATTTTCCCTCTCCTTTGCAAAAAGCGTGGAAGTTTTCCACGCTTTATAGTTGGCGAAGTTCTTGCTTAATTTCTGTTTTTGCTTTTGTTTTCTCGTCAATTTGCTTAATGACGCGTGCTGGCACGCCGGCTACGACCGTATAAGGAGGCACGTCTTCGATGACAACAGCGCCTGCTGCAACGACTGCTCCTTTTCCGACAGTTACTCCTTCTAAAAGGACGGCGTTTGCCCCGATGACAACATCGTCCTCAACAATGACTGGTTTTGCAGAAGGCGGTTCAATGACCCCTGCTAATACGGCACCTGCTCCAACGTGGCAGTTTTTCCCTACCGTTGCTCGCCCGCCAAGCACCGCATTCATATCAATCATCGTTCCTTCGCCGACGACAGCCCCAATATTAATCACTGCTCCCATCATAATGACCGCGTTGTCGCCGATTTCCACTTGGTCGCGAATGATTGCACCCGGCTCGATGCGCGCTTTAATTCCTTTTAAATCAAGGAGCGGAATCGCCGAATTGCGGCGGTCGTTTTCGACGACATAATCTTCAATCCGCTCTTTGTTCGCTTCCAACGCTTCTTTAATTTCCTGCCATTCGCCAAAGACGACGCCCGTATTTCCGGTCAGGAACGTTTTCGCATTAGCACCAAAGTCAATGCCGTCAAGCTCTCCTTTTATGTATACTTTAACCGGAGTTGCTTTTTTACTATTTTGAATAAACGCAATAATTTCGTTCGCATCCATCATTTTCATCGTTGCTTCCTCCTTTTTTGTTCTTATTTTTTTACTTTAACAAAACGTTGTTTATGCTGACAAGCAGAAATTCACCCTTTTGCATTTAGCCGGCGCAGCTGCCGATTTAATCGCTTTAATACTTCCCGTCTTGTAAAAATCCCTTCAAAATAACCGTCTTCGTTTTCCACGCAAACAAACGGATGGTTGACCACTAATTCAATCCCTTTCATCACATGATCCGTTACCATTAACCTAGGAATGTCTTTATTCATCACTTGTTCAACTTTCATCGTTTCGAGCCGCTCAAATTCAATTCGTTCCAGTCCTAAAATGGCATCCATAATGGCGGTCATGCTAATTAAGCCATGCAATTTATACGATATATCTAGCACCGGAACGGCGGAATAGCCTGTTCTTGTAAGCACGAGCAACGCATGGTCTAAAAAATTGCCAATTTGGACATGCGCTACTTTATCCGAAGGAATTAAAAACTGCGCCACCGTTTGTTGAAGAAATTCTTTACTATCGAAACTAATCATGCTCATTTTCCGCCTTTCTATTAAACTCCCCTTTTAGTTTACCACACCCGACACTAGAGCAAAAAAAATAACTACCGCCTTATAGCGATAGTTCATTGCAAATCCGTTCATACAGCTTTACTAAATGACGATACCGTGCTTCATCCACTTGCTTCTGTCCGCTTTCCATATCAGCAAGCTCAGAGCTAATGATTTCTAGCGCGTATCGTTGATTAAATAACACCTCTAATAGCAAGCATTGCTCGTCTGGCGATAATCGCTCCATCCATTTTTCCATCGCTATTCCTCCTTCCGTCCACTAATGGTATATTCACAAAGACGAAAAAAAAGTCCAAGAAAAAAAGCCTTCGCCACTGGAAGACTTTTTATCCTTTGCTCGTATAAATGTTGCGCAGCATAAATTGGCACGAAGGACATGTGTAAATTACGTTTTGGTTTGACTGTGCTGTCAACACTTCCTCTAAATACGCTCGCTTTTGGCAAGCGGGGCAAACAACTACCGGCTTTTTCATCTCATCGCCTCACTTTTTTCATCAAGCAATTCAAAAATTTCAATGGCAATCATATCAATATTATCGAATTGATACGTTTTTGGTTTTTTCCCTTTCTCATACACTTCGAGCATGTATGTATCTGTTTTCGCTAAATACGTCACACTGCATTTTTTTTCGCCATTTACTTCAAAATTGCGTTGAGGTGCTTCACTTCCATTTTGTTCTTGTTCCCGAAGCTGCATTAAACGTTGAATAATTCCTAACAATTGAGACATCGATTTTTCCCCTTTCTTTCCGAAAACGAACGGTTTATTGCCCCTCGACCATATTATAGCAAAAAGAGCAGCCCTTTCATAGGACTGCCCGTCACGCGTTACCATTGCGTATTGATCGCTAAATAAATAATCGATCCGACCGCTAACAATCCTGCCAGCAAATAAGCTAAAAGAATAGGGTTACGAACATATGGATGTTCCTGAATTTTTTCGTTGATTGGAGCATCGTACTCCCCTTGCAACTTTTGCCGCCTGCCGAGCATGACCGTATAAATAAACCCGATGACTGCAATAAGGAAGATGAGAATCGATAAAATGAATGAAAGTTGCGCCATTATCTTTTCACCTCATGTTTACTTTCCCACGACGATTTCGTTTTATGCATTAATAATGGGCATCTTGTTCAAACAAATAGCTGTAGGATAAGTCGATGAACAAATAATGGCGTTCGTCCATCGGGTATGAATACGTACGAATCGTTTCCCCTGTTTCAATGTCCGCATATAAATCCGACAAAATGCCACGTTTGCGCGAACGCATTCGGATAATGTTTTCTAAAAAATAAGGACGCCAGCTCCAGTTTTTCATGTAATATTCTGGTTGTATTTCCCACATATTATTGCGTTTAAAGATATTTGCTGACCGCTGGAAGCCGTCTTCGTCGCAGACGTATACGCGAAAACAAACGTCGCCCAATTCGTTAGCAATCGCCGCAATCAGCTCATTAACATCGATTGCTTTTTTATGTTTTGCTAGTAGTGCGGTGAGGCGCTGCTGAAATTGCTCGGAAATGTTGTATAACGTTTGTAGCTTTTTCTTTTCTTGTTGAATGAATTGGTGGCATTCATCGCGCAACCGGTCTTTTAAAAAGTCTGCAGGCAATAATTCTGGTTTCGGCTTCGCTAAGTAATACCCTTGATAATAGCGGCCGCCGTTTCGCCATGCGTATTGCAGTTGAAAAGACGCTTCGATGTCTTCGTACAACAGCGTCGCCCCTATTTTTCGTGCCAACAGCGAAATGGAATAAAGGACGTCTTGGTACGAATAGCTTGCTGACGTTTTCCGCAATTCGCGCAAGTCCATTTTTAAAATATCTGGCGCGAGTAAGCTAATTCGTTCGAGGTTGCTGCTATGTTCGCCGATATTATCTAGCGCCACGCGAATGCCGTATGTACGAATATATGTTAACAGATGGCTTAATTGGTCGAAATCGCCTTTGAAATGTTTTTCATTAATTTCTAATACGATTCGATCAAGCGCCAGCCCTTTTTCTTCGTACTGAAATAAAAGCGTTAAAAAAGATTCCGCACGGTCGAGCATTAATAAATTGGCATCGCGATTAAGGAAAATGAGTAGCTTTTCGTCGCCATTGGCAAGGAAATGATCGAGCGCTTTTTTCGTTACCGTTTCATCTACTTCCAACCGAAACTCTTCCGGAATCGTTTCGTCATGAAAAAACGGTCCTAAGCTATCTACGTGCTCTCCTGTTTCGTATCTCCCTAATACTTCATATCCAATTACCCGATGTTCGTCCGCGCTGAAAATCGCTTGGTAGTACGGAACGACATGTTGCAAATTGGCTATAATATCTAACGCATCCACGTTGCTCACCTCTTTTTGCACTCGTCATTTCGCATATTATACCATATGATGCTCTCCATTTATAAATAAAACGCGCGTGGTCATCTTGCTGACCGCGCGCGTTTTTTCAAGGGCTAACGAGTCGCCTCCGCTTTTCTTTGTTAAAAAGGATGTTGATTTAGCCACTGTCCTCCGTCCATTGTAATGCATTCTCCGTTAATATAGGCTGCGTCGTCGGAAAGTAGAAAGGCAGCGAGTGCGGCGATTTCTTCCGGCGTTCCGAGCCGTCCGAGCGGAACGCTAGCAAGTGTCCGTCTTGCCGCCTCTTCCGACTCCCAAAGCTTTTCTGCCCCACCAGTTCGCTCAATTGGACCTGGAGCGATGGCATTCACACGAAAGCCGTACTTTTTGCCCCATTCGACCGCTAGCGTCCTTGTCATCGCTAATACCCCTGCTTTCGCGCAAGCGGAATGAATGACGCCAGCGCCCGCGTTCCACGCATATGTAGCGACCATGTTAATAATCGAGCCTTTTTGCCCGTTTTGAATCCAATAGTTGCCGACTTCACGACTGCAATAAAACGTTCCGTTTAAAACGATGTTAATAACGCTATTCCATCCGTTAATCGACAGCTTTTCCGCTGGGCAAATAAAGTTCCCTGCTGCATTGTTAACTAACGCATCAATTTTTCCGAATTCCGCATCCGTTCGTTTCACCATTTCCGCGACAAGTTCTGGGTCGCGCACATCCATCGCAATCGGCAACACTTTCCCGCCCGTCGGCGTTTCAATTTCTTTCTTCGTTTCTTCTAGCGCTTCCATTCTTCTTCCGGTAATAACGACATGCGCCCCGTCGGCAACAAACCGTTTCGCCATATATTTCCCCATGCCGCTCGACCCGCCTGTCACAATAATTACTTTCCCTTGCATGTTCCTCCCCCTTTTTAATGACTGATTACTCATTCATTTTTATTATACGACAAATAGACATAATTTTCTAACATTTATTTTAACGATTTGTTTCTTTTCTATTCCCTTTTTCCCATTTATAATAAAACTAATTGTGAAAGGACGATGGGAAGATGAAAACAGCGACTACTATGACACGAAGAACGTTTTTGCAAAAAAGCATTACTTCATTGTTCGGCGGAATAGCTCTCCCTTCTTTCGGCTATTATTACGCTCGATTTATCGAGCCGAAGCGGCTAACAGTCACCGCCCATACAATCAGCCATTCATTAATTCCGAAAAGCTTTGACGGCATAAAAATCGTCCAGTTTAGCGATACCCATCTTGGCTATCATTTTTCCCTTGCCCAATTGCGCCGCGTCGTCATGCGGATAAACGACCTAGCGCCAGATGTCGTCGTATTTACTGGGGATTTAATGGACGCACCGAATCAATACCGCTTCTCGCACGACATTGCCCCGATTCTTACAAAAATTCGCGCCCCTTTAGGTAAATTTTGTATTTACGGAAACCATGACCACGGTGGGTACGGAACGGACTTATACAAAAAAATTATGAAACAAGCCGGATTTCGTGTATTAGTAAATAAACACGCTTGGATTGAACAACCCGACAAAAGTAAAATTGCCATCGTCGGTGCTGACGATTTAATGCTTGGAAAACCAGATTTCGCGAAAATGTTTCAACCTATCCCTCCAGCGACGTATACGATTTTATTGTTGCACGAGCCAGACGGCGCAACGAAGGCAGCACGTTATCCTGTGCATTTGCAATTATCAGGGCATAGCCACGGCGGGCAAATTCAGCTTCCGTTTATCGGTCCGCTCATTACTCCACCGCTTGCCGTTCAATATTACGAAGGTTTTTATCGCATTCAAGACATGACCCTTTACGTCAACCGCGGCCTCGGTACGACGCGAATGCCGTTTCGCTTTTTAACGCCCCCTGAATTAACCGTCTTTACATTAAAACATGAGCCGCCTTTGTCATAAGGCGGCTTCATTCTTCATCTTCGCTTACTCGATACGCCATCTGAAACAAACATAGTTGGCTATCGATTTCCGGTTCTCCCTCTTTTCGCTGCACATAATGATACTCTCCATGCTCGTCTTGCTCGCGTGCTTTCACATTATCAGAAAGTAAAAGCGATAAAATTTTCAGCACGCGCTTTTTCAACTGCTCGGAAAAAATTGGCCATAAAATTTCGACCCGCTTTTCCATGTTGCGCGTCATCATATCGGCTGAGGATAAAAACACTTTCTCCGCCCCGTTATGATGAAAATAATAAATGCGGCTATGTTCGAGAAAGCGGCCAACGATGCTGCGAACGCGAATGTTGTCACTTATTCCTGGGATTTGCGGGCGCAAACAACAAATGCCGCGCACAATTAAATCGATCGACACTCCTGCTTGCGACGCCTCATATAGCTTCATAATTAATTCTTTGTCCGTTAAGGCGTTCATTTTCGCAATAATGCGCCCGTTGCCATACGCTTGATGGAAGCGGATTTCCTCGTCGATGAAGCGAATAAAATCACGGCGTAAATCGAACGGCGCCACCGATAAATGATGAAATGCTGGTTTTTCCATATATCCGCTTAAATAGTTAAAAAAGTTCGTCGCATCTTCACCGATTTCCCGATTGGACGTAATAAACCCTAAATCGGTATAAAGCTTTGCCGTTGCATCGTTATAATTTCCTGTTCCTAAATGGACGAACCGCTCGATTTTCCCTTGTTTTTGCCGGACAATGAGCGTAATTTTACTATGCGTTTTTAAATGGGTAATCCCATAAATGACGTGGCACCCTGATTTCTCGAGCTCTTTTGCCCACTGGACGTTATTTTCTTCATCAAACCGCGCTTTTAATTCGACA
Organism: Anoxybacteroides voinovskiense; assembly: GCF_014196205.1. GTDB lineage: Bacteria > Bacillota > Bacilli > Bacillales > Anoxybacillaceae > Anoxybacteroides > Anoxybacteroides voinovskiense. The sequence continues at coordinate 29,128 of NZ_JACIDE010000021.1, read as the reverse complement.
AGAACGGTCACTTGTTTGCCGTTTTCTGCTGCGCGCTTTAACGCTTCAATAATCGGCGAACCGCCGCTAACACGGTAAAGCGTCTGTTTAATCGCAAGCACGTGCGGGTCTTCCGCCGCATCGGCAATAAAATCAATGACCGGTTCAAACGATTCATACGGGTGGTGGAACAATAAATCTTGTTCCGCCGCCTTTTCAAAAATATCTTCGTCCGAATCTAAATCTTTCGGCGGCTGTGGAATCAGCGTTTCGTATACTAAATGCTCTTTATAGCTTGCTAGTTCTTTATGGAAATGGTGTAAAAACGTTAAATCAAGCGGACCGTCGATTTCGTACACATCTTTTCGGTGAATTTCGAGCTCCTCTAATAAATAATGCAAAATAAACGGGTCAAACCCATCTTTTCTCATTTCGAGGCGAACGGCTGCCCCCCATTTTCGTTTTTTCAATTCTTTTTCAATTTCTTTTAATAAATCGCGAGCGCCTTCTTCGTGAATCGTTAAATCGGCGTTACGTGTAATGCGAAACGGAGTAACAGAAACGACGTCATAGCCTTTAAACAAAATGTCAATATGCGCGGTAATGACATCTTCCAACAAAATATAAACAAATTCCTCCTGCTCTGACGGAAGACGAATAAAGCGGTTTAACACGGACGGTACTTGCACAAGCGCTAGCTTCCATCGTTCGTCCTCGTCCTCTTCGTCATCGTCAAGGATGACTGCCAAATTTAAACTTTTGTTTGCCAACATTGGAAACGGGCGATACGCATCGACCGCCATCGGTGTCAATACTGGAAAAATTTGTTCTATAAAATACGTATACAAAAATGCACGCTGCTCGTCCGTTACTTGTTCCATCGAAATAAGCCGAATCCCTTCTTCCCTTAACATCGGTAACAATACATCGTTATACAGCCGATATTGCGAGCGCACTAGTTCATGCACTTTTTCGGAAATGCGCTTTAGCTGTTGCTTCGGCGTCAAGCCTGCTTTATTTTCCGGCTTATTAAAGCCTGCTTTCACTTGGTCTTTCAAGCCCGCTACTCTCACCATAAAAAATTCATCTAAATTGGAACTGAAAATCGCTAAAAATTTGAGTCGCTCCAACAGCGGATTTCGCTCATCGAACGCTTCTTGTAACACGCGTTCATTAAACGCGAGCCAGCTTAATTCTCGATTATTGTAATAGTTTGGATTATTTAGTCCCATCATCGTCTTCCCTGCCTTATTGTCGAAACCGTAATTCAATCGGTTGTTTCCATAGTTTTTCAAGCTGTTTTTTATTTTTTTCTGCTTGGTATTCTTCGGCGCGAAAATCACCGGTGCACGTAATATCCATGACAATCGCCTCTGGCTGTTTCGTCAGCGCAATATGTTGAACGATTTTTCGTTTCGTATCGTTTAAGCTATGAGCAAATTTGACGAGCGCACCAATAAACCGCATTCTTCGCTGCTCGTCTTTAGAAAACCAATCGGAAAATGGCGCGATATATTGCTTAAACAACGGTTTATTTTTGTACGAAGCGATTAAGGCAAGCTTCACCCGGTCTTTATGCATTAATCCGTCGATTGTACGGTTCGCCAACAAATAAAACGTATGTTGGCTACTCGCCTCTTCGTCAATATATTGCCCTAAATAAAAGACGTGCGCCGCCTGCTTCATGTCGCGTACATCCTCTTCTGTAATCGGATAAAGCTCTAGCTGGCGAATTTGTGCCACAAGCTGCGCTAATAGCTGATTTACGTGCTGAACGTCGTCTAAACGGATGTCATAGTCTTGCGCCAATTCGTAAAAGCTTTCTTGCAGTACGTTCGGAAATAGCCGCGTGCCGAACGGTTGAATCAATTCTTCGTAAAAAATGCCGTCGCGCAAGCCTTTCCGGCTTAACACAAAAGAAGAAGCATCGACAGCATCGTACAGCGCACAAAATACTTCGAGCGCAGGGATAATTAAATCGGCACGGTCTTTCGACAATCCTTCTAGTTTTTGCAGTTCTTCAAACGATAACGATGTTAACAACTTCCGAACGTCAAGCAAATGCTTCCGTTTCATTTCATATTGGTGGACGCCCGCTAACGGATATTGCTTCATCAGCTGATGAATTTGCACAATATTGCGTGCGCTCCCGCCCATCGCAACGAGCGGCACTTTTTTTTCTACGAGCCACGGTAGCGACTGAAATTGCTCCGTCAAATAAACCGACAAGCGCTTCAACTCTTCTTCTGTCGGCACGTTGCCGGCAACAAACGCTTGTCTTAGCGACAGCGCCCCGAACGGAAAGCTGTATGATTCAAGCAATTCTCGATCTTTATAATAGGTGACTTCCGTACTTCCGCCGCCGATGTCGACCGTAATCGCTTCCGTAATCGCCGTCGAGTTGACAACCGCCAAAAAGCCGTAATACGCTTCTTCTTCTCCCGTTAAAACGCGCATGCGAAAATCTGTGTTTTTTTCTACTAGCTCGATAATTTCTTGCTTATTTTTCGCTTGACGAATCGTAGCGGTCGCTACGCATATGACGCGTTCGAGCTGATGATGGCGAGTAATTTCTTGAAAGCTACGGAGCGTATCTAACAATAAAAAAATTCCTTCTTCTGTCAATATATGCTCATCTGTTAAGTAATTGCGTAGTCGCGCCACCGCTTTTACGTTTTCCATTTCGCGCAATCGCCCGCTTTTTTGTCGTTCATAAATGACTAAGCGAATCGTGTTTGAGCCAATATCAATAATGCCGTATTTTTCTTTCATGTCCGTCCATCCTTCAACGCTTTTTTTTATTATAGCACACGAAAGATTCACAAAAATAGTTGCACCTGCCCCAATTCTCATACACCTAATATTGAAAACAACTGTTTATGATGTATAATAAAGGTAGTAGACAAGCTAAAAGAAAAGGAGATTTGCTATGGAACGTTTAGAACCAACGATAGATAATTTGGCGAAAGCGATTTTTACGGTAAACCGCCATGCGAAAACAGCGTTAAACCCCTCATTTTTATATTCGCTTAAGAAAAAAGCGATTGAAAAACTGCTTGCGGAAGGAAAAGCAAAAAAAGTCGGGCTCCATTTTTCACCAAATCCGAAATATAGCCAGCAGCAGTCTGACGTACTCGTTGCTGTCGGTGAGTATTACTTTCACATTCCTCCAACGAAAGAAGACTTCGCGACACTTCCACACCTTGGTGCATTAAACGGTTCCTATCGCAATCCTATGGCAAAAATGCCGCTTTCGAAAGCAAAGGCGTTACTGCAAACATACACAGGAATGACAGAAACAAAAAACGAGCCGCCTCGAACGAAGCGACCATATCAAAAACCTGTATTTAAGCGGCTTGGGGAGCGCTGACAGCTAGTTAGCTGTCAGCGCTAGTGGATGACCCCATAGCTAATTACTTTTGCTTTCACAGACACAGAAACGTCCGCTGCGGCAAACGCTTTGCCCCAATCGTTCTCGACTTTTTTCCAATGGTCATATTCATACGCCCGCGCATACAGCCCAAAACCGACTGGGTCGACGTGATGATGTTGAAACGTCTTTACTAGGGCGGTCGTCTTTGTTTTAATTTCGTGAGCAATCATTTTTTCTAGTTTCTTTTGTTTTTTGCTGATGTCAATATCGGCGATTTTTTCGGTAATAATCACCCCGGCATCGATTTGCACATGAAACTGAAACCGACCGTTTCGATACCGTGTTTCATAGCGAACTTTTCCATGCTCTATCGATACGCTAATATTTTCTTTTTTCCCTGTCAACGCCGCCGTCCGGAGCGTAAACGGAATCGCCGGTTTTATTTCTTTTCGCAAAAGCTGAAGAAACGGCGTTTCTTTCGGCGACAGCGAAGTGACGTATTTTCCTTTATTATCAAATAACGCAGTGCCGTTCGCCATCATTTTCCCGTTTTTCCGCGTCATTTCTGATGCAAACGGTGTACATCCTTTATCAAATAGTGTTCGATGAAAATCGAGTAAATTTGTTTTGACCGTTTGTTTATCTACTGCCGTTGTCATAATTAAGTCTTTAATCGCTACCGCTAAGCGCGGTTTATCTTTTTGTTTCGATTCCATTAGTTCTTTCACTGGTCCATCATAAACGATGAGCAAAGCGGTCGTCGAGTTTTTCGGATCGCGATACAACACATCTAGCAACGAAGGAATTTCTTTTTTCTTTGCAAGCGCTTTGCCGATCACAACGTTTTGGATTTTCCCGCCGACTGCCCGGCCAGAAGCAAATAAATCGATTTTATACCGTCCTTCCCTTAAGGAAGACGCATTGACTTCAATCACTTCCGTATGCTCTTTCGCATCTTTATTAAACACAGGGCTTGATGAATACGAGAGCAATTTTCCTCCATCTGTATCAAGCCCAAGCGTTAACGTCATTGTTAAGGAATCCAACTTCGTGTTCATGCCGCAGCCGGATAAGAAAAGTGCTACACAAAGCAATAAAGCAGCAGCTTTCATGACGGTTTTCCCCCTCTTAGCCATTGATACAATTTCATATATAGCCATAAAACGACCGGAAAAATGTAGCCAACAATCGTTCCTGTTTTTCCCCACCAATCAGAAAATGCTTGTAAATCGGCGAACGGCGGGGTGTATAAAAACGAAACAATAATATACAGACCAACGCCAACAACGAGAACGCGCACATGGTCGTACTGTTCCAATACGTGCGCAATGCCGAACACAGCGGTAAAAATATACGGGATGCCTGTTGTCGATAAAACAAATAAATATGCGGCTAAAAAAATAATTTCAAACCGTTCCATAAACGGAAACTCAATCGTTTTTAATAACGACAACGTCGGCCAGACGTATTCGGTAATTTCGTCAGGGCTGTAAAAAATAAAGCCGACAAGCGTCACAAATACAAAAGCTGCCATGGAAATGCCGTTGGCGATAATAATCCCTTTTTTCGCTAAATGCTTTTCTTTCACATATGGATAAAGCAAAAACGCTAATTCAAACCCTAAAAACGATAAAATCGTCTGTTTCACCGTTTTTATAATCGGCAGCCACCCTTCTTTAATGACTGGCAATAAATGAAGCAAATGACCGTCTTTTAACGGCACGGCAATTAATAACGGCATCCAAAGCGTCATATAAAATACGATTTCCGCATACCGGCCGAGAATGCGCACTCCTTGACGTGCAGCTAAAAAACCTGGAATCATAAACAAAATCATAATCCAGTAGTTCGACGTTTGCGGCAACACCCATACTTGGACGAGATGAATCGACGTAAATACGACTGTCGTTGCCGCCAGCGCCGCATAAAGCGAAAATAAAAGCGACAGCAATTTCCCGAACCATTTGCCAAAATAGCGTAATAACAAATCAAAAATCGTATCTTGCGGATGTTGTTCCATAATGGAGACGATAATTAAACTAGCGATTATCGATAGCACTCCGCCAAAAATAATCGCAATCCAGCCGTCCGTTCCGCTCCCCTTTGCCACATCTGCCGGCAATGATAAAATGCCGATACCGATTTGTGCACCGACGATAAAAAAGACGTATTGAAAAATCGTAATTTCGTTTTGCGGGATACGTGTCATCGCCATCTATCATTTCCTCGTTTTCGTTTGTCGTTTTAGCTGAATGGGATGGGCAGAGAGCGGACGGCTACGCATCGTCCAAAGTGGAAAACGAACGACCGTATCTTTCCAGTCGCGAAACCGAACGGGTGCAAACGGGCTACCAAACGGAGTGCCAAGCGATTCTAAACATGCAAGATGAATGACTAAAATCATCAACCCAATCGCCATGCCAATGACTCCGAACAACGAAGAAACAATCATCATTGGAAAACGAATCAACCGCACCGATTCGGACATGTCGGGGTTTGGAATAATAAACGAGCCAATTGCGGTAATGGCAACGACAACGACCATAATGTTGCTGACGAGCCCTGCCTGCACCGCTGCCTGCCCGATGACGACCCCGCCGACAATCCCGACCGTTTGTCCAATTGGCGCTGGCAAGCGAAGCCCTGCTTCGCGCAACATTTCGATCGCTAATTCCATTAAAATCGCCTCCAATATCGGCGGTAGTGGCACTTGTTCGCGCGATTCGCCGACCGTTAAAATTAAATTGAGCGGCAATAGTTCATAGTGAAAGGAAATCGCCGCAATGTAAAGCGACGGCAAAAAAATGGCGATAAAAAACGCTAACGTACGCAACAGCCGCAAAAACGTCGCAATCATCCACCGCGTACTATAGTCATCAATCGTTTGAAAAAACGCAATAAATGACATCGGCGCAATCATGACGCTTGGCGAACGATCTACAACAACGACGATGCGTCCTTGCAACAAATTGCTAACCGCAGCATCGGGACGTTCCGTTAACAAAAATTGTGGAAACGGTGAAAAAGGATTATCTTCAATCAACTGCATTAATTCGCCTGTATTCACGACCGCATCGACGTCAATCATGCGAATGCGGTCTTCTAACTCTTTTAATACTTCTGGATGGGTAACATCTTCTAAATAAAGAAGCGCCACTTTTGTTTTTCCTCTCCTTCCGACGACAAGCTCTTTCACTTTTAACTCTCGATTCGGAAGGTAGCGACGAATAAGGGCAATATTTTTTCCGCTCGTTTCAATAAACCCTTGATGCGCTCCTTTAATTGATGATTCGACTTGCGGCTCAGCAATCGCTCGCTGCGGCCATCCTTGCGTATCTAAAAGGAGCGCTTGTTGCTCCCCGTCAATAAATAAAACGCTTTCCCCTTGAAAAACAGCCGTTTCAACTTCTGACCATAAATTTGTATATTTTTTTTGCCCGATTAAAACAGCTACCTCTTCTACGTTTGTTGCATCGTGTGTTTCAAAAAGAAGGGGCTGCAAAACGTTATTATTAATCGAGTTTTTATCTGCTAAGCTATCTAAATATAAAAGCACTACGTCTTTTTTCAGCTGCCGTACGTTTAAACGACAAACGACTAAATCGGGCGTTTCGCCCCACGTCGCTTGAATCGTTGCTTCCACTTCTGCTAACGATGACGGAATCCACATCTTCATCCCTCCATTACCGTTATTATGCATAAAATTCCTTTTTTTAAACAAAAAAAGACCGCCCGTTCTAGGCAGTCTTCACATCATTTATCCTCTTCATCCGTTACCGGCACTAAAATTTCGCCTTGGCGTTCTTGTTTTAATAACATATGCAAAATCGTTTTTGTCAGCTGGCTCGGTTGATACGGCTTAATGAGATAATCGCTTGCCCCAAGCATCAATCCTTTTTCTTTTTCCTCAAGCGCGGATGACACAATAATTGGAATGGAAGAAAGCTCTTTGTCTGCTTTCATTTTTTCAAGAACGTCCCATCCAGACATTTCGCCTTCTTCAAGCATAATGTCAAGCACTACTGCCGCCGGCTTTTCCGCTTTTATCGCCCCAATTGCCTCTTTTCCGTTTTTAAAGCTTTTCACGGAAAAACCGCTATCGGATAGCTCTGCTTCTAATAATGACGCTAAATTGCGGTCATCTTCGACAATAATTACATTCATTCCTTTATCTATTGGTACGTCGTTTTGTGGATCCGTTTCGACAGCAACAAGCGGCAAGCTTATGGTAAACGTACTCCCTTTTTTCACTTCAGACGTGACAGCAATTTCTCCGTCATGTGCTTTCACAATTTCTTTGACAATCGCTAACCCAAGCCCTGTTCCACCGATGCGGCGGCGGTCAGAGTTGTCGACACGGTAAAATTTCGTGAACAAATGCGGAATTGCCTCCGCTGGAATACCAAGCCCTTCATCTGTGACGTCAATCGCTAACCGGTCGCCTTGTTCATAAATGCGTACCGTTATTTTTCCGCCGTCTGGGGAATATTTCACCGCATTGCTCAGTAAATTCGTAAACACTTGCGCTAGTTTGTCGCGGTCGCCAAGCACAATTGTCCGATTTGTTTCTTTTTGAATCATAAACTCATGAATCGTTGTGTTTACTTTTTGCGTTTCAATAACGTTTTGAATAATCGGAACGATATCTTCGTATTTTTTGTCGTACGTTTGCCGTCCGGATTCCATCCGCTGGACGTCTAAGAAGTCGTTAATAAGCGCAGTCAGCCGTTTTGCTTCTTGGTATATCGTCGTTAAATATTTTCGCTGCCGCTCTGGCTTCAGTTCTTTATTTAGCATTAATTCTGTAAAGCCAAGCACGCTAGAAAGCGGCGTGCGCAGTTCATGGCTGACGGTGCTAACAAACTCCGATTTCATTTGATCGACTTCAAACTCTTTCGTAATGTCACGATGAACAAAAACCGTACCAAATCGTTCCGTTCCACGATAAAGCGGCTCTGCGTACATATGGATCACTTTTTTCTCGCCTTTAACGTGGTACGTAAACGATTTTGTCTCCAGTGTATCGTGCAGCAAAACACGATCTAAATAATCGGACAAGTTTTTCTCATCCACTACTTTTTGCAGCAGCAGCGATTTCCATTGTTCATACGGCGCTTCGGAAATTTCGTTTACATCCACGTGTAAAAAGTTCGCAAGTTGTGTATTCATCATTAAGTTTACCCCGCGCATGTCAACAAGTTGAATGCCTTCTTGAATGTTATTTAAAATATCTTGCGTCATGCGCCGGTCTTTTTCCGACTCTTCGTATAAGCGAATTTTTTGTAACGAAATCGACACTTGTTTCGTCAAACGTTCATATTCTTCGATTTCATGCGGCGAAAAGTCGCCGCGGAAACGGCTAAACATCATTATTGCTTCTACTTCTCGCTGCGCAGAAAGCACTGGCAAAACCAAATCGTACGAATAAAGCGCTTCTTCGTAATACCCTTTCTCTGACGTCGGCAATTCTCGCTTTACCGAAAACGGTTGCTTCGTTTTCTGCAATCGTTGGTACATTCCGTTATCTAGCTCATGTAAAAATTGCTGTACCCCTTGTGCGGATACCCCAAACGCTGCATATGATTTTTTATCATTTAACAATACGATCATGCCGCGGTCGGCATCCATTACTTTGCATATATTACAAACAATGCTATCGAGCACTTCTTGTTTGTCAAGCGAATTAGAAAGCCCGTTAATAAACTCGTTTCGCCGCCTTAATTCTTCTTCTCTCCGTTGCATCGTTTCGAGCGCTTGCTCTAGTTCCGCTTGTTGTGACTCTAGTTCGTCTTGCTGGGCAAGCAATTCTTCGTTTTGGGCAACTAGGCTATCTTCTTTTTCCCGAATGCTATAGATCATTTTCTGGAACGCCCTTGATAGTTTTCCAATCTCGTCATCTCGCTCATTTGCGAACGACCAATGTACATCTGTTTCCTCTTGCGCAAATTTTTCCGCCGCCGTCGCAAACGCATTCAACGGTCTTCCGATTCGCTTCGCCATCATGCGCATAATGCTCATTAATAAAAGCATCATCAAAAAAATAAACAATAAAAATGAATATTGCAGTTGCGCCTGTGTCATTTTCAACTGTTTATACTCATTTTCGATTTGCTCGACTAATGACGAGTGATATTCCGAAAGCTGCTTTTGAAACCGTTGAATCGAGGCAGTACCACCGTTTTCCGACGCTTTCAATACCGCTTGTATATTCCCTGCTTCAAAATCAGCAATCGCTTTTTTTACTAAATCGTCGAAATAATACGATGTAAACGCCGCTGCCTCTTCTAACAGCTGCCGGTCTTCTGCTGTTTTCGCAAGCGGCTTTAGCTTTTGCATCGTTGCTACCACTTGCTCTTTTTGTTGATAAATGCTTTGTTTAAACTCTTTTCGTCCAAACGCCAAATAGCCGCGAGCGTCGAAAAATGCTTGGGTAAACGCTCGATCTAGCTGCTCGGCATATCTTTCCTTCTGTTGCAATTGCTCACGCTTTGCTTCAAACGTATTGACAAGCGTCTGCTGTTTCCAAAGAACGAGTGCTCCCCCGACTAAAAAAAGGACGATAAATAGGCTCATTAGTCCAATAAATTGTCGCGTTAAACTTTGGCGAAAATAGCGGCTAATTTTCTCCATGCAAAATCTCCTCGATTCGTTTTACTAGCTCTAGCGGGCTGTACGGTTTTGCCATAAAATAATCCGCGCCAGCTTCGAGCACGCGCTGCTGATCCGCCTGCTGGCTTTTGGCGGACAGCATCATAATTTTCACGTGCTTTTTCTCAGGGAGTTCGCGCACTTGTTGAATCACTTCGAGCCCTGTATAAATCGGCATCATGTAGTCAAGCAAAATTAAGTCATACTCATTTTCTTTAATGAGTTCAATCGCTTCTTGCCCGTCGCACGCCTCATCAATTTCATATCCTTCGTCTTCGAGCGTATCGACGACTAACATCCGCAATACTTCTTCATCTTCCGCAAGCAAAATTTTCGCCATTCCCATTAGTCTCCTTCCCGTTCAAACACTTTTTTCAGTTCCTCATACGATTGTTTGAGCCGTTCATGATATACGGGCTCTTCCCACGGTTGCCATTGGTAATGATAAAACTGATTGGCAGGCAATGCATCGTTTTGTAGCGTAGGATAAGCGAACGATGTTTTTCCATCTGTTTCATATAGCCCGATACGAATTCCGTCCAAATGCACGTTGCTTGTTAGCCCTCCTGACCAAACATCGCCCATCGCTTCACGCGTGCTCGGGTCTTTTATATTAAGAAGGAGCCACGGAATACGAATTTCGTACATCGTTCGCTTAGCGTTGACGCTAATATCCGTGAGCGAATCATAGTTCTTATCTTCTGGATTGGCTGTCCCAAATCGGAAAACTCCTGTTTCGTACGACTGAAACGGCACTTTTTTCCCGCCAACGTCCAATTGTTTGTTGAGCGTCAAACGAATCGGGTGATATACGCCGTTATCTTTCTTTTTGGCATACGGTGCTTCTTTAATCATGTGCAATAAATGCCCATAATGATAATAAAACGTATCGTAATAGCTGTCTACCCATAATCGCGCTTCCGTCGTCCCCTTTATTTCTAAAATAAAATCAATATCAGACGTTTTTACGTTTGGCACGTGTAAAATCCGCGATTGTCCTTGGTTTGGAATCGTGTTGAATAACACGTACGTCGTTTTATTGGTTGCAATCGTCGTGTCGATGCGCAAATAGACGTACCGTTCGTCGCTTGTTACATACAGCGCACGCCCTTTTTCACGAAACGCTTGCGTCCCTTCAGTAAACGCCCAATCTTGCGCGCGACCGTCGACTTTAATCATATCCGTAGCATCTTTGCCAGGGTCAAAGCTGAGCAACCCAAATTGTTGTTCGTTTGTTTGCGCGTTCGACCAAAACGGACGCCGATTCGGGTCGTCGTAGTCCATCGTGTTCCACGTTCGTTTAAACCATTCGTCTTGCCAAACAAACACAAGACCGCCCGCCATTTTTTCCTGCACAATGTCTTCAAATAACTTCCCGTCGATTTCGCCTTGCTCTTTTTCCGAATGAAACCCCTGATTCATCCCATACACGTTACGGTGCGTCATTCCTCGTGACGACGGAACACCGAATTCCGCGACTAATACGGGCATGTCATGCGCTTGTTTCATATCGTGCAAGTAGCCGGCATAGTTGTTTTTTTGCCCACGATGATCGATATAGTCGACATATTTCTTTTCATAGTTTAAAAAGTCTGGATAGTACGGATAAATATGATACGAGGCAAATAGTCCGCTATGCAAATTGGTTGTCTTTTTCATCACATTCGGGTTGACGGTGACCATGTCTTCTTTTTCGAGCGGCTCGCTCGGATGCGTTAATAAGTCGGTCGTCACCCAATTTGTAAAGCTCACCGGGCGTTGCCAATGGTACGTCTTCGTTTCATAATCGATCGCTTCATCGATCATTTGCGCGAGCCAAATTTCAAACGGCTGTGCTTTTTCTGTCTGAATGTATGTCCCTTTATAATCCACAAGCCCTTTATGTTTGTCATTTGTCGCTTTCACTACGGTCGGATCCCACTCAATGCCGAAAATCCAGCCGAGCACATACGGCGAAATGTCGTAACGATACGCCCCGCTTGCATGCCCTCTTCGTTTCGGCACATTCGCTTTTCCGTGGACGATGTCGATCGTTCGTTTGATTTCCGTGGCGAATTCATCCGTATTTGCTTTCGCAAACGCATCGTTCGTCCGCAAGAGCGTTTCTTCGTTTACCCATACCCCATGGAATAAATAAAGCGGACGCGCGGCAATTTGGTTATATTCATAAAACGCTTCGTAAAAGGCTGGCGGATGAATCGTATAGATGCGCACCGCGTTTGCCCCCATCGCGCCAATTTGCTTAAACCAGCGGAAATATTGTTCTTTCGTAATCGCCGTTTCGCCAGGAAATGCGCCCGGTTTCGAAATGCCCATATTGACACCTTTAATCAATAAATTCGTCCATTTCCCGTTTCGATAGATTTGCAAATAATCTTTTCCGACCGTACCAGCAAGGTGAATCCCGTCCACTTTCGGCGTTTGTACCGTCGCTTTCAGTGTGTTGTGTGGCTTCGTTATATTTTGTAAAATCTCGGTCATCATTGGGACATACGCTTTCCAATAAAATGATGACGCGTTGTCTGGGCTATCGGTAGCCATCCATTTTCGCCATGTCGTAAAGCCAACCGTTTCGTAAATGTCCGGTACTTCCGCTTCATCCGCGTAGTCTCCACAAAAATAATACGCGTTATAGACGCGATTCGTATGATGGACGACCGCAGGAAATTTTGTTGGCAATCCGAGCGCGCGCAACGTATCTTCTCCACGTGCCGATAGCGACAACGTATACGTTGCTAATACTTCGTTTGGATTGAGCGGGGTAACGATATCAAACCAATACGAATACGGAGTAGTAATTTGTTCTCCGAGTTGCGCTTCCCCCGCTTTTGTCGTCGAAAACGTGACCCCTTTTTTCCCAATCATTTGCCGGTCAAGCACTACCAGCCGGTCGTTTTCGTCGACGAGCACAATCCCAGCGCCACGAAAGCGAAACGGACGCCCGTATTGTTTTTCGTAGTTGTCTTTCACCCAAACAGGCACTTCCCGACTTTGCAAGTTCGGAAAATACCGACCAATCCATCCCGACCATTCGACGTTTAACAGCGAATAAAACTGCTTTCGGACGTTTATCGGCGTCGGATGGGCGAACGAGTTAAACTCGGCGAGAAGCGTTTTTCCACCTGCCATCACAAACTGATGGAGAGCATTTACCTCTTTTTCCGTTAGCCCACCGTATATTTTTGCTGAACGTTTGCCTGTTTTGTCGTTTTTCAAAAATTCCTCTTCATACACGCCATACGTATCAGCAACGTAAACGGCATCATAGCGCGAAAGCGAACGGGGAAGCTGCCGCACCGCATATTCCCCATTTTTTTTCGGCACAAACCCGACATAATCGTTTGCTAAATCATACGGTGTTCCGTCGCTAAATACGTATTTTTGTTGGCTTAATAGCCAGACAAGCCCTTTATGTTCACGATACGTCGCGTCAGGAACCGTTTTATCCATAATTAGTAAATTTAATGGTTTTGCCGGCTTTAACTGCCAAAGCCAATATGGCGAGGAAACGAGCGCAAGAAGCAACAGAAGATATAGAAGCAATATGCGAGTAACACGACGCTCTTTCATTTCGACACACCTTTTCTTGTCATTTCTCCCCATCCTCTCTTTTTCCGAAGCACATCAACAATCCCTTCACAGCGCCACCATACCGTTAATGGGCGATACCATAGCGACTCGGTGAGCGAAAATAGAAATAAACGAACGATGTCGGATACGTTCGGAAATTTTCGTACCGTCCATTCTTCTAAAAGCACGGCAGCCATCGAAAAAACCGAGCCGTAAATAACCGATAATAAAAAAAGTAGAATCGCAAATTCGATATATACGCCGCCGAAAAATAGCGAGACGAGCATCACGACATATCCAAGCAATTCGACGACTGGACCGAAAAATTCGATGAATAAAAAATACGGCATGGAAACAAGCCCAATCGAGCCATATTTAGGGTTAAAAATGAGGCGGCGATGTATCCATAAGCTTTCCAATAAGCCGCGATGCCACCGGCTTCGTTGCCGCCGCAAATATTTCAATGATTCAGGCGCCTCTGTCCAACAAACAGGGTCAGGAACGTACACAATTTTTTTCGACTCTTTTCGTTCTTTTATTAAGCGATGAAGCCTAACGACTAATTCCATATCTTCCCCAACTGTATGGGCGTATCCACCCGCTTCAATGACCCATCGTTTCGAAAACACACCGAACGCACCAGATACGATAAGCAGTAAATTATGGCGGCTTAACCCGATTCGTCCCATTAAAAACGCGCGCAAATATTCAATTACTTGCATAACAACAAGCGGATGACGCGATAAGCCAACTTTCACAATTTCCCCACTTTCAATTTCACAGCCGTTTGCGATGCGGATACTCCCGCCGGAAGCAATGACTTCCCCATCGGAATCAATAATCGGCTTCATCACTTTTAAAAACGCACTTCGCTCTAGCACCGAATCGCCATCAATCGAGCAAAAATACGGATAGCGCGACACGTTAATGCCTGCGTTTAATGCGTCTGCCTTGCCACCATTTTCTTTATCGATGACAAATAAATGCCGATACAGCTTCGAACGGTATACCGCTTTCACTCGTTTTGTTTTTAGCTGCTGACGAATGACGTGGTTGATACGCACAAGCTGAAACGACTCGATTAACTTTGCAAGCGTATCATCGGTCGAACCGTCGTTAATGACAATAATTTCATATTCAGGATATTCGATGCTTAGCAGCGACCGAACCGTTCCAAAAATTCCGGCCGATTCGTTATACGCTGGAACTAAGATCGAGAGCGGTTTCGCATAACTAACATCGAGCAGTTCTTCGTACGGTTCCCACTCATCTAATTGATATGATTTGCGAAGTTGGACGAGGGAAACGAGCAATAAAAATGTGTAAAAGGCGATAACTGCCACCATAAACAAAAAGACAAACCACCCGACAACGGAAACGAACGTATACCATATATCTATCCCCATACTTCCACCCCTCTTTCTAGCCATTCGCGCGCCATATCGCGGGCAAACGGGTCGTCTGCAGAAGTTGCGACTTCTTTTAGCCATTGTGAACCGTTTTCCATCCGCAATAGCGCCTGTGCAGCTTGCGAACGCACAGAAAATATTGGGTCAGACAATAGCGAAACGAGGTGTGGGATACATTCATTGGCGCGGATTTTTCCGCACACTTTTATCGCCATCAGCCGCTCTTGCCATAGCGGGGACGAAAGGAAGTGGATTAGTTTTTCGTGTGAAAGAAAATACCCCATTGTC
This sequence comes from Anoxybacteroides voinovskiense, assembly GCF_014196205.1. Classification (GTDB taxonomy): domain Bacteria; phylum Bacillota; class Bacilli; order Bacillales; family Anoxybacillaceae; genus Anoxybacteroides; species Anoxybacteroides voinovskiense. The sequence continues at coordinate 13,861 of NZ_JACIDE010000021.1, read as the reverse complement.
GCCATCGCTTTCAACGAACGAATGCGAATTTCTTCAGACTCGCTTTCTAGCAATTGCTCTAAATACACGCCATATTCGCTTCGATTACGAATCCCTACAATATCGATGAACGCATATTGCATCAGCGGCGGCCATTGTGCGAAACGGTGAACGATCGCTTTCAGTGTCTCATCGTTCATATGGCGAAACAATAGCCGGTACGCAAATTCCGTCAACGGATATTTCGGGGCAAGCATTCGTTCATAAAGCTTAGGGCAGTCGAATATCGCGTATATTTTTAATAGTTGAATTTCTTCGCTCTTTGTTAATTTCGCCGATTGATATAGCCGCTCTAAATCGTTAATCATCACCTTCATCTGAAAATCTTCAATATAAAATAACGCATTCATCCGAACCCCCCAGCGTCGATGAAACAGTTGCTTGCGAATCATTGGTTGAAAATGGGTTTCCGCGAATGCACGAATGCGCGCTTGAACATGCTCGCTTTCTATTAATCTCGAAAACTCTTCGAACAATTCAAGGAGCGCCTGTTGTTTTAGCGGGGAGCGACACGAAAGCTCCCCTTCGCCAATCCCTTCGTTTAAGTAACGAAAGACGGTTTGTTGATAAGAAGTTTTATACGCATCAATTTTCCGTCGCCTTTCATTTTCGGCTGCCTTTCGGATAACAAGATAAAGAAACAAACTTGTTAATACGATGAGCAAGCTTATAAACAGAACGAAAAAGTAAACGATAGCTGGCTGTCGCACTTAACTCATCCTTTTCATCATTTGGCATATTCTTGCCTCAAGTTCAAGTAATTTAAACGGTTTCGTCATATAATCGTCCGCGCCAAGTTCAAGTGCGCGAGCGATGTCGCTTTCGCTTCGCCTTGATGTAAGCATAATGACTTTGTAGCGGTCGGAACGTTTTTGTGTGCGAATCCACTGCAATACTTCTAAGCCGTCCATTTTCGGCATAACGCCGTCTAAAAGAACTAAGCATGCGGATTCGTCTTGATGCCAATCCGACGCAATAAATTCGATCCCATCTTTAAACGTTTGCAGTTCATGCTTTACTTTTCCGTTACAAGGCAGTTTGGTGACGATGTCGGTAATAATCGTTCGCATAATCGGGTCATCGTCTACGACAGCAATTTTCATCACTTTTGGATGGGCGGCTACTTGGGAAGAAGCTGCGCTAACGACTTGGTTTCGCCCATTTTCTTTCGCTTCATATAAGGCGTTATCGGCAAGACGAAGCCAATGTTCGAGCGGCTCGCTTGCATCTGTAATTTCGACGACTCCGCACGAAAACGTGCAAGAAAACGTCGTGTTTCCTTCGTGAAACGTATGCTTCATAAACGTTTCGCGCAGGCGGTTAAGCGCGTCGCGTGCCTCACTCAACTGCGTTTTTGGAAACAATACGACAAACTCTTCACCGCCAAAACGGACGATAATATCGCTTACGCGTAGCCCTTGTTTTAAAAAGTTAGCAAACTCCCGTAATACGACATCGCCAACTAAATGACCGTGACGGTCGTTTACTTGCTTAAAATGGTCAAGATCGAGAACAGCTAAACAAAACGGCTCTTTTAAGCGCTGCCATTCGCTCTGTAATAAGGCATATGCTTGCTTTAAATATTTGCGGTTATACACATGTGTTAATTCATCAAGCAATAACACTTCGTCAATATGTCTTTTTCGTTCGAGCTGTCGTTTGACACGTACAATAAATTCATCTAAATCGAACGGTTTTTGAATAAAATCGTCCGCGCCCATTTCATAGCTTTTTATTCGCACGTCTTTGCTATTGTCGACGCTAACCATCATCGTTGGGATGAACTGCTGCTTTAGTTTCTCTTTTAAAAATTCTAATACAGCAAAACCGTCTGTTTCTTTCATATGAATGTCAATGACGACACAATCTGGGCGAACGTCATAAAACGACGTAATTGCTTTTTCTGGATTGGCAATCGCAACGACATACCATCCAATATTCTCCAACTTCTCTTTCATATACATTAAAAACGACGTATCATCATCAATTAATAAAATCACCGGCTCCTCGCCTTGCTTCGCCCGTTTCCCGCGAAACGAAGCAAGCGCGCCTTCTCCGTTTTCGTAACATGACTCTAATAAGTCAAATATATATTGCTTCACATCGTCAACCGACCACATTTTGTCGTCGTTTTCATTTAACGCATCCATTAATTGACGAGCCTTTTTCCCAACGTCCTCTAAGCCGATAATTGCAGCAGTTCCCGCCATCGAATGAAGAAAACGATACACTTCCTGATGTGGAATCGTTTCAACCGCTTCCCATTCCTCAAGCTTTTTACGGATATTTTGAAAAAAATATTGTTTGTATTTATCCATTAGCGATCCCCTTACTCGTTATGATGGATCATTATAAAACGTATTGATCAATCACTTTCACTAACTCTCCAATTTCCGGCTTACTTACTTGCGCGGTTGCCCCGACCTTCTCCCCTTTATGGCGAAGGTCGTCGGTAATAAGCGACGAGAAAATGACGACTGGCAATTTTTTTAATCGCTCGTCTTCCCGAATGCGCTTTGTCAGGTGGTGACCATCCATTTGCGGCATTTCAATATCGGTAATAACAAGCTGCACTTCTTGCTCAATCGGCGTTCCTTCTTTCACAATCGTCTGTAAATAGCGAAGTGCTTCTTCTCCGTTTTCAAAAAACTCGACAAATACATATCCTGCTTCCGCAAGCGTATCGTGCAACAGTTTGCGCAACAATGGCGAATCTTCTGCAACGACAATTTTTTTATTGGACCGTTCTCGCTTGCCAAGCTTTTTTACTTGCTCGACGTTAATTCCTGTTTGTGGATTGATATCGACAATTATTTTTTCAAAATCAAGCAGTAAAATCATTTTGCCGTCAAGCTTAATGACCCCAATAATTTGTCCGTCAATTCCTTGGTACATTTGCGACGGTTTTTCGATTTGTTTCCACGAAATGCGGTGAATGCGCGTCACGTTGTGCACGTGAAACACGACTTTTTGCTGATTAAATTCCGCAACGATAAATTTATCTTGTGCTGGTGTTTCCGAAGGAGGCAAGCCGAGCGCTTTCGCCATATCAACGACCGGAAGCACCTCCCCGCGCAACTCGATAATCCCTTCAACATGCGGATGAGCGTGCGGCACTTTTGTCGTCGGCACAGGGTTTAAAATTTCCCGCACTTTCATCACGTTAATGGCAAACGGGTTTGCGCCAATGAAAAATTCGACAATCTCTAATTCATTCGTTCCGCTCTCTAATAAAATTTCACGTTTTTTCTCCATCCTATAAACGCCCTCTCATCATAATATGTCTATATTTATTATATTTTGTCGAATCGAAAGACGAAACCATTTTCTTTCTACACTTATTTCCTATTTTATCATTTACGCAAAAAGGCTGCCATGCTGGCAACCTTTAATACAAAAATTCAAGCAATCTTCGGTCAGCTAAATTCGTATCGACAGGGCAGCTTTGTGCATCGCGACCATATTGCCACGCCCATACGTTTGCTTTGCAACTAGGAGACGCAGGCGCATATTTTGGTGCCCGTTGCTCGCTTGTCGTGCCAGTGCGAGGCGCAGAACTCCAAATAATCGCTTGGACAGCGACTTTATTTTGTTGTTGCACCGCTTCACAATATGCTTTGGCAAAATCACCTTTCGTTGGGTCTGCGTACAGCCCTGGGCGATACCCTGTTGGATACAACGTTTCTACCCATGCGCGAATCCAGGCGGCATCAACAGCAAAAAAATCTTCGATGTTCGCAAACAACACTTTATTTTTCGGAATTCCAAGCCGCCGTGCGTGAAAAGCGGCATTACGAGCAGCTATTTGCCCATTGGAAAAACCTGTCGCTTGGCGAAACGCATTATAAATGGGCAAAAGATGCACGCCATAATTCCGCAACAACGTAATTTCTTGCCGCGTTAAACCGTCCGATACGTTCGGAACATCGGTTAAATACCGCCCCCAAAATTTCGGATAGCCAAGTTCATTTTTGACGCAATAAAAAAGCTGTTCGGTCACCTTTGCTGCTGAATCCACTCCCCAAACCGCTCTCGCCATCTTCTCATCCCTTTCGCTTTTTTCTTCATATATATGACTTGAGCGGGTTGTCTTATCAAGCTATTTTACAAGCGGCAGCGTAATTTCGACGCGCGTTCCTTTGCCGAGTTGGCTCGTATAATGAATCGTTCCGCCCATTTCGCGAATTAAGCGGTTCGAAATCATGCTTCCTAGCCCTGTCCCTTTCGATTTTGTCGTATAGTACGGCAAGCCGATTTTTTTCAATTCTTCTTCCGTCATTCCTTTGCCGTTATCTTCAATAATCACTTTTACCACATTGCGCTGCGAATGCGCTTCGGTGGAAATTTTCACAACCCCGCTACCTTCAATCGCTTCAATTGCATTTTTCATAATATTTAAAAGCGACTGTTTTAAATATTGTTCATCGCCCAATACGCGACATTCGCCATGGCGATCCCACTCAACCGCTACGTTTGCAAATGCCCCTAACGGCTGAATCAGCTGCACACAATCGCGAAGCACATGATGCAAATCGATCGGTCGGACGCGAAAATCGTTCGGCTTCGCCAACTGCAAATAGTCGGTAATAATTTTATTGGCGCGGTCTAGCTCTTCTAAAATGAGCGGGGCGAATTGTTGCAGCTGTTCGTCTTTCGTGCTTGTTTGCAACAATTGAATAAACCCGCGCACCGTTGTAATTGGGTTGCGAATTTCATGAGCAAATGATGCCGCCATTTCGCTGACCATCGTCAACTTATCGACATATACCATCTCATCAAACTGATGGTTATACATAATCAGGCGCTCAATTAAAAAATAGACCATCATATATGTCAACAAAAACATCGCAAAATAGACAAGATAAAAATCCACGCTCAAAAAAGAAACAGTCTGAACAATAATGGTAAAATAAAAAAAAGAATACAAAACAGCAATAACAATAGCGTACATCCATTTATGCTGCGCTTTCATATATACTGGGCGAAACAATAACGCCACAGCAAACGCCACAAGCGATACGAGCACGCCAATCCATGCAAACGAACCACCAATCAATAGCCGCATGATAACAACAATCGCCGTACATATTCCGCCGGCAATCCATCCGACATATAGCGTCACAATTAAAATGACAATCATCCGAAAATCAAAATTCGTTTCGCCTAACGTTTCAATCGGATAAAACATGCATAATGCCGCTGCAAACGCCGACACAAGCCCGTAAACAACTTGTTGACGTAGCGTCAAAATGATTCGTTCACGAAACGGAAAAAACAAATTAGCGTTAAACGTTAATGACAATAATATTGTGATATTCACAATAAGAGGTTTAATCATTAAGAGCATTCTCGATTTTCCTCCATCTCTTCCAGCCATCGCCCCTCATTGTACCACAATTTTTCATATCGATGCATTGTTTTTTAGGAAAGTAAATCACGCGCTTGGACTTCGTTCCAAGCGCGTAATGTTCGTTACCCTTTCCAACGGTGCAATAAATCGTGACGCTCGCCGCGGGCAAACACGTCGAGGCGATTTCTCCCCGATGAAACAGCCGCTGGTTCGGACGTAATCCGACCGTCCAAATGGAGAAAATCACTCCATCGTTCTCCATCCCAATATTTATACAACAGCTCTTCGTTTGCCCCGCGCGCAAATACATCTAGCCGATTCGCGCGGCGAGAAGCCGCTGCTGGACTAGAGGTTAACACCCCGCCAAGGTCTTCCCAGTCGCTCCAACGCTCTCCGTCCCACCATTTATGCAATAGTTGGCGTTTCGTGCCGCGAGCAAACACATCGATTCGGTTTTCTCCCCATGAAACAGCTTCTGGGGCAGAGGTGATTATTCCCCCTAAGTTTTCCCAATCACTCCAACGTACCCCGTCCCACCATTTATGGTATAAGTGGCGATTTTCCCCGCGGACAAATACGTCGAGGCGATTTTCTCCCCACGAAGCAACCGCTGGGCTTGACGTTAACACTCCCCCTAAGTTTTCCCAATCACTCCAACGCTCTCCGTCCCACCATTTATGCAACAACTCATGTTCTGGGCCGCGCGCAAATACATCTATCCGATTTCTCCCCCATGAAACAGCCGCTGGAGAGGATGTTAATGTTCCTGAAAGGTGTTCCCAATCGCTCCAGCGTCCCCCGTCCCACCATTTATGCAACAATTCATGTTCCGGACCACGGGCAAATACATCTAAACGGTTCCCTCCCCAAGAAGCGGCGGCAGGCCCAGACGATAAAACCCCACCAATACTTTCCCACTTGCTAAATTCTTGTTCCGGCTGATAACCGATATGTTCGAGCACGGCGCGAATAACCGTTTTCACGATATGCTCGATTTCTTTTTCTGGTACTCGATACGCTTGTAAAACAACCGTTATCCATGGGGAATTCGTTTTTACGATATAAAATAATTGCTGCACGCGTTGGTCAAGCGAACCACTCACTTCACTTTTATGTTGCAGCGCCAGTTGAACGACGACACGAAAAATATGACGGGAAACGTTGCGCGGCACATAATATTGTCCAAGCGTAGTATATAGCGGCTGCAACATCGGGCGAATCATGCGCCAAATATTATCCAATTCTTGATCGCGTTCACGTTGCTGTCGGTCGTAATAGTCGATTAGCATTTCCGTAAATCCCGGCACATATGCCGAAAACGCCCCGTATGGATCTAAGTTCATATCGGCCCCTCCTTTTGTGAAAACTCCATCACTTTATCGTATGACGCTTCCAAGTGAGATAGTCCATTTTTCTTGCTACATCAATAACTTTGATTATAATAGAGATATGTTTACTCATTTAGAAAAAAGGGGAAAAGAGCATGAAAAAAGAAAGCAAACGAACGTTTGTCGTCATTGGATTATTGCTTGGCATTTTAATGGCGGCGATGGACAACACAATCGTCGCAACGGCGATGGGAACAATCGTATCAGAACTCGGTGGACTCGATCAGTTTGTTTGGGTTACATCCGCGTATATGATTGCCAGTGTCGCCGGCATGCCAATTTTCGGGAAACTTTCCGATATGTACGGTCGAAAATTATTTTATGTGTCGGGCTTGACACTTTTTCTAGTTGGCTCCGTTCTTTGCGGACTTGCCCAAGATATGGTGCAATTGAGCTTATTTCGTGCCATTCAAGGACTAGGCGGCGGTGCGTTAATGCCGATTGCATTCACCATTATGTTTGACACGTTTCCGCCGGAACAACGCGGAAAAATGTCTGGATTGTTTGGCGCTGTTTTCGGTATTTCAAGCGTATTTGGTCCACTGTTAGGGGCATATATTACCGATTATATCGACTGGCGCTGGGTATTTTATGTAAACGTTCCGCTTGGTCTATTGTCACTTTTCTTCATCGGTAAATTTTATTTTGAATCACTAGAACACCGGGAGCAAAAAATTGACTGGTGGGGAGCGATTTTGCTCGTATCGTCCGTTCTTTGCTTGATGTTCGCTTTAGAGCTTGGCGGCAAAGAGTATGCATGGGATTCATCGGTAATTATTAGTTTATTTAGCGGTTTTGCTGTTTTCCTTGCTCTATTTTTCTGGGCGGAAACGAAAGCAACCGATCCGGTCATCCCGTTTCATTTGTTTAAAAAGCGGCTGTTTGCGACCGCACAAGGAATCGGCTTTTTATATGGCGCGACGTTCATTCTCGGCACGATTTTCATTCCGATTTTCGTTCAAGGGGTATATGGCGGGACGGCGACAAACTCTGGGCTCATTTTAACGCCAATGATGCTCGGCTCTGTTGTTGGTAGCCAAATTGGTGGACGGTTTGCGGCAAAGACGTCGTACCGCAATTTAATGATTATTTCTGGCATTCTTTTTTTAACAGGCATTTATTTATTAAGTACGTTAACCGCCGATACGGCTCGTTCTGTCGTCACTATCTATATGATTATTACTGGAATCGGTGTCGGGTTCTCGTTCCCGCTATTGAGCATGTCGTCCATTCACGGGTTGGATATGCGTGAGCGCGGGACTGCAAACTCGACAAACACCTTCTTCCGTTCCATCGGTATGACATTAGGGGTAACGATTTACGGTACGATTCAAAACCATTTATTGATGGACAAATTAGAAAAAGCGCTGCCGATGATGAAACAATTCAATCCATCTGGCGATTCGCGCGTATTGCTTTCAAAAGAAGCGCGCGCCCACATTCCGAAAGAAGTATTGCAAAAAATTGTGGACGCCTTGGCAGACTCTATCGCGACGATGTTTTCTTGGGCAACTATTCCAGTCATCATCGCCATCGTCCTCATTTTCTTTATGGGGTCTGCACGTCTAACCGACCAGTTTACAGCAACTAAAAAAGCCCAATAAGGTAGAATTGCCTTATCGGGCTTTTTCTCTGTTCGACGTATACACACGAACGCTCCGATTCGAGAGCTAACCAGTCGCCTTCGCTTTTCGTTTTAATCGCCAATTCGTCCGGTGTTTTTTTCTTCGTCTAACGGCTCTTCGCTGCGGCGAAAGGCTAAGTCGACCGCTTTTTCCGCTGAGTCACAAAACGCGATTTCAATTGTGCGGCGCTCGTCTAAATAACCGCCTTCATACGCCACCTCTTTTATTTTCGCTGCCCATCCTCCTGACGTTTCAATAATCACCACCGGCTTTCGATTCATATAAGCGGCGGACAATTCCCCGAGCGTCCCGTTGCCGCCGCGAATCATAATAAGCGCATCAGACGAATGCACGAGAATTAAGCTACGAAAATCAAAATGCAGCCCTGTCGTAATCGGCACGTCTAAATAATCGTTCGCTACATCGGTACGGTCCCCCGCTAAAATACCGATGACAAGTCCTCCAGCTTCTTTCGCCCCTTTCGAAGCAGCTTCCATCACGCCGCTTCCTCCACCGGTTAACAACACTGCTTTCCGCTTGGCAATTTCCGCTCCGACAGCTTCTGCCATTTGGCGAACGTCGTCCGGAATCTCCCCTGATTGTCCAATAACTGCAATTCGTTTCATCTTGTGTCCTCCCTTAACGATCTTCCTTATGAAAACGAATCCATCCGTTTTTCTTAAACCAAAGAAACATGGTGACCGCAATGATTCCCATGACCGCAAGCACCGTGAAATAGCCATATTTCCAATGTAATTCTGGCATATAATCAAAATTCATTCCGTACACACCGACAATAAAAGTAAGCGGCATAAAAATGGTCGTAATCACTGTTAATGTCATCATAATCGTATTCATACGGTTGGAGTTCAATGACAAATAACTGTCCCGAATATCGGACGTAATTTCTCGATTTTCTTCAATCATCTCTACAAGTTTCAAAAGGTGGTCATAAATGTCATGAAAATAAATTTGTCGCTCCTTCATTCTTTCTAACCGATCCGAATGAATAACTCGGTACAACAAATCGCGCATCGGCACAATTGTTCGACGAAGCTTGGATAAATCTCTGCGAATATCAAATATCCTTTCAATATCCGGGTTTTCTTCCAATTCATTCAATACATCCTCTATATGATAAATGAACGGAAAATATTCGCCGACTAACTTATCTAACAGGCAATACATCGTATGCAAAGGACCTATTTTGAAATCCTCGTCCGTTTTCAAACGCATCCACACTTGATCAACTCCTTTAATCGGTTGTTTATGAAACGAAACGATAAAATTGTGCCCAACAAATAGGTCAACTTCTTCTGCATCGAGCGTATGTTGGTGAATCGAATGCAGTACGACAAATAAATATTGCTCATAAAAATCAAGTTTCGGGCGCTGGACATATTCTAAACAATCTTCAATTGCTAGCGGGTGGAAGTGAAAAAAATCTGCCAACAATTTCGTTTCTTCATCAGTCGGCTCATGAAAATCGACCCAATACCAAGAAATATCGTCCCCTTTTAACGTTTGCAACGGCAAGTCATAAACGACCTCAAAATCTTTTGTTACTGCGCACGTCCGAATCATTTGATTCACTCCTTTCCGTTCCATACCTCTTTATATCATAACCGAAAACATACAAAATCGTTTGTAAAAATTGCTATCATTTAATTTATCAAAATTTTCTTTACATTTTCGTAAAAAACAACGATAATATAAAAAAGGGGACCTTTCGTTCCCGAACAAGGGGGAGTCACATATGTACGAAAAACATTATCCTCACGAAGTTGCGTTTGGTCATCCGGAAGAAAAAAATAGTTATGGACCACTTGCGCAAATGATTTTGGAACAAGCGATCTTTCTTTATCAGAAAAATAAATTGATGGAAAAGATCGATGAAGCGCTAGCAACAAAAAATAAAGAGCTGTTTTTAGAACTCTCCGCCCAATATAACGAGTTGCTAAAAAAATATGGAGCGTAAACAAGGAGATTGTCAAATGGAATGCGAAGCCTCACAGTCATATAGCGCCTTAATAAGGTGAGCCACTTCTTCCGCGAGTATCGAAGAAGACGGCTCACCTTTTATGATTTTTTGGTACAATTAAGAAAAGTGAAAAGCGCCCGCCTATCGGCGAAGATCGCACAAGCCCCACCGAGGAGGGAACGCCTCAGGCCGATGGCGCTTGGAGCTAGACAGCTCCCCACCATAGTAGCAAATTTTATATTTTCTTATCTTTTGAAAAAATAACCTATAACGGAAGGAAGGACGATTGTGGAACATCTTATTCATTCACGAGTGAGAAACATTGAAATATCAGGCATTCGCAAATTTTTTAATATGGTCGCCGACCGTCCGAATTTAATTTCATTAACGATCGGTCAACCGGATTTTCCGACTCCTGAACACGTAAAGGAAGCCGGAAAGGAGGCAATCAGTAACAACTTTACAACGTATACGCATAACGCTGGGTTCGTTGATGTGCGGCAAGCTGCTTGCCAATTTGTCTACGACAAATACGGACTGCAATACAACGAACAGGAAATCATCGTCACTATCGGGGCAAGCCAAGCGATTGATGTGGCGTTTCGGACGATTTTAGAAGAAGGCGTGGAAGTCATTTTACCAGGACCGGTCTACCCAGGCTATGAGCCAATTATTCGCATGTGCGGGGCAAAGCCTGTCTACGTCGATACGCGCTCGACCGGCTTTCGCCTCACCGCAGAGCTAGTCGCCCCTCACATAAACGAGCGGACGCGCTGCATCGTTTTGCCGTATCCATCGAATCCGACCGGAGCAACTTTATCGGAACAAGAACTCGTTAAGCTTGCCGCGTTGTTAAAAGATAAACCGATTTGGATTTTATCGGACGAAATTTATAGCGAGCTCGTCTATGATGGCGTCCATCGTTCCATCGCGTCATGGCTTCGCGACCAAACGATCGTTATAAACGGGCTGAGCAAATCTCATTCGATGACAGGATGGCGTATCGGGTTTTTGTTCGCCCCAGAATTTTTAACGAAACATATGTTGAAAGTGCATCAATATAGCGTTTCGTGCGCTTCTTCGGTTTCGCAAAAAGCGGCATTAGCGGCTTTAACCGTTGGAAAAAACGACGCGGACGACATGCGCAAACAATATAAAGCGCGCATGGAATATGCGTACGAGCGGCTTGTCGGTATGGGATTAGCCGTCGAAAAACCGACAGGGGCGTTTTATTTATTCCCGTCGATTCAGTCGTTCGGTCAATCGTCTTTTGATTTTGCACTCGATTTAGTAGACAAAGCTGGGGTCGCCGTCGTGCCTGGCAGCGCCTTTTCTTCCTATGGGGAAGGATACGTTCGATTGTCGTATGCGTATTCGTTTGAAACGTTAAAAGAAGGGCTAGACCGGATGGAGCAGTACATTCAGCAAAAAAGGTGAGAGTCATGGCTGTTGATTATCCATTATTTTACTAAAAAACACAGAATCATTTGACTGAACACAAGCTTTTCTGCCTCTTCCCTCGAACAAGAACGCCGTTGTTCGAGGAGGGCATGCGTACAGCATGCCCAGTCGGCAAGCGGTTCGCTTGCCGACTACGGCAGAAAAGCTAGGAATAGAGCGAGGTCAACTGGTTTTTAATGGTTAATCAACACGCCTGGGTGAGAGTTCTCACCTTTTTTGCCTATGGAACGAGAATTAATTTTCCGTGCGTTTGCCGCGACTGTAATAAACGATGGACGTCTGCTGCCTGTTCTAACGGATAGACGCCGCCAATCGTCAGTTGCACGCGCCCTGTCTGTACATAATGAAGCATTTCTTGCAAGCTTTGCTGATATAATGCGCGTTTTCTCATGATTTGTGGCAAAAAGAAGCCGATAACGGATAAGTTTTTGCCCATTAATAGCGATGGGGTCATTTTCGTCAATTGCCCGCTCGCTACTCCGTAGATGACAAGACGGCCAAATGGGGCCAAGCATTGCAACGTTTGCTGAAAAACGTCTCCGCCCGCCATTTCTAAGGCGACATCGACCCCTTTACCGTCCGTAGCTGCCAACACTTCATCTTTCCATCCTTCTTTTGTATAATCAACCGCTACATGCGCGCCAAGCTGTCGAGCTAGTGCACGTTTTTCGTCTGTGCTTGCCGTTGCGATAATGGTACCTGCCCCAAAAATTCGCGCCAGCTGAACAGCAATCGTCCCCACTCCTCCCGCTGCTGCATGAATAAGCACTGTTTCTCCTTCTTCCAAACGCCCCATCGTTTTTAAAATATGATACGCGCTTAATCCTTGCACCGGAAGAGCGACCGCCTCGTAAAAATCGAATCCATTCGGAAGGGCAATGACACTTCGTTCGTCCACAAGCACATAGTCCGCGTACCCACCTTCCTCGATTAGTGCGACGACACGCTGTCCAAGCGAAACGGACGTCACCTCTTCTCCGACATCACAAACAATTCCTGCCACCTCTGTCCCTGGAACGAACGGCAATGGGGTCGGCACGACATATTTTCCTTCCCTTCGCGCCGTATCCGCATAATTTACCCCAATCGCTTTTGCTTCAATAAGCACTTGTCTTCCAGTTGCTTTCGGTTGAGCGGTTTCGATTACTTGCAACACTTCTGGTCCACCGTATGTTGTGAATTGAATTTGCTTCACTGTATATTTCTCCTTTCATTATATACTAACTAGTCAGTATGAAAAAGAGAAGCTGCTTCACGTATACAGCCGAAGCAGCCTATTTTTCTATCCCTTCGAGAAAAATCGTTACCATTTGCTTCGCAACTTCTGCATCCGTATATAAACCATCTGGTTTAAACCATTGGTAGCTCCAGTTTGCAGCGCCTAAAATCGTTAACGTCGCAATGCTCGGAAGCAAATCTTGGCGAAACTCGCCGTTTTCGATTCCACGCTCAATTAATGCTTGCACTCCATAGCGAAATTGGTCGCGTTTTTGTTTAATCTGTCGCAAATGTTCCGCATTCAAATGCCGCATCTCGCGAAAGAAAATGCGCGCTTGCCTCCCTCTTTTCTCAATGTTATGAATAAGCATGTATACGATGCCTAACAATTTTTCTTTCGTCGTTTTTGTCGAATCGTTCATCATTTCTTGTTGTTTTTCAAGCAGTTCTTCAATGTAACGAAGATGAATGTCCATTAACAACTCTTCTTTACTTTTAAAATAGTAATAAAACGTTCCTTTTGTGACCCCTAACGCATCGACAATGTCTTGAATCGATGTGTCGCTAAACCCTTTTTGTTCAAATAACGTAATGCTCGCATCAATAATTTTTTCTTTCACGCTCTTCCACCTTCCGTCATGTTTCCTTTCGTTATTATATCATAGAACACTCCCGATACTTGCGCAAACGCAATGGAAGAGCGGGATTGAGTCAAGAGTTTGTGGGAGATTTTTTTTGATATTTCGATTCTCTGGATATATTTGGTTTAAATAACCCAGTGTTTGTAAGCGTTTTCTAA
>NZ_JACIDE010000020.1 GCF_014196205.1 Anoxybacteroides voinovskiense | reverse complement strand
ACGCTTACAAACACTGGGTTATTTAAACCAAATATATCCAGAGAATCGAAATATCAAAAAAAATCTCCCACAAACTCTTGACTCAATCATAAATCAATATGTTTTTTGCAAGAGAAACTGTCATTAGGTAAAATAAATGTAAGGAGGAAGCGGCATATGGAAGACATGATTGCAAAGCTAACGTTCCATCGTTCGCTGTTATTAGAAATGGTCGACGAAACAAAAAAACCGTTTTACCACCTTGTCGTCGCGAAAAATTTATCGAAAGAAGAAGTGGAAGAAACAATTTCTCTTTGTGAATATTTGAGCAATGAATATGAAAAGCAAAAAGCGGAAGGCTTTACGGTTTTCACTCCGCTTCTGCTCCATTTTGCTGGGATGCTCCATCCCGCTCTTCCGCTTGAACAAACAGTGGACGCCCTTTTGCAGCAACAATTATTCGTCCCGCTCATGCAAGAATTTAAAAAGTTAATGGCGACGATTCCTTCATGACGACGGACTTGCGAATTCTTCTACTTCCTGCTCCGGCTTTTTCACAAGCTTCCCGTCTTTTTCAATAAAGTCTGCTTTAATGTTTTCAAACGATTTCTCAAAAATCTCCATAAAATCGTCCCCATAAATATTGCGGATGATACACATCATTTCTAAAATTTCTGGAAATTTCCCGTACAATTCACGCAATGGCAACGCCCCATTAAAAACCGCGTTTTGTCTTGGATCGTACGACTCCATTAACTTTAATAATATTTCTTCCCCTTTTTCTGTTAGCTCAATGTACGTATTGCGCTTATCATCTTGCTTTTTCGAAAACGTCAATAATCCGCGTTCTTCTAATTTTTTTGAAAAGTTAAACGCTGTGGAAACGTGCATGACGCCAAATTTAGCAATTTCTGAAATGGACGCGCCTTTAAAATGATAGGCAATCCATAAAATATGGTGCTCATTAATGTTCAAATCGAACGGCTTAATCCATTGTTGCCAATCTTTTTCGATCGACTTCCAAAGCGCTTTGCTTAACTGGGCAATTCGTTGGCTAAATAGCATCGCCTCTTTTATAGAATAATGTTGTTCCTTGCTCTTCATCGTTCCACCCACTCTTCCCTCACCATTATTATTTTATTTTCTATTATGCCAGTAAAATAAAAATTAATAAAGATGCAAATGTTAGAATTTTTAAATAAAATTTTTTTCCAATCATTCATAACTGAGCCATTCGTCACATATAGTGAACATAGGGGGAAGATAATGATGTATATGATAACCTTTTTCTATTTGCTCAGCTTCGTTTTTTTCTGCCTAACGATTTCCACATTCCTCGCGATTCCAAAAGCGAAAATGTATCCACCGAAAAAAGTGCTCAAACAGCGAATGGCGCTATATATGATTGCCACAATTCTTTTCTTTTTCATCGCATGGAGTTTGCATTAGCTATAGCAAAAACCCGACCAGAGGGCGATCGGGTTTTTTATACTGGAAATCAACTACTTCTTACTCCTCTCTTCTCCACTAGCCGCCTCTTCTTGCATGTGTTATTGTTAGAATTTTCTCACATTATACTACTTTATCGTGTAAAAGGAAAGAACTTTTACACATTTTGTTTTCGAAACTCGTCCATGAACTGTGCCAATGCTTCGCACGCTTCGTACGGAACGGCATTGTAAATCGACGCACGACATCCGCCGACCGAACGATGTCCAGCGAGTCCGACAAATCCCCGTTCTTTTGCCGCACTTAAAAATTTTTTCGTAACTTCCTCGTTCGGTAAAGTAAATGTAACATTCATCAACGAACGGCTGTCTTTCTCTGCATGCGGCGAATAAAACCCGTTACTTTCGTCAATCGCCTCGTAAATGACAGCTGCTTTTTCTTTATTTCGTTGTTCAATCGCTTTCACGCCACCTTGTTCTTTCACCCATTCTAGCACAAGCGACAGCATATAAATCGCAAACGTTGGTGGTGTATTGTATAAAGAATTACTAGTAGTATACGTACGATAGTCGAGCATTGTCGGTAAATTGTCCGGAATGCGTTCGAGCAAGTCGTTACGAAGGATAACGACCGTCACCCCCGATGGTCCTAAATTTTTTTGTGCACCAGCATAAATGAGCGCAAATTGCTCGACATTCACTTCACGGCTTAAAATATCGCTCGACATATCCGCAACTAAATCAACCGGTAATTCAGGAAATTCATGCCATTGCGTGCCGAAAATCGTATTGTTAGAAGTAATATGTAAGTAGGCCGCCTGTTCTGAAAGCTGAATGTCTTCTGTTGCCGGAATGCGCGTATAGTTCGCTTCTTTTGTCGATGCGGCTACGTGCGTTTTTCCTACTTTCTTCGCCTCTTTCAACGCTTTTTCCGACCAAGAGCCTGTCAACACATAATTCCCGATTTGCTCATTTCCTAACAAATTCATCGGCACCATCGAAAACTGTAAGCTTGCACCGCCTTGCAAAAATAACACATCGTACGTATCCGGAATGTTCATCAACTCTTTTAGTAGCTGCTTCGCATTGTTGTGCACGGCATCGTATTCTTTACTGCGGTGGCTTAACTCCATCACGGACATCCCCGTCCCTTGAAAATCGAGCAACTCTCTTTGCGCTCGTTCAAGTACCGAAAGCGGAAGTGCAGATGGACCTGCATTAAAGTTATACGCTCGTTTCATGTTCCAATCCCCCACTTTATTTCTTTAATGAATAACAGTTACTTATTATCCTAACATGAAAATAAAAAAAATAAAGACAATTCTCATTAAATTCACAAAAAAAATTCAATCCTTGTGTTCGTCACAAGGATTGTTGGCTCCGCCGCATTTTTTCTTCCCGAATTCTCTCCATATAAATTTCGCCTTCTTTTTCAATGAACGACTCATCAATTTTTCGTTCTTGCGCGGCTGTTCTTACTGTCATATAGCCGCTAAATACGATTCCAGACACAACAAGGTACACCCACCATGGCAAAGACAGCATGATTTTCCCTCCATTTTTCTCAGCTTGTCTTATTTTCACTATATGAGTGTCCCTCGTTGTTTATGCTCTATTTTTATCGATGAAATGTCGGTTTATAAAACGAGCGGTTATCAAGGGCGAAAATGCGCTCGGTAAACTCTCCCGGCTTTACTTTTTCTAATGCGCGATCCATCATATTCATTTTCGCATCGAGGTTATCGATGTAATGAAGAATTTCCGCCTCTTTGACCATTGGCGGTTTTGGGCTACCCCACTCCGCTTTTCCGTGATGGCTCAACACGAGATGCTGTAAAATAATGACTTCTTCCCCGCTAATGCCTAAATGTTCTGCCGCTTTGCTTATTTCGCTCACCATAATCGAAATATGGCCAAGTAAATTTCCTTCTAACGTATACGTTGCTGAAACCGGACCAGACAATTCGATCACTTTGCCAAGGTCATGCAAAATAATCCCTGCATACAATAAATCTGCATCTAGCGACGGATACAGCTTCACGATGGCTTTCGCTAAATCTAACATCGACACAACGTGATACGCTAATCCTGAAATAAATTCATGATGGTTTTTCGTTGCTGCCGGATACTCGAGAAATTTGTTTTCATATTTTTTTAACAAATATCTCGTAATGCGCTGAATGTTTGGATTTTTCATTTCGAAAATATATTGCGTTAATTTCTCCATCATTTCCTCTTGTTTCATCGGAGCAACTTCCAAAAAATCTGCCACACGCACATGGTCGCTGGCGTTCGCTGGACGAATGTTACGAATTTTCAGTTGCGTTCGCCCGCGATAATTGCTAATATCCCCTAACACTTTCACGATGCTTTGTGGAACATATGTATTTTCATCGTCTAACGAAGCATCCCATAATTTCGCTTCAATCTCTCCCGTTTTATCTTGCAAAATGAGCGTCAAAAACGGTTTCCCGTTGCTCGCGATTCCCTTTGTCACCGATTTAACTAGCAAATAAACGTCGATTTGTTCGCCGACTTCGTAGTGAATAATTCCTTTCGTCAATCATTTCTCCCCCGTCTCCGTTTTCTATTTTTTTTAGTATACCATATGAGTGACAAGGCAAAAAACAAGACCTTGCCAAAGCAAGATCTTATTTTTTCGTTAACTCGAGCGCTTTTCTCATATCTTTCCAAGAAGCACCCTTTCCATACATAAGCACCCCGCCACGATAAATTTTTGCACCGACAAAAGCGACAAATATAATCGTTCCGATTAAAAGCGCGATGCTTACCGCCACTTCCCAATCGGCAATATTCAACATGCCGATGCGCAAAAACATAATGAGCGGAGCAAAAAACGGAATGAACGACGTGACGGTAATCACTGGGGACTGTGGGGAATCTAGCCCGAACATCGCAATGAAAAAAGAAGCTAGCACAAGCAATGTTACAGGAGTCACCACAAGTTGCACATCTTCTAAACGGCTGACCATCGAACCGAGCGTCGCAAAAAGTGTAGCGTATAACAAATAGCCTAATAAGAAAAAGATGACAGCATAAACAAGCGTTTTTGCCGGAATTTGTTCCATTCCTAATATATGGAACAACTTGTATCCGTTGCTTTTCAGCGAGCTAAAACCGATGGCAAATAAAAACGCAAACTGTGTTAGACTAAGTAGTGCCACCCCTAGAATTTTCCCAAACATTTGTTGAACGGGCGAAACGCTTGAAATTAAAATTTCCATGACGCGCGACGATTTTTCGGTCGCCACTTCAGAAGCGATCATCGATCCGTACATTAAGACAAACATATACATCGCGAACACTATTGCATATACAAGCCCACGTGCTTGCTGCAACTCTTCTTCGGTTTTTGCGCTTTTTTCTAACGCAATTTTTTGAAATGCCACCGGTTCATATAGTTGCTTCACTTGTTCTGGCGTTAATCCAATTTTGGCGGTAGCTAGCGCCGTTTTCAATTGTTGGAGCGCCTGCTCTAGCGTTCTCGCTGTGGCGCTGTCAGCAATCGTATTCGCATAGTATGCTGCTTTTGGGAGCTGTTTGTCATCATAGGAAATGGTTAAAAAAGCATCCCATTTTTCGCGCTTTACTTGTCGTTTTGCTTCTTCTTTCGTCCCTTGAAACAGCTTCAGTTCAATCTTCTCCTCTTTATTTTTCGCCAGTTGCGCTTGCAGCGGTTCATACAGTGCTCCTGTTTCGTCGATGACCCCGACGACTTTCTTTTCATCTTTCGTAAAAAAGTCAATAATATGGTTCAAATTCGTGACGCCAAACGTAAGCAACCCGACAATAACGGTAATCACAAGAAACGATTTCGATTTTAATTTGGTGATGTACGTATGCCAAAGTACAATCCAAAACTTATTCATAGACAGCACCTACTTTTTCAATGAAAATGTCGTTTAACGATGGCTCTTCTAGGGCAAATTTTCGAATGAATCCTTTGTTTGCAATGTGGGCAAGAATGCGTTGCGAAACGTCTTCATGCTCGATTTGCAAATGGATTCCTTCTGCTGTTTGCTTTGCTTTTAAAACTCCTGGGAAACGGCTTAGCTCCTCTAACGAAAAATCAGCGTGAATGACGACATTTTTTTTGCCGAAAGAGCGTTTAATCTCTTTTAGCGCCCCAGAAACGACCGGTTTGCCGCGATGCATAATGCATAAATGCTCGCACAATTCTTCGACGTGTTCCATGCGGTGACTTGAAAAAACGATGGTCGTTCCATTTCTTTTTAAGTCGATAACCGCTTCTTTTAATAGTTCGACATTAACAGGGTCAAGACCGCTAAACGGCTCATCTAAAATTAACAACTTCGGTCGATGCAAAACAGCGGCGATAAATTGAATTTTTTGTTGGTTCCCTTTCGATAATTCTTCGACCCGCTTATCGACATAATCAGGAACTTTAAATCGTTCAAGCCAATCCATCATTTCTTTCATAATGGCCGGTTTTTTCATCCCGCGCAGCCGTGCCAAATAAATGAGTTGCTCTTTCACTTTTAGCTTTGGGTATAATCCGCGTTCTTCCGGCAAATAGCCGATTAAATGGCTTTGGTCATAGCGAATCGGTTCATTGTTCCACGTAATCGTTCCTTCCGTCGGTGTTAAAAGCCCAAGAATCATGCGAAATGTCGTCGTCTTTCCAGCACCGTTTGCGCCTAAAAGACCGAACATTTCTCCTTCCGGAATATGGAGCGTGACGCCATCGACCGCTGTTATCGAACCAAAACGCTTTGTCACTTGCTCAAGACGTAAACTCATACTCACTCCCCCATTTTACAAATAAAAGATAAATTTTCCACATCTTATTACACGTTTTATCTTATCGAAAAGTTTCATCCGATAGAAGGATTTTTTTAAAAGTAAAAGAATAAAAAATAATGAACGATCATTCAGCAAAGGGGGAAACACCATGCCACTGTTTACATTAACTGCTTTTGAACATACAGGGGAGAAACTGTTAGACGAAACGTTTGAGGCGGTAAACGAAGAAGAAGCGAAAAAAATCGGCGAACAAAAATTGCGCGAGCACAATTGCTTAGACAAAACCCACCGCTGCACAACATCAAGCGGAAAATTGATTTTGTTTCATCGGTAAAAAATCACTCCCCGATTGCACAATCAATCGGGGAGTTTTCTTATTGAAATAATTGATCCATCATTTTTAGTTTTTCTTCGGTATAATGCACAAAGTTTTCATTATACACTTTCGGCTCTTTTGGGTTGGCGAAGCGGGTGATTGCCCGTGTTTTCGGGTGAACGAATTTACTGGAGGCGCCGCAGCCAAGCCCGATAATCGACTGCTGTTCTTCCATAATCATTATATTATAAATGCTTTCTTTCCCTGGGAGCGCGTACCCGACGTTTTCTAAATTACCGAGAATATTTTTTTGCCGGTACAAATAATACGGGACGTAGCCATTTCGTTTCGTCCAGTTTTGCGCGCTTTTCATCATTTCGCTAATTTCCTCGCGGTCAGCGACTTTATATTTTTCCTTATTTTTTGTCATTTCCGACGCTCGCTTAAACGAAAGGGTATGAACGGTGAGCGACTCCGGCATTAATTTTTCCGTCTCCGCTAACGTATAGTTAAATTCCTCGATGCCTTCCCCCGGAAGCCCGATGATTAAATCCATGTTAATATTGTTCATGCCCATTTGCCGCGCCAAATGAAACTTTTCCATCGTTTCATCGACCGTATGATGGCGGCCAATCGCTTGTAACGTTTCTTGAATGTACGACTGCGGATTAATGCTAATGCGGTCAATCTTCCATTTTTTTAGTACGTTCAACTTCTCAGGTGTAATCGTATCTGGCCTTCCTGCTTCGACCGTTATTTCGCGAACGCGCTCCATGTTCGGGAACGATTCGTACATCGTTTCGTACAATGCGTCCATCTCTTCCGCTGTAATGCTCGTTGGAGTACCACCGCCGTAATAAATGGTCGTAATGTTAACGCCTCGCTCCTTTAAAAACTGCCCGACCGCTTGCATTTCATAATGAAGCCGGGACAAAAACGAGTCTACCGACCCTTGGCGGCCGTTAATCGCGTAAGCTGGGAACGTGCAGTAGGCGCACTTCGTCGGACAAAACGGAATGCCGATATAAATGCTCACTTCGTGGGCAAGATCATATAAATCAGGAACAACCGTTAACTGCCGGTCAACAATGTCTTGCATCAGCTGAATTTTTTCTTCGGCGACTAAATAGTCTTCACGAAGCGTTCGATGCGCCTCCACTTTCGTAAGACCCGAACGTAAGTGTTGATGCAAAAGCTTCACGGGACGCACCCCTGTTAAAATTCCCCACGGCTGAACAAGCCCCGTATATTGTTGAAAAAGAGTTAAATATACGTGAGAAACCGCATTTTTCCATTGCTTCAGCCGTTCTTTTTCGCTTAAGTACGGCCGCAAGTCAACCCGATATTCCCCTTTCCATTCCCGGCTGCTTGCTGTTTCAATCAGCATACCGGTGACAATGCCTGTTTCTTCTCCATGAAGCGAAAAAGTCACGACAAGATCTGCCGCAGCAACAGGTTCAAATAGTAGTTCATATTCCTCAAAAAACAGTCCAGTAATTACTTCTAGTGGACGTTGAAATGGTTCTGCATTATATAATCCGTACACTTGAATACGCAACGGAAACCACCTTTCTTCTGTCAAGCTTATTTAAGTGTACAGAAGGCGGTTTATAATCGTCAAGCGGTGACCTCATACAAAAACCGGAGCAATTTCAGGCGTGTTGATTAACCATTAAAAACCAGTTGACATCGCTCTATTCCTAGCTTTTCTGCCGTAGTCGACAAGCGGTTCGCTTGCTGACTGGGCATGCTGTACGCATGCCCTCCTCGAACAACGAACGCTTTGCGGGCAAATGACATTTGCCCGCCGGCGTTCTTGTTCGAGGGAAGAGGCAGAAAAGTTTGTGTTCAGTCATATGATTCTGTATTTTTTAGTAAAATAATGGATAATCAACACTCGTGGAGCAATTTCTCCGGTTTATTGCTTCGTTTTCAGCTTATGCAAAAACTCTGGGCGTTGCTGTTTGCGAAAATGTTCTTTTACCATATATGCAACCCCAAGCTGTTCATTTGAGCGCGTTACCCAGTCCGCTGCTTTTTTCACTTCGTTTGGCGCATTTCCCATCGCCACTCCTAACCCTGCTGCTTCAATCGCCGGAATATCATCAATCCCATCGCCAATGACGACCATTTCTTTTAACGAAATGTTCAATGATTGTCCAAGACGTTTTAATCCAGCTAATTTAGAAACTCCTTTAGCGACAATCTCGATTTTTCCGTTCGGTTGTGTAATGATGTCAACGGTCGGAAACGCTTCGTGTAAAACCGCTAGTGCTTCCTTTTGTTCTTCTTCGTTTGCAAAATACACATCGATTTTCGGAACGGCAAGCGGCTCATCACGCAATACGTCGCTTAACGAATCAACAAACTGCGTCGGGTAAAAAAACGGATCTCCCGAAGAAAGCACTGTTTTCGCCACGAGCTGTTTTTTCACTTTTTTGCGATTCGCGAGCGAATACCGTTCATGCATTAACCGAATATTGCATGCATAATTTTCAAGTACGTGAATGATATTAAACGTCCGCTCTTCTGGAATGAGCGCTTCATATATTTTTTCATCGACTGATTTTCCAATCATCGCGCCTTGAAAGGCAATGATAGCTGTATCGAGTTTTAACGATTTAGCGATTTTTCTTGCGGACAGCAAATCGCGACTCGTCAGTAGTGTCACGTATACACCTTTTTGTTTCACAAACTCGACTGCTTCTTTCGTTTCTTTTTGCAGCCGTCCATTTGGTTTTAAAATCGTACCGTCAATATTTAACGCAAGCAATTTATACGCCAATGTTAGTCCCCCTTTGTCGTGTTGTCACTTTAATAGCTATGACAACATAACAAAAAAAAGAACACTCAAACGAGTGTTCCATTATTCAGTAAAGGAGCGATATAACTCCTCTAGCGGCTTCATTGCGATTTGATTAATGTCCGAAATCACCGTGCTCATTCGTTGTTCTAGCATCATTAACGCCACTAGTTTTTCGTTTTGTTGCGCAAGCGCCACCATCGCTTGTGCTTGTTGAACTTCCTCTGGCGAAATGTCCGCACCCATCATTTGTTTTTCATGAAGCTGCATTTGTATATCACGGAATTGTGTAAACATGCGATACGCGGCTTCATCGCGGCGCACCGTTTCGTACGCTTGCTTTAATTGTTGAAACTCGTCGCTCGTGCGAATCGCCTGCTCTAGCTGCTGGGCGATTGTATATAATTGGGACATAAAAAAGCCTCCTTGTGAAAAAATAACGTGCCGTTGTTATTACGATATGCAGGCAAACAGACGATATGCTAAAACTATACCCATAACCCGACGAGCGCTTGGAAAACGCCGATGATTCCACCGAGCAACGCGCCTAAATACGTAATCATTTTAAATTCGCGCCGCGAAATCGATAAAATCATTTCTTCGAGACGCTCTACCGAAAATGTTTCAACTTCCGTCCGCACAATGTCCGCGAGTTGTAGCCCTTCCACAAGCGTTTCTACTCGGTCGCTCACCCATTGCATTCCTTTCTCTACCATGATCGGAACCCACTCATCAATCGCCCGTTGTCGATATGGTGCCAGTACATTGGCTACTTTTTTTTCTAACATACCGCTTGCTACCACTGCTTTCGCTACCAGTTCATGAAGCGATTGGCGAACGTTTTCTTCCCCGATTAGCGCTTCTACAGAAGCAACGGACGAATCCGTCCATTTTTGCCATTCTACTAGCAGAAGTTGCGCAAGCATTTCGCGCGTTCCGCGATGGTGCAAAAACTTTATAATTTCTGGTTGCACTTTATCTGCTAAGTTGACGTTGCCAAGAAACATTTGTAACATATTCCCAAACATCCCACGACCGATAAAAAATTCGTCGATCATTTTGGCGATACGCTGTTTTCCTGCGTCACTTTGAAAATAATGAAGCGCGCGTTCGGCAATATAGTTCGCCACCTCATGAATCCATTTCTCCATTTTTTCTTGTATTTCCGGCGGAAGCAGTTCACGAATTTTCTTTTCTTGGTGCTCGTTCATCCATTGCTTATACAGCTTGTCCGCCCACTCGCTAGCTTTCGTATGCACCATCTTCTCAGGGTCGTTTATTCCGAATAGCTGCAACTGTTCTGCCACCGTACGTTCACAGGCAAACCACCGTTCCACCCATTGCTGTACCGTACGAACGGTATAGTTTTTCAATTCAGGTTCCATCAATTTCCGACGAATGCCGTCTGGGGTGAGTAAATGTTCGACGACCATTTTTCCAAGTTGGTGTGCAAGCTCTTCGCGTCGTTTCGGGATAAGTCCTGGAGTGAATGGAAGGCGTTTCCCGTATATATAGATCGGTTGATACGGGCGAAATAACATTTTAATCGCTAGCGCGTTCGTCACTCCGCCAATAATCGCTCCTACTGCTATCATAAATAGAAAGTAGAAAACGGTTTCCATCTCTTCCCCGCTCCTTTCATTACTCGTTTGCCTAGTTTTTCATTATATCGTTTGTTTAGCAAAAGAGCAATGAAAGAGGTGCCATTTAGCGATGGGAGAGATTAGAAAAAAACAACCCATGTTCAAGCGCTTTTGTTAGCGCCTGTTCCGCCGCCCGTTTTTGCGCACCGGAAAGATGTGGTACTAACTCGTAATAAAGGAGCGCTTTTTTCATTTCATGGAAAAGAAGAAGTGCATCTACATTGTCTGGCGGTTGAACGTGTTTCTTAGGGGAGAAAGATGCCCCTTTTACTAAAAAATATACATATTGCCAGAGATGATATTGTTTTTGCTCATGTTCCGCGTAATTCACTAATTTTTCATATTCAGCTTCGTCATTTCTGTTTTCTAGGCGCAAACGAATATAAGATTGATTCATGGAAATGATGTGAAGAATTTGTTCTAATATATGAAGCATGCTCCCCCTCCTTTGGCTTGTCCACGATTTATATATATGAATGAACAAAAAAACATATGACAAACTAACAATAGGAGGGGATGACAATGGATAACGAACGATGCAAAGACTCATGCCATGAAGGACGCGATAAATACTTTATGGATATCGACCGCATGATTAATGAAGGAATGGCAGGCGGCTATGTTCATGCGAGAAACGACGCAACAAACATTGAAGAAGCGCGCGATTTAATCGAAGAAGAACCGCCTTACGAAGCATAAACCCGACTTCCTCTCTCGAGAGGGAGTCGGGTTTATGCTATAATAAAGATACAACTACTACGAAAGGAATTATTCGTTATGTTGGAACGATTAAAACAGCTTTTTAAAGAAGCGGTGGTTCATGAACAACCAACCAACGCGAATGATTATGAATGGTTTTCTACAAAAGAAGGCGAGAAAATCGGTATTTTAAAAAGTGCGCTCACGGAAAAAGAAAAACAGCTATTGTCCATTTTCCTCACGCCGCTTTCTCTGCCAACGCGTCCGCTCACCAAAACGGAAAGTGCTTGGCAGCGGTTTGTGAGCCAAGCGGACGATAGCGAGCTTCGTTTACTGTCCAATCACTCTCCGTACTACCGCTTTATCCAATTTCAAATGAACCAAACTTCCATTGACCATGAACATTTTTATGAAGCGGTGGAAGGACTATTCCAAGAAAACGTCCTGCTTATTTGGGAACAAGCAACGAGCGGTGTCATTATCGAGAAAAAACAAACCGAAGCATCATCTCCCCTTCCATTTACTGATTTAATTGACACGTTAGCGAGCGATTTTTACATGACATGGCGTGTTTTCATCGGGCAGACACATCCGTATGATGAACATTTGCTTGAACGTTTTCGAATGGAAAAATATTTTTTTGAACTGGCCAATACATCCATTCGCACGAAAACAGTGTATACAATTGCCGATGTATTGCCGCTCACTCTTATTAACGGCCATCCAAACGCACGAACGATTCAACAATCGCTTTCCTTTTTAACAAAAGTAGACGCCGAGCTGCTAGAGACGGTAAAAGTATTTCTCGAATGCAACTTAAACGCCTCGCTTGCGGCGAAAAAACTTTATATGCATCGCAATAGCTTGCAATATCGCATTGAAAAATTTATTGAAAAAACGGGCATAGATATTCGCCATTTTCAAGGAGCAACCGCCATGTATTTAGCAATTTTGCTCAACGATTATATAAACCAAAAACATTCTTAGGCAGCTTGCCTAAAACTTGTTTTGTTTTTTGTGCACACTGTCCATTTACGTTTTTCTTTGTTTTTTATACGATGGAAACAGTTAACTGAAACCGATTTCATGGAGGGAATTGTAATGGCGGAACTTCGCTTAGAGCACATTTACAAAATTTATGACAATAACGTCACTGCTGTAAAAGATTTTAATTTACATATTCAAGACAAAGAATTTATCGTTTTCGTTGGCCCGTCTGGCTGTGGAAAATCAACGACATTGCGAATGATTGCAGGTCTTGAAGAAATTTCTAAAGGTGATTTATACATCGACGGGAAACGAATGAACGATGTCGCCCCAAAAGATCGCGATATCGCCATGGTATTCCAAAACTATGCACTTTATCCGCATATGAGCGTCTATGACAATATGGCGTTTGGTTTAAAACTTCGGAAATTCCCGAAAGATGAAATCGACCGCCGCGTGCGAGAAGCTGCACGCATTCTTGGGCTCGAACAATATTTAGACCGCAAACCGAAAGCGTTGTCTGGTGGTCAGCGCCAGCGGGTAGCATTAGGTCGCGCCATCGTCCGCGATGCGAAAGTGTTTTTAATGGACGAGCCGCTTTCTAACCTTGATGCGAAACTTCGCGTCCAAATGCGCTCAGAAATTGCGAAATTGCATCAAAGATTGGGCACAACGACCATTTACGTCACCCATGACCAAACAGAAGCGATGACAATGGCTACTCGCCTTGTCGTCATGAAAGACGGCGTCATCCAACAAGTCGGTACGCCAAAAGAAGTATATGAAAAGCCAGAAAACATTTTTGTCGGTGGATTCATCGGTTCACCAGCAATGAACTTCTTAAAAGGACGTCTAGAAGATGGAAAATTCATCATTGACAATGTCTCCATTGGCGTTCCAGAAGGCAAAATGAAAGTGCTTCGCGAACAAGGCTATGTCGGCAAAGAAGTCATTTTAGGCATTCGTCCAGAAGATTTCCATGATGAGCCAGTATTTATCGAAGCGTCCCAAAACACAAAAATCACAGCAAATGTCGATGTTGCTGAATTGCTTGGTGCAGAAACAATGATCTATTCGCAAATTGCTGGTCAAGAAATTGTTGCGCGCATCGATGCCCGCACAGAAATTAAACCAGGATACCAACTTGACCTTGCATTAGATATGAATAAGGCGCATTTCTTTGATATCGAAACGGAGAAACGCATTCGCGCCAATACGGAAAAGTGAGTCCCCCTAATTTT
Source organism: Anoxybacteroides voinovskiense (assembly GCF_014196205.1). Taxonomy (GTDB): domain Bacteria; phylum Bacillota; class Bacilli; order Bacillales; family Anoxybacillaceae; genus Anoxybacteroides; species Anoxybacteroides voinovskiense. The sequence continues at coordinate 46,685 of NZ_JACIDE010000020.1, read as the reverse complement.
ATATAAATAGCCCATGCCACTTAGCATGGGCTACTCTTTTATAAATCGAACCTCTTCATTTTGGCAATATGGACAATAAAATAAGTGCACACATTCATGATTTCGCCGCGTCATTGGATATCCGTCCACTTGTTTCATTACATCGATTTCCATATACGGGCTATAGTCGTCAAAGTAATCCGTCACCTTTCCTTGATCCTCCATCTCCGTTTGACAACGGGGACAAAAAAAGTAAAATGCTCGAAGACCGTTACAAAGCGGGCAAATTGTCATTGTCATCCTCCTGTTGAAAACTGCCTTATTTTTACTATTCCCAAACTTCCGCGAGTATAAAATACCAAAAATTACTATGAGTGAAAAAGTATAAGAAAACAAAAATGTTTCAAACTACTACTACAAAAATAGCCATTGGGTTCAGCCAAGTTTGGCAGCATGCCTGAAAAGGGCGTGTGCGCTGGTGCAAATCCAGCCAACCCAGCCATTAAAGCTTTAAAACGAAAAATAAGGAGATGATTCCACATGGCAAGAACAACGAACAATCAAGTATTAGTTGCTGGTGCTCAACAAGCGATTGACCAAATGAAATACGAAATTGCTCAAGAATTTGGCGTAAGCCTTGGCGCAGACACTACTTCTCGCGCAAACGGTTCTGTTGGCGGAGAAATTACGAAACGTCTAGTGTCAATGGCGCAACAACAACTCGGCGGCCAATATAGCGCACGCTAACAATTGCATATACATGGCAAAAAACGCCCTAGGCAATCGCCTAGGGCGTTATTGAATCAGCTGCAAAAACTGCTTTGTTCGTTCATGTTGTGGACGTTCAAACAGCTGGCTAGGAGTTCCTCGTTCTACGACAATCCCTTTGTCCATAAAAATCACTTCATCTGCTACTTCTTTGGCAAACCGCATTTCATGTGTGACGACAACCATCGTCATTCCTTCATTTGCTACATCTTTCATTACCTTTAATACTTCGCCCACCAGTTCCGGATCAAGCGCGGATGCCCTCATCGGACATCTTTACACTTCCTCCGCAATCGGTTCATTCAATGAAACGAGCACTTTGCGAATTCTTCGGTTTTCGACTTGCCGAACCGTTAACGTCAGCGGTCCGTATTGCACCGTCTCCCCGCCGGTCGGGATGCGCTCTAACATCTCAAACACCCATCCCCCTAACGTATGAGAAGAACTTTCTGGCTCGTCAATTTTCATAAACTCACAAAACTCATCAAGCGGCAATTCTGCGTTCATTTCATAGCTATAGTCATCAATCTGTTGAATGACTTTAATAGCATCATCATGCTCATCCCATATTTCCCCAACAATTTGCTCGATAATGTCTTCAAGAGTAATTAGCCCTGCCGTCCCACCAAACTCATCGACAACAATCGCCATATGTACTTTGCTCTTTTGCAAAGCCGGCAACAAATCCGCGATTTTCATCGATTCAACGACAAACAGCGGCTTGCGCAATAGCGCGCGAATATTCACTTCTTTTTGCTGCACAAGTTGACTTAAAAAATCGCTCTCGGATAAAATGCCAATAACATGGTCAATATCGTCTTCATACACCGGCACACGCGAATAGCGCTCCTGTAAAAAAACGTCGCGAATTTTTTCGACGGAATCATTCACTTCCACAGCAATCATGTCAATGCGCGGGGTAAAAATCTCCCCGACTAAAATATCATTAAAATCAAGCGACCGATGCACTAACTCCTTCTCTTTATTATCAATCACGCCTTCTTCTTCACTTAAGTCAATCATTTCTTTAATTTCTTCTTCCGTCATCGAAGGGCTTATCATCCCATCTGTCAACCGCCTCACTAGCTTCCCTTTCAATCGAGCAAACAACCAAGTCAGCGGAAACATTGCTTTCATTAGTACATACATGATGCCAGCATATTTTAGCGCTACGGATTCTGCATGCTCTTCGGCAATCGTTTTCGGCACAATCTCACTAAAAATAAGGAGTAGCACCGTTATGACGAGCGCACCAATCCATAGACTAACCGCTTCACCGAACAAAGTGCCAGCTATTTTCACGGAAAGCACTACCGCCACCATTTTGGCAAAATGATTTGCCACAACTGCTGTTAGCATCACTTCTTCTAAATGATCCGCAATATAAAATGTTCGCCTGCTATCGTCTACTTGTTCGCCTGCATCGTGCTTTAGCCGCATTTTGTTCACTGCAGAAAAAGCTGCTTCTGCCGAAGAAAAAAACGCCGACAACGCAATGAAAAAAAGAAGCAAACTGAAAATCAGAGGCAATTCTCCCAATGAATCGTCACACTCCTAAACCGCTACTTTTGTATTATCATATCAAATTTTTCACAAAATTCCTATCACCTAAACAATAAATGCAAAAAACTGCGGACATCTCGCCGCAGTTTTCACGAATCGAACAATGTTGCGCCAATCACAAACACGAGCGTTAACAATGATGCGATATTTAAGGTAATTGATAGATCTTCCATTTTTTAGCCTCCCATTATGTAGAAAGAATTCCCCCATCAATACCTTAGCATAAAACATCGCGCAACCCACTGTGTAAATCGTACAATTTTTTGACAATCTATCCTAAATACCGATGGTAAATCGCCTTCGCTTCCTGTATATCTTTCGTTCCATGAACGAGCGCCCGTCCATCGCGAAATATGACGAGACGATGCGAAGGAAGTGAAACAGAAACGAGATATGGATTGCTATCTACAGAAAATCCTTGGTCAGAAAACAATTCCGCAAGCTTCGCTAAGTCGTATTCCCGCTTCCCTGCAGGACGTATTTGCACCGAATTTCGTCCGCACAATACCGCAGTTTTCGTTTGCATCTCATACGATAAGTATGGATACGTCGGGTTTCCCCCACAAGACGGGCAATCGTCTTTTTTCACTTGATCGACGCGAATAGACGCATATTGATTGTTCCATAAATCAAACGAAACGAGCTTGCCCCGCAATGATGCTTCATCGCCAACGAGCAGTTTTAACGCTTCCGTCACTTGATAAGCGACCACCATTTGTACTGCCGGACTAATAATCCCTGCTGTATCACACGTTAATCCGCCGATTGGCACCGTTTCGAGCAAACAATGTAAGCACGGCGTTTTCCCTGGGAGAAAAGCATAACTAATGCCGTAACTTCCTACGCAAGCACCGTAAATCCACGGAATGCCGTATTTGCACGAAATATCATTGATTATCATGCGCGTTTCAAAATTGTCTGTCGCATCGATAATCACATCTGGTCTTGCTTCTGTCGCTAACCGCTCCAATTCCTCCACATTTGCATCGCCAACAACCGCTTCCATCTCAACTTCAGAATTAACTTGTACTAGCCGCTGCTTCGCGGCAACCGCTTTCGGCAGCCGCGCTTTCGCGTCTTCTTCGCTATATAGCTGTTGGCGCTGCAAGTTGCTCCATTCGACATAGTCGCGGTCAATGATTGTTAGTTTCCCAATTCCGGCACGAACAAGCGCCTCCGCATTTCCGGTGCCGAGCGCCCCAGCGCCGACAATTAACACATGTTTAGCAGAAATAGTTGCTTGTCCTTCTTTTCCAATCGGTCGAAACAGCTCTTGCCGTGAATAACGTTCGTTCAAACAGTACTCATTCCTTCCATTGGGCTGCTTGCGGTTGCGTATCGTTTTTTCGGAATTCTTCCTGCCTCATATCCGAGACGACCTGCTTCAATGGCTAGCTTCATCGCTTTTGCCATTTTCACCGGATCCGAAGCGCCGGCGACTGCTGTATTTAATAACACGCCGTCTGCTCCTAATTCCATTGCCAACGCCGCATCGGCTGGGCTGCCAATTCCCGCATCGACAATGACCGGTACAGTCGCTTGCTCGATAATAAAACTTAAATTTAACGGGTTAATAATTCCTTGGCCAGTGCCGATCGGGGAAGCTCCTGGCATAATCGCGTGGCATCCTAAGTCTTGTAATCGTTTCGCAAGAACCACATCATCGGACGTATACGGCAAGACAATGAATCCTTCCTCTAATAACATTTCCGTCGCCTTCAACGTTTCTACTGGGTCTGGAAGCAACGTTTTATCGCAACCGATTACTTCTACTTTAATCATATCACATAATCCCGATGCTTTGGCGAGCCGCGCGATGCGTACTGCCTCTTCCGCTGTTTTCGCCCCAGCTGTATTCGGAAGGAGTTTATATTTTGTTACATCAAGCTGTTCTAAAAAGTTCGGTTGCTCGGGGGAAAAAATATTCATCCGGCGCACCGCAAACGTTAAAATTTCCGCCCCCGATACTTCCACCGCTTCTTTTTGAATCGCAAAATTCGGATATTTTCCTGTTCCTAATAACAATCGAGAGTGAAATTCGTAAGGTCCAATTTTTAACATTATTATCCGCCTCCTACAAAATGAACGATTTCGACGCGATCGCCGCTATTTAATGTTGCTGTGGCATATTGCTCTTTTTGCAGAATACATGCATTCACTTCCACAATGGCAATTTTTTTATTTAACTGAAAATGCTCAAGCAAATCAGCAACCGTTCGAATACGCTCCGGTACGTCGATTGCTTCGCCATTGATAATTAACTTCATCGCTTTCCCACCTTTACGTCGTATATGTCGCCTGATGTCGTGTCAGCGAAAACGGGGCGAGGTCAAATTCACCACTTCCCTTTCCTTCTACTAAATCAGCGACGATTCCCCCAGTAATCGGGCTTAGCAAAATACCGTTGCGGTAATGGCCGGTCGCAATCCAAATGTTTGGATAATGTGGATGCTCGCCAATGTACGGTACTCCGTCCCCAGTTTGCGGACGAATGCCTGCCCACGCTCGTTCCCATTCAGCTGTGCGAATGTCCGGAAGCAACTGTTGCGCCCGCTCTAATAAACTCATCATTCCTTCGACGGTTACTTTTTTGTCAAACGTATGTGGCGTCGACGTCGCCCCAATTAATAAACGATTCCCTCGTTTTGGCACAATATAACAGCCATTTTTCGCAAAAATCGTTGCTTGAATCAGCGGTTTTTCGATTTTGACAAGCACGCATTCACCTTTTACCGGATACATCGAAAGTGAGATTCCGGTTTTTTCTAACAAGCGTGCTGACCATGCACCTGCAGCAACAACGACCGCACCTGCATGAACGACTCCGTTATTTGTATGCAACCGATAGCTTGTTCCGTCTTTTGTGATATCGAATACTTCTGTGAACTCGCGCCATTCTGCTCCATACACGAGCGATGCATTTGCAAACGCATGCGACAAATCTGGTGCGCCTACTTGCCCGTCGTTCGGCAAATATAGTGCGCCGCGCAAGTTTTTTGTGACATTCGGCTCAACATCCGCTACTTCATCGCTTGATAGCCATTGTGCAGGTTGTTCCATTCGCTTCCAAAACTCATCATTTCGCTGTAGCGCTTCACGCTCTTCTTCTGTCAACGCAATTTTCAAAATCCCTTTTTGCACAAGACCGATATCAATGCCGGTCAATTCTTTTAATTCTTCTGCAAGCGAAACAATCATCTCCCGACCTTTTAGCGCAAACGGCAGAAAACAAGGAGTCGAAGGACATTTTTGGCACGGATATGACTCGTTCGAAAGGAGTGGATGGTCGTTGGAAAATTCCGACTGTGCACCTAACATGCCCGCTGCTGCGCTAGAAGCTTCATTTGCGATTCGTCCTTTTTCTAATACAATAACTCGCGCGTTTCGCTTCGCCAATTGAAAGGCGATGGATCCCCCAATAATCCCACCGCCAATAATGGCGACATCGTAATGACTGCCAATCATCTTTCATCCCTCTCCCTTTTCTAAAACATTTGTCTGTAGCGTTTCACTTCTCGAAGCGGATCTTCTGCGCAAAATACCCCTGACATTACAGCAATGCCAGCTGCACCTGCTTCCCATACGCTCGGCACGTGATGCGGCTGAATGCCACCAATCGCAATAACAGGAATGCGCACTGCACCCACGATTTGCGCCAATGCTTCTATCCCTCTTGGCGGAACTCCTCGTTTCGATGCTGTCGGAAACACGTGCCCATATATACAGTAATCTGCACCGCCATCTTCCGCTTCTTTTGCTTCATCCTGCGAATGAACGGAACAGCCAACAGAAAGCGACGGGAAGCATTCCTTTACTTGCCGAACAGACAAACTATGAAACGCAAGCTGTACTTTCACCCCATAGACAATAGCGACATCGACGCGATCGTTTACGACAAGTTTTTCTTTTGGCACGCCATGGAAAAGAAGTTCTTCCATCATTTCTGCAAGCTCTTTTGCCGTTTTCGTTTTCTCGCGAAGATGAATGGCATCCACATATGGATGGATCTGTGAAGCAATCGCCACCACTTGCTCCGTTGACTGCCTCCCTGTCGAAATCACGTGAAACTGTTTTTTCATTTTGCTTCCCCCGCTAGCGGACATCGGTTACCGGAAAATACGGAAAAACCGTTGCCATATAATACGACAGCCCAATAAGTCCAATCATCCACACGAAAAAAATAACGTCATAGCGGCTAACCCCGATCTGATAGTAAAACGTCCGGTTTTTAGCATCCGAGAACCGTTTCGCTTCCATTGCTACGGCAATGCGCTGCGCTCGACGAATGCTTTGAGATAAAAGCGGCACCGCATACCGTTTCATTTTGTTTACGATTCCACCACCATCTGCTCCACGCACTTTAAGGGCATTTTGTACCGTTTGAAATTCCTCAATCATCATCGGGATTAATCGAACGCCTGCCAAAAAGCTATACGCATATTTCGGCTTTACCTTTAACTGCTGCATTAACGAGTAAAATAAATACACTGGTCTTGTCGTTAACGAAAAAATTAAGCCGAGGAGCGCAAACGATAAGGCGCGAAACCCAAGATGCATGCCGCGGAAAAAGCTTTCTTTTGTGATATGAACAAGCCCCCATCGCACCCACGTCGTCGTTCCTTGCCCGAAGAACGTCATCGACGAAGCGGTTGAAACGAAAATAACGAAAAACGGCAAGAAGAAAAGCACTAAATATTTCATTGGATAGCCCGTATAAAGGAAAAATAAAAGAAGCAACCCGACCGATAAATTGATGAGCACATTTGGATTGTGCAAAAACAACACAACGAAAAAAACGCCGATCATAACTAAAAGCTTTACGCTCGGATTCGTTCGATGCAGCCACGTTTCCCGATAACTATCCAATCTCACAGCGCCTTCCCCTTTCTTCCTGTATGACCGGCTCATCGCGAACGAGTTGCCCGTTTTCAATAACCCATCTGCGCGTCGCAAAATGTTTGACAATTTGTTCGTCATGGGTAACCATAATGATCGTTGTCCCTTGCTCCCGATACGATTCGAGCAGCTCTAGTAAAGCAAACGTATTTTTCGCGTCTTGTCCAAACGTTGGCTCGTCTAGTAGCAATAACTTTTGTCCGCCAATGATTGCTGCAGCTACGCTTAATCGGCGCTTTTGCCCCATCGATAATTGATACGGGTGCTGCGCACGTTGAGCTTCTAAATGAAACCGCTTTAGCATTTCTTCTACTTTTTCCGTAATTTCTTGTTCGTCTCTTTTAGCTAGTCGAAGCGAATACGCCAACTCATCCCATACCGAATTCGTCACAAACTGAAACTCTGGGTTTTGAAAGACGAACGCGATTTTTCGAGCAAGCTGTTTCGTCTGCGCTAGCCGTTCGTCATCCACTTCATACTCCCCATTCGTTGGAATGAGCTTCATGAGCGCGTGCAAAAACGTACTTTTTCCCGCGCCGTTTTTGCCGGTAACCGCAATCCATTCTCCTTTTTGCACTTGCGCCTTTGGAACATGAATTTTCACTTCTTTTTTTCGATAGCCGCGAAATTCATGTAAACGAATGATTGCTTGTCGTTCCTCGTTCGTTGCCCGTTTCTTCTTTTGTTGCAAATAATCTTCCCATACTCCAGGGTACCAAATACCTTGGGAGGCAATGAATTCTTTATGAAGGCGAAAAATAATAGACGCTTCGCCGTCTGCCACAATTTCCCCCGCATCATTAAACAAAATAATCCGATCAACAAAATCCAAAACGCGCTCAATTTTATGCTCGACGATAATGACCGTCTTATCATGGGCAATTCGTTTCATTGTTTGCCAAATTAATTCGGTTCCTTCGTCATCGAGCATCGCTGTCGGCTCATCGAGAAATAAGACATCCGGCTCGAGCGCCAAAACGGAAGCAAGCGCAAGCCGTTGCTTCATCCCGCCTGATAGCGTATGAATATTCGTATGCGGCGGTACAGGCAAATCAACCGCTTGCAACAGTTGCTCGATTCTCTCTTTCATTTGCTCGCGCGGCACACCGATATTTTCTAACGCAAACGCAATTTCCTCGTCGACGAACGGCATGCAAAATTGCGAATCTGGATCTTGAAAGACGTATCCCCAATTGTCGGGGATACGGATATGGTTTACTTTCATCGGAACGTCTAACGAATGCGGAATGATTCCAGATAGTACTTGCAATAACGTCGATTTCCCGCATCCCGACGGACCGAGCAACAACACTTTTTCGCCCTTTGTAAAAGAAACGGATACATCTTCAAATAACAACGTATCCGTTCCAGGAAATTTCAGACGCAACTCATCAACCGATGCTACATACATACGAAAAAGCCACCTTTTAACGGTTTAACTGATCAAAATCTTCTTTTGACGCCGAACGAACGAGCTGCGTTACCCCCGTTGCTTCAAGCGCCTTCACTAACGAAGAAGCAAATACACCGGAAATGAGAATCGCCCCAACGAAGCGCGCAAGCAAGAATAACGCTAAGTTCCACGGCGCTAACGCTTCAATGTATCCTTTATAAAAGTCCATAATTAACGAACCAATGGTAGAGCCGATAGCAGCTAACGAAACGACAAATACATCGAATCGCTTATAGCGAAATGCTGCAAACGCCACTTCGGCAAATAACCCTTGAACAACACCGTAAAGCAATACTTCTAATCCCCACTCCGAGCCCATAATAAACTCGCCAGAAGAAGCAGCAATTTCCGCTAACAACGCAACGCCTGGTTTACGAATGATAAGAAATGCTACTGTTGCGGCGATAAACCACATTCCATAAATCAATTGATCGATATGAAGGCCAAACGGTTTCACAAAATAATAAAACGGTCCCCACAGCTTATACACAATCCCAAATACAATCGAAATAACAACGGTTGTTAAAATATCGGTTAATTTTAGTCCTTTTTGCATCGTTTTTCTCCCTTCCTTTTGTTAAAATTTCCTTTCTATCATCGCAAGCATCTACATAAAATACCCCCTCTAAAATAAAAACCACCTTCTTTACGAGCGTAAAGAAAGTGGTTACAAACGTGAGTAAGCGAATGTATTATTCCACTTCCCTACGCTGGTATCACCCAGATCAGGTTCTAAGGGTCTCAAAGGCACACTTTGGTCTCAGCCTATCTAAAGGCCCCCCTAGTGGATGCAAAACAAAAAATATTCGGTTGTTTACATTTATCATATCACGCCCCTTCTTATTGTCAAGGCATTTGCTTCTCCTCCATTTCTATTCGTTTTCCGCTATGATTATTCCGGTTTCCCTTCACGTTGCGTCTTGACGGTCAATTATGTATGATAAAAAAGCAAATACATACGTAATGGAGTGGAGAACGTGGCAAACGTATTTTTAAAGCGAAAGCGAAAAAAACGACTCGAACAAGGGCATCCTTGGATTTTTCAAAGCGAAGTCGATTATATTGAAGGAGAATTTGCACCGGGCGACTTTGTCAATGTTTATAATCATCAGCGGCATTTTCTTGCGAAAGGATATATTAATCCAAAATCGCAAATGATTGTGCGCGTCTTGACGCATCATCCAGAAGACGAATTAAACGAATCGTTTTTCGTTGAACGCATTCGAAAAGCATGGGCGTACCGCGAGCGCATGATTCCAGGTGTCCGTTCTTGCCGCGCGATTTATGGAGAAGCGGACTTTTTGCCAGGGTTAATTGTCGATAAATACGAAGATGTGCTCGTCGTACAAATTCTTTCGCTCGGAATGGAAAGACGGAAAGATTGGATTTTAAAAGGATTGCTTGACGTTTTTCAGCCAAAAGCAATCTATTTACGAAATGATGTATATGTCCGAGAACTAGAAGGGCTGCCTCAAGAAAAAGGGTTTTGGTACGGGGAATGTGAGACAGAGATACTGATCGAGGAAAATGGGGTTCGTTACATCGTCGATATCGAAAACGGACAAAAAACGGGCTTTTTCTTTGATCAGCGGCAAAATCGCGCGGCCATTCAGCCGCTTATTGACCGTGACACAACGGTGCTAGACTGCTTTACCCATACCGGTTCGTTCATGTTAAATGCGTGTTTGTATGGAGCCAAACATGTCACAGCGGTTGATATTTCCGAGCATGCGATTGAAACAGCGAAACGAAACGCGGCATTGAACGGATTTACGAACGTTGAATTTGTCGTGGCCAATGCGTTTGATTATTTGCGTGAAGCGGTTCATGCTGGGAAGAAATGGGACGTCGTCATTGTCGACCCTCCAGCATTCGCCAAATCGGCAAATGCTGTACCTAAGGCGCTTGGCGGTTATAAAGACATTAACTTACATGGGCTAAAACTTGTCAAAGACGGCGGGTTTTTCGTCACCGCCAGCTGCTCCTACCACGTCCATGCCGATTTATTCCGTGCGATGATTGAAGAAGCAGCGTTTGACGCGAAAAAGATTTTACGCCTCGTCCACTGGAGCGGCGCCGGCTACGACCACCCAAAACTGCTCGCTGCCGATGAGGGAGACTATTTAAAATTCGCCATTTTTGAAGTGCATTCACGGAAATAGCAAAAAGGATGTCCCTCGTCAGGACATCCTTTCGCTTATTTATCCTTCTAACAAATACACCCGCGCCTCGTACGGCTTTAGTTTGAAACGAGTAGCGTTTTTATGCGGTTTTACCTCATAGTTTTGTAGCACTAACTGTTCAGACGATAATTTGAGATCGTCGTAGCGATAAAACGCCGGTTGGGCTGTCATATTGACAATAATGACCGCTTTGTCCGCTCCTAGCGTTCTTGTATAAGCATAAATCGCCTTATCTTTCTCTAAAATTAAGTCATACGTTCCGTAAATAAACACGTCCTTTTCTTTTCGAAGCCGAATCATTTTTTTATAAAAGTGAAGCACAGAGTCATCGTCATTTAATTGTTGTTCGACGTTAATTTCTTTAAAGTTCTCGTTCACTCCCATCCAAGGCGTTCCTGTCGTAAATCCCGCATTGGCTGCACTTGACCATTGCATCGGTGTGCGCGAGTTATCCCGCCCCTTTTTCCAAATAACTTCCATAATCTCTTCGTGTGGACGTCCTTTCTCCCGCTCTAGCCGATAAAAAGTTTTCATCGCTACATCGTCATATTCTTCAATTGTCGCAAAGCGGACGTTCGTCATCCCGATTTCTTGCCCTTGATAAATAAACGGCGTTCCTTGCATGAGAAAATAAAGAGACCCTAACGCTTTTGCACTCTCTTTCCAATATTCTTTATCATTCCCCCACGTCGAAACGGAACGAGGCTGGTCGTGATTTTCAAGAAATAGTGCGTTCCATCCTTTATTTTCTAACGCTTTTTGCCATTTGGTGAGCGTGCGCTTTAACTGCCGCACATTCACTCCGCCATCTATTCCTTTTTCCCACAATCCTAAATGCTCAAATTGAAAAATCATATTAAAAATACCATCTTCCTCGCCAACCCATGCTTCTGCTTCTTCTGCCGTCACACCGTTTGCTTCACCGACTGTCATAATGTCGTATCGCGCAAACGTTTGCATTTTCAGTTCTTTTAAATAATCCATAATCCCTTCTTGGTTCATATGGGCAGCAAATGACGGCACATAAGGCAATCCTTTTGGATTTGGTAAATCCGGCAACCCTGGCTTTTTCTTAATATGGGAAATCGCATCGACGCGGAAACCGTCAATTCCTTTATCGAGCCACCAATTAATCATCTTATACAGCTCACGGCGCACGTCGTCATTCTCCCAGTTTAAATCTGGCTGCTTGACAGCAAACAAATGTAAATAATATTGATCGGTCGTCGGATCATATTCCCAAGCCGACCCACCAAAAATACTTTCCCAATTGTTCGGCTCGCGTCCATTTTTTCCGTCACGCCAAATATACCAATCGCGCTTCGGATTATCTTTCGACGAGCGCGATTCAATAAACCAAGGATGTTCATCGCTCGTATGATTAATGACAAGATCTAAAATCACTTTCATGCCACGCGCATGGGCTTCTTCTAACAACTCATCGAAATCTGCCATCGTTCCGAATTCTTCCATAATCGCATGATAGTCGCTAATATCATAACCGTTATCTGCGTTTGGCGATTTATAAATCGGACAAATCCATATGATATCGATTCCAAGGTCACGCAAATAATCTAATTTCGAAATAACGCCGCGCAAGTCTCCGATCCCGTCTCCATTCGAATCCATAAAGCTTCGCGGATAAATTTGATAGGCGACGCCTTCTTTCCACCATGTTTTTTTCACGGCTGTTTCCTCCTCTTTTTTCGTATACGCTTTCAATGCTATTCTTCATTTTAATATACAATAACCGTTCAGGAAAGAAAAAGTTTTCTCGTCACAAAATTTTAAAAAGAAAACGGGACTAGCAACTTAGCCCCGTTGTTCATACAATTTTAAATGGTGGTACACCGCTTTTAATAACGGCGCAGTAATTCCGTATTGCTTAGCCAGTGTTAGCAAATACCCCTGTAAGTGGTCTGCTTCTACTAAGTTCCCTTTTTCCATATCGCGCTGCATCGACGATTTCATGTGCGGCGACATGTCGTTCATTTGTGCCAACTGTGTTTCTTCAATATCATCAGCAATCGGTGCACCGTGCGCCCGCATAATCGATGCAATCTCTTTCAACAACGTCAACAAAAGCTCCTGTCCATATTCTCCAGAACGAACAGGCCCCATCGGTGCGTGAAATAATGTAGTGACCCCAGACATGGTAGCAATGAACAAATATTTATGCCACATATCGGTAACGATTTGTTTGCTTAAACGGAAGCGGGCGTTGCAACCAAAAAACAATTCTTCCAACGCTCGTACCCGCTCTGTCACTTCTCCAGACCATTCCCCGAATTTCACATCGTGAGACGGGCTTGACTGAACGATTGTCCCATCTGGCTCCATCGTCGTTTCGATAAAACAAAGCCCCCCTAACACGCGCTCTTTGCCAAACTCCTTCCAAAGCCATTCCATATGCGCCATGCCATTTAATAACGGCAACACGATCGTTTTCTCTCCGATATATGGCTTAGCATCGCGAATCGCTTCTTGCAAATGATACGCTTTATTCGAAAACACGACGACATCAAACGGCGCTGCTTGTTCTCCAGCGACGAGCGTTTTCGGTGTTACAACCGCATCTCCATGAATGCTGCGAATAACAAGCCCGTTTTCCTTTAGCTGTTTTCTCCGCCGCTCACGCACAAGAAACGTAACATCCCTTCCTTTTTCCACTAACCGCCCGCCAAAATACCCACCAACTGCACCTGCTCCAACGACTAATACCCGCATTTTTCTTCCCCCTCTTTATTAAAATCTGCATTTCTATACTTGAATGGAAAATAAACCGGAGGGTAACTCGCCCCTTATCGGAGAAAGCCCGTGCAGGGGGCGTGAAAAAATCTCCGTCTCATTAAGAAAAGGGAGAATTCCTCTCCCTTTTCTCGCTAGCAACAGCGGGAAACTTTCCCGCCTTTGCCGTTATACCGCGCTTCTTGCGCCTCGCAAAAAAACTCTTTTCGCGATTTAATAGGTGCCCCAGAATGGTGCGTTTTCATGTGCTCTACATACCGCTCATAATTTGGAACACCGACAAGTAAATCGACAAACTGTCGGCGATATTTCATCAGTTCATTCATTAGCTTACGCATAATGCTTAACCTCACTGTTCGTATCACGTGGGATGTAAGGTGCTTCTTGCAGCGGCGTTCCTTTGTTGTTCAACACTTTTATCCACATATTGATAGACGAAATGAGCATGATTAAAACAACCGCCATGAAAATCGCGCACAATGTCGCGTCGACATAGTCGTTTGTAATAATTTGCCGCATTTGTGCCTCCGTCGTTGCCGGTGGCAAAATCTTTCCTTGGTTTAGCGCATCGTTAAATACTTTGGCATGGGCTAAAAAGCCGATTTTTGGATTTTCATGGAACAATTTTTGGAATCCTGCAGTCATTGTTACTACTAAAATCCACGTTGTCGGCACTAATGTAACCCATACGTACGCTTTTTTGCCCATTTTGAATAAAACGGTTGTTCCTAGCAATAACGCAATTCCCGCCAACATTTGGTTAGCAATTCCGAATAGCGGCCATAACGTGTTAATACCGCCTAACGGGTCAATAACCCCTTGGTATAAGAAGTATCCCCAGCCAAAGACGCACAACGTCGTCGCAACAATATTTGCTGGGATCCAATCTGTTCTTGCAAACGGCTTATAAAAATGCCCGAGAATATCTTGAATCATAAATCGACCGACACGTGTTCCTGCATCAATGGTCGTTAAAATGAATAGCGCTTCAAACAAAATCGCAAAGTGGTACCAAAACGCCATAAACGCTTTTCCACCGATTACTTTTGAAAGAATAAAGGCCATCCCAATCGCTAATGTCGGTGCTCCGCCTGTACGCGATAAAATCGTTTGTTCACCGACATCTTTCGCCAATTGCGTTAACACGTCTGGAGTAATTGTAAAGCCCCATGACGAAACGGTTTTCGCCGCTTGCACGGCGTCTTGACCAATGACAGCCGCTGGGCTGTTAATCGCAAAATAAGCCCCTGGTGTAAGCACGCACGCTGCTACAAGCGCCATAACAGCAACGAACGATTCCATCAACATCGCTCCGTACCCAATCGGGCGAGCGTGGCTTTCTACTTCAATCATTTTTGGCGTTGTGCCAGAAGAAACGAGCGAGTGGAACCCAGAAACCGCTCCGCACGCGATTGTGATAAACAAGAACGGGAACAAGTTACCAGCAAACACCGGACCAGTGCCGTCGACGAATTTTGTAATCGCCGGCATTTGCAAATCTGGTGCAACGACTAAAATGCCTAACGCCAACCCAACAATCGTTCCGATTTTTAAAAACGTACTTAAATAGTCGCGCGGCGCAAGCAACAACCATACCGGCAACGCGGATGCCACAAAACCGTAACCAATCATTAAGAGAGCAATCGTTTCGCCTTTAAATGTAAACATGCTCGCCAATGTCGGGTTTTCGGCAACATTTTGTCCAAATACAAGCGAAGCCATTAACAGTACAAAACCAATAATCGACGCTTCCCCAACCCGTCCTGGACGGATATAGCGCATGTATACTCCCATTAAAATCGCAATCGGAATTGTCGCAGCGATCGTAAACATGCCCCATGGGCTTCCTACAAGCGCTTTCACAACAACTAACGCTAAAACTGCCAATAAAATAATCATAATGCCTAAAATACCTAACATTGCTATAAGTCCAGTAAACGAACCGATTTCTTCTTTAATCATTTCCCCAAGCGATTTGCCGTTGCGGCGCATTGACGCAAACAAAATGACAAAATCTTGTACTGCTCCCGCTAACACAACACCAACAACAATCCAAATCGTCCCTGGCAAATAACCCATTTGCGACGCTAAAATCGGACCGACTAGCGGACCTGCGCCAGCGATAGCTGCAAAATGATGCCCAAACAATACCCATTTATTCGTCGGGACATAATCTTTTCCATCGTTAAACACTTCCGCTGGTGTTTTACGGTTGTCATCTAATTGAAATACTTTTTGGGCGATAAATTTACTATAAAAACGATACGCAACCGCGTATACGCACACAGCGGCAACAACGAGCCAAACGGCGTTAATCGTTTCCCCGCGGTGCAACGCTAAAATGCCGAATGCAGCTGCCCCAAGAGCAGAAATAAGTCCCCAAAGCAACATCGACTTTAGTCCTTTCACCATTCTCTCCCCCTTTTCAGTTGTTCAACGTTATTATACTAATTATTCTGAAAAGTTAGATAAACTACATCTTAACATGCCAAAAATCGCAACTAACATGTCAAAATACACGAATAACATGCAATGAATCCGCTTTTTTTGCACTTGTTATCGCAAAAAAGTATAAAATTTACATATACGCTAAAAATAGAATTATACAACCGCACGAAAGGGGATGATAACGATACTAACATCTGTCGCAAAAATGGCGGAAATAAAAATTTATGAAGTAAAGGGTTAATGACAATTGAAAGCGTTAGAACAATTATTGTGGAGTATTGCGTTACCAGGGTTTGGACAATTTTTGAATAAAAAATATTTCAAAGGAACCGTTTTTATTTTATTGGAGTTTTTAATTAACGTTCAGTCCCGGTTTAACGAAGCGATTCAGTTAAGTTTTTTAGGGGAAAATATAAAGGCAGCAAAAATTATTGATATGCAATGGCTAATGTTCTATCCGTGCCTCTATTTTTTTGCGATGTGGGACGCGTATAAAGATGCGGGCGGTGGGAAGTCTCCTTACGCGTTTCTTCCATTTGTGTTTTCTGCTTATTTTGTCACAGTTGGGCTTATTTACTCTACCCATCTAACATTTTTTGGAATATTTTTTGGCCCGATTTGGCTTCCTATGCTATCCGTCATTCCTGGTGTATTCATCGGGCTGGCCATTCAAGCCCTTCTCAATCGCTCGTGAAAAAGCCGCCAATTATCCGTTGGCGGCTTTCACTTTTTTATGCGTTTTTTCTTTTTTCCACCTTCCTGCTGCTAGCACCCCAACAATCACGAAAAGCTCAAACCCATATTTTATGGTTGGATTGGTGAAGTACGTTGCTAAAAACGGCTCACCAACAATCATTTTGGCAGCGGTCCATGCTAATACACCAGCTCCAATCGTAATAATAATTGGAAACTGTTCGACCCATTTTAAAATGAGCGTACTTCCCCACACTACAATCGGAACAGAAATCAACAGTCCTAAAATGACAAGCAAAAAGCTGCCGTGGGCAGCGCCTGCTACCGCCAAGACGTTATCAAGCCCCATTAGCGCATCAGCGATAATAATGGTGCGAATCGCCTCCCACATGTTTTTACCAGCCTCTACTTCATGCCCTTTTTCTTCAATAAGCAATTTATACGCAATCCAAACGAGCAATACGCCACCGACAAGCAGTAGTCCTGGGATTTTCAACAGCCAAACGACCGCCATTGTCGCTAATGCCCGAATGACAATCGCACCGACAGTTCCCCAAATAATCGTTTGCTTTTGCTGATGCTTCGGTAAATTTCGTGCAGCTAGCCCAATAACAATCGCATTATCCCCAGCTAACACAAGGTCAATAATTACGATAGATAATAGCGCTGATAAAAATTCAATAGACATCAATCGTTCCTCCTTTAAAATAAAAGAATTAAAATTAAAAAGACCTTTACCGTCTCGGTAAAGGTCTTCTCTATTCGTACAGACCTTTACCACATCGGTAAAGGTCTCGCTAACAACGTTAATGTTGCCAACAAAGCCGAGGGCGTAAACCCTGAACTGACGACTTTGCTGTAAAAGCTACTCCCCTTTTACACACATCTCATACATATCGCTACTCTCATATTAACCAATCTGTTTCTGCCTGTCAATCATTTCTATTCATTACCGCCTGCACAAATTGTTTGCCGAACTGTTTGCACACTTCTTTTTCTTCAGCGCTCGGCGACAATTCGATTTTTAACCCTTCAAGCACGACGTCTGCCCCTAATTGTTGCAGTTTCTCGATTAAAATGTCCACCGCTGCCCCATATTTTTCATAGCTAGAATCGCAAGAGCCAAATACGGCTGCTTTTTTCCCTGTTAAATCAAGCCCGTCCATATCGTCATAAAAATCAAGAAAATCATCTGGCAACTCTCCATCTCCCCACGTATACGCCCCAAGCAAAATACCGTCATATGCTTCTAGCTCGCTTGCGTCTGCATCCAATACTTCTTTTACTTCTAACTTGACTCCTTCTTCTTCCACTCCTTCGGAAATCGCATTCGCAATTTCCTCCGTATTCCCCGTCATGCTTGTATAAATCATTAGCAATTTAGCCATTTGACTCTCCCTTTCGAATAAAAATGATAATCATTATCGTTTTAAATTTTATTTGATAAAGATTATCATTGTCAATATCTTTTTTCAAAAGTCTTTTTCTTATGCTATACTAAGCAAAAAAGCTTGGGGGAAAGAAAATGAAGCAACCATACTATGCCGTCATTTTTAGTTCGGAACGCACCGATGGAGACAATGGGTATGCCGAGATGGCGCAACAAATGGTCGAACTAGCAAAACAACAACCTGGATTTCTCGGCGTTGAAAGCGCTCGCGATGCTTCCGGTTTCGGCATTACGGTGTCATATTGGGATTCGTTAGAAGCGATTCAACAATGGAAAGAACACGCCGCGCACAAAGTTGCGCAAGAAAGAGGAAGAAAAGAATGGTACCGCCGCTTTTCACTACGGGTCTGTCAAGTGGAACGGGAATCTTTTTTTGAAGCATAAAAACAAACGATGGAGGCAAGACATCTTGCCTCCACTAAAAACGAATAGCTATCCTATAGTCCGCAACTCGAGTTGATTGCCTGCTGGATCAACGACTGTCACAACAGATGTTTCTTCACAGATTGTTGCCCCTATTTGTTGAAGTTGCGCGATGACTTTGTTTCGTTCTTCTTCGTTTGGAAGGACGATGGAAAATACCTGCAAGCCAACCGCATTTTCTGGCGGCTTTGGAGCACCGACTCCCGCCCACGTATTTAAACCGATATGGTGATGATAACCACCTGCGGAAACAAATAAGGCGTGATCGCCCATGCGAATGACTGGCTCAAATCCAAGGCCTTCTACATAAAACCGATACGTTTCTTCCATGTTTGCGACATGGAGGTGAACATGGCCGATTTTCGTTGCTGGCGGAAGCCCTTTCCACGGTTCATCCTCTGCTTCTGCAAGTAAATGCTGGATATCAAGCGGCTTTGAAACCCCTTTATATTCGCCGGTTTCAGTTTTTTCCCATTTTTCTCTTGGACGGTCAGCATATAGTTCTATGCCATTTCCGTCTGGATCGGCTAAATAAACCGCTTCGCTAAACAAATGATCAGACGCTCCTTGCAGCGGATATCCGCTTTTTAATAAATGAAGCAGCACTTGCGCCAAATGTTTTCGCTCCGGCACTAAAATGGCGAAGTGGTACAATCCTGTTGTTCGCCGTGGTTTTCGGATAGCATCCGATCGTTCTTCTAGGACAACGAGCACGGTTTTTCCGTCTGCTGTTAACGCTGCTTTTTTGTTCGCTACATTCAGCACTTGAAAGCCAATCATCTCATGATAAAAACGAAGCGACTGCTCTAAATTCGTGACTACTAAATGAACGTGTCCAATGGCTGTTTCGGGGTGAATGGTTCTCATCTCATCCATCCTTTCAATAGCCGACTGTAAATCTCATTCGGCTAAACCGAGGATTCTCGACTTCATCCAAAATGGCAACTGCGTAATCTTCTGCAGAAATGCGGCTTTCCCCTTGTTCGTTTACGACAAGTTCGTCTGTTCCGGTGCGGTACGTTCCCGTCCGTTCTCCTGGTTCAATTACGGCGGCCGGGCTTACGTTCGTCCAGTGGAGCTCTTTTTCTTGTCGATATATTTCTAACGCCTCACGATGAGCAAGCGCAATCGGTTTTATAAAATCTGGAAATTCAGGCGTATCCACAAGCTGCACACCCGGTGCTACCTCTAAACTGCCAGCGCCACCGACAGCAATAAGGCGGCTTACGCCTGCTTTTTTCACCCCAGCAATCAGCGACCGCGTTGCATCCAATAATGTCTGCTCTTCCCCCATTTTTGGTCCGAATGCACTAATCACTACTTCATGCCCAAGAACAGTGTCTGTTACCTGTTCCGTATTCAAAATATCCCCCGTTACAACCGTTAACCGTTCGTGCTGAACGCCAAGACGAGCACGGTCGCGAACAATGGCGGTCACCTCATGCCCTCGTCCTAACGCTTCGTTTAAAATTCGTTGACCAATCATGCCAGTAGCACCGAATAAAGCAATTTTCATCTCCATCTTCCCCTTTCCGGTTAATAAATATTTGGAGGAAACAACGATGTAACCATATTAGTTACAACAAAAAGAAAAAAAATTAAGAACGGGACGACTCGATTTTTTCGGCCAATATGTGAACAACGTCGTATAGACGAACTTCTTTCAATACGTGTTCCATCGCTGCCTGCGCACGTCGCAAAATTACTTCAAGGACGGCTTGAATATTGGCACCGACAGGGCATTGTGGGTTTGGGTGTTCATGCATTTGAAACAACTCTCCCTCTTCCACAACGTCAACCGCGTGGTAAATGTCGAGCAACGTAATTTCTTTTATATCTTTTGTTAAAAATGCTCCTCCCGTTCCTGGCCGCACTTGCACGAGTCCTGCTTTTTTCAACTGACCGATCACTCTCCGGACGACGACCGGATTCGTATTGACACTTCCAGCAATCCATTCCGACGTACAATGTGCTTCATTTTCGATGGACAATAACGCTAAAATATGCACGGCCACCGTAAAACGGCTACTAATTTTCATATGTTTCCTCCTTTGTTGTAATCATTATAGTTACAACAACTGAAAAAGTCAAGTCATTTATGATGAAAAAAGGTTGCCGTACATGGCAACCTATCCTTTTAACACAAACTCATTTCCGTCTTCGTCTTTAAATTGAACGAACGTTCCCCACTGCATTTGTTGCGGCTCGCTTAAAAACTCCACGCCGTTTGCTTTCATCGCTTCATATGCAGTAAAAACGTCGTCACATTCAAACACAATCGATGGCTTTTTTTCATCTGCATCTTTCATCATCGCCTTCGGATAAAGAACAAGCGCTGTTTGCGCGCCTTTTGGAGCGACCTCAAGCCAAAACGCGTTCGGTCCCATCGGATGCTCTGCTACCACATCAAATCCTACCTTTTCTGTCCAAAACTGTTTCGCTTTTTGCTGGTCTTCGACATACAAAGCCACTGTCGCAATTCGTTTAATCATTCTCGTTCCTCCCTATAAAATAAGAACATACATTCTTATTTTACCATAAAAAAAGAAGGTGTGTACACCTTCTATAAAAGTCCGAGCCAAATTTTTACCGCGGTTGCGAAAATAAGTACTGCCAAAATGACTTGCAGCACTTTTGTATTCATTTTTTGTCCTGTTTTTGCCCCGAGCGGCGAAGCGATAATGCTTGCAATGACCATAATAAGCGCTGGAATAAATTCGACTTGCCCTGTGACAATTTTCCCGAACGTTGAACCGATGGAAGAAATAAACGTAATTGCTAAAGAAGAAGCAATCGTCATGCGCGTCGGAATTTTAAGCACAACGAGCATAATCGGTACCAATAAAAACGCACCAGCTGCTCCGACGATTCCAGAACCGATTCCGACAACAAAAGCAAGCGTTGCCGCGAGCCATTGATTGAACGTCACTTTGTCTAATGGAACATCATCAATTCCCTTTTTCGGGACAAACATCATAATGGCTGCGATTGCCGCTAACACGCCATAGACGATATTAATACTATTTTCTGACATTAGTTTTGAACCATACCCACCAATAAAACTTCCAATCAAAATGCTAATCCCCATGTAAAGAATGAGTTTTTTATTAAGATAGCCGCCTTTCCGATACGCCCATACGCCACCAATCGTTGCAAAAAACACTTGTACGGCGCTGACGCCGGCTACTTCGTGGGCGCTAAACGCCGCAAGTCCAAATAGCGGCGGGAGGTAAAGCAACATCGGATATTTAATAATCGAACCACCGATTCCGACCATTCCGGAAATAAACGAACCGATAAAACCAATGAGAAAAATGACAATAATATAATTTAATGTCACATCCATTAAAAATCCCCCTTATAAAAGCAGGGGGCAACTTTCGCCCCCTATATTTTCTTAATGTGTATGGTGCAACGCACAACGGTTTGGACCGATTTCAAGTTCTTGTTGTTGCTCCGCATCGACCACTTTTTGTCCACGGTTGATGGCAACAATATCTTCAAAGTTTGGCGGTGTTTCCGTATTGGCGTTTTGCACAACGATGTCAATAAATTCTTCTTTTTGTTTATTTTGCATCATATCATTGCGCGAACGAATATTGCCTAACGTATCGCCGATATAACCAGCGTCGTTCATTTCTTCGTCTAAGTTTGCATAATGCCCTGGCAATACGATGACATCATCTGCAATTGCTGCTACTTTCTCGTATACTGTGTCGTATAAATCTGCTGCCCACTCAGCTGCTTTCCCCCCTAAGTCCGGACGACCTAATCCGCCAACGAAAATAGTATCACCGGAGAAAAGCAATTTTTGGTTGACGAAGAACGATACACTTCCTGGGGTATGCCCCGGTGTTTTTACCGCAAGCACTTCCAGCTGAACTTGTGCAAATTCGATTTTGTCATGTGCTTCTAGCGGTTCAAACGAAAAGACGGCTCCTTCACTTTTCATTAAGTAATATTTCGCACCTGTCCGCTCTGCTAACGTTCTACCTCCTGAAATATGGTCAGCATGCAAGTGAGAGTCGACAATATGCGTAATACGCACCCCTTCTTCTTTCGCCACGCTCTCATACACGTCAATAAATCGAGAAGGGTCGACAATAAGCGCTTCTTCTCCAGAGATGACCATGTACGATAAACACCCTTTACCGACGCGAATGAACTGGTATACTTTCACGTTATCATCTTCATACACTTTAGCTTTATGAAGATGTTCGCTCCACGCTTTCATTCCGTCCACAAGCGTATATACATTGTCAAAGCCTGCTTCTTCTAGCTGCTCTGCTACAAATGCAGATGACCCACCTTTGGCGCAAACGACGACAATTTCTTTATCATGTGGGAGACGGTCTTTTACCGCGTCTACCCCATCTAACAATTCAAAGTACGGAACGTTTAAATATTGAAAGTTTTCCCCTTCAATTTTCCAATCGTTAAAATCGCTTTCGTTTCGCACGTCGAAAATAAACACGCTTTCTTTGTTTAACACTTTGCTCGTTAATTGCTGTACTGTCATTTCTTTCATAGCTTAAATACCCCCTATAGTATAATATATTCAATAAAAATCCCCTTTATTCGAGCGGCTCTGATTCTACCGCTCCATTCCATTGTGACATACCTGGAACAACATTCCAAACATTTACAAATCCTTTTTCCGCTAATTTTTGCGCTGCTAAATCACTACGGCTGCCTGTACGGCAAATAACATAAATCGTTTTTTCTTTTTCTAATTCATTCACGCGAACTTCCAATTCGCCAAGCGGAATGGAAACTGCTCCTGGAATATGACCAAATGCGTATTCTGCTGGTTCGCGAACGTCTAAAATCGTTACAGATGGGTCGCTTAGCTTTGTCAGCAACTCTTCGTTGGAAATGACATGTGGAAATTTTGCTTCCTCTTTTGCTTCGTTCTCGCTTGCTTTGCGAATATAATGTTTTAACACATTCCCTTCTTCTACTGTGCCAAGGTATTGATGACCGGTGCTTTCTGCCCACGCCTTAATGTCTGCTTTTGACCCTTTATCGGTCGCTTGCACTTCAAGCACTTGCCCTGGTGCAAGCTCATTCATTGCTTTTTTCGTTTTAACGATTGGCATCGGGCACGATAACCCTTTCGCATCGACAGTCATGTTGACTTGAATCATTCTCATTCCCCCTTTTCGTTTACTCGACAGGTCCTTCCCATGCTAGCATGCCACCAAGCATATTGGTCACGTTATAGCCATAGCTTTCTAAAAATTGAGTGGCACGTGCGCTTCGTCCACCGGAACGACAGACGATGATATATTCTTTTTCCTTAGAAAGTTCGTTCATGCGAAACTCAATCAATCCTAACGGAATGTTGACAGCACCTGGAATTTTTCCAGCCGCTACTTCTTCGACTTCCCGTACATCGATGATGTTTAATGGTGTGCCGTTTTGTAAAAGTTGTTCTACTTCTTTCGCTGTAATTTCTTTCATGTTTCTTCCTCCTATGTCCATGTATTCATGCCACCAGACACGTTCGTGACGTGCTGGAACCCTAACTTTTTCAATAATTTACTCGCTTTCGTACTGCGCATTCCACTTTGACAAATCACAATGACTTCTTTTTCTTTCGTTAACTCATGCGCCCGTTGCTTTAATTCGTGCAACGGAATATTTCGAAACCCACGAATATGATGGGCGCGAAATTCCATTGGTGTGCGAACATCAATGTATTGGACATCTTTTTTCCCTAGCTCTTTTTTTAACTGTGCCGTCGTAATCGTTCGCACCCCTTTAGCGGGAAGAAGACGGCCAGCAAGAAACCATGCAACCAATACGAATAACAGTATATTAATGATCGTTTGTGTCATATCGCTCACCTTAAATAAAGAGATTTACATTTCCCTCGGAGGCGTCTGCTAAATAAGCGGCAACCCCAGCAAATTCAATACCATCAATAAGTTCTTCCTGCTTTAGTCCTAAAAGGTCCACTGTCATTTGGCAAGCAACTAACTTGACTCCTTGTTCTTTCGCCATATCGATCAATTGCGGAAGCGGCATTGCGTTATGCTTTTTCATCACTTGTTTAATGAGTTTTGGGCCGATACCTGCAAAATGCATGCGCGATAATCCGAGTTTATCTGCGCCGCGCGGCATCATTTTTGCAAACATTTTTTCTAAAAAACCTTTTTGTACACGTACTTGTTCTTCTTTTCTAAGCGCATTAAGCCCCCAAAATGTATGGAAAATTGTTACTTCGTGATCGTATGCTGCCGCACCGTTTGCGATAATATAAGCAGCCATTGCTTTATCGTAATCACCGCTGAATAAAATAATCGTTGTCCTCTTCTTTTCTGTCATTCCTTCGCCTCCTCAACTTATACGTGTATAGGTATATAATAAACGAAAAAGTTATGCTTTTTCAATCAAAAATATAAGCACACCATTTTCTTCTTTCATTTCAATTAATTTATGTCCGCTCACTTTCGCCCAAGCAGCTAAATCGTTTTTTGCCCCTTTATCAGTTGTGTGCACTTCTAACACTTGCCCAGAAGTTAACTCATCAATTGCTTTTTTTGTTTTTACAAGTGGCATTGGGCAAGATAATCCTTTCGCATCTACTGTCTTTACAATGTTCATCTATTGTCTCCTCCTTGTATTTTTGTTTTTTACCATTACCCCTATACGTATATTATTATGCATCAAAAAATTTGTCAACCCTTCTTTTCAAGAGTTGACGATTTTGTTCATCGGCTTTTCACGAGTAGTTCCACCGCTTCTTTGACAAGGTGTTCCGTCTGCTCCCCTTTTTCGATATTTTCTCGAATACAATGCTCGAGGTTGGAACTAACAATGACAGCCATCGCTCTATCGATTGCATTACGTGCAGCGGATAGTTGCGCAACGACGCTTTTGCAATCTTTTCCTTGCTCCATCATTCCTAAAACACCTTTCACTTGCCCTTCAATTCGCTTCAGCCGGTTTTTGATTTCTTTGCTATATTCCATGCCTCCACCTCTTTTCAAACGTAAAACATTATACGTTTATTATAGCATTTATATAATAATTATATACCCCTGTCTGTATTTAATCAAGCATTTTTCCGATTGTTTCTATCGGGCTTATGTAGAAATGGAAAAAGCGAGACTAGTCGGTCTCGCTTTTCGATTATTTAATAAGCGCCATAATCGCTTCTGGGTCAAACCCAAGCACCCATTGCCCGTTAATTTCAGTTTGTGGTACTCCCATATGTCCTGTAGTAGCCACTAATTTTCTCGCAGCAATTGGATCGCGTTGAACGTTTACTTCTGTAAACGGGATGCCTTGTGCCTGCAAAAAGTTTTTTAACATCACACAATATGGACAAGTAGTTGTCGTATATACGGTTACTTTATTCATACCAATCCCCCATTAGAATGTGAGCGTAATATCTGCATCTTTCGCAAAGCTTAAGAAAGTTGCTGCTCCAGCAACGTCTACCCCATCAACAAATTGGTCTTTTTCTAGTCCCATGACGTCCATCGTCATTTGGCAAGCGATCATTTTCACGCCAAGCTCTTGCGCCATCGCTACAAGCTCCGGAATTGATGGGACGTTCGCTTTTTCAAATCCTTCTTGGAAGTGTTCTTTTCCCGCTGGCATTGGCAACTGCTTATACGCTTCTTTATGAATGAGGTTCAATCCCTCAAACGTAAAGAAAATCGCTACCTCACCTTCTGTTGCCGCTGCTGCCGTTGCAATGTTAAATACTTTATACGCATCAAACAATCCGCCGTTTGCTGCAATAATCGCTACTTTCATTTTTCATTCCTCCTCACCAAAATACATATATAGGTATATTACCCCTATAGGTATATATTAAAATAGATTTTACTAAATGTCAACGTTCTGGATTATTTTTTCCCAATAGCCTTACTTTTTTACCTCCACTAAAAACATCACGCTTCTGTTAAAAGTTTTTAGCACGCTACGCGAATTGGCGTAACGAGGAATTAGCTAAGAAAATGATGAAGTATGCGGAAGAATATAGCATCGCCAACATTCGTTTATATGTTTAGACTGTTTCCTCGATCGTTTCATCCATTCGAGCGTACACCAACACTCCCGCACTAAACGGTAGCAGAGCAACTAACCCCATTGCCCATGTGACCCCTAGTACATCTGCAACCATCCCTGCTATAAGCGCCCCTAATGCGTACCCACTATCTCGCCAAAACCGATATACTCCCATGGCAGAAGCGCGCCAGCATGGGGCAGCAACATCACTAGTAGCTGCTTGTAATGTCGGATACACCATAGCTGTTCCAAGTCCTAAAAAGACCGCACCAACAACCCAGAAAAAAAAATGGTTAACAACGAGAATGAACCAAATGGCGAATGATTGCAACAACATTCCATATGTGATCATCCATTTTCGCCCGATTTTATCACTTAAAGCACCTGTAACTAGTTGAAAAAGCCCCCACGCCGCTGGATATATGGCGACAATCACTCCGATTTGACGAACACTTAATCCAGAAACAGTAAAATATAAAGGGAAAAGTCCCCATGCCATTCCATCTTTTAAGTTGGTGGCTAGTCCTGCAAAGCTAAGGCTAGAAAGTGTTTTATGTTTCCAAGTTACTAGCTGAAACACTTCTTTTGCTGATAACTGCTGCTCCACACGTTTTCCTTTCTGGGCATCACCCATTTGCAATTGCAAGTGTTGGCGAGTATCCCGAACAACTGTAGATAAAACAATGCCCACAAGAGCAACCGCAATTCCTAAATAAAACGGTTCCGGCCTAAATGAATACGAAGAAGCAATATACCCTGATACAGCTGCCATAACGGCAACACCAGAATAGCCTGCAAATTCGTTTAACCCTACTGCCATTCCCCTTTCATTTTGTTTCGAGATATCAATTTTCATGTTGACCGTCATTGACCATGTCAATCCTTGATTCATTCCTAATAAAACGTTTGCTAATACAACGACCCACCATTTGTGTGCAACAATAATAAGAAGCGGAACGAATACACCAATGATCCAGCCTAATAATAACACTCGTTTTCGACCAATATAATCAGCAATTTGCCCAGCAAAATAGTTCACAATTGCTTTCGAAAACCCGAAACTAATAATAAAAGAAAGAGCTGCACTCATAGAAGTGAGCCCAAATTGTTTTTCTCCCAATAACGGCAAAACGGTTCGTTCAATCCCCACCATCGAGCCAACAAACACATTAATAACGGCTAATAACAAAAATTGCAACCAGTTCTCTTTTATCCCAAGTTTTAAAAAAACCATCGTTATCCATAACCCTCCTTATCCACATTTATAAATGCGTCAGCAATAAGCCATACACCGCGGGATGAAAATGAATAAGCTGCGTGTCTATACGTTTTGTGTTCGCATACGCAAGCAACTCCTCAGATGGAATACGTTCATGGAGCGGTGGTCCCATCTCGCTTTCGGCAGCTTCCCAGTCAATCAAAAGAAATTTTCCATTTGGCTTCATGATTCGCTTTATTTCATCAAATGCTGCGTCCCACTCGGCAATTTCGTGAAAAACAAACGCCATTATTCCTTTATCAATGAAATGAGGAGGTAGAGGGGTTGCCGTCACATCACTAACGATATATTCAATGTTTGCAACTTTTTCTTTTTCCGCATGCCCCTTCAACAGTTCAAGCATTTCAGGTTGCACGTCGATTGCATAGACAATTTCCTTCGTCGTTTTGGCTAATGGTACAGTGAAGTAACCATTACCTGCACCTAAATCTGCAACAATATCACGCTCGTCCATTTGCAATAAAGAAAGAACTTGCTGAGGGGAAATTAGTTCTTTCCTTTTTGGATCTAACAGCCTTCCTGCTTTTTCTGGATTAAATCGATGTCCTGCCATTTCTATCCTCACCTTTCTTCATCTATTTCTAACGTGAGCTGTTTTTACGACTACTTCACATCATCTTTATATACCTGTGTATGTATTTTACTACATACATCACAGCTTATGCAAAAAAATTCACCGCCCAATATACAGGCGGTGAGAGAATAACTTTATTCTACTTGCTCGTCTTTTAATCCTGCCCAAAAAGCGGCTACGACTGATAAAGCAACAACAAGAAGCGGGGCATACATGATTAAAAATGTTTGCATGGCGAAATCCTCCTTATATTTGTCCTTTGACATATTTTTTATCAAATAAAAACAATTTCAACAGCAAAACAAGCGATGGAATAAGTAAGAACAATCCAGCAATAAACGCAATGACTAATGCAGTTGCCATCGTTTTATTTGTAAAGCTGTCATAAATCGTTAAATACGGGTACAACAAATACGGATAATGTGAAATACCGTATGCATAAAACGCAAATGCATATTGCAACACTAAGCTAATAAACGACCACCCGAAATAACGCTTTTTGACAAGCAAGTAAAGCGAAACAAGGAAAAAGAAAAACGAAACAACAAACATCCATGATACATCCATCATTTTCGTATAATGTTCCACATTATGATGGTTTAATTGATAAGTAATAACTAATGCTGATAAAATGGTCGGCCCACTCCAAACGAGCGCATATTTTCGCAGCAACTCACGCGCACGTTCATCCCCAGCAGCATTGGCATAATACGTTAAAAAGTTCGCCGAAATATATAACACGCTCGTCAAGCTAAGCAGCACAACGCTCCATGTGAACGGGCTGACGAATAGCTGCTTATATAATAGCGTCGGCTCTCCATCGTTTATCCGTACAAATCCACCTTCTGAAATCGTGAAAACAATCGAAAGCGATGCTGGAATGAACACCCCTGTCATTCCGTATAAAAACATGTACCATTTATTATCCTTTATCCCATACGTACTAAATGCATAATACGAACCGCGAATGGCCAATAAAATAATCGAAATGCTCGCTGGAACTAACAAAATCGTTCCATAATAATACGCCGTTTTCGGGAAAAACCCGACCATGCCGACGAAAAAGAAGACGAGAAAGACGTTCGTCACTTCCCATACCGGCGACAAATATCGCTGAATAATTTGATGAATGACATGTTTTTTGTTCGCAAGTTCACTATAAGCACTAAAAAATCCCGCACCAAAATCAATCGACGCAACGATAATGTAGCCGAATAAAAATAGCCATAGTACCGAAATCCCTACTATTTCTAATGTCATGAGGAAACCCCTCCTTGATTGAGCGCACGTTCTTCTAGTTCTCGCTCCACTGGATTGTTGCGGAACATTTTCGTTAATACAACGACGCTAGCAACCCCCAACACGAGATAAAGGAGCGAGAATATAACGAGCAACGTATCGACATGGGCTGATTTCGTTGCCGCTTCCGCCGTTTTCATATATCCGCGCAAAATCCACGGCTGTCTTCCTACTTCTGTAAAATACCAACCAATTTCAATCGCAAGCATTGCTAGCGGACCCGACAACACTAGTTGCCACAAAAATGGTTTTTTCAGCGGAAATGCGAGCCCCTTTTTCATTCCTGCCCAATATAAAGTAGCCATTACTGTCAACCAAACACCGATAAGTACCATTAAGTCAAACAAATAGTGAATATATAATGGCGGCTGCTCCTCTTTCGGAATATCATTTAACCCTGTGACTTCGGCGCTTGGTAGATTATGCGCCAAAATACTAAGGGCAGACGGTATTTTAATCGCGTTTTTTACTTCCTTTTTTTCGTCTAATGTCCCGAACAAGACAAGAGGGGCATGTGTGCTCGTTTCAAAATGCCATTCGGCAGCAGCTAGTTTTTCTGGTTGATATTTCGCTAAAAATTTCCCCGATAAATCTCCGACAACAATCGTCGCAAGCGAGAAAATAAGCGCTGCTTTTACTGTCAAATGAAGCGCCTTTTTATGGTATGGATGGCGATTTCCTTTCAATAAATGAAAAGCAGCAATCGACGCCAATACAAACGCTGAAGTCATGTATGCTGTCGTTAAGACGTGCGCCACTTTTGTCGGCATCGCTGGTGTAAACATCGCGACAAGCGGCTGAATATTCGTAATCACGCCATTTTTCCATTCAAACCCTTGCGGTGTATTCATAAATGCGTTGACGATGGTAATAAAGAGTGCAGAAGCGGATGAACCGATCGCTACCGGAATCAACAATAAAAAGTGCTTCTTCTGATCGTTAAACCGATCCCACGTATATAAGTAAATCCCTAAAAAAATCGCCTCGAAAAAGAACGCGAACGTTTCCATAAATAATGGAAGGCTAATGACTTGCCCAGCTAAATTCATAAAATTCGGCCACAATAACGATAACTGCAATCCAATGGCTGTCCCGGTCACTACTCCGACCGCTACCGTAATGACGAATCCGCGTGTCCACCGTCGCGCTAATAAAATGTAATGCTCGTCGTTTTTACGAATTCCTACCCATTGCGCAATCGCAATCATAAGCGGAACGCCAACGCCGATCGTTGCGTAAATAATGTGAAACGTCAGCGTCAACTCTGTCAATATTCGGCTAAATAACACCGGATTATACATATAACTTCCTCCTTCACGAAAACAATCTTCCTATTATTGATAACAACATAATTGAGGCAACGACAAAACTAAGCACAACTAATCGTTTTTCGTGCGTTTTCCACATGACACTTCTCCCTTCTCCATCGCGCACGTTATTATTATTATCCCTGTATTTATATTGTAAAAATACTGCAGCTAGCATTATATAAGGAATCTCCCCTATATCCCGAGAAACGTTGAACTTTTTGTGACGAAACTCCGATTGTGATAAACTTCACATTCAATTATTATACTTCTTAAACATACCGAAAACCGTAGCGCGACACAATGACAAAACCGTGACGTTTTTTTGTCGGTTTTATGACAAAAGTGGCTAAATCGCCACTTTTACAACAAGCCAATCAATCCATTTTTAATAGCATACGTCACCAAATCGTGTTTATCTCGTAAAGCAAGTTTTTGCATAATATTTGCTTTATGATTTTCAACCGTTTTCGGGCTAATTTTTAATTGTTGAGCAATTTGCATATTTGTGTATCCTAGCGATGTGAGTCGTACAATTTCTTGCTCCCTTTTTGTTAAAATAGAAGCCCCTCGTTCTTTTGAAACTCGTTTTAATTGTTCCATCGGTATTTTCGTTTGATATACTCGTTCACCTTTAGCAACACGCTTCATCGTTTCATACAATTCGTTCGCCTGACTATTTTTTAATAAGTATCCATGTATTCCACATTCCCACGCTCTTTTTACATATATTTCTTCGTCGTGCATAGTAAGCAAAATAATTTTCGTTTGTTTCACTTCTTCCAAAATTGTTTTCGAAGCTGTAAATCCGTCTAATCCATCCGGCATCGATAAATCCATCAAAATAATGTCAGGAATGTGTTTAATCGCTAACGTAATAGCTTCCGCCCCATCACTCGCCTCAGCAACAACATTAACTTCCGGAAATTCTTCCAACAACAACCGTATTCCTTTTCGAATAAGAACATGGTCATCCACGATGATAACGTTCATCTTCCTCCTCCTCTATCGGCACGTGAATTTCAATAATCGTTCCTTCCCCAATCGTCGACTGAATATTAATCATGCCGTTTAGTTGCGAAATCCGCTCTCGTATATGTTTTAGGCCTAACCCTTCCTTCTTCTCCTCTACAGAAAAACCAACTCCGTTATCTGCGATATAAATATATAGCCATTGCGTGCGTTTTTCGACTCGAATAACGACATGTGTCGCCTTCGAATATTTCATTATGTTGTGCAACGCTTCTTGTACAACACGGTATAAATTAATTTCTAACGTGGGTGATAGACGCATTTCGAAGTTTGCAGAAAACACAAAAGTCGTAGTTGGCATTTTCGTTTGAACCGACTGCACAAGCGATTCAATTGTCGGCACAAGTCCTAATTCATCTATACTTTTGGGACGAAGCTGCTGTGAATAAGATTTCACATCCTCCATTACTTTCCCTAATTCTTTTCGAACTTCATTAATATATTCATGTAGTTTTTGGTCATGAACTCGTTGAATAATGTTATCCAATGCAATCGCAATACTATATAAAGATTGTCCTACACCGTCATGAAGCTCTTGAGCAAGCCGTTTATGCTCCATCTCCTTTGCTTCTGTTAGTTGTTTTACCATTAATTTTGAAATTCTTGCCTCTTCCTCTTTCTTTTTAATCGTTTGGTCACGCAGCACGAGCAAATAATATTTTTCTTGTGTCACTTCATCTTCTAAAATAAGTGCTGTGCTCATCTCTACATCAATCATCGTTCCATGATACGTCGGCATTTCCGATAAAAAATAAGGTACTTCTTCTGTTGCGATTAAGTAGCACCGTTCCTCCCCCTCTTTTACTTCTCGTTGTTCACAAAAAGAGCAATAAGGTACTTTTCCACCAATATTCCATCCTGTTAGCCTACGCGCCGCAGGATTCATTTCAATAATCTCTCTTCTTTGATTCATCACAATAATGCCATCTTGTATATAATGAAAAATTTTATCTAAAAACTCTTGTTTACTTTTTTTCATATTCCACCTCTTCTATACCTGTATAGGTATATTATAACTAAAAAAGTGTGATTTATACAAAAATAAATCGGCTGTTGTTCAGCCGATTCATCGAAATGAAAATCATTATTTCACTACAGGTAGCTTTTCTTTTGTCCAAGCTAAATATCCACCTTTAACGTTTAGAACCTCCGTGTACCCGTTCGCTTGTAGCAAGCTAGCAGCTATAGCAGAGCGAGCTCCTGAACGACATTGCACAACATATGTTTTCCCTTTTGGAAGTTCATGAAGTCGGTCTAATAACGTCCCTAGCATGATATGATGAGCTGATTCGATTCTTCCTTCTTCCCATTCTGCTTGATTGCGCACATCAATAAGGTAGTAGTCGTCCTCGCTTAGTAGTTGTTTCAGTTGGTGAACATCGATTTCTTCGTATCGCTCGTCCATTGCTTCACCTGCCAACAGAACGGATGGCTCAATCACCGCAACCACACGATCAAATCCAATGGATGCTAACGATTTACGAATACTTTCTATTTCTTTTTCTTCTGCAATAAGAACAATATCTTGGTCATAACGGAGAAGCCAGCCTGCCCATGTAGTAAACGACTTGTTAAACGGTATGTTAATCGAGCCTTTATAATGGCCTTTTGCAAATTGCGCAGACGGACGCACATCCAATAATACGGCTCCTTTGTACTGCTCTAACGTCCTGACACTCGCTAACACTGGAACCGGCTCATTATTTACATACGCAGGGCCAATTTTATTTATTTTTTTCATCATCGCAAAATATTTTGGTGGTTCAGGCTGACCAGCAAGTAACGCACTGACAAACTCCTCTTCATTTTCTATTTGTAACGCCCAGTTTGTCATTTTTTCATACCCAATCGTGGAAACCGGAACGGCTCCAAGTGCTTTCCCGCATGCGCTTCCTGCCCCGTGAGCAGGCCATACTTGTAAATAATCTGGAAGTTCTTTGAATTTTTTCAATGATTGAAACATTTGTCTGGCGCCACTATCTGCTGTTCCTACAACCCCTGCGGCTTTTTCCAATAAATCTGGGCGACCGATATCCCCAACAAATACAAAGTCCCCTGTAAAAATGCCCATTGGCTTTGTCGCCCCTCCTCCTTTATCCGTTAAAATGAACGATATACTCTCTGGAGTATGACCAGGTGTATGAATAACCTTAAATTCGACATTTCCAACCGAAAAGACGCTACCTTCTTTTACAAGGACGTAGTTTACTTCATCTAAATATTGATATTTCCAATTTTCGTCCCCTTCATCTGATAAATAAAGAGTTGCCCCACATCGTTTTGCTAATTCTTTCGCCCCAGAAACGAAATCAGCATGAATGTGTGTTTCGGTTGCGGCAGTAATTGTCAATCCTTCCTTTTCTGCTGTACGAATATACGGTTCGATATCTCTAGCCGGGTCAATCACAATTGCTTCACCTGTACGTTGGCAACCAACTAAATAAGACATATGAGCAAGTTGCTCATCAAAGAAAGAACGAAATAACATCATTCATTCTCCTTTCATTTTTTTATTAGCTACTTCTAATAATGTTTCTATATACTTAATCCCTTGTTGAACAAGTGGGTTTTTCAACAGCCGATACATCCGTAATAACGAAAAATGGCTATCTTGTTTTCCTTGTTGAAAGCGCTCGTTTGTTTCTTTTAAAATAGTTATTCCTTTCTCAATTGGGAGAAGATCGTTAATTCCTTTCCACGTATATGCTATCGAATCACTATCTGTCACT
Organism: Anoxybacteroides voinovskiense; assembly: GCF_014196205.1. Taxonomy (GTDB): domain Bacteria; phylum Bacillota; class Bacilli; order Bacillales; family Anoxybacillaceae; genus Anoxybacteroides; species Anoxybacteroides voinovskiense. The sequence continues at coordinate 11,836 of NZ_JACIDE010000020.1, read as the reverse complement.
ACATTCTCAATAAACATAACAACATCTTCTATTTTTTGTAACAACCGAGTAATAGTCGGCAACATTTGTACTATAGTTATTAATGATTCTATATGCTCCTTCGTGATAGATAGTTGTTCTAATTTTCTTTCTGCTTCATTTACCATGCGCTGTAAAGATTCACGATCTTGAGCAACACTTGCCACAAACGCCATTTGATTTTCCAGCGACTGAATGACAGCCACAAGTTCCGGTAATCTTTGCACAAGATAGTGAAGTGACTCCAGCTGTTCTTGTTGTTCGAGCTGTTCTAATACCATTTCTATTCGTGAATTTTTGAGTGAAGCCATCCCTCTCCCTCCTTCCTACATAAGACCTTTTAACATCCCATTCCAATACATAATAGGCAACAAATGCTTTTTCATAATGTACATGCTCGTTCTTTCTTTAGATTGATCAATCGGGAAAGATTCTTTCGGATTTTTGTCGTAGTCAAATTCCGCAAGCACAAGTTTGTTATACCCTGTCACTAATGGACATGATGTATATCCATCATATTTCGCTTTCATTTCTTTTCCATTCATTAAGGAAAGCAAGTTTTCTGCTACTACTGGTGCCTGTTTGCGAATTGCCGCTCCTGTTTTTGAGGTTGGTAAATTCGTGCAATCTCCCGCGCCAAAAATATTACCGTATTTTTTATGTCTTAACGTATATTTATCTACATCTACCCACCCATCTTGGTCTGCAATTGGGCTTTTTGCTACAAATTCATGCGGTCCCATTGGTGGGGTCACGTGAATCATATCATAGTGAAGGGGAAACGTTTCATTCGTATCTAAATGTTGGAATATCGCCTGTTTACGCTCTCCATCAATCCCGATTAATTCTACACGATATTTCGTTTCAATTCCTTTTCGCTCAATGACTTTTTCTAATGTATCCGCATACCGTTTTACGGCAAAAATATTCGGAAGACCAGATGCAAAAATGATGTTCGTTTTGTCGCGAACGCCTGATTGTCTAAAATAGTCATCTGCTAAATACATAATTTTTTGCGGCGCTCCCCCACACTTCACTGGTGTACTTGGCTGTGTAAAAATAGCCGTCCCGCCATTAAATTTTCGGATGTTCTCCCACGTACTTTGCACATAATCATACGAATAGTTGCTACACACCCCGTTTTTGCCGATTGTTTCTTTTAGTCCTTTGATTTTATCCCAGTAAATTTGGACACCTGTTGCTACGACTAAATAATCGTATTGAATTTCCGTCCCTTCTTTTGTCAACAGCTTATTTTCTTCCGGAACGAACGTTTGAACCGCTTCTTTCAGCCATCGTACTCCTTCTGGGATTAACGATTTCTGCTCTCTAACGGAATCTTCTACCTCAGCAGCGCCACCACCTACTAATGTCCATAGCGGCTGATAGTAGTGTTTATCGGATGGATCGATAATGACGACATTATTTTTCAAAAAAGGTGCTTTTCGAACTAATCGAGCCGCAATAGAAAGGCCTGCTGATCCAGCCCCGACAATCGCTACGGTTGTTTTATCACTAAACATCGAAATACCCCCTTTTGTATTCGCTTACATTTTTAAGTCGAAAGCTTATCTTTATTATATTTCAATCATTAATAACATACCTATAGGGGAATCCCCTTATATTAAAAAAACTGCCCTATAAAAGGACAGCGAAAAAGTAAACGCCAAACATACAAAGGACAACTAGCATAAGAGCGGATAGAAATAAAATAAGCGGTCGAGAAGTGCGAAATGTTTGTTCGTTAATTTGTTTTGCTTTTTGAAAATAGCCTATGGTGGAAAATACAATCGTGCTTATCCCCGCTAGGACGGAAAGCGCTCCAATCTCTCTTACCGTAGCATTAGACAAAGAATGAACCGATGATTTGATATGTAAATTAATGATTAAAAAACCAATACCTGTAATCGCAATCGCTGTCCGAATCCACGCCAAATACGTCCGCTCGTTTGCGAGATGTTGCTGAATATATTTCGAGTCTTCCGTCACCTGCTTTTGCTTCTCCATTACACTTCCTCCTTCCATCAACATCATATCACTTTTCCTTTTCAAAGCGTAAAAATTTATCACTTCCTATTGACAGAATATTTTTGATTGTTATAATGTTTAACATATAATGTTAGAAAATCTAACAAACGAGCGGGTGAAGGAAAAATGAAAAAAATCGAGGCGATTATCCGGCCAGAGAAATTAACGGAGACGATTAAAGGACTAAAGCAAATTGGCGTCACTGGTTTTACCGTTTCGCAAGTCGTCGGTAGAGGAAAACAAAAAGATACGCAAGGAGTGTATCGCGGCAAAAACTATAAAGTCACCTTGCATCCAAAAGTCAAGCTCGAAATCATCCTTTCGGATTACATGGTAGAGCGAACGATTCAAACGATTGTCATTGCCGCGCAAACAGGTGAAGAAGGCGATGGGAAAATTTTTGTTTATCCGATCTTAGAAGCTTACAACATTCGCACCGGAACACTTGATTACGATATTGACGATTTAGCCAATCAACAGGAGGGACGTTCATGATCACATATGTCAACACAATCTGGGTTGTTCTCGCAGCAGCGATGGTGTTATTTATGGAAGGCGGGTTTAGCTTATTGGAAGCAGGGCTCGTTCGGACAAAAAATGCGGTAAACGTGACGATGAAAATTTTTGTTGACTTAACGATTGGAGCCCTTGCATTTTGGCTCATCGGTTTTGGTATGATGTTCGGAAAAGATGCCTTTGGCTTTATCGGCACTAATTTGTTTGGGGCGCCAGAACATATTTCTCTTTCCCTCAAATTGCCGAGCGCTGCTTTTGTTTTATTCCAAATCGGATTTGCGGTCGCCTGCATTTCGATTATTTCTGGCGCTGTGGCAGAACGCATGAGTTTTAAAGCATATATCGTGACCGCTGCGCTCATCTGCACCATCGTCTATCCGTTGTCCGGCCACTGGATTTGGAATAGCGATGGATGGTTAGCGAAATTAGGCATGAAAGATTTTGCTGGCTCTGCAGCCATTCACGCGGTCGGTGGCTTCGCTGCTTTCGCGATGGCTAAGTTGCTAGGTCCCCGCAAAGGTCGGTTCAATTCTGACGGCAGTGTCAACGTCTTTGCGCCAAGCAACATTCCGCTTGCATCTGCCGGGGCATTTATTTTATGGTTCGGCTGGTTCGCCTTTAACGCTGGGAGTACGTTAGACGCCGCAAATACGTCGCTTGCTTCCATTGCACTTAATACAATGTTAGCTGGAGCAAGCGGGGGAACAACCGCACTCTTTTTAACGATGAAAAAATTCGGCAAAGCCGACCCAAGTATGACGATTAACGGTGTGTTGTCAGGGCTCGTCGCCATTACAGCGGGCTGCGCGTTCGTTTCGCAATGGAGCGCTATTGTCATTGGAGCGATGAGCGGAATCATCGTCATTTACGCGACGCTACTCGTTGATTCGGTCAAGGTGGACGATCCGGTTGGGGCGGTAGCCGTGCATGGGTTTAATGGCATATTTGGTACAATTGCAGTCGGATTATTTGATACAACGGAAGGCCTTTTGACCACCGGCCATGTTTCGCTCTTCCTTGTTCAGTTATTAGGAGCAGCGGTTGTCATCGTTTGGGGAGTGCTCGGGGGGACATTGATGGCGAAAGTTTGCGAAAAAACAGTTGGATTGCGAGCAACAGAACGCGAGGAAGAAGAAGGGTTGGACATGGCTTATCATGGGATTCCAGCCTACAATGAACTAGAGCGTTTTACCGATCTTCCTACCGGCTTATATGACTTTGAAGAAACGACTGGTATCGTCGTCGCTCCGGCAGGAAATAAAAAAGCGCTCGGCTAAAAGAAGGGGCCATTTAAAAGGCCCCTTTATATATACTTCCGGTGCACCGTTTTTCCGTCATACGTAAACAACACCGGTTTATTTTCCATCATTGTTTCCATATGCACCGTACGCCCCCATAGCTGATAAATATACGGAAGCACTTTTTCTAAATATTTAATGTCGAGTTCAATCCCTTCATACCAATGTTTTAAATAAAGCTCCCCGTTTCGCATATAATCGCCGTCGTTTACTGTAATATATGGGAATCCACCGTTGACACGCATGCTTACTAGCTGATCGCGCACATTTTCCCAATTTTTATCGACAATTTTATAGTCTTTTCCTTGCTTTTGAAACAAATACATATCTTCGCGCATCACAAGCTCTTTCGTTAAATAATTGCGAAGGAAAGAAATATCCGAATCTAATTCACGCACTTCAAAAATTTTTTCTCTTCCCGATCCAGGCTTCACTCCTCTTCGTTTCATCTCTTCTGTCGGATTGTTCCACCGTTCTTCAATGTCTTCAAAAATTTTTAGCCCTAGATAATATGGATTAATGCTCGTTCGTGACGGCTGCACAACCCCTGCATTCAATTTGGCGAACTCAATCGCCTCATCGCTCGTTAAATCCATCTCTCGCAAAATGCGCTGATGCCAATACGACGCCCAGCCTTCGTTCATAATTTTTGTTTCAAGCTGCGGCCAAAAATACAGCATTTCTTCGCGCATCATCGTCATAATATCCCGCTGCCAATCATCGAGTTCACGGCTATATTCCTCAATAAACAAAAGAACATCTTTTTCCGGCTGCGGCGGAAACTTCCTGCGTTTTTTGCGCTGTTGCTTTTGCTGTTTGTTCTTTTTATCCAGTAACCATAAATCGTCATACGGACTTGGTTTCGCTTGTTCTTCTTCCTCATACACTTCCGTATCCTCAAGCGTCCACGATAGCTTCGGTCGTAAAAGCGACGGGTCAATATGTTCTTGAATCGCTAAAACGGCATCTAAAAATTTTTCCACTTCCAATTTTCCGTATTGATGCTCGTACTGCTTAATCCGTTCCGCTGTCGCTGCCATACTTTCGACCATATCGCGCTTTGTATTACTGAAGCGAACGTTGTTTTTGAAAAAATCACTATGCGCCAATACGTGAGCGACAATTAATTTATTTTGAATAAGCGAATTGGAGTCTAACAAAAAGGCATAGCACGGGTCGGAGTTAATCACTAGTTCATAAATTTTGCTTAGTCCTAAATCGTAATGAAGCTTCATTTTATAAAACTGTTTGCCGAAACTCCAATGAGAAAAGCGCGTCGGCATTCCGTACGCTCCAAATGTATAAATAATATCGGCCGGACAAATTTCATAACGCATCGGATAAAAATCTAGCCCAAACCCTTCCGCAATTTCCGTAATTTCTGCAATCGCCCGCTCTAACGCCTTCAACTCCTCCTGTTTCATTCGCATTCCCCCCTTTACCTCAATGTATGAACAAGATGGGGAATTGATACGAAAAAAAACACCACAAAAATGTGGTGCTTAATGTTCTTGCAAGCTCGAAACCGCTACTCGTTGTTTGTTATTTGGTGCGTGTAACGGATGAATTAAAGCAGTGCCGCTTTGTTCATCTACTTGTTCAATATAAATGCGCTCCCCGTTGTACGTCACATTTGCCATAATCGGAGAAGCAGCAATTTCTTGTGCTCGTTGAGTGTTCATGAGTACACCTGCCTTTTTTTGATGATGACGTTCATAATATTTGTCATGCTTCACTAAAATATACGCATGGCGAATCAATGAACATGCCATCCTAAAAAGGGAGGTGATATTTTGACACAATCAAAACGGCAAAAAGAACGGCAATGGACAGTACGCAAACAGGCACAAAACCCACCGCACGAAAAAGCAAAGTCATTTGAACAGCTAGGCAAAGAAGAAAAATAACTGTTATTATCCCGCTTACCGTTCGTCGGAGCGGGTTTTTTACAGCACCGCTTCCTTTACTTCGCTCCGTCGTTTATAATAAATAACGATGAACAATAAAGTGCGGTGATTGAATGGAACAACATTTGCATCATTTTATTGAACACTTTGGCTATATCGGTATTATGATTGCTTTAGCTGGAGGAATTATCGGCCTCCCGGTGCCCGATGAAGTGCTATTAACATATGTTGGATATAATGTGTCAACTGGCATGATGTCCTACCCCCTCACCTTAACATGTAGTTTCGCGGGAGCGTTACTAGGCATTACGATTAGCTACTATTTAGGTATCCGGCTAGGCTCACCTTTTTTGCATAAATTCGGCCCAAAACTGCATATTACCGAAAAACGAATCGAACAAGCAAAAGTGCTTTTTACAAAAATGGGACCGTTTGTCTTATTTATTGGCTACTTTATTCCAGGTATCCGCCACGTCTCCGCTTTTCTTGCGGGAATTAACGAATACCGCTTTAAAAAATTTGCTATATTTGCCTACACCGGCGCCTTTTTTTGGGTTTTTACGTTCATCACATTAGGAAGGACATTAGGGAGAGATTGGAAAATGGTGAAACAATACGCAGAGCATTACAGCAGTTACCTAATCCCATTACTTGTCGTCGTCGCTATCATCAGTTTCTTTTTTTATTTAAAAAATAAAAAAGCCCTTCCTAATAAATAAGCACCGTTTTTATGAAAAACGGTGCTTATTTATTTAAGAAGGCAGTTCTGTTTTTTGATACGTTTCCGTCAAAATGCCCATAAACGTACCAAAACCGAACATAACCATAGAAGCCCCCATAATTCCTAAGCTAACAATCGTTAAGAAAAAGTCCCGATTGTAAGCGCTTGCGATAAAACTTAACAAAAATAACGAAAACCCGACAATCAATCCAACAGAGGCAATCATTTTACACATTTGTGTAATTTCTTTTCCATCATTTCTCATCGTTATCATCCCCTTTCTTTAAAGATAATATTTTTGTCACAAAATTGCAATATTTTCATCCGCACATTTTCTTTATTTTCAGTTATAATTTATTTTTTGGCTCATTACGAAACATTTACAGGGCAAAAAAATAAAGTTCTCGTCACACACTAACAGTAGCTCCTCAACGAAGGAGGCAAGCACATGAATACAATCGATTATGATAAAGCATTATATTACACGCACCGCTCAGAATGGGACAATCTGCTCATTTTAATGGTGCGCACGAAAGATGATTTGCTTTCGAAAAAAATCGAACATTTTCTGCACGCCTATAACTTTGAACACGACTATTCTGTCATTCAAAAACGTCTGACCGCACTTTTGCGCTACATCGACCATGCATTAGAAACAAACGAACAAAACGAAGCAACAACACAATATGCCTATTATTAACAAAAAGGAAGGGAGCTCCCTTCCTTTTACGATGCTTCGGATATGTTTGACTTGTTTACAACGGCGGCAAGTTTTAATACGATCCATAACGCCAAAAATAACAACCCGCTCAATATCGAATACGGAATAAGAATATGTCCTGTCGACACCAAACCCGTAAATGCACTTAGTAATAAAAAGCGAATCATAAACCCTATTGCACGAAACAAGCTGTCCACTCTTCCTATTTTATCGTTTGGAACAACCGCCATCATAAGCGAACTACGCGCAACTCTCGCCCCAGCGTTTCCAAAGGCGGTAAAGATGACAAACATATAAAAGAGAAACGGTTCATCCAACACCAAAAACATCGTTACCCCAAACGCATAAATTCCAACATTCAGCACAATGGTAGCCGTTGCTCCCATTCGCTTTACGAAAAACGGTACAATTGCCCCTGCTAAGGCTGCTCCGATTCCGTATACCATACTTTGGATTCCGTAAACCGAGCTATCTTTTTGCAATATATCGGCAATATAAATTGGATGCAAATAATTCGTCATCATCACCCCAATGAAGGGCATAAACGAAGCGAGAAAAAACCAAAATAATGCCGGATGTTTTTGCATGTAGCGATATCCTTCCGTTAATTTGTTCCAAAAGGAAGCGGTTGTCGTCACTTGCCGCGTACGACGATACGAGATGAGCGATAAACAGAAAAACGCCACTAAATATGTGGAGGCATCTAGCCATAGTAGCCAATGAAACGGCACCTTTCCTATCATCACACTAGCCAAGCCACCAGAAACAACAGTGGCTAATTGTCCTTGGATTTCCGTCATGCCGTTCACCGCTTCGTATTGCTCTCGTTCAAATATTTCTTGTGTAAAGGCAAACATCGTCGGATAAAAAAGAAAATAATACAAAGAACCACTCGCAAATAATACTGCCAACTGCCACGGGTAGTATTCGTTTCCGCTCGTTCCAATGAGTGCAAACAAACTGACAATGATGCCCCCCGATGCTTCACCAACAAGCAGTAGCGTTTTGCGCGACACCCGATCAATCCACATTCCGACAGTTGGTGTAAGCAAAAACATAATGACGGTCAATGTCGTTGTAATTATGCCAAACGTCGTTTCTCCGCCATGTTTTTGCACGAATAACCAAGGAATGGCAATCATCGTCATGCCTGTTCCGATAGACGATAACGTATTCGCCGCCAGTAAATAATGTAAGCGACGATCACGAAACAGACTATTCATCTGCCAACTCCAAATATCGCGTGGCCTTCATGTACCGGCGTAACTCGAAAAGAAGAACAGCTACTTGTTCAGCTGCTGCCATTGTTAATCTCCCTTCCTGAAAAGCGGATGGATCTAACACGAGCTGACGCGGAATGGCATTGGCATACAATCCACGCATCACGGTGCGCATATTATTTAAAGCATTGATCCCACCTTTTCCTCCCCCTGCTACCGCGATTAACGCCACTGGTTTATCAGCACACTCGTCGCTTCCTAAAAAATCGAGTGCATTTTTTAACGCTCCACTCATCGCGTTATGATACTCTGGGGAACAAAGGATGATCCCGTCTGCCTCCTTCATTAGCTGACATATCTTTTTGACAAGCGGCAACTCCATTTGTCCTTCTTCTCCGTTATAAAGCGGTAAGATGTCTTCACTGATGTCAAATAACACTGCCCCATATCGTTCTGCAATATACTTCGCAACAATCCTTGTTCGTCCATATTTGCGCGGACTTCCGTTTACAACAACTAAATTCATCGTTTGCTCTCCTCCGTTTCTACTAACAATGTAACCCGCGCAAACGTCAAATTCATCGGCAAGAAAACGGATTTTCCGCTCCATCGATCGTCGCAACAAAACGTACGACTAAAGTCCGAGATGCTTAACCGCATATAATGCAGCTTGTGTTCGGTCTGTCACGTTCAGCTTTGCTAAAATATTCGACACGTGCGTTTTCACCGTTTTTTCTGTAATCATTAACGTTGCTGCAATTTCTTTATTGCTTTTTCCTTTCGCAATCTCTGCCAATACTTCTTTTTCTCGTTTCGTTAGTTCTTCAACAAGTCGCCCTTCTTTTTGCTCCACGTGCGATACGTGCGTAATCATATGCGCAGTCGCTTTCGGATGAAGACGGTGTTCGCCTTGATAGATAGAGCGGAGCACTTCTACGAGTTGATCTGGCTCAATATCCTTAAGCTGGTAGCCGGATGCGCCAGCACGAATCGCTGGGATGACATAATCTTCATCGGAAAAACTCGTTAAAATAAGTACTTTCGTCTGCGGCGATAGTTCTTTAATTTTTCTCGTTGCCTCTATTCCATCCATCCCCGGCATGACAAGATCCATCATCACTACGTCCGGACAATGTTCTGCTACAAGCCGGACAGCTTCTTCTCCATTTGCTGCTTCCCCGACAACGATAATGTCTTTTTGCGTTTTTAAAAAAAACAATAGTCCCCGACGCACGATATGATGATCATCAACAATTAACACTTTAATCACTCATTTCTCCCCTTTTCCAATGGGATACGTATCGTTATTCTCGTTCCTTTCCCGATTTCACTTTGTAGCAAAAACGTACCGTTTACTGCTTCTGCTCGCTCCTTCATACTTTTTAACCCAAAGGAGAGCGTTTCTTCCCCTGTATAATGAAACCCACAACCTTTATCAATCATTTCCATACGTACTTGCTCTCGCTCGACGAAAAGCAAAATCAAAACGTCGGAAACACCGGCATGTTTTTTGCAATTATTTAACGCTTCTTGTCCAATGCGCCATAAACATTCCTCTATTTCGCTTGGTAAATGAAGCACCCCATGAAGTTGGACATTTACACAAAGCCCTAACATTTTGCCATAATTAATGAGAGCGCTTGCCACCCCATTTTCCAATCCTTGCGGACGTAGTTGCCAAATGAGCGCTCGCATTTGCTGGAGCGCTTCTTGTGCTAGTTGCTGGATGTCATTTAATGCTACTTGTAACGCCTCATCCACAGCTATTTCTTTTGCCCCACGGGCAGTGAGCGATAAGGAAAAAAGCAATTGACTGACCGAATCGTGTAAATCACGGGCAAGTCGGTTGCGCTCGGCCAACAAAGCGTGCTTTTTCTCGTTTTCTGCTAGTTTTATTCGCTTAATCGCAGTACCAATTTGATAAGCTACCGATTCTAACAGCGCTAATTCTTTATCCGAAAATGTATGTTTATGTGGCGAAGCGACGTTTAATAACCCGAACGTTTCTTCACCTGCTCGAAGCGGCACTGTCGCATGATGGGTAATTCCGTTCGTTTCCCCCCAATTCCCTGCAATCGCCTCTTCTAACCGCTTACATTCGATAATATTCACCGCGCGTTTTAATCTCCCATCATTATAGCGGCTTAAACACCAACAATCTCCTTCACACATCACTCTTTTCTCATCTTTTAGCAAAGCAGGCGGAAGTTCATAGTCAGCAATAAGCGAATAGCGCCCGTTTTCGACGAAAAAAATCCAGCCGCATTGCAATTTGGTCAAGTTCACTAGTTGCTTTAATACCGTATGAAGCATTGTTTGTAAATCATTTGCTTCATTTAGCGTTTCCGCTATCGTTTTTAATGTTTGTAGCTCTTCCATCTGCCCATTCCCGTTACAGAAAACTTATAAGACTTTATAAGAAACTTATAAAGATCTACGTTTCCTTCCTTGTTCATCGCACCCGATTTCGCCGAAGCTACTCTCGTTTCTTGCGGCGCTCCGAAGGCTTAAACTCCCCACTAACGGATGGGTACATATCCATGATCGCGTGTCGTGCTAAACCATGGACTTAGCGTAGTTTTTCAAGTTGATGCTTGCGTTCAAGTCGCGATCCATTTCCATTCCACATGCTTCGCAGCGATATGTTCGTTCAGATAAAGGCAGCTTCTCCTTCACATGACCGCAATTGCTACACATTTTGCTTGAAGGATAGAAACGATCGGCAACAACAAACTTGATTCCACGCCATGCACATTTGTACGTCATTTGTCTTTTGAACTCATGGAATGTTTGTTCTTGAATCGCTTTCGATAGCTTATTGTTTTTAAGCATTCCACTTGTATTTAAATGTTCCATCACAACATACGCTGGTTTGGCTTTCACCAATGTTGCCGTGATTTGGTGGGTATAATTTAATCGTATATTTTTCAGCCTTCTTCGCTTTTTCAGAACAAGGAGTTCTAGCTTCTTGATGTTTTTTGTTTTTCTGTAACGGTATTCCCCTCCTTTGGTTTGGATTTTATTCATTTCATACTTTCGCGACAGCTTTCTTTGCAGTTGCTTGATGCTTTTTTCCAACTTTTTCACTTTGGGCGTTTGGTTGATGTTTTTGAACGTCCTTCCATTGCTTACCGTTGCTAAGTTTTTTATGCCTAAATCGACACCCATGCCTTCAGTGTAGGCTTCATGCTTCCCTTCTCCTTCTTCTACACCGATCGTTAAAAACCAATGGAGTCCGTCAAATACGACTCTTGGGTTCGTATATTTCACATGCTTTCCATAAGGAATTTTTCCTCGTTCTGCGAGACGAATCCAATTCAGCTTTTGTTTGTTTTTCTTTCTGGATATCGTCAGTTTTTCTAGTTTCACATGGGTATGTGTGATTTTGATTTTTGTGGTATCTTGAT
>NZ_JACIDE010000019.1 GCF_014196205.1 Anoxybacteroides voinovskiense | reverse complement strand
AACAATACGTCTTACAGCATCCAGATGAGGTGTTACGCCGCATCGGGTGTGCTACGTGAACCAGAGGTTAAAATTTTAATTTGGATGTATATAGAAACTGCTTCCTCTCCTTTAATTGACGAACGAAAATGGTAGAAAAGAGGCTCTTTGAGGCCTCTTTTCCTTTTTCTCTTACAAAAACGTCCGCTTGACTTTTTCCCAGAACGAGTTGTCTTTTAAACGGACGGTTTTGATGACGCGGTCGCTTAACGAAATGTCGATTTTTTCGATATGGCGGATGCTTAGCGCTTCGTTATCCATGCCAATGAGCGGGTAATGATTTCCTTCCAGCGAAATTTTTAACGTTAGTTTCCGCTTTCCACTCAAAATAAATGACGATCCAAGCGTTCGATACCGGTTGTTGTTTAAGGAAGCGAGTTCGCTCACTTGAATGCACGGAAGCAACGGGTCAACGACTGCGCCGTTGACGGACTTATTGTATGCCGTGCTTCCTGTTGGCGTAGCGACAATCATTCCATCGCCGCGGAATGTTTCAAAATGAAGGTCATCAATGAATACGTCCATCACAAACGTTTTAATAATTCCCGAGCGAATGGAACACTCGTTTAAGCAAAAAAACGAAGCGGCATTATCGATTGCTACTTCGATAATCGGATAGCGGCGCACTTCCATTTGTTCGCTTGAGGCAGCTTGCACCATATGCTCAGTGTCCTCAATTTGAAAATCGCAATAAAACCCGCGGGATGATAGTGTAGAAATGCCGGCATATAAACAATCGTCGCGAAATCCTGTTTGCCGTACCGCCTGCAAAAAGGTGCCATCGTCCCCGACGCTGACGATGACGTTTGCATCTTGGTGGTCGTCCACGACGACAAAGCCATGCTCTTTTGCTAGATTTACTAGCGGTTGGACGCGCTTCGTTAGCTCGTCGTCATGCTTGTAAAAAAAATACATGCGGTTTCGACGTTCTGGCATGGTAAAACCTCCATTGTCATATTTTAGTTGATGTGGAATTATGGTAAAATAAATGAATCAACTATAGTTTACCATTTATTTTTAGAAACTGAAATAATGTCAAGGGGGAATCAGCATGAACCGGAAGCGCTGGATTGCGCTCGCAGTAGCCATTGTACTATTTATTATTTCTTCGCTTGTTAGCGTCATTTCTTCATTAATGACAAAAGACGCAGGAAAATGGTCGGAAGGATGGCTAGCGTTAGTTGAGCAAAATTTTAGCGAAGAAGTGCTGAAAGACGGGGATCCATCGAAAAAAATTGTCGTGCTTGAAGTGAATGGCGTCATTCAAGACACCGATGAGGCAAACTCGCTCTTTTCCGCAGAAGGGTACAATCATCGCAATTTTTTACAAATGATTGACCAAGCGAAAAACGACGATGCGGTGAAAGCCATTATCTTGCGCGTCAATTCTCCAGGAGGAGGCGTCGTAGAAAGCGCAGAAATTCATGATCAATTAGTGAAACTAAAAGAAGAAACGAAAAAGCCGATTTATGTGTCAATGGGTTCGATGGCAGCTTCCGGCGGCTATTATATTTCGACCGCGGGCGATAAAATTTTTGCTAGCCCTGACACCATAACAGGCTCGCTCGGTGTCATTATGCAAAGCTTAAACTACGAAGGTTTAGCGAAAAAGTACGGAGTGGAAATGGTAACGATTAAAAGCGGTCCGTATAAAGACATTATGAATCCAGCACGGAAAATGACCGAAGAAGAACGGAACATTTTACAATCGCTTATCCAAAACGCTTATGGCGGCTTTGTCAAAGTCATTTCTGAAGGAAGGCATTTACCGGAGAGCGAAGTTCGTAAAATTGCCGATGGTCGCATTTACGACGGTCGCCAAGCAAAGCAGCTAAAGCTGATTGACGAATTCGGCTATTTAGATGATACGATTGCGGCGATGAAAAAAGAGCATCATTTAGAAAAAGCGCAAGTGGTGAAATATACGAGCGATTTTGGCTTTAGTTCGTTATTCCGGACAAACGCACAGACATTTCTCCCAAATGATACGGAAGAAATGAAACTAGTGAAGTTCTTTTCCACGCCAAAATCACCTCGGCTAATGTATTTGTATGCGGAATAAGGGGGATGCATATGGAAAATGTGTATACGCTTGAAAACAACGTTGATATAACGCCAAGTCAGCCACCCCGCTACGCAGGTTTTTGGATGCGATTTTGGGCATATTTACTTGATTTGTTCGTCGTTGGCAGCATCGATCGTTTAGTCGTTTACCCGGTCTTTCGTCTGCTTGACCTTTCTGTCGATAAAGCGACGATGTTCTCACCGATTGCGATTGCCACCGCAGTCGTATTTTACGGCTATTTCGTGTGCATGACAAAATTTTTTCAGCAAACCGTTGGAAAAATGGTGTTTGGCTTAAAAGTCGTGACGATGAACGATGAACCATTCACGTGGTTTACGGTGTTGTTTCGCGAAGTCATTGGAAAATTTATTGCGAAGTTCATTTTATTTATCGGTTTTCTTTTTGTCGCCTTTTCCGAGAAAAAGCAAGGGCTACACGATCAAATTGCGGATACAACTGTTATTCACGAACACGAGTGTTGATTATCCATTATTTTACTAAAAAAACACAGAATTATATGACTGAACACAAGCTTTTCTGCCTCTTCCCTCGAACAAGAACGCCGGCGGGCAAATAACATTTGCCCGCAAAGCGTTCATTGTTCGAGGAGGGCATGCTGTGCGCATGCCCAGTCGGCAAGCGAACCGCTTGCCGACTACGGCAGAAAAGCTAGAAATAGAGCGATGTCAACTTGTTTTTATTGGTTAATCAACACGCCTGATTCACGAATAAACCTGCAAACGCAGGTTTATTTTTTTTACAGATGGTGACAATGATATGTTGAAAGGAAGTGCAGACATTGAAAGTGATCGCTGTCATCCTCCCGATAGTATTGCTTTTTTTTCTTTGGATGAAACTGTCCATTACTATCTTTTTTCGGCATGCCCAAGATGACGATGAGTGTCGCGTGACGTTTCGGGTCTTGTTCGGTCTGATTCGCTATACGATTCGCATTCCTTTAATTAAAGTAGAGAAAGAATCCCCTGGAATTGTAGTGGCTCATAAAACGGCGCAAAACGTTTCCGAAAGCGAACCGAAACGAACGAAATATAGTCCGCAAGAAATTATTCATAGTTTCCAAAAAGCAAAAGATTTCGCCGAGCATGTCGTGCATTTGCATGTGATTATCCGTAAATTTTGTTCGCATATCACCGTCACGACATTTGAGTGGCAGTCGAAAATCGGAACTGGTGACGCTGCACAAACAGGCGTGCTCGTCGGAATTGGCTGGTCTGTAAAGTATGGCGTTTTAGCGCTCATCAGCAAATATATGAGAGTAAAAACAACACCTGTTCTGTCGCTTATCCCGTCATTCCAGCAAGCAGTGTCGGAAACAAACTTTGTATGTATGATTCATTTTCGTATCGGGCATGCTATAGTAGCAGGAATACGAATAATGAAATATTGGCGCGGGAGTCGGTTGAAAAAAGAAACGTTCAACCGTCAAGCAAATGAAAGTTATTAGGAGGTTTCGCTATGAGCAATCATCCAATTCAAGGACTTATGACAACGGCGATGGAAAATTTAAAGCAAATGATTGATGTAAATACGATTATCGGCGATCCAGTGGAAACGCCGGACGGCAGTGTCATTTTGACGGTTTCCAAAGTAGGCTTCGGTTTTGCGGCAGGCGGAAGCGAGTTTATGTTGGACGGAAAACAAAACGGGCACACGCCAAACAGCCAAGCAAATAGTGAACACCCGTTTGGCGGCGGTTCCGGCGGCGGAGTATCTATTACACCGATTGCGTTTTTAGTTGTCAATTCTTCCGGAGTGAAGCTATTACATCTCGATGAAAACACGCATTTATACGAAAAAATTTTAGATTTTGCCCCACAAGTGGTCGAGAAAATTCAAGCGATGTTAAAGAAAAATAAAGAAGAGCAGCCACATCCGAAAGATGATTTAGGGAATTTAATCTAAAGCAAAATCGTTGAAAATTTTTTTCATTCCCGTTATGATTACCCTATACATATTTTTTATGGGAGGAATTTTCAATGGCCAATGTAACGTTCAAAGGGAATCCAGTGACACTAGTCGGGAATGAAGTGAAAGTAGGCGACAAAGCGCCCGACTTCAAAGTATTGGCGAACGATTTATCAGAAGTGACGCTTGCGGATACGAAGGGCTTTGTTCGCTTAATTAGCGTCGTTCCATCGATCGATACAGGCGTGTGCGATGCGCAAACGCGCCGTTTTAACGAAGAAGCAGCGAAACTTGATAACGTGAAAGTGTTGACGGTTAGCGTTGACTTGCCGTTTGCGCAAAAACGTTGGTGCGGAGCAGCTGGAATTGAGAATGTGCAAATGCTTTCCGACCATCGCGATGTGTCGTTCGGGCAAGCGTTCGGTGTCTTAATGAAAGAATTGCGTTTGCTTGCTCGTGCGGTATTTGTCGTCGACAGCAACGACACTGTCACATACGTCGAATACGTACCGGAAGCAACAAACCATCCAAACTACGAAGCAGCGATTGAAGCGGCAAAAGCAGCGAAATAAGCAAAAGGCCCCAAGGTTCGGGGTCTTTTTTATTTGAAAACGGCGCCAAGACGACATACAATAAAAAATTGGACACCCATTACGAAGGGGGAAAATACATGACACCAATTGAGCGATTATTTACGTTATTTGATGAAACGGCGCTTATTTTACAAGAAGAGCTGCATTGCACCTATTTAGAAGCGGTGGCGGAAACGGGCGAGAATGTTTTTCATGGGGATGTATTGCAAGAAGAAGTGAGCGAACTCAATAAAAAGCGGTTAAAAAATGCGTACAAACAAATGTTGCTTGAGCGGTTTACGAACGAAGAAATTCGCAAGTCGTTCCAGCTTGCAGTGTTGAAAGGAATGAAAGAGCATACGCAACCGCACCATCAAATGACACCGGATGCGGTTAGCTTATTTATGAGTTATTTAGTGAATAAATTTACCGCTAACTATTTTGCGCTAACGATTCTTGACCCAGCAGTTGGTACCGCCAATTTATTAACGGCGGTTCTCAATCATTTGTCAAATAAACAAGTGAAAAGCTACGGTATCGATGTCGATGATTTATTAATGAAATTAGCGTACGTAAATGCGAATTTGCAAAAACACCCTGTCCACTTTTTTAACCAAGATAGCTTACAACCGCTATTTGTTGATCATGCCGATGTCGTCATTTGCGATTTGCCTGTTGGCTATTATCCGAACGATGACAACGCATCGCGGTTTGTGCTGAAAGCGGAAAGCGGGCATTCATACGCGCACCATTTGTTTATCGAACAAAGCGTCCATTATACAAAAGAAGGCGGTTATTTGTTTTTCTTAATTCCAAACTCGCTATTTACGAGCGACCAAGCACCACAGCTTCATGCGTTTTTAAAAGAACATACTATCATTCAAGGATTGCTGCAACTCCCGCTGTCGATGTTTAAAAACGAGCAAGCAGCGAAAAGCATTTTTATTTTGCAAAAGAAAGGCGCTCGAGTGAAAGCACCGAAAAAAGCGCTACTTATTGAACTTCCGAAGTTTTCGAATAAACAAGCGATGACGGCGATGATGCATAAAATCGACGAATGGTTTGTTGAAGAAAAGAAAGAGCTCTAACAAGGGCTCTTTTCGCTTATTAAGCCAATTTGAAAGCGATTTTTGCGAACGAACGGAAAGGGCGTTTGCTTGATTCGAATTTTGTGAATATAAAAACATATTCCGTGCAATCGGTTACAATTTCGTGAAGTGCTTGAAAACACAAGAAAATCATGCGTAAAATGAAAAAGGATTGTCGGATTTGGAATACTAATGGAGAAGCGCTTTAAAGGAGTTGTTTTTATATGTCAAAAATTATGGCGATTAACGCAGGAAGCTCGTCGCTGAAATTTCAGCTGTTTGAAATGCCGAGCGAGGCAGTGTTAACGAAAGGAATGGTCGAGCGAATCGGCTTTGAAGATGCGATTTTTACGATTGTTGTGAACGGGGAAAAAGTGCAAGAAGTAACAGCAATTCCGGACCATGCGGTTGCGGTGAAAATGCTCTTAGATAAATTAATTCGGTTTGGCATTATTCAGTCGTTTGCCGAAATTGACGGAATTGGCCACCGTGTCGTTCATGGTGGCGAGAAGTTTAGCGATTCGGTGTTAATTACAGACGAGGTGCTTAAAGAAATTGAAGAGCTTTCTGAGCTTGCGCCACTGCATAACCCAGCGAACATTGTCGGCATTAAAGCATTTAAAGAAGTATTGCCAAACGTGCCTGCGGTTGGGGTATTTGATACGGCGTTCCACCAAACGATGCCAGAACAGTCGTTTTTATATAGCCTTCCGTATGAATATTATACAAAATTCGGCATCCGGAAGTACGGCTTCCATGGGACATCCCATAAATACGTCACGCAGCGAGCGGCAGAGTTGCTAGGACGTCCGATTGAACAATTGCGCCTTATTTCGTGCCACCTTGGGAACGGAGCGAGTATTGCGGCAGTGGAAGGCGGAAAATCGATCGATACGTCGATGGGCTTTACGCCGTTAGCTGGGGTAGCGATGGGCACACGTTCCGGAAACATTGACCCAGCATTGATTCCATACATTATGGAGAAGACAGGAAAAACTGCCGAAGAAGTGATTGAAGTATTGAATAAGCGAAGCGGAATGCTCGGGATTTCTGGGTTTTCGAGCGATTTGCGCGACATTGAAAAAGCAGCATCGGAAGGAAACGAGCGGGCAGAATTAGCGCTCGAAGTGTTTGCGAACCGCATTCATAAATATATTGGTTCCTATGCGGCGCGCATGTGCGGAGTCGACGCGATTATTTTCACAGCGGGAATTGGGGAAAATAGCGACGTCGTGCGGGCAAAAGTATTGCGCGGCCTTGAGTTTATGGGCGTCTACTGGGATCCAGCGCTCAACAAAGTGCGCGGCAAAGAAGCGTTCATCAGCTATCCGCACTCGCCGGTAAAAGTATTAGTGATTCCGACGAATGAAGAAGTCATGATCGCCCGCGATACAGTTAGATTAGCAAGATTAGTATAAGATAAGGAAAGCTAGACATCGCGTTATGTCTAGCTTTTTGTATAATAGAAATGAACAAATGACGAAAGGTAGATGCTAATGAGCGTAAACGAACATAAAAAAGAAGCACCGCGCGTCATTCGCTGTAAAGTGGTAACCGTAAGCGATACAAGAACGGAAGAAACAGATAAAAGTGGTCAATTAATGATGCAGCTTTTGAAAGAGGCGGGGCACGAAATCGTGGATTACGAAATCGTGAAAGATGAAAAAGAAGCGATTCACGCTGCGGTTCTCCATGGCTGTGAACATGCAGAAATCGATGTAGTGCTGACAAATGGCGGCACTGGAATTGCCAAACGGGACGTGACGATTGAAACGGTTAAAGAAATCATCGAAAAAGAAATTGTTGGGTTTGGCGAGCTATTTCGCATGATTAGCTATACGGAAGATATCGGCTCCGCGGCGATGCTGTCACGCGCGATCGCTGGCGTCGCGAATAATACGGCAATCTTTTCGACGCCGGGTTCGACGGGGGCGGTACGGTTGGCGATGACAAAACTCATTTTGCCAGAGCTGCGCCACGTCATTCGCGAAATTCGCAAAGATTAAGAAAAGCGCAAAGCGCCCGCCTATCGGCGAAGATCGCACAAGCCCCACCGAGGAGGCTCAGCCAAAGCAAAGCTTTGGCTTGCGCGGGATATTTCAAAGAAGCAAACTCAGTGTGTCGCCGCAGAAAGAAGGGACGGAGCGACTCGAGCCGATGGCGCTTGGAGCTAGACAGCTCCCATCCTAACCGCGGGAGCCCAAAATTTATACTTTCTTACCTTTTTATAATAGGCGGCTTAAGCCGCCTTTATTGATGCAATTTGGCAGAGACCGTTTGATTCAACCGATACCAAATCCATAAATCGTTAATGACCGAAGCTAATTCTGCGATTTCGGAATTGAGTCGGCACGAGCGAGCAAAGTCGCTTTCGTCGCTCAATTCTGCTTGTTTTTGATTGATCGTTTGTTCGAGTTCCGCGATTCGGTCAGGAATCACCCCACGAATGTTTTCCCACTCTAACAAAATAGCATGCTGTTCTTTCTCGCTATACTCTTCCCACGCTTTTTCAAGCACTGGCAGTCGAATGCCGAGTCGTTCATCATATGCAAACACGATTTCCCCCTCACTTTCTTACTGTTTATTGTACAAAAAAATGTGAAAAAGACCAACGAATTCGAACAGTATTTTTATACTTTTTGATGAATAACTATTGAAAAAGACAGTAAAAGCTGATAAAGTGATATTGTAATAAATGAATAATTATTTATATTTAAGTATATTTATGTGAAAAGGAAGGGGAAAACATATGGCAAATCCGAAAATTGTGTTAGCCTACTCGGGCGGTTTAGATACATCTGTTGCGATTAAGTGGTTACAAGAACGAGGGTATGACGTCGTTGCATGCTGTTTAGATGTCGGCGAAGGAAAAGATCTTGATTTTGTCAAAGAAAAAGCGCTCACTGTCGGCGCCGTTAAATCGTACGTTATCGATGCGAAAGAAGAGTTTGCGAACGAATATGCGCTTGTCGCATTGCAAGCACACACCCTTTACGAAGGAAAATATCCGCTCGTATCGGCGCTTTCACGTCCTTTAATTGCGAAAAAGCTAGTAGAAATTGCCGAGCTAGAAGGGGCAGTAGCAGTGGCGCATGGCTGCACAGGGAAAGGAAACGACCAAGTGCGGTTTGAAGTATCGATTAAAGCATTAAACCCGAACTTAGAAGTCGTAGCGCCAGTACGTGAATGGAGCTGGTCGCGGGAAGAAGAAATTGAATATGCAAAAAAACATAACATTCCGATTCCAATCGACTTAGATAGCCCGTTTTCGATTGACCAAAACTTATGGGGACGCAGCAATGAATGTGGGATTTTAGAAGATCCATGGGCCGCACCGCCAGAAGAAGCGTATGAATTAACAGCAGCGCTTGAAAAAACACCAGACGTGCCCGACATGATTGAAATTGGCTTTGAACAAGGCGTGCCAAAAACGTTAAACGGCAAAGAATATTCGCTTGCGTCGCTTATTTTAGAATTGAACGCACTTGCGGGCAAACATGGCGTCGGGCGTATCGACCATGTCGAAAACCGCCTTGTCGGCATTAAATCGCGCGAAGTGTACGAATGCCCTGGAGCGATTACGCTCATTAAAGCGCATAAAGAACTAGAAGATTTAACACTTGTGAAAGAAGTCGCGCACTTTAAGCCGCTTATCGAACAAAAATTAGCGGAAGTCATTTATAATGGGCTATGGTTTTCCCCATTAAAAGATGCGCTTCTTGCGTTCTTAAAAGAAACACAAAAAAATGTTACTGGCGTTGTGCGGGTGAAGTTGTTTAAAGGCCATGCGATTATCGAAGGACGGAAATCGCCGTTTTCCTTATACGACGAAAAGCTTGCCACATACACAGCAGAAGACGAATTCGATCATCAAGCAGCCGTTGGCTTTATTTCCTTATTCGGCTTGCCGACGAAAGTATATAGCATCGTGAACAATCAAAAGAAGGTGACCGTGTGAAAAAGCTTTGGGGCGGACGGTTTACGAAAACAGCGGAAGAATGGGTCGATGAGTTTGGCGCATCGATCCCATTCGACCAAGAATTAGTCGAAGAAGATATCGAAGGAAGCATCGCTCATGCGACGATGCTCGGAAAATGCGGCATTTTGCCGAGTGAAGATGCGGAAAAAATTAGAGCTGGCTTGCTGTCGCTTTTAGAAAAAGCAAAGCAAGGGAAACTCGAATTTTCCGTTGCTTATGAAGATATTCATTTAAACATTGAAAAAATGTTAATCGATGAAATCGGTTCAGTTGGTGGAAAATTGCATACCGGACGAAGCCGCAACGACCAAGTAGCGACCGATATGCACCTTTACTTACGCAAGCGCGTCCAAGAAATTATTGAATTAATTCGCGAATTGCAGCACGTACTAGTCCAAAAAGCAGAAGCGCATGTCGAAACGCTTATTCCAGGCTATACGCATTTGCAGCGGGCGCAGCCGGTGTCATTTGCTCATCATTTGCTTGCGTATTTTTGGATGTTTGAACGTGACCGTGAGCGGTTTACGGAATCGCTCAAGCGCATTAATAAGTCACCGCTTGGCGCTGGGGCGCTTGCTGGTACGACGTTTCCGATTGATCGGCAATACACCGCGGATTTGCTTGGATTTGATGGCATTTATGAAAACAGTATCGATGCGGTTAGCGACCGCGATTTTATCATTGAATTTTTAAGCAACAGTTCGCTTTTAATGATGCATTTGTCGCGGTTTTGTGAGGAGTTAATTATTTGGTCGAGCCAAGAATTTCAATTTATCGAAATCGATGATGCGTTTGCCACAGGAAGCAGCATTATGCCACAAAAGAAAAACCCGGACATGGCCGAACTTATTCGTGGAAAAACAGGACGGGTGTACGGAAACTTAGTTGGCTTGTTAACGGTCATGAAAGGAACGCCATTGGCGTATAACAAAGATATGCAAGAAGATAAAGAAGGCATGTTTGATACCGTAAAAACGGTAACTGGTTCGTTAAAAATTTTTGCTGGCATGATTGCGACGATGGAAGTTCGTACGGAAGCGATGAACAAAGCAGTCAAACAAGATTTCTCGAATGCAACAGAATTAGCGGACTACTTAGCGAAAAAAGGCGTTCCGTTTCGTGAAGCACATGAAATTGTTGGGAAGCTCGTGTTGACATGTATTGAAAAAGGGATTTTTTTAGCAGACTTGCCGCTTTCGGAATATAAGGAAGCGTCGAATCTGTTTGAGGAAGACATTTATGAAGCGCTCGACCCATACACTGCTGTAAACCGCCGCAATAGCGCAGGGGGAACTGGATTTGCCGAAGTGCGAAAAGCAATTGAAAAAGCGAAGAAAACAATGAACACTCCGTAAACGTGTTACGGAGTGTTTTATTATTTTATTTGGCTTTGAGAGCTAATCAGTTGCCTTCGCATTTTTTAAATTTCTAATTCTTTTTCTGTCCGCACGACTAAGACGTCGCATTTTGCATAGCGGGTAATATGTTCAGAAACGCTTCCAATTAACAGGCGTTCTACAGCGTTTAATCCAGTAGCGCCGCAAACAATTAAATCCGCATGATGTTTCGGAGCAATGTCTTTGGCAATTTTCACTTTCGGTGAACCAAATTCGATTTCTACGCTAACTTCTTTTACCCCTGCTTCCGCTGCTTGTTTTTGATAGTTTTCTAGCAATTCTTTTGCATACTGCTCTGAACGTTCCACAACCGCACGATCATGCATTTCTACAGCTGCGAGTGCGCGTACGTCAATGATGTGGGTGAGTACAAGTGCAGCGTCATTTCGCTTTGCGATTTCAATCGCTTTTTTAAACGCCCATTCTGCCTCTTTCGAACCATCGACAGCTACAACAATCGTTTTGTACGTCACTGCCATTTTCTCCACTCCCCTTTTGGATAGAAATGCTAACTTTAATGTAAGTATAGCATACAAAGGACAAGGAAAACTATTGGTATCATTACATTTTTATGAAAAGAGGTGGGAAGGATGAAAAAAGAACGCGATGTCAGACAGTCTCTATATGATGAAGAGGCGGTACAAGCAATTAGTGAGCAAATTATGGACGCCTATCAAAGCGGCGTCATTGAGCAAGAGGAAGGATATTACCATCCGCGCCGAGAAGCGGGGGAATAAATAAGCCATCACGGTAGTATTCTACCGTGATGGTTTTATCATTCGTGCGCTGTGCGTGCCTTTTTGGCTACATTTGTAGTAAAGTAAAGAGAGAGATTGTTCATGGGGAGGAGTTTTAGTGAGACACGCCCTCATTACAGCGGGTGCGAAAGGATTAGGTCGAAAAGTGACAGAACGATTGCTTGAGGAAGGCTATTCTGTCACCGTTAACTATCGAAGCGACGAATTAGCGGTGCAGTCGCTGAAAGAAAAATATGCGCATCTATCCGAACGGCTGCAATTTGTTAAAGGGGATGTGACAAAAAAAGAAGATTTGCATGCGCTTGTCGACCAAGCATTTGAGCGATTCGGTCGCATTGATTGTTTAATTAATAATGCCGGTCCTTACATTTTTGAACGAAAAAAACTGGCAGACTATACGGAAGACGAATGGTATGAAATGATTGAAGGGAATTTAAGTGCAGTCTTTCATCTATTTAAAAAAACCATTCCGATTATGCGAGAACAACGGTTCGGTCGCATTATTACATACGGGTTCCAAGGGGCAGCGAGCGCACCAGGCTGGCTACATCGTGCAGCATTTAGTGCGGCAAAAGTTGGATTAGTTTCATTAACGAAAACGATTGCGGTGGAAGAAGCAGAATACGGGATAACGGCGAATATGATTTGCCCTGGCAACATTTTAGGCGAGATGAAAGAAGCGACGATTGCCGAATCACGAAAAAAACGGGACGAGATGACCCCAATTGGTCGCTCGGGGACAGGGGAAGATATTGCACGGGTCATTGCCTTTTTATGTGATGAAAACTCCGACATGATTACCGGTTCAGTCATTGACATTACTGGCGGGTTAGACGTCATTCACCGCTACCGATAAAAAAACAAGCAGCCGTTCGCCGCTTGTTTATACAATCATTAGCTCTTTCGGATAGTTTGTCAGTACTTCAACACCAGTTTCGGTAATTAGCACATCGTCTTCAATGCGCACACCGCCGATAGACGGGACGTAAATGCCTGGTTCAATCGTAAACACCATTCCGCGTTGGAGCGGTAGCGGATTTGTTGCGTTCATGGATGGATATTCATGGATTTCAATCCCTAACCCGTGGCCAACACGGTGGGTAAAATATTCCCCATATCCTGCTTCTTCAATCATTTGTCTTGCGGCTTGGTCGACCGTTCCGACGGCTGTCCCTGGTTTAGAAGCAGCGATGGCGGCAAGTTGCGCTTTTAGGACGGTTTCATATATACGTTTCTGTTCGTCGGTCGGTGTTCCGAAAACGACTGTTCTTGTAATATCTGAACAATATCCATCGAGGACGACGCCTAAATCAAACAACACAAAATCGCCCCGTTGAATAGTGGTTAAGCCAGGAACACCGTGCGGCGCTGCTGTTTTTTCACCAGTTAAGACCATTGTTGCAAACGACATTTCGCGGACGCCTTTTTTCTTCAATTCATACTCAATCGTTGCGATAATGTCCAATTCCGTTTTTCCTTCGGCAATTGCCTGTATGCCGACCTCGACGCCAAAATCGGCAAGCGCCGCTGCTTGACGCAAAATAGCAATTTCGTTTTCTTCTTTTATCATGCGAAGCTCGCGCAACTTTTCTTCGGCGTTTACTACCGTGCAAGCCGGAAAATAGGTGGAGAACTGCTCAAACCGTTCGAGCGAAAGATGGCTTTTTTCGACTGCCACTTTTTCGATTGGGAGCGCAAGTTTTTTTAGATAGTTGGCAATCAGCTCCCACGGATGGTCGGTGTCGCTATAGCCAATGAGCGAATACGCCCAACCAGAGCGCTTTGCTTGTTCGGTTTCCATTTGTGGGCAAACTAGCACAGGTTCTTCGTTTGGAAAAACAAGCAAGCCAAGTAGCCGCTCATGCGGGTCGCTATAAAATCCGCTTAAATAAAAAACGTTCGGTGTTGACGTAATGAAGGCGAAAGAAAGATGTTGTTCTTGTAGCCATTTAGAAAAATGATGTAATCGTTGATTCATCGTATCCCCTTCTTTATTATTTTTCTACTTTTGAGCGTACCAATAACGAAAGAAATTGTAAACAAAAAAGGAATTTAAAAAAGAAATGCGAAATACATACGAAGGAAAAAATGCGAAAGGAGAAGAGAAGATGAAACTAACGTATCATGGACATTCCTTTGTGGAAATTGAAACGAACGGCACGACGATTTTTATCGATCCGTTCATTACCGGAAATGAACTAACCGACTTAACTGCAGAAAAAGTAAACGTCGATGTCATTTTATTGACGCACGGGCACGGCGACCATGTCGGTGATACCGTTCCGCTTACACTGCGCAACAACGCCCTCGTCATTGCACCGTTTGAGCTAGCGACGTATTTAAATTGGCAAGGGGTGAACGTGCACCCGATGCATATTGGCGGGGCGCACCAATTTGGTTTCGGAAAAGTGAAATTAACGCAAGCGTTCCACGGCTCTAGCTACATTGATGAAAATAAACAAATCATTTATACAGGCATGCCGTGCGGGATATTGTTTACTGCGGAAGGAAAAACGATTTATCATGCGGGGGATACGGCGTTATTTTCCGATATGAAGCTAATCGGGGAGCGAAATGAAATTGATGTTGCCTTTTTACCAATTGGCGACAATTTTACAATGGGACCAGAAGATGCGGCGCTTGCGGCAGAATGGCTGCGGGCAAAAACGGTCGTACCGATTCACTACAATACGTTCCCAGTCATTCAGCAAGACCCAGAGCAGTTTGTGTCGATGCTAAAAACAGGCGTTGGAAAAGTATTACGTCCAGGCGAAAGCATCGAACTATAAAAGAGCCCTCGAGGCTCTTTTTTCTTGCCGCAAGCAGATGGGGCACATTGAATCGTCATTCGTTCACTCGTATAATAGGAAGTAGACATTGGACAAAGGGTGAAGACATTTGGCGACAAAACACGAACAAATTTTGCAATATATTGATAGCCTGCCAGTCGGCGAAAAAATTTCCGTTCGACAAATCGCAAAAGAGATGGGCGTGAGCGAAGGAACGGCATACCGCGCGATTAAAGATGCAGAAAACAAAGGGTATGTCAGTACAATTGAGCGCGTCGGTACGATTCGTATTGAACGGAAAAAGAAAGAAAATATTGAGAAGCTAACGTACGCTGAAGTCGTTAATATCGTTGACGGTCAAGTATTAGGCGGGCGGGAAGGGCTTTATAAAACGTTAAACCGCTTTGTTATCGGCGCGATGCAGCTTGAAGCGATGATGCGCTATACAGGTGCAGGGGATTTACTCATTGTCGGCAACCGAACGAAAGCGCATCAACTTGCGTTAGAAGCTGGCGCAGCTGTTTTAATTACTGGCGGTTTCGATACGGCAGATCATGTCAAAAAATTAGCCGATGAATTGCAACTACCAATCATTTCGACAAGCTACGATACGTTTACTGTCGCCACGATGATTAACCGGGCGATTTACGACCAATTGATTAAAAAAGAAATTGTGCTTGTCGAAGACATTTTGATTCCGCTCGAAAAAACGGTGTATTTACAAACGACCGATGTTGTCGAAAAGTGGTACCAGCTGAATCGGGAAACAAAGCATAGCCGCTTTCCTGTCGTTGACCATCAATTCAAAGTGCAAGGAATGGTGACATCAAAAGATGTGCTAGATTGCGACCGACAACTTCCGATTGAAAAAGTGATGACGAAACATCCGATTACTGTCAACGGAAAAACATCGGTAGCCTCCGCATCGCACATGATGGTTTGGGAAGGAATTGAACTGTTGCCGGTCGTCGACGACCATAACCGGCTGCAAGGAATCATTAGCCGCCAAGACGTGCTGAAGGCGCTGCAAATGATTCAGCGGCAACCGCAAGTCGGCGAAACGATCGACGATATTATTACGAGCCAATTTCAAGAACTCGACCCACACTCGAAAACGGAAAACGTTTTTCGTTGCACAATTACGCCGCAAATGACGAACTATTTAGGAACGTTGTCGTATGGCGTTTTCACGACGATTGTAACAGAAGCGGCAACGCGAGCACTTCGTTTGTATAAGCGCGGCGATTTAGTAATGGAAAGCATCACGATTTATTTTATTAAACCAGTGCAAATTGACAGTACTATTGATATTAAAGCGCGGTTATTAGAAATCGGCCGGAAGTTCGGGAAAGTCGATGTGGAAGTATACCATGACGGGGCAGTTGTCGGGAAAGCGATGATGATGTGCCAGTTGATGGATAGATAACAAAAAACGGTGGATTATCCACCGTTTTTTGTTAGTTGCGCTGCTTCCTCGATAACAAGCGGCAAATAATGTTTATATGCGCGATAGCCAGCCCATATGCTTCCGCCGCCAATCAGTAAAAAAATCGTGCCGACAACGTATGTCACCGTAGAGGAATAAAGGAAAAATTGGTTAGCGCCAAAGAAAAAGACGAATGAGCCAAGCGCCATGCTCGCTTTCGCTGAAATCCAGCGGCGTTCCGCTGGACGGTGGCTCCGAAAATACTTCATCTTATAATAAGCATAAAACGATAACGAAAAAATAATGAGAATGACCAATACCGGCACTTATTCCACCACCCTTTCTCTCTACCATTGTACATAGTTTTCCCTTATAATGAAAGAAAACTATCGCAGGAAAGAGGAGAAGTTAAGAATGAAAGAACAAGCACTCGCTATTTTACAGATGATCGAGCAATTTGATACGATTATCATTCACCGCCATGTGCGCCCGGACCCAGATGCGTACGGCTCACAAGGCGGATTAGCAGAAATGTTAAAAGCTTCGTTTCCCGACAAAAAAATTTATACGGTTGGGAAAGAAGAACCATCATTGCATTTTTTACGGCGGCTCGACACAATTAGCGACGACGTTTACGAACAAGCGCTCGTCATTGTTTGTGATACAGCAAATCGAGAGCGAATTTGTGATGAACGGTATCGCCTAGGGCAAAAACTTATTAAAATCGACCATCATCCGAACGAAGACCCATATGGTGACATCGTTTGGGTAGATACAAATGCCAGCTCGACAAGCGAAATGATTTATGAGTTTTATTTAGCAGGGAAAGAAAAAGGACTAGTCATGACAAAAGAAGCGGCTCGTTTAATTTATGCTGGCATTGTTGGCGATACTGGCCGCTTCCTTTTCTCAAGAACGAGTGCAAAAACGTTCCAATATGCAAGCGAGCTCATCCAATATGGGTTCTCGATGACCGAGCTATACAATGAGTTGTATCGCACACCGGTGAACGTTGCCCATTTAAGCGGCTATGTGCTGCAAAACTTTGAACTTTCCGGATCAGGAGTGGCGTTTGTGAAAATACCGAAAGCGCTGCTTGAACAATACGGTGTGACACCTTCGGAAGCATCGCAGCTTGTTAGTTTGTTAGGGGACATTGAAGGAATTCGCGCATGGGTATTTTTCATTGAAGAAGAAAAAGACATTCGCGTGCGGCTACGTTCCAAAGGAGTCATCATCAATGAAGTGGCGAAAAAATACCGCGGCGGCGGCCATCCGTTTGCGGCTGGTGCCACGATTGATTCATGGGACGAAGCTGACCAAGTGATTGCTGATTTAGAAGCGGCGTGCCGTACAAGCTAAAAGGGGGCTCATGTTGCCCCCTTTTTAGTTATTGACGGGTTTTAATTTCACTTCTATCGATAACGTCGTAAATAAAAAAAGCTCGGTTACTTCTAAACGATATGTTTGCTCGTTCATCGTATACGTTTTATTTTCAATCGCCTTCTTTAACAGTTCTTTGCTTTGGTAAACAGTTTCCATATCTTTAGCAATTAAATGAGAAATATCTTCCTTTACGCTTTCTTCGATATGAAATGTTGTATACGAATCAAGCTTGTATTGTTCAGCATTCGCCAGATGGACACGAATTTCTTGGACGGTAAGTTTCTTTTTATTCGCCTTGTTTAACTTTACGTAATCTTCTTGCCAAATGCGAATATCGTTTTGCAAATCGACAATTTTATCCTCTAGTTCGGCAATTCGGCGTGTTTGTTTCTCTTGCAGGGCACCGAATAAATAAAGAAATACAACCCAGCTAATCACGGCTCCGACGGCAGCTCCGGCGAAAAAACGTTGCCACGTTCGTTCGTGATAATACGGTGGAATTCTCATGAGGAAATGTGCTCCTGTGTCAACCATGTAATAATCGTCACGCCTGTTTGTGCCCCGCCAATCGCTGAAAGAATAAGAAAAATTTGTTTCACTAAATCGCGTGTTTCGCCAGAAAACAAGCCGCGGTCGACGGTATAAAACGTATCGAACGTTCCGCCAATCGCCGAAACGACCGCCCAAATTTTTAAATCAAGCGCAAACCGATACATCGACGTAAGCGGCGGCTGCCCCATTAAAAACGCACCAATCCCACCAATAATCGCCCCACCTAATAATACCCCGAGAGCAAGAAAATAACTTTGTACTAATGCTGGGAAAAATGACAGCTTCATCTCCATCGTTGCCCATTCCTTTCGTTCATCCACTTTCCTTTTCATATATATGGACAAACGAAACGAAGTATGTTTTGCGTTACGAAAGTTTTGTCGACTATAATAAGGAAAAAGGAGGGAAAGCCATTGGCGTTTGTTCACCTTCATGTACGGAGCGGGTATAGTTTATTAAACGGGACAGCGAAAATCAATGATTTAGTGAAAAAAGCAAGCGACTTACGCTTCCATGCGTTAGCGTTGACCGATGAAAACGTATTATATGGCGCGATTC
The DNA here is from genome assembly GCF_014196205.1 of Anoxybacteroides voinovskiense. GTDB lineage: Bacteria > Bacillota > Bacilli > Bacillales > Anoxybacillaceae > Anoxybacteroides > Anoxybacteroides voinovskiense. The sequence continues at coordinate 43,558 of NZ_JACIDE010000019.1, read as the reverse complement.
CGTTTTACAAGGAGTGCCAAAAATATGGAATTAAGCCGATTATCGGGATGGTTGCGTTGGTGAAATTAGAAGAAAAAGGGTATCCACTTGTGCTGTTAGCAAAAAACGACATCGGCTATCGTCATTTACTGAAAATAAGCAGTGCCATCCAAACGAAAGCGCAAGACGGAATCCCTGAAAAATGGTTAAGGCATTACCGAGAAGGGCTTATTGCGCTAACGCCGGGGAACGATGGACAGATTGAAACGTTGCTTGCCCAAAACGGATGGGAGAAAGCAAGAGAAGTAGCGGATACATATAAACGACTATTTACTAGCGATTTTTATATCGCCATTCAACGACACGGAAAAGAAGAAACGTGGCAGCGCGAGCTAATTCGTTTAAGCAAGGAAGCAAACATTCCGCTCGTTGCAACGAATAATGTTCATTATCTCGAAAAAGAAGACGCGTTTGTGCATGAGTGTCTTCTTGCCATTCAGCGAGGGACAAAAATCCATGAAGAAGGAAAGCGGCTAGAAAGCGGCGAATACTATTTAAAATCAGCGGAGGAAATGGCTTCCTTATTTGCCGATATTCCAGAGGCGATTGCCAATACGGAAAAAATTGCGGCCCAATGTCATATCGATATTCGAGTTGGAGAGAGGAAGCTGCCGAAATATCCTGTGCCTAACAATGAAAATGCCCATGATTATTTGCGGAAGCTTTGTTTCGAAGGATTGCAAGAGCGACTCGCATCGCCATCTCCTGTGTACGTTGAGCGGCTCGAGTATGAGCTAGAAATGATTAAAAAAATGAATTTCAGCGACTATTTTTTAATTGTTTGGGATTTTATGAACTTTGCTCGAAAGCAAGGAATAATGACCGGACCAGGACGCGGTTCGGCGGCTGGCTCGCTTGTTGCGTATACCCTCTACATCACAAACGTTGACCCGATTCCATATGGATTACTGTTCGAGCGGTTTTTAAATCCTGCTCGCGTTTCGATGCCGGATATTGACATTGATTTTCCAGACGATCGGCGGGATGAAGTGATTCAATATGTTGCAAAAAAGTACGGAACCCAGCATGTCGCACAAATTATTACGTTCGGCACGTTTGGTGCGCGAGCTGCGCTGCGCGATGTGGCAAGAGCGATGGGAGTGACGGCTAAAGAAGTAGAACAACTGTTGAAATATCTTCCGCACAAATTAGGGGTGACGCTGCAAGAAGCATATGACGACGTGCCTGCATTTCGTAAAGAAGTACACGCTTCGGAACGAATGCACCAGCTCTTTATGACGGCGCTACGACTTGAGGGACTTCCGCGCCATACATCAACCCATGCAGCAGGGGTAGTAATTAGCGAGCAGCCCCTTTCCGATATCGTTCCGTTGCAGCAAGGGCACGGGGACATTTACTTGACACAATACGCGATGGACGTACTAGAGCAGCTTGGCTTATTAAAAATGGATTTTCTCGGGCTCCGCACATTAACGTTGATTGGAAACATTCAGAAATTGGTTCAGCAAAAAACAAAACAATCGGTCGATTTAACGAATATCCCATTAGATGACAAAAAAACATACGAACTGTTAAGTAATGGGGATACGAGCGGCATTTTTCAGCTCGAATCGGAAGGAATAAAGCAAGTGCTTCGGCAGCTGAAACCGTCGCAATTCGAAGACATCGTCGCCGTTAATGCGCTTTACCGCCCAGGACCAATGGAATTTATTCCAGTATACATTCGCCGCAAACATGGCGAAGAAGCAGTGACGTACTTGCACGAAGACCTTAAACCAATTTTACAGTCAACTTATGGGGTGCTTATTTATCAAGAGCAAATTATGCATATCGCAGCGAAAATGGCTGGGTTTTCGTTAGGGGAAGCTGATTTATTGCGGCGGGCGGTTGGCAAGAAGAAAAAAGAAATTCTTGACGAAAAACGAACGCATTTTGTTAACGGCTGCATCGAGCGTGGATATAGCGAAACGATTGCTCATGAACTATACGATGCCATCGTTCGCTTTGCCAACTATGGATTTAATCGAAGCCATGCGGTCGCTTATAGTTTACTTGCTTATCAATTGGCGTATTTGAAAGCGCACTATCCGTTTTATTTTTACGCGGCGTTATTAACGAGCGCCATTGGCGATGAAAAAAAACTAGCGGAGTATATGCAGGAGATGCGCAAAAGACGTATCCCCTTGCTCCCGCCTTCTATTAATCGAAGCTACTATTCTTTTGCCATCGAAGACGGACATATCCGCTTTAGCCTTGCTGGCATAAAACATGTCGGCGCGATAGCAGTAAAAGCGATTGTCGACGAACGAAAAAAACGACCTTTTTCCGATTTATTCGACTTTTGTGTCCGATTGTCTAAAAAAACGGTCAACCGCAAAACAATCGAATCGTTAATTTTAGCTGGTTGTTTTGATGAATTTGGCGTTGAGCGGTCAGTGTTGCTTGCAACGTTAGACGCAGCGCTTGAGCATGCAGACTTAATGGGACCGTATATTGGCGAAGACATATTTGCGAGCGAATTTTCGTTTAAACCGAAATATGTGGAAGCGCCACCGTTGTCGCTCGAGGAAAAACTTGCGCACGAAAAAGAACTGCTAGGTGTGTATGTGTCTCCGCATCCTATTTCCGCTAAAATAGAGCGGTTGCAGGCAGCGGGAGCGACGTCAATTGCTGACGCGCTAAAAGAACGAAGCGACCAATACGTTCGCGTCGGGGCTTACGTGGTAAGCGAACGAAAAACACGGACGAAAAATGGGGAAGAAATGGCGTTTTTCACTATTAGTGATGAGAGCGAAGAAATAGAGGCAGTCGCCTTTCCAGCGGCATATCGTCACTATCAATCGTTGCTAAAACGAGGAGAAATCGTGCTGCTTGAAGGGAAAGTCGAAACACGCGGCGGAAACGGGAAAATCATCATTAAAAATGTTACCGCACTTAGCGAAGAAACGCTTTTTATTAAAATTTGCCCTCATCATATTCCGAAGCTGGCGTCATTGAAGCAGCTGTTGCAGCGATACCGCGGCACCGTTCCGGTTGTACTTTATTACGAGCACGAACGGAAAACGGTCAAACTATCGCCGGATTATTACGTGAACGCTTCGAGCAAATGTGTAATGGAACTCAAAACATTGATAGGAGGGCCGTATGTCGTAGTGAAATAATCTTTTCTTTACTATTTCGTTGTTTTATTATATTGTATAAACGTTAAGTGGTCAGACCAGACTCGTTCCGATGTTCAACGAAGGGCTATGAAGTTAGTGAGCAATCATGTGCTATTTTTATAATGGAAAGGTTATGAAGAAGCCGTTGTGCATATTATGGTACAAAGCAGGTGAAATCGAATACGATGACGTCGAAAGTATACGTAGAAATTTTGCAACAGCTGTATCGTATCATTGAAGAAGATGGATTAAGTGCAGGCGATAAAATTCCTTCTGAACGGGAATTAGCTGAACGGCTGAACGCTGGTCGTTCTTCGGTCCGAGAGGCGCTCCGTTCCCTTGAGTTTCTCGGAATTATTGAAACGAGAAGAGGGGAAGGGACGTATTTAAAAGAGTTCGGTGACCATCAGCTTATCGGGCTGTTAGGAATGTTTATTTTGCAAGAAAAAAGAGCAAAAGAAGATTTAGCTGAAACGAAATGGCTGATTGAGGAAATGTGCTTGTCGTTAGCTTGCAAACGACGGACGGAGGAACACGTTCAAGAACTAGAGCAATTGCTAACCAAACCGCTTGACTACGAAACGTTTTTTCAATGGGTAGTAAAAGCGGGAAATAACTATTTGCTCGAGCGAATTTGGCGCGTATTAAACGACTTTTACCAATCGCAGCATGGAGCGATTTCGCTCCCGCATATGTTTTATGAGCAAATGGCACAATCATTCCAAACGCGCGACTGGACAACCATTCGCAACATATTTTCAGAGTATAGGCGTATTGATTAACCATTAAAAATGACTATTCCTAGCTTTTCTGCTGTAGCCGGCAAACGATTCGTTTGCCGACTAGAATACATTCTACATTGGCAAAGGAGGGGACGCCTCTTGCTTAAAGAGCTGTTTACCAAGAAGAAAAAATATGCTTCGATTCCTTCGGAACAAATGAAACAAGATGTTCCAGAAGGGATTATGACGAAATGCCCGAAATGCAAAAAAATTATGTATACAAAAGAACTCGTGAAAAATTTACGTGTATGCATTAGCTGCCATTACCATCACCCGATGCCGTCGCGCGAACGAATCGCCAGCCTTTTAGATGAAGGAAGCTTCCGCGAGTACGACGCGGAGATGATTTCGGAAAATCCGCTTCAATTTCCAGACTATCTCGAAAAACTTGAGGCGGATCGCCGGAAATCCAATTTAAACGAAGCTGTTGTAACCGGTGAAGGAACGTTAAATGGGTATCCGCTTGTCATTGCAGTGATGGATTCCGCCTTCCGTATGGGAAGTATGGGCTCGGTCGTTGGCGAAAAAATTACGCGAGCGGTAGAAAAAGCGCAGGAACTAGGAGTCCCATTTCTTATTTTTACTGCTTCTGGCGGTGCGCGCATGCAAGAAGGAGTGCTAAGCTTAATGCAAATGGCGAAAACGAGCGCAGCGCTCAAACGGTTCAGTGAAGAGGGGGGCTTAATTATTTCGGTGATGACCCATCCGACGACTGGAGGGGTATCGGCAAGCTTTGCTTCCCTTGGAGACTATAACTTTGCCGAGCCGGGGGCACTCATTGGCTTTGCTGGTCGCCGCGTCATTGAACAAACGGTGCGTGAAGAATTGCCAGAAGATTTTCAAACCGCAGAGTTCTTATTAAAACATGGACAACTCGATGCAGTTATTCATCGGCACGAGCTGAAAGAAACGTTAACGAACGTATTAGATATCCATCAAGCAAGGGGGGATGGCGGATGGTGGGAGAATTAGAATTTGAAAAACCGCTTATCGAACTGCGAAAAAAAATTAGTGAACTAAAAGAATTTACAAAAACGGCGGACGTCGATTTATCTGCGGAAATTGAAAAATTAGAGGCACGATTGGAAAAGCTAGAAAACGAAACGTACGCGAACTTAACGCCGTGGGATCGCGTGCAAATCGCAAGACATCCGAACCGACCGACAACGCTTGATTACATTCAACGCCTATTTACGAACTTTTTGGAATGCCATGGCGACCGCTTATTCGGAGAGGATGAAGCAATTGTCGGCGGCATCGCCAAATACGACGGGCTGCCTGTCACTGTTATCGGGCATCAGCGCGGAAAAGATACGAAAGAAAATATTCGCCGCAACTTCGGGATGCCGCATCCGGAAGGATATCGAAAAGCGTTGCGATTAATGAAACAAGCAGAAAAGTTTGGGCGTCCGATTATTTGCTTTATCGATACGAAAGGGGCATATCCAGGAAAAGCGGCAGAAGAGCGCGGCCAAAGCGAAGCGATTGCCCGCAACTTGTTTGAAATGGCAGGGCTAAAAGTGCCAATTGTTTGCATCGTCATCGGGGAAGGAGGAAGCGGTGGCGCATTGGCACTTGGGGTTGGCAACCATATTCACATGCTTGAAAACTCAACGTATTCCGTCATCTCTCCAGAAGGAGCCGCCGCAATTTTATGGAAAGATGCTTCATTAGCGCGGCGGGCAGCGGAAACGATGAAAATTACGGCACCCGATTTAAAAGCGCTTGGCGTCATTGATGAAATTATTCCAGAAGTGCGCGGCGGGGCGCACCGTGATGTGGACGAACAAGCAAAAGCGATTGACCAGGTGTTGAAACAGTCGCTAAAAGAGCTACTCACATTAGATGGGCATGCGCTAGTCGAACAGCGATACGAAAAATTTAAACAGATTGGAAAATTTACGTTTTCTCGCGATTATCTTGGCGTAAAATAAGCTGTCTCTTTTAATGGGGCAGCTTTTTGCCTACTCGAAAATGGAAAGAAAAATAAACATTTGTGAAAACAGCGGGTTATCTATTGTTTTCGGGTATGCTTCATGGTATTTTATACAATGTATGAGGTCGGACTTCTGAGGGGTATGAAACAAGAATACGAGGTGAGCGAGATGAAGAGAATAGGTGTATTAACAAGTGGTGGCGATTCTCCAGGAATGAACGCGGCGATTCGGGCAGTCGTGCGTAAAGCCATTTATCATGGCGTCGAAGTGTTCGGAATTTACCACGGGTATGCAGGATTGATTGCCGGGCAAATTAAGAAGCTAGAAATCGGTGATGTCGGCGATATTATTCATCGTGGGGGAACGATGTTATATACGGCACGCTGTCCAGAATTTAAAACGCTCGAAGGTCAACTGAAAGGAATCGAACAGTTGAAAAAGCATGGAATTGAAGGGCTAGTCGTTATCGGTGGAGACGGTTCGTATCAAGGAGCGAAAAAATTAACCGAACATGGCTATCCTTGTGTTGGCGTACCTGGAACAATCGACAACGATATCCCGGGAACGGATTTTACGATTGGCTTTGACACAGCATTAAATACCGTCATTGATGCTATCGACAAAATTCGTGATACAGCGACATCTCATGAGCGTACGTACGTCATCGAAGTAATGGGTCGCCATGCCGGCGATATTGCGCTTTGGGCAGGATTAGCAGGTGGAGCGGAGTCGATTTTAATCCCAGAAGCAGACTATGATATGGACGACATTATTGCAAGACTAAAGCGCGGACATGAACGCGGGAAAAAGCATAGTATCATTATTGTAGCCGAAGGCGTTGGAAGCGGCGTTGAATTCGGGAAAAAAATTCAAGAAGCAACAGGTTTTGAAACGCGCGTTACGGTGTTAGGGCACGTGCAGCGCGGCGGTTCTCCAACGGCGTTTGACCGCGTACTTGCAAGCCGGCTTGGGGCGCGTGCGGTCGAATTGCTGCTAGAAGGAAAAGGTGGAAGATGCGTCGGCATTCAAAACAACCAATTAGTCGATCATGACATTATTGAAGCGTTAGCAAAACAGCATACAGTGGACCAAAAAATGTATCAGCTGTCAAAAGAGCTTTCGATCTAAAAAACGTGGTATCGTTACCAGAGGACAAACGGAAAGGAAGAATGGAAAACATGCGGAAAACGAAAATTGTATGTACAATTGGTCCTGCAAGCGAAAGCGTCGAAAAGCTCGTCGAATTAATTGAAGCGGGGATGAACGTAGCGCGCTTAAATTTCTCCCATGGAGATTATGCAGAGCATGGCCAGCGCATTCAAAACATTCGCGAAGCGGCGAAGCGGACAGGAAAAAACGTTGCCATTTTGTTAGATACGAAAGGGCCAGAAATTCGAACACATAACATGGAAAACGGCGCCATCGAGTTAAAAGAAGGGGCGCAAGTCGTCGTGACAGTGAACGAAGTGCTTGGAACACAGGAAAAATTTTCGGTTACGTATGAAGGACTCGTTGACGACGTAAAAGCTGGCGATAAAATTCTTCTCGATGACGGTTTAATTGGCTTAGAAGTGTTATCGGTCGACAAACAAGCACGGGAAATCGTGACGAAAGTATTAAATAGCGGCGTGTTAAAAAATAAAAAAGGTGTTAACGTGCCAGGTGTGCGCGTCAATTTACCTGGCATTACGGAAAAAGACCGCCAAGATATTTTATTCGGTATTCGCCAAGGCGTCGATTTTATCGCTGCGTCGTTTGTTCGCCGTGCAGCCGACGTATTAGAAATTCGCGAGTTGCTAGAGGCAAACGATGCGCTTGATATTAAAATTATTCCGAAAATCGAAAACGAAGAAGGCGTCGACCATATTGACGAAATTTTAGAAGTGGCCGACGGATTGATGGTTGCGCGCGGAGACTTAGGAGTAGAAATTCCAGCCGAGGAAGTTCCGCTCGTGCAAAAAGAGCTGATTAAAAAATGTAACGCGCTCGGCAAACCGGTCATTACCGCGACGCAAATGCTCGATTCGATGCAGCGCAATCCGCGTCCGACGAGAGCGGAAGCAAGCGATGTGGCGAACGCAATTTTCGACGGCACGGATGCGATTATGCTTTCCGGAGAAACAGCAGCGGGGCTTTATCCAGTTGAGGCAGTAAAAACGATGCACCGCATTGCGTTGCGCACAGAGCAAGCGCTTCAGTATCGCGATTTGTTAGCACAGCGTACAAAGCAAAGTGGAACGACCATTACCGATGCGATTGGTCAGTCGGTAGCGCATACGGCGTTAAACCTTGATGTTGCCGCGATTGTGACGCCAACCGTTAGCGGGCAGACGGCGCGTATGATTTCCAAATATCGTCCGAAAGCACCAATTGTCGCGGTTACATCAAGCGATGCGGTATCGCGAAAGTTAGCGCTTGTATGGGGCGTTTATCCGCAAGTTGCTCCACAAGTCAATTCAACGGACGAAATGCTAGATATTGCCGTCGAAGCAGCGGTGAAATCTGGCATTGTGAAACATGGCGATTTAGTAGTTATTACAGCAGGCGTTCCAGTCGGAGAAACAGGCTCCACAAACTTAATGAAAGTCCATGTCATCGGTGATATGATTGCAAAAGGGCAAGGAATTGGCAGAAAATCAGCGTTTGGCAAAGTCGTGATTGCCAAAACAGCGGAAGAAGCGCTTAACAAAATGATGGACGGTGGTATTCTCGTCACGTATAGCACGGATGCTGATATGGTGAAAGCATTAGAAAAAGCAGCGGCAATCATTACAGAAGAAGGCGGACTAACAAGCCATGCGGCCGTTGTCGGCTTAAGCCTTGGTATTCCGGTCGTCGTCGGTGTTCAAAACGCGACATCGATTTTAAAAGATGGACAAGAAATCACGGTCGATGCAGGATTCGGCGCGATTTATCAAGGACATGCGAGCGTATTATAAGCTAAAATAAAACAGAGAAGACCTCTTCTCTGTTTTATTTTTTCGGGAGGGAAACGTGATGAGATGGCTTGTTGTCTTTTTTCTTTTGATTCCTGCAGTGGAAGTGGCTTTATTTGCCCTTTCCGGTCAACTGATCGGTGTGTGGTCGACCGTTGCCCTTATTTTGTTAACAGGGGTGTTAGGGGCAGCGCTTGCGAAACGCCAAGGGATAGCAGTGATTGAAGCGGCAAAGCGGGATATGATGTACGGTCGTTTGCCGAGCGGTGCCGTATTGGATGGCATTTGTGTGCTTGCGGGAGGTCTTTTATTGTTAACGCCAGGTTTTTTTACGGATATGATCGGTCTTTTGTTGCTGCTTCCAGCAACGCGAAGATGGATGAAGCCGTTGCTTGCCCGCTGGCTGAAGTCGCTATTTGAAACAAACTTATTTTTCATCAAACGTCTATGAACGAATGCAACTATGACATGTCATAGCAAAATAGCCCTTCTCGCGCGAAGGGCTATCCTTTAATGAACCGCCATAGGTCATGAAACACATTGGCGCTGTGTAAAGCGCGGATCACAACAAGCAAAACAGGACCAGCGATTAGCCCGAGAAACCCAAGTAGCTTGAAGCCAACAAACAGCGCGATTAACGTGGCTAGTGGATCAAGACCGATAGAGGAAGATAAAATTTTCGGTTCCATAATTTGCCGTTGAACGAGAACGACGACATATAAAACACCTAATCCGATGGCAAACGGTACATCCCCACTCATCGCAGCGTATATAATCCATGGCACAAACACAATGCCTGTTCCTAAGTACGGCAAAACATCGACAATCCCGATAATAAGTGCAATCGTAATGGCATAATCGACGCGTAAAATCAACAATCCGATTAACACAATAACGGTCGTAATCGAAATGAGCGTTGCTTGTGCTTTTACAAACCCAAATAGCGCGCGCTTTAAGTTCAGAAACACCGCTTGCCCGCTTGTCCGCGCTCTTGTTGGCAATAGCCGCTGCACGGCACCGTTTAGACGGTACCAGTCTTTGCTGATGAAAAAGGTAGCGAGTAGCGAAAAAATGATCACTGTTGCGGCGTTCGGTAGCCATCCGAGCAACTTAGGAATATGTTGCAATACGCCTTGAATGAATTGACCGACCGTCGTCGCTATTTTCGTTCCGACCGACTGAATATTGTTCATAATCGTATCTTGCTGGCTAGCATCTAAGTTTTTAAACAATGCAGCCCAATCTTTATAGAGCGGAATGATTTGGCTTGCGACGATGTCTTCGATGTAGACGACAAGCGTCTGAAAATGGCTCGGTACTACTTCCGCTAAATATTGAGTGCCAGAAACGATTTCAACGATTAAAAGCGTAACGAGTCCTGCCAATACGGCAAACAGCGCGATTAAAGACACGATCACCGCAAGCGCTCGCGGCATCTTTGCTTTCTTTTCTAAATAGTTCACGAGCGGATTCATGAAAAAGGCAAGCAAAAATGCAATAATGAACGGGTATGTAACGGTAGCGGTATAGTAAATAGCAATAGAGCCAAATATAACGGCGGCAATGACAAGAAGAAAACGAACTAGCCGTTGAATATATTGCGAAGACAAATTTCCACCTCCTAATTTTTTCCGTATACATCATATTATACTGTATTATACGCCTATGAAAAACAAAAAGTTTCATCATTAGAAGAAAGGACGACGACATGTGCATGCAATAATCTTTCTGCTTCTTTTGTTAGGGATTGGGGTTTTGGCGAAAAACGAATCGCTAATCGTTGCCGTAGCATTTTTATTAGTGCTGAAGCTAATCGGGTTAGAGAAGTGGTTGCCATTGGTTCAAACGAAAGGCATTCAATGGGGAGTTACGATTATTACGATCGCGGTATTAGCACCGATTGCGACGGGAGAAATAGGGTTTAAGCAGCTTATCGCGTCGCTCCAATCCGTTTCGGCATGGGTGGCGCTTTTGTCTGGGATATTTGTTGCCTTAGTTGCACGGGGCGGCATTACGCTACTATCGACCGATCCCCATATTACCGCTGCACTTGTGCTTGGCACAATTATTGCCGTTTCCTTTTTTAACGGAGTAGCCGTCGGACCGTTAATTGGGGCAGGCATTGCGTATATGGTAATCAAGGTGATAGAATATTTATGAAAATCGTTTTTTTATGATAATATTGAACAAGAATAAGCAGTTTTGATTCACAAAAGTCAGATAATTGTTTATAATATAGACAAGCGCCCTTTTCTTTGTCTGCACGATAGTTGTGGATATTCTTATTGTCGCGCATCAATGAATGGGTGACAATATGAATACAATATAAAATGTAAGCATTTTCTTTTTCGTTTTTGTTTCACCATTTCGAGCAAGCGCTCGCTCTCGCACCATGAAGCACATAATGGGAGAAGGGGAATCTTTTTAGAGAAAAGGAGAGGTGTGTATGACAGTAACACGCGGTCTTGAAGGGGTTGTCGCAACGACTTCTAGCATTAGCTCCATCATCGATGACACATTAACGTACGTCGGCTATGATATTGACGATTTGGCCGAAAATGCCACTTTTGAAGAAGTTGTTTATTTGCTTTGGCATCGCGAATTGCCAACGAAAGAACAGTTGGAACAACTAAGAAAACAACTAGCAGAAAACGCAGCAGTTCCAAACGAAATTATCGAGCATTTTAAACTATATCCAATCGATAAAGTGCATCCGATGGCAGCGTTGCGGACGGCGATTTCATTATTAGGGTTGTATGACGAGGAAGCGGATGTGATGACACCGGAAGCAAATTATCGAAAAGCGATTCGCTTGCAAGCGAAAATTCCGACGATTGTGACGGCATTTTCGCGCATTCGCAAAGGACTGGAACCAGTTGCACCACGCCAAGATTTAACATTTGCTGCCAACTTTTTGTATATGTTAACAGGGACAGAACCGAATGAGATTGCCGTAGAAGCATTTGATAAAGCGCTCGTGTTGCACGCAGACCACGAATTGAACGCTTCGACGTTTACCGCGCGCGTCTGTGTTGCGACATTGTCTGACATTTACTCAGGCATTACGGCAGCTATCGGCGCCCTTAAAGGTCCGCTTCATGGTGGGGCAAACGAAGCGGTCATGAAAATGTTGACAGAAATCGGCACGGTGGAAAACGCAGAACCGTACGTTCGTCAAAAGCTTGAAAACAAAGAAAAAATTATGGGCTTTGGCCATCGCGTATACCGAAAAGGTGACCCACGCGCGAAACATTTGAAAAAAATGTCGGAAAAATTAACGAAGCTTGTCGGGGAGCCGCATTGGTATGAAATGTCGGCAAAAATCGAAGAGATTGTTACGTCGACGAAAGCGTTACCACCAAACGTTGATTTTTACTCTGCATCTGTGTACCATTGTTTAAGAATCGACCATGATTTATTTACGCCAATTTTTGCGGTAAGCCGGATGTCTGGATGGCTTGCGCACATTTTAGAACAATATGAAAACAACCGCCTCATCCGCCCGCGTGCCGAATATACAGGACCAGCGAAGCGGTCGTATGTGCCGATCGAGCAAAGAGGCTAAGACAGCAAAGGGGAATAAGGGCGGGGAATTTATATGCCCTCGCCCTTCACATTAAATACATTGGAGGTTGTTACAAGTGCAAGGTGAAAAAATTACGGTTACAAACGGTGTGTTAAACGTACCAAACAATCCGATTATTCCGTTTATTGAGGGAGACGGAACAGGTCCTGACATCTGGGCAGCTGCCTCTCGCGTGCTAGAAGCAGCGGTAGAAAAAGCATACAAAGGCGAAAAGAAAATCGTCTGGAAAGAAGTACTTGCCGGCGAAAAAGCATACAAATTGACAGGCGAATGGTTGCCGCAAGAAACGCTTGACGTCATTCGGGAATACATAATTGCGATTAAAGGACCACTTACGACGCCAGTAGGTGGCGGAATTCGTTCATTAAACGTTGCGCTTCGCCAAGAGTTAGATTTATTCGTCTGCTTGCGTCCAGTTCGTTATTTTAACGGCGTACCTTCTCCTGTTAAGCGTCCAGAAGATACGGACATGGTCATTTTCCGCGAAAACACAGAAGACATTTATGCGGGGATTGAATATGCAAAAGGAACGCCAGAAGTGAAAAAAGTGATTGATTTCTTACAAAACGAAATGGGCGTTCGCAAAATCCGCTTCCCAGAAACGTCTGGTATCGGCATTAAACCGATTTCCGAAGAAGGAACGAAACGCCTTGTCCGCGCAGCGATTAACTATGCAATTGAGCATGGACGCAAATCGGTGACGCTCGTGCATAAAGGAAACATTATGAAATTTACAGAAGGGGCGTTCAAAAACTGGGGCTATGAATTAGCAGAGCAAGAATTTGGTGATAAAGTATTCACTTGGGCAGAATACGACCGCATCGTGGAAACAGAAGGAAAAGATGCAGCAAACAAAGCGCAAGCAGAAGCAGAAGCAGCAGGAAAAATCATTATTAAAGATGCTATTGCGGATATTTTCTTGCAACAAATTTTAACTCGTCCACGCGAGTTTGACGTTGTGGCAACGATGAACTTGAACGGCGACTACATTTCTGACGCGCTCGCTGCACAAGTAGGTGGCATCGGTATTGCCCCTGGGGCAAACATTAACTACGAAACAGGTCACGCGGTGTTTGAAGCGACACACGGTACAGCACCGAAATATGCAGGATTGGATAAAGTGAACCCATCGTCTGTTATTTTGTCAGGCGTGATGATGTTTGAACATCTTGGCTGGAACGAAGCGGCAAAATTGATTATTGATTCGATGGAAAAAACGATTGCATCGAAAGTAGTAACGTACGACTTTGCTCGCCTGATGGAAGGGGCAACAGAGGTGAAATGCTCAGAGTTTGCGGATGCGTTAATTCGTAATATGGAATAAAGCCGAGAGGGGATGGGGAAAATGGCGATGAAACGCAAAAAAATATCGGTCATTGGCGCTGGCTTTACGGGAGCGACGACGGCGTTTATTTTAGCGCAAAAAGAACTTGGGGATGTCGTATTAGTCGATATTCCGCAGCTAGAAAACCCGACGAAAGGAAAAGCGCTTGATATGCTAGAATCAAGCCCGGTATTAGGGTTTGATGCAAACATTATCGGCACATCTGACTACGCGGATACGGCAGATTCGGACATTGTTGTCATTACGGCTGGAATTGCTCGCAAACCAGGCATGAGCCGCGATGACTTAGTGACAACAAACCAAAAAATTATGAAAGCCGTCACGAAAGAAATCGTCAAATATTCGCCAAACTGCTACATTATCGTATTAACCAATCCAGTCGATGCGATGACGTACACGGTGTACAAAGAGTCTGGATTTCCGAAAAACCGCGTCATCGGTCAATCAGGTGTGCTGGATACAGCGCGCTTCCGGACGTTTGTCGCACAAGAACTAAATCTTTCCGTCAAAGACATTACTGGCTTTGTATTAGGCGGGCATGGTGACGACATGGTTCCGCTCGTTCGTTACTCGTATGCAGGCGGCATTCCGCTTGAGACGCTCATCCCGAAAGAACGGCTAGATGCAATTGTCGAACGTACGCGCAAAGGCGGCGGCGAAATCGTAAACTTGCTTGGCAACGGTAGCGCCTACTATGCGCCAGCTGCTTCGCTTGTCGAAATGGTCGAAGCGATCATTAAAGATCAACGCCGTGTTCTTCCAGCGATTGCTTATCTTGAAGGGGAATATGGCTACGAAGGTATTTATTTAGGCGTACCGACGATTTTGGGCGGCAACGGCATTGAAAAAGTAATTGAGCTTGAACTTACTGACGAAGAAAAAGCAGCACTTGCGAAATCGGTTGAATCCGTCAAAAACGTTATGAAAGTACTAGAATAATACGAACGCAAACATTCGGGTCGTTCCCGAATGTTTGTTTCTATATGAATGAAAACGCTTTCTAAACAAAGGGGTGTAAGCAATGCTGAAAAAGCGAAAACTGGGGAGAAACATTTCTGAAATCACGGTCGGAGAAAAATTAGTCATTAACGCGAAAATTGAAGATAAAGATTTATTGTTGTACCTTGGCTTAACCGATGACGCCAACCCGCTATATATCCAGCATGACTACGCGTCGCAAACGCCATGGAAAAAGCCGATTGTTCCGACGATTATGCTGACAGGAATGATTACGTCTGCCGTTTCGAAATATTTGCCGGGACCAGGAAGCCATATCGAACGGCACGATCTCCATTTTTTAAAGCCGGTTTATCATTATGAACAACTGCAATTTTGGTTTGAGGTAAAAGCGGTCGATGTCGACGCCCACTCGATCACCATTGCGGTGGAAGCGTTGCGCGATGAACGAGAAAAAGTGCTCGAAGGGACGCTAGTCGTTTGTCCGCCATATGCTCTATCATGGCTTGATAGCCACGTACTTGAAAACTTTTAGGCTGCCTAAAGAGGCAGTCTTTTTTATGTGGTATAATAAAAAAAACCGTTTGTTTACTAGGAGGAAAAGATGAGTAAAAAGGTGTTAATTGTCGACGATGAACCATCTATTGTCACACTTTTAGAATACAACTTAAAACAAGCTGGGTTTGGAGTGATCACAGCAAGTGACGGAGAAGAAGGCTTACAAAAAGCGATTCTCGAGCAACCAGATTTAATCATTCTTGACTTAATGCTTCCGAAAATGGATGGTATCGAAGTGTGCAAGCAACTGCGTCAACAAAAAATCATGGTTCCGATTTTAATGTTGACAGCAAAAGACGACGAATTTGATAAAGTGCTCGGGCTTGAACTTGGCGCAGACGATTATATGACAAAACCGTTCAGCCCACGCGAAGTCGTGGCGCGCATGAAGGCGATTTTGCGGCGCATTCAGCCGGTGGCAGCGCCAGTAGAGGAAGAAAACAACAAGATCGTCATCGGAGAATTGTCCATTTTCCCAGACCGATATGAAGCATACTTTCGCGATAACTTATTAGAACTAACGCCAAAAGAATTTGAATTGCTTGTCTATTTAGCGAAAAATAAAGGGCGGGTATTAACGCGTGACCAGTTATTGAGCGCGGTATGGAACTATGACTTTGCCGGAGATACGCGCATCGTCGACGTCCATATTAGCCATTTGCGCGAAAAAATTGAACAAAATACGAAAAAGCCGCTCTATATTAAAACAATTCGCGGACTAGGCTATAAGCTTGAGGAGCCAAAGAGCGATGACTGATTTTCGCTTTCGGTTTGTAGTAGCGCTCGTTTCACTTATTGTAACAGTGCTCGTTTGCCTTGGCATGTTGTTAGGGCAGTTGTTTAAAGATTTTTATGTGGAAACGATGAATAAACGAATCGAAAAAGAAACGAAAATGATTGCGCTTTTGCTTGAAAGCGAGCCGCTCGATATAGCTCGTCCGCAAATCGTGCAGATGAGCGATACGTTATCTGCGCGCATTACCGTTCTTGATGAAAACGAGAAAATCGTCATCGATACAGGGCAAATTTCTACTATTAGTGATGGTGCCCATGAACAAATCGTCCGCGATATTTTACATAGCAAAGGAGAAAAAAATACATCGATCACGGCAGAAAAACAAAACATTTATTATTACATCGTGCCGTTTTCACATGCAAAAAAAGCCGCTGGATACGTTATTTTAAGTACGTCTGTCCATTCTTTAAAAAAAGTGACGCAACAAATCTGGGCGGTACTAGTTAGCAGTTTAGGTGCAGCGCTAATTGTCATTGTATTAGTAGGATTGAAAATTACAGCACAGCACATGAAACCAATCGAAGCCGCAACAAAAGTTGCCTTTGAACTAGCCCGCGGAAACTACAAAGCGAGAGTGTATGAAACACACCATGGAGAAGAAACAGGGCTGCTTACGCATTCGCTCAATATTTTAGCGCGCAACTTACAAGAAATGAGCAAAATTCAAGAGATGCAAACCGACCGGTTGCATACACTGATTGAAAACGTTGGCAGCGGTTTAATCTTAATCGATAGTCGCGGATACATTAATTTAGTGAACCGAGCGTATAAGGAAATTTTCCATATTCGTCCTGTCGATTACTTACATCGGCTATATACAGAGGTGTTTCCCTATAAAGAAATCACTCAGCTCGTCGACGAAATTTTTATAAAAGAAACGAGAGTGCGCAAACAGCTCGTCTTAACCGTTGACATTGAGCGAAAATATTTTGAAGTATACGGGGCACCAATTATTGGGACAAACGCCGAATGGAAAGGGATTGTGCTCGTGTTCCATGATATTACGGAATTGAAAAAGCTAGAACAGATGCGCAAAGACTTTGTTGCAAACGTATCGCACGAACTAAAAACACCGATTACGTCCATCAAAGGCTTTGCCGAAACATTATTGGACGGAGCAATGAAAGATGAGAAGGCATTAGAACACTTTTTATCAATTATTTTAAAAGAAAGTGAACGGCTGCAAAGTTTAATTCAAGACTTACTTGATTTATCGAAAATCGAACAGCACGGGTTTCAACTTCGCTTTGAGCAAGTCAACCTCACCAGACTATTGACAGAATTAATGACAATGTTTATCGGAAAAGCGGAAGAAAAAAATATTCATTTGCGTGTAGACGCTGTCGACTCCGTGTATATCGTCGGCGATAGCGACCGTCTCAAACAAATTTTTATTAATTTAATTACGAATGCGCTGACGTATACGCCAGCAGATGGACATGTCATCGTTCGCGTGGAAGAATCGCCAGAGGAAGTGCTCGTTCATGTCGAAGATACGGGCATTGGCATTGCCGAAAAAGAAATTCCTCGCATTTTTGAGCGCTTTTACCGTGTCGACAAAGCAAGAAGCCGCAATTCTGGTGGAACAGGGCTTGGGCTGGCAATCGTCAAACATCTTGTCGAAGCCCATCACGGCTATATTACCGTCAAAAGCCAAATCGGCAAAGGCACGACGTTTACCGTTCATTTTCCGAAAGAAGTATAAATTTACAAAACGTTAACACCCGTTTTACGCTTTATTCACAAACGTTTGGTAAGCTGAAACTGAAAACCCCTTCATCTAGGGAGCCAACCCTTGAAGACGAGAACGAAAAAATGTTCTCGTCTTTTTTTCATTCCCTCGTTAATCGTGATACAATAAGGGCAGCGAAATCGGAGGAGGGAGAACGAGTGAAGAAGCTAGTATTGATTGACGGCAATAGCATTGCCTATCGTGCATTTTTTGCGTTGCCGCTTTTACATAACGATAAAGGCATTCATACAAATGCGATTTACGGATTTACGATGATGCTCATGAAAATTTTGGAAGAAGAAAAGCCAACCCATTTATTAGTAGCATTTGATGCAGGCAAAACGACGTTTCGCCATGAAACGTTTGGCGAGTATAAAGGCGGAAGGCAAAAAACGCCGCCGGAGTTGTCGGAGCAGTTTCCATTTTTGCGCAAATTATTGGAGGCATACCGCATTCGTACGTATGAGCTAGATCGATATGAAGCAGATGATATTATCGGGACGTTATGCACGCAAGCGGAAAAAGAAGGGTTTGACGTTAAAATTATTTCAGGAGACCGCGATTTAACACAATTAGCATCCGAACATGTAACGGTTCATATTACGAAAAAAGGAATTACCGACGTCGAATCGTACACACCAGAAACAGTGAAAGAAAAGTACGGGCTGACCCCTGCGCAAATTATTGATTTAAAAGGTTTGATGGGCGATGCATCAGACAACATTCCAGGGGTGCCGGGCATCGGGGAAAAAACGGCGCTGAAGCTGTTAAAAGAGTTCGGTACGGTTGAGCAATTATTGGATTCGCTAGAGCAAGTAAGCGGGAAAAAAGTAAAAGAAAACCTTGAACGATATCGAGACGTAGCGTTGATGAGCAAACAACTAGCGACCATTTTGCGCGATGCCCCGCTTGCTATTGCACTCGAAGACACGAAATACGAGGGGTACGATGCAGAAAAAGTAACCGCCCTCTTTAAAGAGCTTGGTTTTCAATCGTTGCTTGGAAAACTTGCTCCGATAGAACAAGAGCAACCAGCGCATTTAAACGCTATTTCCTATACCATCGTCGACCATATTACAAAAGAAATTCTAACAGACGATGCTGCTGTTGTTGTCGAAGTGTTGGAAGAAAACTATCATAAAGCTCCGATTCTTGGTTTTGCCATTGCAAACGAAAAAGGGAACTTTTTTATTCCGGTGGAAATCGCCTTGTCGTCGGCGACCTTTAAACAATGGCTAGAAGACGACAAAATGAAAAAAAGTGTATTTGATGCAAAGCGGGCCATTGTCGCGTTACGATGGAAAGGCATTGCAATGCGTGGGGTCGATTTTGACTTGCTTATCGCCTCTTATCTTTTAAATCCGTCACAATCGACAGAAGACATTGCTTCGATAGCGAAGACAAAACAGTATACAGACGTGCAACCGGACGAAATCGTGTACGGAAAAGGGGCAAAGCAGAAAGTGCCGGATGAATCCGCATTGGCAGAACATCTTGTCCGGAAAGCAGCGGCAATTCGCGCGCTAAAAGATACGTTCATTGCTGATTTAAAAGCAAACGAACAATATGCATTATTTACTGAATTGGAATTGCCGCTCACGCTCGTATTAGCGGACATGGAATTTTTAGGGATCACCATTAACGTGGAACGGCTAAAAGCGATGGGAGAAGAGCTTCAAGGACAGCTACAAGCGTTAGAGAAAGAAATTTACGAGCTTGCAGGGCAAGTGTTCAACATTAACTCCCCGAAACAGCTCGGGACGATTTTATTTGAAAAATTGCAATTGCCAGCGTTGAAAAAAACAAAAACGGGGTATTCCACCTCAGCAGATGTGTTAGAAAAATTAGCACCGCAACATGAAATTGTCGAGAAAATTTTGCATTATCGTCAGCTTGGCAAACTGCAGTCTACCTATATTGAGGGATTGCTAAAAGTTGTCCATGAAGACACGAACAAAGTGCATACGATTTTTAACCAAGCGCTAACGCAAACAGGACGGCTAAGTTCGACGGAGCCGAACTTACAAAACATCCCGATTCGGCTAGAAGAGGGGCGGAAAATTCGCCAGGCGTTCGTTCCATCAGAGCAAGAGTGGGTCATTTTTGCTGCCGATTATTCTCAAATCGAGTTGCGCGTGCTAGCGCACATCGCCAACGATGAAAACTTAATTGCAGCGTTTCAACAAGATTTAGACATTCATACGAAAACGGCGATGGATATTTTCCACGTCAGCGCAGAAGAAGTAACGCCGCAAATGCGCCGTCATGCAAAAGCGGTGAACTTCGGTATCGTGTATGGCATTAGCGACTACGGCTTATCGCAAAACTTAAACATTTCCCGCAAAGAAGCGGCGGAATTTATTGAACGATATTTTGCGAGTTTTCCTGGGGTGAAACGATACATGGAAGACATTGTGCAGCAGGCGAAGCAGACCGGATACGTGACGACGCTTTTACATCGCCGCCGTTATTTGCCTGACATTACAAGCCGTAATTTCAATTTGCGCAGCTTTGCCGAGCGGACAGCGATGAATACGCCGATTCAAGGAAGTGCGGCAGACATTATTAAAAAGGCGATGATTGATTTAGCGGAACGTTTGCAAAAGGAAGAAATGCGCGCACGAATTTTATTGCAAGTGCATGACGAACTCATTTTAGAAGCGCCGAAAGATGAAGTGGAACAATTAACGAAAATCGTTCCAGAAGTCATGGAACACGCCATCGAATTGCGTGTCCCGTTAAAAGTGGACTATCATTTCGGACCAACATGGTATGACGCGAAGTAAAGGAAGGGATTTACCATGCCAGAATTACCAGAAGTGGAAACGGTGAAACGTACGCTTCTTCCGTTAACCGCCGGCAAAACGATTGAACGTGTGGAAGTATTTTGGGAAAATATTATTAAAAAGCCGGACGTCGCAACGTTTACGGAAATGCTGCAAGGGCAAACGGTTCGCGGCATCGAACGCCGTGGAAAGTTTTTGAAATTTTTGCTGGACGACTATGTGCTCGTTTCGCATTTGCGCATGGAAGGGCGCTATCGTGTAGCGCCTGCTTCTGAGCCACTCGAACCGCATACGCACGTCATCCTCCATTTCGATGACGGGACGCAGTTGCGGTATCGGGATGTGCGAAAGTTTGGAACGATGCACCTATTTAAAGCAGGAGAGGAAGAGAAAGAGCTTCCGTTAGCAAAGTTAGGGCCGGAGCCGTTTTCAGCGGCATTTACGCCAGCATTTCTCATGGATAAGCTAAAAAAAACGAATCGAATGCTCAAAAGCGTGTTGTTAGACCAAACGGTGGTCGTTGGGCTCGGCAACATTTATGTCGATGAAACGTTGTTCCGCTCGCAGCTTCACCCCGAGCGGTCAGCTTCGTCATTGACAGCGGAAGAAATCGAACGGCTTCATCGCGAAATTGCAGCGACGCTAAAAGAGGCGATTGCACACGGAGGGAGCACGGTTCGTTCCTATGTGAATACAGAAGGAAAAGCAGGAACGTTTCAGCAACAACTGTTTGTGTACGGTCGTAAAGGAGAGCCATGTAAACGATGCGGGCACCTTGTGCAAAAAATCATCGTTGCTGGACGCGGCACGCATTATTGTGCGCAGTGCCAACAATAAAAAGGGGGAGGAAAATGGCGCTAACGATTGGATTAACTGGGGGGATTGCCAGCGGAAAAAGCACGGTAGCGAATATGCTAAAAGAGTGGAACATTCCTGTTGTGGATGCAGATAGGATTGCCCGCGAAGCCGTGAACGTCGGGGAAGAAGCGTACGTCCGCATTGTCGAAACGTTCGGGAAGGATATTTTGCAAAAAAACGGGGAAATCGACCGCGCGAAATTAGGAGCACTTATTTTTCATGACGAAGAAAAGCGAAACCAGCTAAACGCTATCGTCCATCCAGCAGTGCGAAAAAAAATGCTTGAACAGCGGGACGAGATTCTTCAAAAAAATCCGGTCGTCGTGCTTGATATTCCACTTTTGTTTGAAAGTAATCTCACCCATTTTGTCGATAAAATCATTGTCGTTTATGTAGACGATGCCATTCAGCTCGAGCGGTTAATGAAACGGAACGGCTTTTCGCAAGAAGAAGCGCTTGCCCGCATTCATTCACAGATGCCGCTAAGCGAAAAAAAAGTATACGCCGATGCTGTGATTGATAATAACGGAACAATTGATCAAACGAGACAACAGCTTTTAACGATTTTAAGCGAATGGGACGTCCTGTAAAAAATAGGACGTCTTTTTTATTTTTTGTACGATTTCCTCTACACAAATATTGAAAATATGTTATACTATTTATGTGAATAAGTGATAATTAGTATAACATATATTTGAGAGGAGAAAATTTAATGAAGGCGAAAGTAGCGATTAATGGGTTTGGACGAATTGGACGAATGGTGTTTCGAAATGCCATCGACGCCGAAAACTTAACTATCGTTGCGATTAATGCGAGCTATCCACCAGAAACGTTAGCTCATTTAATAAAATATGACTCCACTCACGGCAAATTTGCAGGAGAAGTAGTTGCACTTGAAGATGGGCTTTTAGTGAACGGAAAGAAAGTGCTGCTTCTCAATTCGCGCGACCCGCAACAGCTCCCGTGGAAAGAGCTAGATATCGATATTGTCATTGAAGCGACAGGGAAATTCAATTCGAAGGAAAAAGCAAGCCTCCATTTAGAAGCAGGGGCAAAGCGTGTCATTTTAACCGCACCGGGAAAAAACGAAGATGTCACTATCGTCATGGGCGTGAATGAAGAGATGCTCGATATTGACAACCATTTCATCATTTCAAACGCTTCGTGCACGACAAACTGCTTAGCTCCTGTCGTGAAAGTACTCGACCAAACATTTGGCATTGAAAATGGATTGATGACGACCGTTCATGCGTATACGAACGACCAAAAAAATATCGACAACCCGCATAAAGATTTGCGCCGCGCTCGTTCTTGCGCCCAATCCATTATCCCGACAACGACAGGTGCGGCAAAAGCGTTAGCGCTCGTTTTGCCACATTTAAAAGGAAAGCTGCACGGCATGGCGCTTCGCGTTCCGACACCAAACGTTTCGCTTGTCGATTTAGTCGTTGACTTGAAGCGAGAAGTTACGGTCGATGAAGTAAACGAAGCGTTTATTCGTGCGGCGAACGGTTCGTTAAAAGGCATTATCGATTTTACGACTGAACCGCTTGTATCTATTGATTTCAACACAAATCCACACTCCGCCATTATTGACGGTCTGTCCACGATGGTAATGGAAGGTCGGAAAGTGAAAGTGCTCGCTTGGTATGACAATGAGTGGGGCTATTCGTGCCGTGTCGTTGATTTAGCAAATTTAGTCGCCCACAAGCTAATGGAAAAATTAAAAGTGAACGCATAAAGCGCTGGCATTCGTCAGCGCTTTTCTCATTTGAGAAAAAAATAAAAAAGTGTATTGCAAAAAAAAACTAAACAAAGTATACTATGATTCGTGAACTTCTTAAACGCACGGTAATGTGACTACTTAAAGGGTTAGGACCTCTTTGGACTAACTTTCCCCCGTGGTAGTTATACATGCCATTATGCAAAAGAATTTCATGTTTATTTTTTTGGAAAATAAGTTAAAGGGGGACTTTTGATGGACACAATGGGTCGTCACGTTATCTCAGAATTATGGGGATGCGATTTTGATAAGCTGAATGACATCGAATTTATTGAAAAGACATTTGTTGATGCAGCATTAAAATCTGGCGCAGAAATTCGTGAAGTTGCTTTCCATAAATTCGCGCCACAAGGAGTAAGCGGAGTCGTCATTATTTCTGAATCACACTTAACGATTCACAGCTTCCCAGAGCATGGATATGCAAGCATCGACGTGTATACATGTGGAAACTTAGATCCGACGATTGCCGCAGATTACATTGCGGAAGCGTTAGGAGCACAAACGCGCGAAACGATTGAACTTCCGCGCGGAATGGGTCCGATTGAATTGAAAAACGTAAAAGCACTGTAATGACGGGAACTAAAAAGAGGTGGCAAATGCACCTCTTTTTTTAATTGTACATATGGATGCCAATAGTGGTATCATAATAGTAAAGAATTTCGCAAGGAGCGGCAAAAATGAGTGTTTGGAACAAATGGAAATACGTTTTTACGAATCATTGCGAAACGAACGAAACGCATGAAGATGAACGGTTGCGTAGCCGGTACTATAAGGCGACAAACGGGCAGGCAATGAAAGCAGTGAAAGAATTCCTTCAATCGTCTCCGCACTATGAACTCCTCTCTGTATCCGAAGAGCGAGGGGAATTTAGCGCAACGACACGAAGCGGGAAAAAGGCGTTTATTGTCATTACCGTCATTTCCGTTCGCCCGTTAGAAACTGCGATTGACTTTTCGGTGACGACCGACACGACGTTTGATTTCGGCTTTAGCCGTCGCGTCATTTTAGATTTGTACGAACAGTTGGACAAACGGTTGCCGTATATCGGTTCCGGAATTAATGGATGAAACAGGAGTGGTAATGATGAAGTGCCCAACTTGCCACCATCTCGGAACAAGGGTGCTTGATTCGCGCCCTGTCGACGATGGGCGTTCTATTCGCCGTAGACGAGAATGCGAACAATGCCATTATCGTTTTACAACGTTTGAAAAAGTCGAAGAAATGCCGTTAATCGTTGTGAAAAAAGAAGGCACACGTGAAGAGTTCAGCCAAGAAAAAATATTGCGTGGGCTCATTAAAGCGTGCGAAAAACGACCGGTAGCGTTAGAACAATTAGAGAAAGTAACACAGGAAATTGAACGAGAGTTGCGCCACCGTGGAGTGGCGGAAGTGAAAAGCGAAACGATTGGTGAAATGGTCATGGAACGTCTATCGAAAATCGACGAAGTCGCATATGTCCGCTTCGCCTCTGTATACCGGCAATTTAAAGACTTAAACGTCTTTATTGAAGAACTGAAAGAATTAATTAAAAAAGAACAGCAGTAAAGGGCTTGATTCGCGTGATGGAAAGCCCTTTTTTTAATCAAATGAAGGAAGGTCGATAGCATGGAACATCATTGGAAAGAACTGATTCCTGTCGATCGGTACATCGTGCGCAGCAACGGTATGCTCCATGACTTTGATCGGAAAGTAATAACACTTTTATATCAACCGTTAATCGGCTCTCGCGCGTTTAGTTTATATATGACGCTATGGGGTGAACTAGACCAGCAGTTTCTCACGTCAGAAACAACGCACCATAGTTTAATGGCGATTATGCAATGCAGCTTAAAAGACATTTACGAAGAGCGGCTAAAATTAGAAGGGATCGGGCTATTAAAAACGTACGTCAACGAATCGAAAGACCCGAAACAATTTATTTATGAATTGCAGCCACCGCTTTCGCCCGAAAAATTTTTTAATGACGGGATGTTAAACGTCTTTCTTTATAATCGCGTTGGGCGGACAAAATTCCAAAAGCTAAAACAATTTTTCTCCATACCGGCGCTTGATACGCAGCATTTTTCTCCGATTACCCGTTCGTTTAATGACGTGTTTGCGTCCGTTCATCCAGAGCAAATGGTTACTACGATGAATGAAGAGGCGAAAAACGACTTATCCCTCTCGCAAGAACGCACCTATCTCGACCGAAGCAATGAAACGTATGCGCTTGGAGAAGAAGTATTCGATTTTGAGCTATTTTTTGCGGGGCTTTCGAAACAAATCGTTCCAAAGCGAGCGATTACGGCAAAAGTGCGGGAAGCGATTAAAAAGCTTGCGTTTTTGTATGGAATTAACCCTCTAGAAATGCAAAAACTTGTCATGGATGTCATCGATCCGACGGAACATATCGACATTGAAGCGCTGCGAAAGGCGGCGCGCGACTGGTATCAGTTTGAACGTGGCGACGAATTGCCGCATTTAAGCATGCGTGTCCAACCGTTTGCGTATCGGACGATGACGGACGTCGAGCCGAAAACGAAGGAAGAACAGCTGATAAAGCAGTTGGAAACGATTTCTCCGCGTCAGCTATTAATGGAAATTTCTGGTGGAGCAGAACCGTCGATGAGCGATTTACAGCTTATTGAAGACATTATGTTCCAACAAAAGCTGTTGCCTGGTGTTGTCAACGTCTTAATTTATTACGTTATGCTTCGCACCGATATGAAGCTATCGAAAGCATATGTCGAAAAAATTGCTAGCCATTGGGCGCGAAAAAAAATTCGCACTGTCAAAGAAGCAATGGAGTTGGCGAAAAAAGAAGCGCAAAAATACCAAAGTTGGGCAATCGACAAAGAGAAAAAACCTGCCCGGAAAACGGTGCGCAAAGAAATGTTGCCGGATTGGCTCAACATGGATTATAGTCAAAAAGAAAGCGAACAAACACCGAGCGACCTCGAAGCAAAACGCCGCGAACTAGAAGAGCGGCTGAAAAAATATCGAAATGAGTAATAGGATGTGGGAAGATGGAACATATGAACCAACTGCTTGGCCGCCTGCTTCATCGGCAAGATTTCCGAAAGCGCTACGAACAACTAAAGCAACAAGTGCTCTCCCATCGGGAAGTTCAAGCGTTTTTGCGTGCACATAAAGAAAAAATAACCGAAGACATTCTCGACCGCAGCCTTGTGAAGCTATACGAATTTATGGAACAAACGACAAACTGCCAGCGGTGTCCGAGCTTAGAATCGTGCCAAAATTTGTTGAAAGGGTATCATCCCCGCCTCGTTTGGCAAGGCAATGCGATTGACGTTCAGTACGACCGCTGCCCGACAAAAGTGAAGCACGATGACCGCAAGCGGCAAGAAGCATTAATTCAAAGTTTATTTGTCCCAAGGGAAATTTTGCAAGCTTCGTTATCAGACGTTGATTTGACTGATGAAGGACGAATGAAGGCAATTGAATTGGCAGAAACGTTCGTTTCTACCTACGAGCCAGGGAAGAAAATGAAAGGGCTATATTTATACGGCTCGTTTGGTGTTGGAAAAACATACATTCTTGGTGCAATTGCGAACGCATTAGCAAAAAAAAATATTGCGTCCCTTATCGTGTATGTGCCCGAATTTTTCCGTGAGCTAAAAAGTTCGCTTCACGACCAGACGATTAATGAGAAGCTAGAATACGTGAAAAAAGTGCCGGTGCTTATGCTTGATGACATCGGTGCAGAATCGATGTCGAGTTGGGTTCGCGACGATTTATTGGGGCCGATTTTACAATACCGGATGTTAGAAAATTTGCCGACTTTCTTTACCTCGAATTTTGACTTGCAGCAACTCGCCCATCATTTAACGTATTCGCAACGAGGCGAAGAAGAACAAATGAAAGCGGCGCGCATTATGGAGCGCATCCGTTATTTAGCACAGCCCGTCGAAATTAAAGGACGAAACCGCCGCATGGAAACGTAGATGGCCGCAACTAGCTTTTTCTGATTCTAAATAAAGTTGTCCCCCCATATATATAGAACAAGCATTCACTGATAAAGGGGGGACGACATTGATCAACATTTATTTTGAACAAACCAACGAGCTAGAAAAATTTCTTTGCTTGTTGCAAGCAGACGCTGACCCGCTCTTTAGCTGTGAGCATAGCGACGATCGGGTAGTGACTATTCATCTCGAACGTGCAGAAGAAAATGGATTGGCTGCGGTCGCACGAACGGTTGCTCAGTTTATTTTGCGTTTTATGGAAGACCGGCTATTATTATCGATTATTTCAGGTACGTTTTATTATAATGACGAAGAAGAACAGCAACAAATTTTGCAGCTTGCCCATTCTTTTCTTGACGGGGAAAGGCATGACTATCGAAATGGAAACCAGCACGGACAGTCGCGCGAGGCGCTTATTATGGACGCGCTATTGCCGTTTTTAAAAGATGGGCTTTCCTTTTCTTTAGCATCGTTCGTGACGTTTCGATTAAAACCGTATATTGAATTACTGTCCCATTATGTCGAACTAGCGATTGATGAGTACAAATTAGAGCAGGAATATCAAACGTTTGTGCAGCTGTTGCGCGACTATGTTGCGATGCGCGAGACAAAATGGTCAGTTGTTCATCTCGTGCATCGTCCGCCGGAATTTTTCTTTTTTGACGAACAGTTTCATTATGTGCCTAAGACAGAGCTGAAACAATGGATTGACCGCAAGCTAGTTAATCAGCCAATGTATATTGATTCTACCGTCTTAGCGCCGCTCGTGTCGCTTGCGCCAAAGACGATTTACGTGTATACGGACGAGCCGGATGACGGTATGCTGCAAACGTTGCAAAATGTATTTCAAGAGCGGCTTCGCTTTTGCCCAAGTCAGGCGTTCCGCCATTCGTTTTCGGTAGAGTGACTTGATTTTTCCACATTCTCATTTTATAATTACGTACATAATGGATCGACGGAAAAGTGATGATGAGGACATGGGTGTATTTTTACGGTTTCCAGAGAGGGAAGGCTAGGCTGGAACCTTCCTAACACGAAAAATGCACTTACCACCTCGGAACTTCACCTGTGAAAGACTTGTTCGAGTAATAGGTGACGGAGAAGGCGCCGTTATGCTATTCGAGCCATCGCTGTTGGCGATGGGAAGAAGGGTGGAACCACGAAACAAACTCGTCCCTTGTGTGAGGGAGGAGTTTTTTTATTTATCGAAAAGGAGTGAAAATGATGTCAGAAGTAGTGAAAATTACGTTTCCAGATGGAGCGGTAAAGGAGTTTCCGAAAGGGATTACGACTGAAGAAATTGCTGCATCGATTAGCCCAGGACTAAAGAAAAAAGCGATTGCTGGAAAACTCAACGAGCGGTTACTTGATTTGCGGACGCCAATTACGGAAGACGGAGCAATTTCCATTATTACACAAGAGATGCCAGAAGCGCTGGACATTTTACGTCATAGCACTGCCCATTTAATGGCACAGGCGATTAAACGGTTGTATAAAAATGTAAAACTTGGCGTTGGTCCTGTTATTGAAAATGGCTTTTATTACGATATTGACATGGAAGAGTCGTTGACACCAGAAGACCTTCCGAAAATCGAACAAGAAATGCGGAAAATTGTCAAAGAAAACTTAGAAATTGTCCGGAAAGAAGTAAGCCGTGAAGAAGCAATTCAACGATATGAAGAAATCGGCGATCATTTGAAAATTGAATTAATTCACGACATCCCAGAAGGAGAAGTCGTTTCGATTTATGAACAAGGCGAATTTTTTGACCTTTGCCGCGGCGTTCATGTCCCATCGACAGGAAAAATTAAAGAGTTTAAGCTGCTAAACATCGCCGGAGCATATTGGCGTGGCGACAGCAACAATAAAATGTTGCAGCGCATTTACGGTACGGCGTTCTTTACAAAAGAAGCGCTCGACGAATACCTTCGCCTCTTGCAAGAAGCGAAAGAACGCGACCATCGTAAGCTAGGAAAAGAATTAGAGCTGTTTACGACATCGCAAAAAGTAGGACAAGGATTGCCGCTTTGGCTGCCAAAAGGGGCGACGATTCGTCGTACAATTGAGCGCTATATCGTCGATAAAGAATTAGAACTTGGCTACCAACACGTCTACACACCGGTGCTTGGCAGTGTCGAGCTATATAAAACGTCTGGACACTGGGATCATTATAAAGATGGCATGTTCCCACCGATGGAAATGGACAATGAGCAACTCGTGCTTCGTCCGATGAACTGTCCGCACCATATGATGATTTACAAAAACAAAATGCATAGCTATCGTGAGCTGCCGATTCGCATTGCTGAGCTTGGAACGATGCATCGCTATGAAATGTCTGGGGCGTTGACCGGCTTACAACGCGTGCGGGGAATGACACTAAACGATGCGCACATTTTTGTCCGTCCAGATCAAATCAAAGACGAATTCAAGCGCGTCGTCAACTTAATTCTTGAAGTGTATAAAGATTTTGGGCTTGATGACTATTCCTTCCGTCTGTCATATCGCGACCCGCAAGATAAAGAAAAATATTACGATGACGATGCGATGTGGGAAAAAGCGCAAACGATGTTGCGTGAAGCGATGGACGAGCTAGGGCTCGACTATTACGAAGCAGAAGGAGAAGCAGCGTTTTATGGGCCAAAATTAGACGTGCAAGTACGTACAGCGCTTGGAAAAGACGAAACGCTCTCGACCGTTCAGCTTGATTTCTTACTGCCGGAGCGCTTTGATTTAACGTATATTGGCGAAGACGGAAAACCGCATCGTCCGGTCGTCATTCACCGCGGCGTTGTTTCGACGATGGAACGCTTTGTGGCGTTTTTAATTGAAGAATATAAGGGAGCGTTCCCGACATGGCTTGCGCCGGTGCAAGTCGAAGTCATTCCAGTGTCGCCTGCCGTCCATGTTGACTATGCATACAAAGTAAAAGAAGCGCTTCAAGCACAAGGATTCCGCGTGGAAGTCGATGAGCGAGATGAGAAAATCGGCTATAAAATTCGCGAAGCACAAATACAAAAAATTCCGTATATGCTGGTAGTCGGAGATAACGAAATGAAAGAAGGAACGGTCAACGTCCGCAAATACGGAGAACAAAAAAGCGAAACGATGGCGCTTGAAGACTTTATCGCAACGTTAAAAAGAGAAGCGCGCCGTTAACCGAACCTGCGGAAGTTTCTTCCGCAGGTTTTAAAAAAATAGTTGCCAACAGTAATAACATTCGGTATAATGAAACATGTTGTGCGAAAGCAGGGAATAAAAAATTGACATGCCGCTTCCAACATGGTATACTACATAAGTCGAATAGAATACTTGTTTGTGACAAAAGCAGAAGCACCCGCTTCTCACCTGGCTGACGCCATTCGCTGTTGGCAGGTTGTTACGGTTCGGTTATAGAGCGTAATGAGCGTGGGTGTCGTATGCATCCACGTTTTTTATTTCGAAATGAAGAAGCTTTTCGCAAAGGGTGCAAAAAACAAACAAGTCATTCGGAAAAAACCTTGGAGGTGGCTAGTTATTAGCAAAGATTTTATCGTTAACGAAGGCATTCGTGCACGTGAAGTTCGTTTAATTGACCAAAACGGCGAACAATTAGGCATTAAATCAAAGCAAGAGGCGTTAGAAATCGCTGCAAGACTGAACCTTGATTTAGTGATGGTGGCGCCAAACGCGAAACCGCCGGTATGCCGCATTATGGACTACGGCAAATTCCGCTTCGAGCAACAAAAGAAAGAAAAAGAAGCGCGCAAAAAGCAAAAAGTCATTAACGTCAAAGAAGTGCGCTTAAGCCCGACGATTGAAGAGCACGATTTTAACACGAAACTCCGCAACGCACGCAAATTCCTTGAAAAAGGAGACAAAGTGAAAGCGACGATTCGCTTTAAAGGGCGGGCAATTACGCATAAAGAAATTGGTCAACGTGTATTAGACCGTTTTTCTGAAGCATGCGCTGATATTAGTGTCGTGGAATCGGCACCAAAAATGGACGGACGCAGCATGTTTTTAGTGTTAGCGCCGAAAAACGATAAATAATCGAACGAGGAGGATACACCTTATGCCAAAAATGAAAACACATAAAGGCTCTGCAAAGCGTTTTAAAAAGACGGGCACTGGGAAATTAAAACGTTCTCATGCATTTACTAGCCATTTATTCGCCAACAAAACACAAAAACAAAAACGCAAACTTCGCAAAGCAACGCTTGTATCTTCTGGCGACTTCAAACGCATTCGTCAATTGCTTGACAACGTAAAATAACGATCATTCGTAGGAGGGAATATACATGCCACGTGTAAAAGGCGGAACAGTAACGCGCAGACGTCGTAAAAAAATTCTTAAACTTGCAAAAGGCTATTTCGGTTCTAAACATCGTTTATATAGAGTCGCGAACCAACAAGTAATGAAATCATTAATGTACGCATATCGCGACCGTCGTCAACGGAAACGTGATTTCCGTAAACTTTGGATTACGCGTATTAACGCAGCTGCTCGCATGAACGGTCTTTCTTACAGCCGTTTAATGCACGGCTTAAAGCTTGCGGGCGTAGAAGTGAACCGTAAAATGCTTGCAGATTTAGCAGTAAACGATGCGGCAGCGTTTACACAACTAGCAAACATCGCAAAAGAAAACTTAAATAAATAAGCATGGAATGGCCATTCTCCTTAAGAGAATGGTCATTTTTTAAAGGGGGAGAGTACATGGACATTCGCCGTCTATACACGATGCAGCGGCAGCTAGATGAGCGAATTGAAACCGAGCGCGGATTAAAGGGAGAAAATCTCGTCGAGCGCAAACTGTTGGCGCTGTTAGTCGAAGTAGGGGAACTGGCAAACGAAACGCGCTGTTTTAAATTTTGGAGCTCGAAACCGCCTGCTTCTTTTGAAACAATCTTAGAAGAATACGTGGATGGGCTGCATTTTATTTTATCGCTCGGGTTAGATTTACAGTTGGCAGAGCGCATAGAGTGGCCGAACGTTGAAGAAAGCAAACCGCTCGTTGCCCAGTTTTTCACCGTTTTTCAAGCCATTCATTTGTTTGGGCAGTCGCTAACTTTCGAAACGTACGAAGCGTTGCTGCGCTCGTATGCGGCGCTTGGGCATGCGCTGCAATTTACGCCGGAGCAAATCGAGCGCGCATACATCGCGAAAAATGAAGTGAACCATGAACGGCAAACGCAACATTATTAACCAATTTTTGTACATCGTCGATTGTTTTCGGTATAATGAGGAAGAGACGGTGAAAGGGGATTGAAGATGGCAAAATTAGATCCGACGTTACAAATGTTAAAAGAATTGACGGACGCTAAAGGCGTCCCAGGCAATGAACGGGAAGCCCGGGAAGTGATGAAAAAACATATCGCGCCTTACGCCGACGAAGTAACGACCGATGGTCTTGGCAGTTTAATTGCGAAAAAGATAGGGAACGAAAACGGTCCGAAAATTATGGTTGCCGGTCACTTAGACGAAGTAGGATTTATGGTGACGCAAATCGATGAGAAAGGCTTCATCCGCTTCCAGCCGCTTGGCGGTTGGTGGGGGCAAGTCATGCTTGCGCAGCGTGTAACGATCATGACGAAGAAAGGCGACATCACCGGCGTCATCGGCTCGAAGCCGCCGCACATTTTACCGCCGGAAGCGCGCAAGAAACCAGTGGAAATCAAAGATATGTTCATTGACATTGGCGCCTCCAGCCGTGACGAAGCGCTTGCTTGGGGCGTTCGTCCAGGCGATTCGATTGTGCCGTACTTTGAATTTACCGTCATGAACAACGAAAAAATGTTGCTGGCCAAAGCATGGGACAACCGCATCGGTTGCGCAATTGCCATTGACGTATTGAAACAATTAAAAGATGTGGAGCATCCGAATGTGGTATATGGCGTTGGTACGGTGCAAGAAGAAGTGGGCTTGCGCGGGGCGAAAACAGCGGCGCACACGATTCAACCAGACATTGCCTTTGCGGTGGATGTCGGCATCGCTGGCGACACCCCAGGCGTGTCGGAAAAAGAAGCGATGGGCAAACTTGGTGCGGGTCCGCATATCGTGTTATACGATGCAACGCTTGTGTCGCATAAAGGATTGCGCGAGTTTGTCATTGATGTTGCGGAACAGTTAAACATTCCGTATCATTTTGATGCGATGCCGGGCGGAGGCACCGATGCAGGGGCGATTCATTTAACGGCAAGCGGTGTTCCAGCGCTCACTATCGCTATCCCGACGCGCTACATTCACTCGCATGCAGCCATGCTTCATCGCGACGACTACGAACAAACCGTGAAGTTGCTTGTTGAAGTCATCAAGCGGCTCGATGCGAAAAAGGTGCAGGAAATTACATTTGATTAAAAAAATCGGGGAAGTGGGTGGCCACTTCCCCTTTGTTCATTGCTTTACTGCTTGTTCTAGCGTCGAAAGCATCGTTTCTTTTTGCTGCTCATTAGAATGATTCCAAATCGCTTCAAACAAGACGCCAAGTCCTGGCAAATATTTTTCCTCGCCGCGCTGAATGGCGTCGACAATCGTGTCCTCTAACTGTTCTTTCGTATTGTTAGCGACGTTCGTCATAATCGCATGGCGCAAATTTAAATTCATGTCTTTTCACCTCGCTTTATGTATTACACGTTTATTTTTGGCGCGCTTTTCGGTTATTATGTATAGAGAGAGAAGAGGAAAGGAAGAAAACGCATTGAAACGCATTGAATCAACGAAAAATCCGCAAGTGAAGCAATGGAAAAAATTGCTCACGAAAAAAGAACGCGAGAAAACGGGGCTATTTTTAGTGGAAGGGTTCCATTTAGTCGAAGAAGCTTTAAAAAGCAACATCGTTGAACAGCTTATTTTAGCTGAAACGAAAACGATTCCGACAAGCTGGAACGTGGACAATATTCCGATAGTGATTGTCACTGAAGCGGTGATCGGTGAATTAAGCGATACGGAAACACCACAAGGAATTATCGCAGTGTGCAAGCACCTACATTGGAGCGTCGATAGTGTACAAACGGCATTGTTCATCGACGCGGTTCAAGATCCGGGAAACTTAGGAACGATTATTCGCACCGCTGATGCGGCAGGGATAGATGTTGTTGTTGTCGGAGAGGGGAGTGCCGATATATATAACGCAAAAGTCATGCGTGCTACGCAAGGTTCGTTGTTTCATTTGCCAGTTGTAAAAGGAAATATTGGTCAATGGATCGCTCGCTTCCAAAACAAGCATATCCCCATTTATGGCACATCGCTTCAACATGGGGTAGACTACCGTTCTGTCGCTCCTTCGTCATCGTTTGCATTAATTGTTGGAAATGAAGGAAGTGGAGTAAGCGATAAGTGGCTGCAACAGACGACAACAAACTTATATGTGCCGATTTATGGGAAGGCAGAATCGTTAAACGTAGCCGTTGCGACAGGCATTTTACTGTATCATTTACAGAAAAAATAAACGTATGTTTGCACGATTACCTTGCACGTTATTCCCCATTTGCTTATAATAAATGAAGAATTTCATTATATGAAAGACAATGATCGAGAAGAGTAGCTTGCCGATCACCATTCAGGGAGGAAACGCCATAGACTGCGAGCGTTTTTATGGTAGAAGCAAGTGAATTCACCTCGGGAGTTGGCGCTTGGACCATTTTGCGCATGCAAAATGTAAAGGCGTTCCGGTGGAAGCCGTTATCTGAATGAAGTGAGCTATGCGAACGGCATAGCTAACAAGGGTGGTACCGCGAGTGCACTCGTCCCTTATGTGAGGGGCGAGTTTTTTATTTTTTATACATAATAAGGAGGGATTTCACATGAAAGAACGGTTACAACAGCTTCAACAAGAAGCGCTTGAAAAAATTGAACAGGCAAACGATTTAAAAGCGCTCAATGACGTGCGCGTCGCATATCTCGGCAAAAAAGGTCCAATTACAGAAGTGCTGCGCGGCATGGGAGCATTGTCTCCTGAAGAGCGTCCTGTCATGGGAGCGCTTGTGAACGAAGTGCGCGAAGTGATTCAAACAGCGCTTGAAGCAAAGCAAGCAACCCTTGAACAAGCAGAAGTCGAGAAAAAATTAGCGGCGGAAGCGATTGACGTGACACTTCCAGGACGTCCGATTAGACGCGGCAATCATCATCCGTTAACGCGCGTCATTGAAGAAATTGAAGATTTATTTATCGGCATGGGCTATACGATTGCTGAAGGACCGGAAGTCGAAAAAGACTATTACAACTTTGAAGCGCTCAATTTGCCAAAAGGTCATCCAGCGCGCGATATGCAAGATTCCTTTTATATTACAGAGGAAATTTTATTGCGCACGCATACGTCACCTGTGCAAGCGCGCACGATGGAAAAACATCAAGGACGCGGTCCAGTAAAAATCATTTGCCCGGGAAAAGTATATCGTCGCGACAACGACGATGCGACACATTCGCATCAATTTACGCAAATTGAAGGGCTTGTCGTCGATGAACATATTCGCATGAGCGACTTAAAAGGAACGTTGCGCGAGTTTGCTCGCAAAATGTTTGGCGAAGATCGCGACATTCGCTTCCGTCCAAGCTTTTTCCCATTTACAGAACCGTCTGTTGAAGTCGATGTGTCGTGTTTTAATTGCGGTGGGCACGGCTGCAACGTATGTAAAGGAACAGGTTGGATTGAAATTTTAGGTGCCGGGATGGTTCATCCGAACGTACTTGAAATGGCAGGATTTGATTCGAAAAAATATACGGGCTTTGCGTTTGGGATGGGACCGGAGCGTATTGCGATGCTCAAATACGGCATTGACGACATCCGTCATTTTTATCAAAACGATGTTCGTTTCTTGCAACAATTTAACCGGGTGTAAAGGGAGGTTTAATGGATGTTCGTTTCATATAAATGGCTACAGGAATATGTCGATTTAGCAGGCATTACCGCAAAAGAATTAGCCGACCGCATTACGAAAAGCGGGATTGAAGTGGAAAGTGTGGAAGTGTTAAATAAAGGAGCGCAAGGAGTGGTCATCGGCCATGTGCTTGAGCGCGGGCAGCATCCAAATGCTGATAAATTAAGCAAATGTCTTGTCGATATCGGGGAAGGGGAGCCGGTGCAAATTATTTGCGGGGCACCGAACGTGGCAAAAGGACAAAAGGTCGCTGTCGCCAAAGTCGGGGCAGTTTTGCCAGGAAATTTGAAAATCAAACGTGCGAAATTGCGCGGCGAAGAATCGAATGGCATGATTTGCTCGTTGCAAGAACTCGGCGTGGAGTCAAAATTAGTGCCGAAAGAATACGCCGACGGCATTTTCGTTTTCCCAAGCGATGCGCCAGTCGGTGTCGATGCGCTTGAATTGCTCAACTTGGACGATGAAGTATTGGAGTTAGGATTGACGCCAAATCGCGCCGATTGTTTAAGCATGATCGGTGTCGCTTATGAAGTGGCGGCGATTTTAGGGCGGAGCGTGAAGCTTCCGGCAGTTGAGCTACAAGAAAACAGCGAAAACGTCCACGACTACATTTCCGTTCGCGTCGATGCACCAGAAGACAATCCGTTATACGCAGGGCGCATTGTGAAAAACGTGAAAATCGGTCCGTCACCGCTTTGGATGCAAACGCGTTTAATGGCGGCCGGCATTCGCCCACATAATAATGTCGTTGATATTACGAACTACATTTTACTTGAGTACGGTCAGCCGCTTCATGCGTTTGACTATGACCGCCTCGGTTCAAAAGAAATTGTCGTTCGCCGCGCAAAAGCCGGTGAAACAATCGTGACGCTTGATGATGTAGAGCGCACGTTAACAGAGGAGCATCTTGTCATTACAAACGGGAAAGAGCCTGTCGCCTTAGCTGGTGTGATGGGCGGTGCCAATTCGGAAGTGAAAAACGACACAACGACCGTATTTATTGAGTCCGCGTATTTCATAAGTCCTGTCATTCGTCAGGCGGTCAAAGATCACGGATTGCGCAGCGAGTCGAGCACACGGTTTGAAAAAGGCATCGACCCAGCGCGCACGAAAGAAGCGCTTGACCGAGCCGCTGCTTTAATGGCGGAATATGCTGGCGGCGAAGTCATTGGCGGTGTTGTCGAAGTGAACACGCTGCAACGAAAAGATGTTGTTGTCACGATTACATTAGACCGTATCAATAACGTGCTTGGCACAACAATTACGAAAGAAGAAGTCGCAGGCATTTTAACCAACTTGCAATTTATGTTCACAGAAGATAACGGGACGTTTACGATTACCGTTCCATCGCGCCGCCGCGATATTACGATTGAAGAAGATATTATTGAAGAAGTGGCGCGCCTTTATGGCTATGACAACTTGCCAGCAACGCTTCCAGTCGGGGAAGCAAAGCCAGGGAAACTCACCCCATATCAAGCAAAGCGCCGCCACGTGCGCCGTTATTTAGAAGATGCGGGCTTGTTCCAAGCGATTACGTACTCGCTTACAAATGAAGCAAAAGCGCCGATGTTTGCGCTTGAAACGGCGGAATCGATTCGTTTGGCATTGCCAATGAGTGAAGAACGCAGCGTCTTGCGGCAAAGCTTAGTGCCGCACTTATTGGAAGCGGCAAGCTACAACCGCGCCCGCCAAGTCGAAAACGTTGCGCTATATGAAATTGGCTCGGTATACTTAGCTAACGGAGAGCACGAACTGCCAAACGAAAAAGAGCGCCTCGCAGGCGTTGTGACAGGCGTATGGCATGCGCATTTGTGGCAAGGAGAGAAAAAAGCGGTTGATTTTTATGTTGCAAAAGGGATTTTAGATGGTTTGTTTGCGTTGCTAGGATTAGAAAACCGCGTGGAATACAAACAAGCAAAACGCGAGCACCTTCATCCAGGGCGCACAGCCGATATGTTGCTAGACGGCAAAACAATTGGTTTTATCGGTCAGCTACATCCGGTCGTGCAAAAACAATTTGATTTGAAAGAAACGTACGTGTTTGAGCTAGACCTTGAAGCGTTGCTGAAAGCGGAAGTAGACGACATTCGCTATACCGCGATTCCACGCTTCCCATCGATTGCACGCGACATTGCCCTTGTCGTCGATGAACATGTCGTCGCGGGTGAGTTGCAAAAAGCGATTATCGAAGCAGGCGGCGAACTGTTGAAGGACGTATCGATTTTCGACGTCTACAAAGGCGATCGCCTTCCAGAAGGCAAAAAATCGATCGCCTTCTCGCTCCGTTACTACGACCCAGAACGGACATTAACGGATGAAGAAGTAACAAACGTTCACGAACAAGTGATCAAAGCTGTCGAACAACAATTCGGCGCCACATTGCGCGCATAAAACGTCCCCCATCTGATGCATGAGCATTGGATGGGGGTTTTTATGTCCTTGTCGGATCGGTAAGGAAATTTTTGTCTAGTCCGCCAAAATTGGTGGGCGCACCGTCAAAAAAATGGCGGGGTTCGACAACATGTTGGCGGTGAATAATGGAAAAAAGTGAATTATAATCAAACTATCAAAACGAAAGGAGGAATTTTTAAAATGATTCGTCAATTTGTAAGCATAGCAGTAACGGTAATGCTTGTTGGAGGAATTTTATTTGGCATAGGAAAAGATTCATTGGCAAATTCCAATCAAACGGGGATAAAAGAATCGGGGACGATTACTCCTCAATCGATTGCCTCAAAGACAAAAACAACAACGATCCAAGTTGGACAAACCGTTCAAACTTTGTATGTGACAGGGACTTTTGAAACTCAGTATAGTGATGTTCATAAAAGACAACTGTTTTCGGGAGTTAAATCGATCTCCTCAAAAGCGTCTGGCAGTGGGACGTGGACACAGACAGGATATAATGCGGAATTAATTGATGGTGGTCGCACATACGTCATTACTGTGTCAGGGAAATATTCCTATAATGGTGCAACATATACGATTTCAACAAGTATAGAATTTTATTGCAATGCTAATCGTTCTATTGGGTAGTAAGTGATAGCAAAGCAAAAGACTTGTCACAATCTTCGACAAGTCTTTTTATTTTTCAGGAAGGAATTTTATTGAAATTGTCGAATATTCCCTATTTGTAAATATTTGTGCAAGGTGCGATAGGATGAGTGAAAAAGAAAAAATAGCGAAGCAAATGAAAGAAATCGTGGAACAATTGGTGTCGGAACCGCGACTGAAAGCACACATGCTGGTGGCAATCGAGTCACATATGAAAGAGAGCGATTTGTTGTTTGGGCGGTTGGCTTATTTGCATTATGACTTGTTTTCGACACAAGGAGATCACTCAACATATATCGCAGCGGCTATTGAATTGATCGTGCTTGCTGGGGATTTATTGGATGATGTAGTCGATCAAGATCGGTTAAAAGATGATGCGATTACCGTACATACTGCGA
This sequence comes from Anoxybacteroides voinovskiense, assembly GCF_014196205.1. Lineage (GTDB taxonomy): Bacteria > Bacillota > Bacilli > Bacillales > Anoxybacillaceae > Anoxybacteroides > Anoxybacteroides voinovskiense. Next base: position 4,071 of record NZ_JACIDE010000019.1, on the reverse strand, counting down.
TTGGGTTTTTGTTATTAGGTCAGCAAGTAATTGCTCATTCACACATTGCTGATGAAAAGAAATTAAAGGCACTGTCATATGTTACGTCTTGCTTGTTGCAAAGTGTACACGGACAACAGACTGATGTGGCGTGTGACGTACAAACAGAAGCAGAATATATAAAAATGGTAGAGAAAAAATCAGGCTCTCTTGTTGCGATGGCTTGTGTCATCGGAGCATTATTAGCAGGAAAAGAGGACATCGCAGCGATTGAAACGTATGCTCGCTACATCGGCATTGCAGCACAAATCGACAATGACCTTGATGCGCTATACAACTGGGATAAAAAAGCTGATATTCAAGCAAAGAAAAAGTCGCTTCCGATTTTGTATATGCTAGAAAGCAAACAAAATAACTTGTGGAAGCAGTATTTCAACAACGATATGGACTACGATCGGATGTATGTCCAAAAAGAAAAAGCACTTCAGCAAATGGGACAGGAAGGAGCGTTTTATTACGCAAAAGTGATGAGCCAAATTTACAAGGAAAAAGCGTTGCAAGAAATCGAAAAACTAGACGTAGATGATGCGTATAAATCTGTGCTGAAAACATTTATTTAAGGATGTTGGAGGGAGATTGTGATGCAACAAATCATTCGCTTTTTAGTCGAACATCCGGAAGTCATCGAAAAATTACAAAATGGTACGGTGAGCCTGATCGGTTTAAGTGAGTTAGAGGTAAAAGCGGTGATAAAGGTGTTTAGCGAATCGACTAGACCGCTTGGATATTGGATGTAGATCACGATGAATCGAACAGTTATTGCCATGATTTTTGCTTCGATTTTAGCGCTATATTTAACCGTTTTAAATGTGAAACATCCATTGATCGGCATGGATGTAGTAGAAAAGAAGGGCGCTGTGGTTGTTAACGATCTTTATGAGTTTGGCTGGGCAAAAAAACATGGGATTCATATTTATGATCAAGTGTTAAAAATAGATGGAAAGCCTCCGCTGTCCCATTTTACGGTTCAGAAATACAAAACGATTGAACAAGCAAAAGCAATCACTATTCAAAGAGGAAATCAAATCCAAACTTTGGTGATTGACTATCTAGCGCATGGAACGGAACAGTGGTTGTATTATATTATTTTGCCGACATGTTTTTTTCTATTCGCTGTTCGTTTAAGCATATTTTTGCTTCGTTTGCGACCAGATAGTAGTTCGGCGACCGTGCTGATTTACTTGTTGTTATCGACAGGGCTTTGTTATATCAGTGCCAGCTTATCGGCGAAACATGCGCCTTTTGGAAGGCAAATATTCAGCGGTGTATTTTTCATGCTGCCTCCGCTATTTTTGCATTTTGTTTACAACTATTTTGAAAAAGAAAAGAAGATATGGTTTGCGAAAAAAATCGTCTTTTCCCTTTATGGGTTTAACGTTGTGATGTTTATTATTTCACTGATGTCTATACCGTTTCGTTCGATAAGTGAAACGGAAGTGTTATTGACGGCATTTTTTATCAATATGGTTATCATTCTTGCTTTGTTAGGAAAAGGGTTCGTTGATCTGAAAAAAGATGAACAGCAACATACCGTAAAAGGATTGTTATTGGCAATTAGTTTATCGACGATCCCATTTCTTTTCTTTTATAGCCTTCCTATGCTAGTGATGAAAAAATGGATATTGCCAGCGGAATTAACAGTTAGCTTTCTTTTCGCCTTACCGATCGTTTTCTTTTATTTAATGGCAACAGATCAACTGTTTCAACTGCCATTTTCCATCGAGCGGTTAAAGTATCTCGGTTTGTTTGCATTATTCCCATCTTTTTTTATGATGATTGTGTACAATCAATGGATCCATCGCTCTAGCAAATGGGCTGAACTTGTTGTTTTATTTTCTATCGTTTATATCATCGTTCTTGCTGCTTTTTACATAAAAGAATGGTTAGACCGCAAATGGCGGGCAAAATTACGTATGCAAAAACATTTTTATGAAGAGAGTTTGTATCGCATAAGTGAACAACTGAAAAAACAACGTACAGTAGAAGGAGCCATGTATTGTTTGGAAAAGGAATTGCAAGAAATTTTGGACGTAGAAAAAATAGAGGTAATACAGTCCATAAACGAACCGCTTTCTTTTGAGTACAATGAAGAACATTGGGCGAATATCGTCCAAAAAATAAATGGTGCTCCACTTTCGATTGGTCGCGTAACGGAACATCGCTCCTTATTTGTCGTGTTTATCGGTTCATTTCGTCAAACACCTTTATGGCTAGTAGGGAAAAAGAAACGTCCTCTTTCCTTTCGCACCGAGCAAAAAGATTGGCTATCTACCATTGTTTATTATACGAGTATGACGATCGAAAACATGTTAAAAGTAGAGGAGTTACTGAAAGAGTTAGACAGCTTAAAAGAAAAAGAACATTCCATTTTGTTTACACGGTTGATGTTCCAATGGTCAGAACGCGAAAGAAAAAAACTTGCGATCGATTTGCATGATACATTGCTTCAAGATTTAATTTTGTTAAAAAAGAAAGTCGAAAACTTGCGTATTCAATATATGGGCACGGAAGATATGCAAAAGCGGCTAAGCGACATGGAAGAGGAAATTTTAGATGTAATTGATGTAACGAGAGAAATATGTCATGAATTAAGACCGCCATTTTTGAGTCAAATGGGACTAAAACAAGCAATCTCGCAGCTTATTGACCGATTTCATTTACGTACGAATATAAAAGTAAAGTGGAATGTTCACATACAAGCTAAATTAGGAGAAGAACAGGAACTGGCGATTTATCGGATCATACAAGAATTGTTAAACAACGCCGTAAAACATTCACAAGCATCGACGCTCCAACTCGTATTGGATACGCAAGATGAGGCTGTTCAACTTCGTTATGTGGACGATGGAGTAGGAATAGAGATGGAAAAATTAAATGATCATCATGGTAATTTAGGATTATTTGGAATAAAAGAGCGTGTGCAAGGATTAGGTGGAACATGCCAAATCGCGTCATCCTATGGCTCTGGATTAGAGATAACGATCACCATCCCATTATAGACGTATGGAAAGGAGAGAAGCATGGCTCGTATTTTAATTGTCGACGATCATCTTCTTGTTTGTGAAGGTACGAAAAATGTGCTCGAATGTGAAGGGGATTTTCAAGTAGACATTACGACATCTGCGAGCGAAGCAGAACAAATGATCGAGCAACGTGCGTATGATGTATGTTTACTTGACTGGTGTATGCCGGATATGAGCGGTATCGAATTGAGTAAACGAATTCTCGAAAAACAGCCGAATGCGAAAATTGTCATCTATACCGGATATGATATTGTTCCTTTTTTAAATTATTTCATTGAATCAGGCATTACAGGCTTTGTCAGTAAAACCGCATCAAGTGAGCAATTAATTACAGCGATTCGCTGTGCGCTACGAGATGAGGCGGTCATTCCTGTACATGTTCTGCGTCAGCTGCGGCTTTTCGAAGTGAAAGCTAGGATGGGAGAAGAGGTGGAACATATCGCGCTCGACATGTTTGAACAAAATATATTGATAGAGGTTGCCAACGGTTTAAGCAATAAAGAGATTGCAAGAAAGCACTGCATGAGCCAGCGGAGCCTAGAAAGACAGCTATCGCGTATTTTTTCAAAATTATGTGTATCCTCTCGGATAGAAGCGGTGGAAAAAGCAAAACAATTGGGATTCATTCCAGAGCATTATATGTTGTTAACGTCCTCATCGGATGGATGAGGGTGTTTTTGTCTAGTTCGCCAAAATTGGCGTGCGCACCGCCAAAAAATGGCGGGGTTCCGACACAAGTTGGCGGTGAAGAAGAAAGAGAGAAGGGATATAATGGAGGGGAAAGTCCTGCGGTAATATGTCAAGGTGAAAAATCATCGAAATTGGAAATTCGATTGTCCGATGATCCGAAAAAAGACAATACTTAAGAAGCCTAGTCTTGTCCGATGTCATTAACTGGGTTTTGATACAAAATCAGTTAGATCGATACCCCTATCGATCTTCCCCCTTTCTTGGCGTGTAGATTTGACCGTTGCGTAGCAGCGCATCGATCACACGCACGAGTTTTCGA
>NZ_JACIDE010000018.1 GCF_014196205.1 Anoxybacteroides voinovskiense | reverse complement strand
CTGCCAAGGGCACCGCTGGGTAGCTATGTGCGGAAGGGATAAGCGCTGAAAGCATCTAAGCGTGAAGCCCCCCTCAAGATGAGATTTCCCATCGCATTAGCGAGTAAGATCCCTCGAAGATGACGAGGTTGATAGGTCCGAGGTGGAAGCGTGGCGACACGTGCAGCTGACGGATACTAATCGATCGAGGACTTAACCATAGAAAAGCGGAGAACGGTCCTTGGCGTAGCCAAGGAAACATCCGACGGAAGCGCAAGCTTTCGACGAAGACGTGCTTGCACGTCGATGGAGAAAGCGGACGCGGAGGAGGATGTTAGTTCGGAGCTAGACAATACGAAAAGCGTAGGCGACTCCTTTTCTTCTCACCCTGTTATCTAGTTTTGAAGGAACAAAAAAACCTTGACACATATAAGAGATTTATTATAATAATAACTGTCTGTACAAAATCGCCTAGTGACGATAGCGGAGAGGACACACCCGTTCCCATCCCGAACACGGAAGTTAAGCTCTCCAGCGCCGATGGTAGTTGGGGCTAACGCCCCTGCAAGAGTAGGACGTTGCTAGGCAGTACATATCGGAGGATTAGCTCAGCTGGGAGAGCACTTGCCTTACAAGCAAGGGGTCGGCGGTTCGATCCCGTCATCCTCCACCATTATTGTTCGTCGGCTTAGCTCAATTGGTAGAGACGAGCAATGCTTCAGTGAATATGCTGCGAGTTGCCTCGACGCATCTAACTTCCTCGAGTAAGCTGGTAGAGGAAGAGGCACAAAAGGATAATAAGTATAGGGTATTAACTACGTTACGCCGGCTTAGCTCAATTGGTAGAGCACGTCTGAATAAGCTTCTTTGAGATTACTACAGCGTACCGCTCGAGTTGCTGCTTGATTAAACATACTGAGAGCGGGACGACGATAATATCGAAAGGTTTGCAAGAGTGTTGTTTTGAAATTTTGTTCGCCGGCTTAGCTCAATTGGTAGAGCAACTGACTTGTAATCAGTAGGTTGCGGGTTCAAGTCCTGCAGCCGGCACCACGATTGAATGAGCCATTAGCTCAGCAGGTAGAGCATCTGACTTTTAATCAGAGGGTCGGAGGTTCGAGTCCTCCATGGCTCACTTGTTTGCGGGTGTGGCGGAATTGGCAGACGCACCAGACTTAGGATCTGGCGCCTAACGGCGTGGGGGTTCAAGTCCCTCCACCCGCATGACGCGGAAGTAGTTCAGTGGTAGAACACCACCTTGCCAAGGTGGGGGTCGCGGGTTCGAGTCCCGTCTTCCGCTCCATGCGTCGCCGGGGTGGCGGAATTGGCAGACGCACAGGACTTAAAATCCTGCGGTAGGTGACTACCGTGCCGGTTCGAGTCCGGCCCTCGGCATCTTGCGCTCGTAGCTCAATTGGATAGAGCATCTGACTACGGATCAGAAGGTTAGGGGTTCGAATCCTCTCGAGCGCGCCATTTCGGGAAGTAGCTCAGCTTGGTAGAGCACATGGTTTGGGACCATGGGGTCGCAGGTTCGAATCCTGTCTTCCCGACCAGTTAGTGGATAATGGGGCCTTAGCTCAGCTGGGAGAGCGCCTGCTTTGCACGCAGGAGGTCATCGGTTCGATCCCGATAGGCTCCACCATATTTGGCGGTGTAGCTCAGCTGGCTAGAGCGTACGGTTCATACCCGTGAGGTCGGGGGTTCGATCCCCTCCACCGCCACCATCGATTCGGACCTTTAGCTCAGCTGGTTAGAGCAGACGGCTCATAACCGTCCGGTCGTAGGTTCGAGTCCTACAAGGTCCACCATTTTGTGAATACACGGAGGAGTACCCAAGTCTGGCTGAAGGGGTCGGTCTTGAAAACCGAGAGGCGTCGAGAGGCGCGCGGGGGTTCGAATCCCTCCTCCTCCGCCATTAATTATTATCATTACAGAGTGGAGCACGATCGAATAAGCTTCCGTGAAAAATCTACAGCGTACCGCTCGAGCCACAGCTTGAATAGGCATGCTGAGAGCGGGACGGCCAAAAGAGCATGGAGCATAGAAACCAATTATTTTCTTATTTATCATCGCGGGGTGGAGCAACGAGCAACACATCTGTGAATTTGCTACGAGTTGCCTCGACGCATCAAACATCCTCGAAATGGCTAGTAGAGGAAGAGGCAGCAAAGAAACATAGAGCATAGTAAAAATTTTGTTTATCTTTTATCATCGCGGGGTGGAGCAGCCTGGTAGCTCGTCGGGCTCATAACCCGAAGGTCGCAGGTTCAAATCCTGCCCCCGCAACCAAATGGTCCCGTAGTGTAGTGGTTAACATGCCTGCCTGTCACGCAGGAGATCGCGGGTTCGAGTCCCGTCGGGACCGCCATTATATATTTAGATTTTTGTAATGGAACGGTAGCCATGAGCAAAACATTGGTGAATCCGCTACGAGTTGCCTCAATGCATGCACCATCCCCGAATTAACTACCAGAGGAAGAGGCACAGTCGGGAAGCAGTACAACGAAGAAAATGAGTAAATAGTGAATATTATATAATGGCTCGGTAGCTCAGTCGGTAGAGCAAAGGACTGAAAATCCTTGTGTCGGCGGTTCGATTCCGTCCCGAGCCACCATTTTTTATGTAAAAAACGATGAATGCTTTACAAGCTAAGTGAGAATGCAACCTTTGTGTAGAACAGTTAGTTGTATAGTGCCGACTTAGTTCAATTGGTAGAGACGAGCGATACATCAATGAATTAACGGCGAGTTGCCTCGACGCATTTAGCGCCTTTGAATTAGCTAGCAGAGGAAGAGGCACAAAATGTAGCTATGTATAGAGCGGTTGGTTGTAATAATGCCGACTTAGCTCAATTGGTAGAGCAACTGAATCGTAATCAGTAGGTTGCGGGTTCAAGTCCTGCAGTCGGCATCATTTATATAAATGGAGGGGTAGCGAAGTGGCCAAACGCGGCGGACTGTAAATCCGCTCCCTGTGGGTTCGGCGGTTCGAATCCGTCCCCCTCCACCATTTAGGGGCATAGTTTAATGGTAGAACAGAGGTCTCCAAAACCTCCGGTGTGGGTTCGATTCCTACTGCCCCTGTTTATGGCGGCTATGGCGAAGTGGTTAACGCACCAGATTGTGGCTCTGGCATTCGTGGGTTCGATTCCCACTAGTCGCCCCATTAGCTGCATAGTACATTCATTGGGGTATAGCCAAGCGGTAAGGCAACGGACTTTGACTCCGTGATGCGTTGGTTCGAATCCAGCTACCCCAGCCATATGCGGAAGTAGTTCAGTGGTAGAACACCACCTTGCCAAGGTGGGGGTCGCGGGTTCGAGTCCCGTCTTCCGCTCTCTCGGCGGCATAGCCAAGTGGTAAGGCAGAGGTCTGCAAAACCTTTACCCCCGGTTCGAATCCGGGTGCCGCCTCCATTATGTTGCAGGTCTTTATATCAAAAATATTGACTTTTAAGATGAATATTGATATAATAATTTATGTCGTTAGTTAATATTACTTGCCGATGTGGCGGAACTGGCAGACGCGCACGACTCAAAATCGTGTGGGGTAGCCCCCCGTGTGGGTTCGACTCCCACCATCGGCACCATTTTGTAACAGGGAATACCTGTTTTTTATTTTAATTTTTTCTCGACAAAATTTGACCTTTTTTGCAAATATGCGGGTGTAGTTTAGTGGTAAAACCTCAGCCACGAGCGATACATCGTCGAATAAGCGACGAGTTGCCTCGACGCATGCAACATCTTTGAATCAGCTAGTAGAGGAAGAGGCATGGAAAATGCGTCGCAGAAATAGAAGTAATAGCAGTGTGCTATATGCGGGTGTAGTTTAGTGGTAAAACCTCAGCCACGAGCGATGCATCGTCGAATAAGCGACGAGTTGCCTCGACGCATGCAACATCTTTGAATCAGCTAGTAGAGGAAGAGGCATGGAAAATTGCGTCACAGCAATAAAAATAATAGCAGTGTGCTATATGCGGGTGTAGTTTAGTGGTAAAACCTCAGCCTTCCAAGCTGATGTCGTGGGTTCGATTCCCATCACCCGCTCCATATACATAGGGGACAACGCAGTGTTTCGTTTCTTCGGGAGAACGGGGCATTGCGTTTTTTGTTTTTCCTGAAGATTCAAATGATTTACATTTTTTACTCCTTGTTTTTTTGCTCATCGTCGCCTATTTTAACGAAAGGAGGTGCAGCGATGGATATCAATCAACTCAAGAAAGAAATTATTGCATATAGCCAAGAGATAGGCATTGATAAAATTGGATTTGCCAGCGCTGATCCATTTGTGGAACTAAAAGAACGTCTCCTTCAGCAACAACAACTAGGCTATCAATCAGGATTTGAAGAACCAGATATAGAAAAGCGTACAAACCCGTCGATGCTTTTGCCGCATGCAAAGTCGATTATTGCAATTGCACTTGCTTATCCATCAAAAATGAAAGGTGCACCACGAAGCACAAAGGAAGCGCGCAGGGGAATTTTTTGCCGCGCTTCATGGGGGGAAGATTATCATCATATTTTACGACAACGGTTGAAAATGCTAGAGGATTTTATTTTAACAAAAGTACCAACCGCGCAAGTAAAATCAATGGTGGATACAGGCGAATTAGCAGATCGGGCGGTGGCTGTGCGTGCAGGAATCGGCTGGAGCGGAAAAAATTGTGCTGTCATTACACCGGAGTTTGGCTCGTACGTTTATTTAGGAGAAATGATTACAACGATTCCATTTCCTCCAGATGTACCAATCGAAGACCGATGTGGTACATGTACAAAATGTATTGAAGCATGTCCGACTGGTGCTCTCGTTCAAGGAGGACAACTTAATGCGCAAAGGTGCATTGCATTTTTGACGCAAACGAAAGGGTTTTTGTCTGAAGAGTTTCGTGATAAAATCGGAAATCGACTATACGGTTGCGACACATGCCAAATGGTATGCCCAGCAAATAAGGGAAAAGATTTTCATCTCCATCCCGAAATGGAGCCGGATCCTGAAATCGTTAAGCCACTATTAAAACCGTTGCTCCACCTATCTAATCGCGAGTTTAAGGAAAAGTATGGTTCGCTCGCAGGTTCGTGGCGTGGGAAAAAGCCGATTCAACGTAACGCTATTTTGGCATTAGCGCATTTTAAAGACCGGACAGCTATCCCGGATTTAGTGCACCTGCTTAAAGAAGATAGTCGACCAGTTATTCGCGGAACGGCTGCGTGGGCGCTTGGGAAAATTGGTGATGATAGTGTTGCCAAAATATTAGAACAAGCGTTACAGCATGAAAAAGACGAGGACGTATTGCGAGAAATCGAAAAAGGATTACGAATGTTGCATGCACAAAGGAAAAAATGAAGACCCCGCCATATAATGTAATAAAAAAAGAAACGTGGTGGGCATTGTGAAAAAACAGCTCGAGGCGCTTTTAGAAAAACGGGCACAGCTTTTTGTGTCAACTGAAAGAGCTCAAGAAGATTCAATCGTTGAGAAAAAGCAACAATTGTTGAAAAAGCGTGAAGCGGAAATCGTAAAATGTGAACTGAAAGGGCAAGTAGTTCGTAAGCAACAAATGGGTGAGTGGCTCCATGTGGACTATATCGTGCATTATCAATTTTTAATTGAACAGCATGGATGGATGTATATAGAGGAGAAAGTGGAACCGCGACGAGCACGTTTTACCCGAGGACGTTTAGTGGAAGAAAAACAAATGGAAGCGGTTGACGCATCGCAAGCGCCTATTCGCTTAGAGCGAGAAGGGAAAAAAGAGGCGGTCATTTATTACACGTACGACCGGATAAAGGCTGTAAAATATGCGGAAACATGGTGGAACAGCTATCACCCAGCGTTTCCTAAATTTGCGGTGGATTGCACTAATTTTGTGTCGCAATGTTTATATGCAGGCGGCATCCCGATGACGGGATATCCTAACCGCCAAAAAGGGTGGTGGATGAAAAACAAAAATTGGAGCTATAGTTGGGCGGTTGCTCACGCTTTCCGGTGGTATTTAAGCGGTGAGCACCCTGGGATAAAAACAATAGAAGTATCTACTCCGGACCAACTAATGGTAGGGGATGTCATTTGCTATGATTTTGAAGGAGACGGTCGATTTAATCATTCCACGATTGTTGTGGCAAAAGATAAGCAAGGGATGCCGCTTGTAAATGCCCATACAACCAATAGCCGCATGCGTTATTGGTCGTATGAAGATTCAAGCGCCTATACGCCAAATATTCAATATAAATTTTTTCATATTGTTGATAAACCATAGTATAATAAAGCGGAGAACGATGACAATTTGACAGATGTACGTATCGAAAGGAGGGAATGAAACTTGCGTAAGGTGTAGGCAAGAGATTCCTTGCGTAAGTTTCGTGAATAAAGGTGGCTTTGCATGTAGTATTGTATCAACCAGAAATTCCAGCGAATACAGGAAATATTGCGCGGACTTGTGCGGCGACGGGCACAGCATTGCATTTAATTCGCCCGCTTGGCTTTTCAACGGATGATAAAATGTTGAAACGAGCTGGTCTCGATTATTGGCAGTATGTCAATATTTTTTACTATGATTCGCTTCAAGAGCTTTTTGACAAATATAAGGACGGAGAATTTTACTTTATTACGAAGTTTGGCCAAAAATATTACGATTCGTTCGATTACAGCGACCCGGAAAAAGATTATTTTTTTGTATTCGGCCGTGAAACGAGTGGGCTTCCGAAAGAACTGATTGAAAATAATATGGATTATTGTTTACGAATTCCGATGAACGATAACGTGCGTTCCCTTAATTTATCCAATACAGCAGCTATTTTAGTATATGAGGCGCTAAGACAACAAGGATTTAAGGGAGTATTTTAATAAAAAACGACCTTCAATTTGGAGGTCGTTTTTTATTGATTAATTTTTTACACCAGGCTTGTCATTGTAGCCTGCAGTAAAAATAGCGGATAAAAAGGCAACAATCACGCCGATTACAAGCAATGTTCTCATGCCACTTTTCCTCCTTTATCGATGGTCGTCCTTTTTTTATTATAGCCGATGCGGCAAACAATGTTTAGAGGGAAAGGCAAATTTTTATTTCGTGGCGAATGATTACGGACATCCTTGCATACATTGTAATAATCTTTCAGCTAGACATCAAGGATGGGGAGGTTCTTGAATGGATATTTTAAAGAAAATTGCGAAATACCGGGAGGAAGAGCAACGGTTAAAGTGGGAAGGAACCTTCGCTGAGTATTTAGAGATTTTAAAAGAAAAGCCGTGGGTTGCCCAGTCCGCTCATTCGCGTGTCTATAATATGATTAAAGACGCTGGGGTAGAAGAAGTTGACGGAAAAAAGAGATACAACTTCTTTAGCGGACAGTTGTTTGGACTAGAGGAAGCGTTAGAGCGGTTAGTAGAAGAGTATTTCCATCCAGCAGCGAAACGTCTAGATGTCCGAAAGCGGATTTTGTTGTTGATGGGGCCGGTCGGCGGTGGAAAATCGACGCTTGTGACGATGTTAAAACGAGGACTAGAAGCGTATTCATTGACAGATCGCGGTGCGGTATATGCGATTAAAGGATGTCCGATGCACGAAGATCCATTGCATCTTGTCCCACATCATTTGCGCGATGAGTTTTATCGTGAATACGGTATTCGCATTGAAGGGGAACTTTCCCCGTTGAATATGATGCGGCTAGAAAAGGAGTACGGTGGTCGAATTGAAGATGTGATGGTCGAACGCATTTTCTTTTCGGAAAATAAACGGGTAGGCATTGGAACTTTTAGCCCATCGGATCCAAAATCACAGGACATTGCAGATTTGACAGGAAGCATCGATTTTTCGACGATTGCTCAATATGGGTCAGAATCCGATCCACGGGCATATCGCTTTGACGGGGAGCTAAATAAAGCAAACCGCGGGATTATGGAATTTCAAGAAATGTTAAAGTGCGACGAGAAATTTTTATGGCACTTGCTTTCTTTAACACAAGAAGGAAATTTTAAAGCAGGCAGATTTGCACTTATTAGTGCCGATGAATTAATTGTCGCGCATACGAATGAAACAGAGTATCGTTCATTTATTGCGAATAAAAAGAATGAAGCGCTTCATTCGCGAATTATCGTCATGCCGATACCATATAACTTAAAAGTGTCAGAAGAAGAGCGCATTTATGAAAAAATGATTCGCGAAAGCGACGTAGCAGATGTCCATATTGCCCCACATACGCTTCGGGTAGCGGCAATGTTTACGATTTTGACACGCCTCAAGGAGCCGAAACGCTCCGATATTGATTTAGTGAAAAAGATGCGCCTTTACGATGGGGAAGCGGTAGAAGGGTTTAGCGAAGTCGATGTGGAGGAGTTGAAAAAAGAGTATCCGGATGAAGGGATGAGCGGCATTGATCCACGGTATGTCATTAACCGCATTTCTTCTTGTATCATTCGAAAAGAAGTTCCTTCGATTAATGCGCTTGATGTGCTCCGCTCGCTAAAAGAAGGACTTGATCAACATCCATCGATTTCGAATGAAGATCGAGAGCGGTATTTAAACTTCATTTCGTTAGCGCGGAAAGAATATGATGAGATTGCGAAAAAAGAAGTGCAAAAAGCGTTCGTTTATTCGTATGAAGAATCAGCGAAAACGTTAATGGATAACTACTTAGATAACGTAGAGGCGTATTGCAATAAAACGAAGTTACGCGATCCGTTGACAGGGGAAGAAATGAACCCAGATGAAAAACTGATGCGTTCGATTGAAGAGCAAATCGGCATTTCAGAAAACGCGAAAAAGGCGTTTCGCGAAGAAATTTTAATTCGCATTTCGGCATATGCACGAAAAGGACAGCGGTTTGATTATAATTCCCATGAACGGTTGCGGGAAGCGATCCAGAAGAAATTGTTTGCGGATTTAAAGGACATTGTCAAAATTACGACGTCGACGAAAACGCCAGATGAGCAGCAATTAAAAAGAATTAACGAAGTCGTCGCTCGTCTCATTGACGAATACGGATACAATTCTACATCGGCGAACGAACTGCTTCGCTACGTCGGAAGTTTATTAAATCGTTAAGCATGCCAATAAGGCGTGCTTCTTCTCATTTTTAGGCTTGTCCGGTGGTCGAATTTTCCTAATTATTTGTCAATTATTTAAGTTTTTTGCATAGGATAGAGTAAACAACCGTTATTATTGTATGTCGTAGACGCCAACATCAGTATATGATGAAACTCAAAAAAAGTGATAAGGAGGGGAAACGATGAGCGGAAATTTTGTTGTGTCAAAAGAAGACTGGTCCCTCCATCGGAAAGGACATGATGATCAAAAACGGCATCAAGAAAAAGTGAAAGAAGCGATTAAAAATAATTTAGCAGATTTAATCACAGAAGAAAGCATCATTATGTCTAATGGTCGCGATGTCATTAAAATTCCGATTCGTTCTTTAGATGAATATAAAATTCGATATAACTATGATAAAAATAAGCACGTCGGCCAAGGAGATGGGGACAGTCAAGTAGGCGATGTTGTTGCCCGCGATGGTTCTGGGGATGGACAGAAAGGGCCTGGAACAGGGCAAGGAGCCGGCGATCAAGCAGGACACGATTATTACGAGGCAGAAGTGTCGTTACTGGAGTTGCAAGAAGCGCTGTTCAGCCAACTCGAGTTGCCGGATTTGAAGCGAAAAGAAATGGATCAAAACGTCGTTCAACATATTCAGTTTAACGATATTCGCCGCACAGGGTTAATGGGTAACATCGATAAAAAGCGAACGATGATGACAGCGTTTAAGCGGAATGCGATGAATGGAAACCCGAGTTTTTATCCGATTTATCCAGAAGATTTGAAGTTTAAAACATGGAATGAGGTCATCAAACCGGATTCGAAAGCAGTCGTTCTGGCGATGATGGATACGAGCGGCTCGATGGGATTGTGGGAAAAATATATGGCAAGAAGCTTTTTCTTCTGGATGACACGCTTTTTGCGGACGAAATATCAAACGGTCGATATTGTATTTATTGCGCATCATACGGAAGCAAAAGTCGTGACAGAAGAGGAGTTTTTCACGAAAGGGGAAAGCGGCGGCACGATTTGCTCTTCGGCTTACCGAAAAGCGTTGGAATTAATTGAAACGCAATATTCTCCGTCCCGTTATAATATTTATCCATTTCATTTTTCAGACGGCGATAACCTTACATCAGATAACGCGCGCTGTGTCAAACTTGTCGGTGAGTTGATGAAAGTATCCAATATGTTCGGATACGGGGAAGTGAATCAGTACAACCGTACACCCTATACACTTATGCGGGCGTATCAAAATATTAAAGACGAACGCTTTAATTACTACATTTTAAAGCAAAAGAGCGATGTACTCAATGCTTTGAAACATTTCTTCTCAGCAGAAAAAAAGGAGGCGGTTGCCTCACGCTAGATTTTAGGATAAATTTGTATTATGAATTGATCTTTTTTCGTCCACTCAGGTTTACGCAAGTATGTCGCTTTCTCAAGAACCGACTTGAGAAGGCGATTTTTCTTTTCTACGTCATCTGTCCGATGATATGCCTCTAAAACTTTTTTTACTGTCGGGATATACTCGTTAATGTTCTTTTCCTTGAGTTGTTCTTTTTCAATTTCCTGTTTCAGCTGCTCGATCTCCTCTTGTGTTTGTTTCATGCGTGCTACGATGTTTTGTTGTCGTTCGAGGAACACTTCAATTGTATATATTCCGCGTTCTAAGAAGTCATGGAGATTGTTCTTTTGCACGTTCAACTCTCTTAACTCTTTTTCTTTTTTCTCAAGAGCTTTTTGCCTGAGGGGGATAACAGATTGTTTTTCCCTTTTCTCGAGCATTTGCTCCTGCACTTCAAACTGGTCAACGAATTCAGCGAGTGATTGCAATATGCGTTCTTCTACAAGAGGGAGCAAAGCGCCTTTCTGTACTCCTTTACATTTAGGGTTTGCACAACGAATGAGCGCATTAGGTCTATCTTTACGCGGCTGATACCACATTGTATAGCCACAAACCTCGCATTTAAGCAATCCAGCGAGAGGGTTAGCTAATACCTTGCTTTCGACCGTAGATGGTCGCCAACGGGCTGTATGGGCTTTATTCGCTGCTTCCCACAATTCTTTTGATACGAGCGGCTCATGAGCATTTTCTTTCACATGCCAGCGCTCTGGTGGCATTTTTTTACGCTTATACTTCCCGTTTTGTTTGACGTACTTCACCTTGCCCCAGATGATATGCCCCATGTATACCTCATTTTTCACGATTGCGGTAATGCTTGAAGGCGACCAAAATGAACGCTTCCCATCGGGCGGTTTTACACCAAGCTTGTCCAACTCTGCAGCAATCGCTTGCCGTCCATGACCATCTCTCATCATCTCGAATATTTTCACGACTACCCATGCCGTTTCTGGATCAGGATACAGCTTGAGATTATCATCGCGAAGATAGCCGTATGGTGGCTTCTTTGAAATAGATTTCCCTTCAGCAGCGGAAGCACGGCGACCACGTTGCATGCGTTTCGTGATTGTTTTGAGTTCCTCGCGTGCGACAAGAGATTTAATTCCAAACACCAATTCCCATGTTTCTGATTCAGGATCATACACCTCTGTTGGTGTAATAATTTTTGTACCAGAATAGCGAAACGTCCGGTCTAAAATGCCTTGGTCAAGCATATCCCCGCGACCAAGACGGTCAATGTCCATGACCAGCACGGCATCGGCAACGCCCGATTCGACTTCTCGGAGCAACTTTTGAATTTCCGGTCGCTCAGCAATCGACTCCCCAGAAACAACTTCTTCGAAAATGTCGATGATGTTATGTCCTTCTTTTCGCACCACGGCAAGTAGCGTATCACGATGGCGTTGTAGTGTGTCATATGATGCGCCTGATTCGGCTGCCTTTTTCTCTTCCTCGATGTCTTTACGGCTTTTTCTGAGGTAAATAAAGACATCGAGATTCGTTGGTCTGTACATAAAAATCACCTCTACACTATTGTAAAACCAACCGTACACATATACAAATACCTAATGTAGGTTATTGATAAACGAATATGCGATTTTGAATTTGTGTTAAACGTTCTTCGCATAACTTTGGTGTCACCTTAAACAGGTGAGTCATCTGCTCGATTATGTATCGCTCATTCCAATCGATGAAATCAAGCATATGATATGGAATGGCTGCGTATTTCGTGAAAAGCTTCGCATCACGTTCTTGCAGTTCTCGGAACGCCTCTGGCATCATACTTTGTACGCCGACATGACGGAGAATATGGCAAAGCTCATGAAAGAAAGCTTCGCGCTTCTCTTCTTCTGACAATCGGGAATCGACGACAATGCAGCGGAACCGCCCGAAAACTTGATGTGTAGACGGAAACGGCTTCTCACGCAAGAAAATATTCATTCGTCGTGCTATGTACTCAATATCAATGTGTGAAGGATGGAAGATGCCGAGTCTTTTATAAAAATTCGTTACCCAGTCCTCGAGTGCGGTTGTGTAGTAATTACATAATTGCATAAAATCCCCTCCCTAGAGGAGATTATACGAACAAATGTTTGTTTCGGCAAGAAAAATCCTAAAGTGGATACAAGTTCTATAAATGTTTTAAGAGGGATAATTTTTTGATAAAATTTGATTGAATGTATCAGTTCTATGGAGGGGAGAATTGTGGACAGTTTCTTAGGTACTTTAATATTTATATTACCTGGTTTAATGTTGTATTTTTGGTTACAATACTTTGGAGTAAATCCGGTTGTAAAACATAATCCGGCAGAATTTACTGCTGTGTCTGCTCTTCTTTGGTTTCCAGTATCATTAACCGCGCTTATTACTTTTAATGTGTGTGTAAAATTTTCTTTTTTATTTAGTGATTTAAAACCAATTTGGAATATTACAGATCTAAAGAAGGCGTCAGGTGATTTTTTATTTCTTGCTTTCTTCCTCGGAAGTAGTTTGATAATAAGCTTTTTGTTTGGAGTAATATGGGCTAAATGGTTTCATCATTCAGTGTTTATGCGCTTAATTAACAGTGTACGGAAATGGCGTGGAATAGCCCCTTTATCTAAATCCCCATCCGTTTGGGATGAGGTGTTTCTAAATAATGATGCCCAAGTAATAGAGATCGGAAAAATAGATAAAGATGAGCCTAATTTTAGATTTATAGGTGAAATAAAAAAAGTGTCCCGGACATTTGAACCGGAACGAAACATCCTTTTGAATGATATTGAATACTTTACAGGTTTAGTTCAAAAAAATAATATTCCAGTTTTGAATATTTTTGTAGATACCAAAACAGGAATGTATGTAAAAATATTTGATCCTCAAAAAATTGAAGAAGCACAATTAAATGAGCGAGAAGATGAAGTCATTTCTTCTTAGTACCATTATCTTTTTGTATTCTTGCAGTATTTTTGTCTACAGAATCTTGGATTTTTCTTGGATCCAGGTTAGCTCCAGCAGGGTTATTAGGTTTATTCATGTGACAGCCATCCTTTCTATTTCTTCTTTGGAGGAATATTTGTGATTTTTGCTGATGGTTTATCAGCTGATTTATGTAGCCAACTACTTGTATTTTTCGTGGCTTTTTCAGATTGGTTTGATAATGTTTTCTTTTCCAATATTGTGTCAACTCCTTTCCAAAGCTCTGACTAAGATTCAGAGCTTACTTATTCTAAAAAATAGCTATTATGATTAAGGCAATTATGCCGATGATAAAAACCAGACAGCCACACCCTAAGCAGCTAAACTTTGTTTTTTCTTTTGGTTTTTTTGTGCCTTTGGTATTTTGTTGTTTAGGTATGGAGTCTTTAACTACGTGTATTTGCGTATCTTGATTTGCATTTGTAACATCCATTGCTGGTTCTTTATTATTGATTGGATAGGCAAAAGTGTTTGGCTTAATCTTAATCTCGTTAATGAATGTGTTGTCCTCTTCTTCTGGATGCGAATCTAAAATAAGTTTGATATTACAGCCATAAGATTTGTCATCGTATCCTCCAGTAACAGCTGTCACAAAACATGAAACGCGCATCCCTTTATCCATCTGAGGAGCTAGTCTAGATGCTAAGTCTTTATTTATATACCCTAGTTGTTCCCCGTATTCATTCCATACTGAAATAGCGTTTGGGTCATGCTCGTTATCAGGTTCTCTTTCCAAAAATAATTCTTCTCCCTCGTAGCATTCAGCGATTAGTTCTTGACGGGATGTACCATCTTCGTTCTTTCGTGTAACGCCTACAATTTTTGTGTTAATGATTCTTTCTATTGTTATCCCCTCCTGCAAAATAAAAAAAGACACCTCGTCTATTTATTCTTCGGTGTCTTTTCTTGATGACTTATTTTTTTGTGCTGCTTTATGCGCTACCCATTCGAAATGTTGAATAATTTCTCTGATTTCGTCTTCGGTTAGATGTTTCCACTTCTCAATATCAAAGAACCCCATTTGCTCGATGCCATATTCTTTAATGAGCTGATTAATTCTCGCCAGCGTGCCTAATTCCTCGTTGTCGTCTGGTGGATTCGGATCATCCGTGCGACCGAGTAGGTAGTCTGCTGATACACCGTAGTAATCAGCGAACTTGTTGATAATATCTGGATCTGGATTGCTTGTCCCTGATTCGTAGCGATGAATTTGATACTTTGTAAGCCCGAAAATCTCTCCAGCTCTCTCTTGGGTCAGGTTGTGCCTTTCGCGCAACTTCTTCAAACGGTTTCCCAGTACACTCATAGGCATAGTGACTCCCTTACATTTCTAAAAATTATCATATCATAATTGCTAAAAATGCAAAATATAATTGCGAAAAACGAAAAAAAGTATTTGACATTGCGTAAATCGCAACTTATACTAAAGTCAAAGGTTGCGAAAAACGCAACAGAAAGAAGGTGAAATGTTGTTTAAATTGAACCTTGAAAAGGTCAAGGAACTACGAAAAGAAAAAGGTCTTTCACAAGAAGAAGTTGCAAAAATGCTAGGTCTAAAGACTGTGTACCCTTATCATCGTAAAGAAAGTGGCAGGCAATCATTCACAGCAGAAGAGCTGATGATGTTGTCTAATATTTATAACGTCCCCTGCGAAAAATTTTTTTACTCTTCTTGTTGCAAAAAATGAAATTTTATAATTGAGGCATCTTTCCTTGACCACTCAACCCCATGACATGAAAGGAGGTGTGACCGAATGACGAACGAGCAATGCTTGGATGAAAAGCAAATTCTTCAAACCATCGAACAGTATGTTGAACAAGAATCTGACAAATGGGTTCAAAGTGTTCTAAGCAATGCAAAAGCGGTAAGTAATTTGACTGCTGCGCTTTGGGAGCGTGGCAAAGTAAAAAAAGACGGGACAGAAGTTGAACGTATGCTACATCGCTTAATTTATGAACGTGGTGCAGCTAAGATCAAAAACGTGATTAGGGAAGTTGAGAACCGCACGTTGGAGAAAGTGCTGTCCCCATAAGGAGACAGCGCACATGTTAATTCAGTTGTTGAATTTGATCCCTTAACATACGTTCAACAATCTCATGCTGTTTTTTGTAGTTTTCAAATTCTGAGTAAAGCCAAGATGTATTTCGGTCTCGTGTTTCAATCACTTCTTTTAACTCAAAGTAGACTCTATCAAAGAAACTGAGCAACGAAGTAATTTCATAATGAGTAAGTTCTTCATTCAATGTCAAAAACAATTTGAGTTTCTCGCTAAGGGTATAAACCTCCGATAAGTAAACACTGACGATCGGTGAAAGAGTTTCAGGATTACTTATCGTTTTTCGATACAGGGCGTTTGTTTTTTGAAAGAGCTCCATGCAGTTGTTAAAAAGTTCGCCAATTTTGTATTTATCCATTTTTGTTTCACCTCCTTCCTGCCGTAGTCATTCGACAAGAAGGAGGAAATTCCTACAAGATTTGAGGTGAAGAAATGTCAACAATTCATCCCGATGACCCGCATACACATGAACAAAGGGGGAATGCGGGCATGAAGGAATTCAAATACGGGAACACCACTGTTATTATTCACTCCCCGTTAGTACTTATGAGTGCTGACGAACGAAAAGAATGGTTTCAGAAAGAATGGGAAAAAGGCAATCCAGTCTTGAAGCAGATTGCAAAAGCGGTGATGGATTGCTATGTTCCAAAAGAGCCAAGCTCTTAAGCATAACATAACATGAATGTTTAGCAATGGATGGTAGAAGGGGGAGAATAGAAAATGAAACGTGGTAGAGCGGCCGATGCGGTGAAAGCAGCGCGGCAGGCGACAGGGATGACGCAACAACAACTTTCGTTTGAAATCTATGAATCTCGCGAAGCAGTTTCCCAGCAAGAAAATGGGCGGTATCGAGTGCAGCCGAACATATCGAAATATTTCGCCGAGAAGCATAACAATCCGTGGGTGGCACTGGAAGCGGCTGCGGAGTATACCGGCTGGGGACCGGTGAAACTCGATGGGGAGGTTGTCGATCTTCACCGAGCAAGTGTGGCGATGAAAACGAAAGAGGAGCTAACCGAAGCGCTGCAAGCGATCGAAAATGTATGTGTAGCGAACCATCCTCGCGCGATTAGGGAGTATGACAAACAACACTTGGAAGAAGCGATTTTGCAAGCAATTGATGCCATCGTTGCGTTGACGCAATACGTCGCAGTTATATGTGTCGATTACGGATTTTCGTGGCTCAAAATGTGGCAAAAACACCGTACGAAATTGCAGACGAAAGGATTTATTCGAAAATGACAAAGGGGGAGAAAACAATGTTTCAACTACCGAATTTAGCGGAAATGACGGATGTCGAAGCGATTCATTTCTATACAAGTGAGTTTTTGCGTCTTTCACGTGAGGGGCAACTCAATAGTGAATATGGCAAAGCGTTGCTGGAGTGGAAAAAACAAATGAATGCACGTTTGGAACAATCCCGGAAGGAGTGGTGGTAATGTGTTTTGTAATTTCCGTAAGCCGAGTAATGACAGCGCGTGAGGTAAGGGAATTATGTGCTGAGTTGCGTAATGACCCAGCGTTGCTACTAGCGTTAGAACTTATAGTCAAACAAGAGTGGTGCAAAAGAAAAATGGCCAGTGCGCCAACACTAGCCATCGCTCAATAGTTATTCAAATTCCACTCGAGCACATTGTAGCATAAATCGAAAAGTCCGGCAAGCGCATGCTTGCCGATTGGAGTACAAGCGAGGGTTTCTCCCCCGACCCGAATATGCTTGTACTTCAATCGGTGCGTATGCACACTAGACCGAGCAAGAGCGGGCGACGATCCGAAAAAGGGGAGCCGCGCCACAATACATGAATGGTCATTGCGAAGACGTCTAGCCATTCATTTCGGAGGAGGTAAAGTGACATGCAAGATACGCTCTTTTTGCAAGAAGCGGATTTCGTGCAGAAGGCATCGCGGTGCATCGAGTACATACAAGAATCACTTCAAAACCGCGACTATGAAACGGCGAAAATTGAAATGTCGGAGTTGCGTTTTTTATTAGACGAATTGCAAGCAATTGAACAAAAGAAAAAACGTCGCGCGCAGCTGTTCGAAGTCATCGCAGACATGCGTAAGCGAGGCATTCAAATTGATTTTGTATCGCGGGTGTTGGGGTGATTGCATGAATCGGAAAGAAAAACAGCGGATTCGGCTACAAATTATTAACATCCTCAACACACATTGTTCCAATTGCGGAGAACGGAACGACAGCAGTACTAGTTTATGCCTCACAGTTTGTCCAATAGGAGAGAAAATGCAGCGGTTGTCGTCGATGTTAGAGCGAGATGCTTTTCCAGTTCGCGAAACGAGGAAAGGGAAATGGACGGCCGAAGAAGAGTTTTATCTCTGGAATCATCGCGATGTGCTGACCGTTGAAAAATTAGCCGCAAGACTGAACCGTGAACAAGAAGCGGTAGTCGCAAAGCTGCAGCAACTCGCGAAAAAAGGCGGTATTTCACACGTTGGGTAGAAAGGAGGTCAGGAAGCTCCCATTATACGTTATGCTTCCGACGCGGAGAATATGCTATTTGAAGTAGAATTCGCAACAAAGAAAAACGACCATTTCGAAACGATTCATACGGCACTCGATGGGAAAAGGTGATATACATGTTTTTATTTCATTTACATCCCACCACGTTCAGACAAAACTAGGAAAAGGTGATCGAGTGCTACCAAATCGCGTCAAAAATAGCCGTTTCAATCCTCATCAAAGCTTTATACTGGATGCTTCCAGGTTCATTATGCCAGAACATTATACGGAAAGCAAGGGAGGAAGGGGATATACATGGCAAATCTTCTTTTGAATGAGGAGCCGTTAGTGATTTTACCGTCGTTAGCGGCAACAATCGGCTTAAATGAAAGCATCGTGTTGCAGCAGTTGCACTATTGGCTTGAGCGCAGCAATCACATTCACGAAGGGCATAAGTGGGTATACAACACATACGAAGAATGGCAAGAGCAATTCCCATTCTGGTCGGAAAGCACGATTCGTCGCATTATTACAAAACTTGAAAAGCAAGGGCTTATCATCGCCGGCAATTTCAATCGCTCCAAGATCGACAAAACGAAGTGGTATCGGATCGATTATGACAAATTGGCTGAACTTGAAAACCCAGTTTATAAAGTGAATGCGACTGTTCAAAATGACATCTCGACTGCTCAAAATGAACAGACGACTGACGAAATCGACAGTCCATCTGGTCAAAATGAACAGTCCATCTGTTCAAATTGGACAGACGAGGCGCTCAATTTGAACAGACCAATACCAGAGAATACTACAGAGATTACTACAGAGAAAAAAGAAGAAGTAGAAGAAGACGCGCGCGTGCGCGAAGAGAATCCGTTCACCTTTTTTGAAGAAAACGGCTTTGGCGCGATCGGAAGCTACATAAGCGAAAAAATCTCAACATGGATCGACGACACATCCGAAGCGCTAGTTTTAGAAGCGATGAAAATCGCAGTAGAAAATGGCGTCAAGACGTGGAAATACGTTGAAAGCATTTTACGAGACTGGTTTGAAAAGGGCTACCAAACCGTTGAACAAGTGCATGCAGCGCAAAAAGCGTTTAAGGAGCAGCAAGCAAAGAAACGAAATGGTGCTAGTACGAATGGGAAAAAAGCCGTTCGAACGGAAGTAGTTCCAGACTGGCTCAACACCGACTATTCGCAATATGAACAAAAAGTTGAAACGGATCAAGAACCGCTCGAACGCAAACGGCGTGAGTTAGAAGAGCGACTGAAAAAATATCGCAATGATGACTAGGTGAGCACTATGCCGTACCCGATTTGGATTCGCTTAGAGTATCGAAACGACGTTGGGCGAATCGTTGGTTTCACCGGAAGCATTCAATCCGAAACAGCGTTACGTGACGTATTAGAGCGATACGAGATTACTAGAGAACGCCTTGTGTCGCTTGAAATCAACGGCAAACCATATTCGCTGTCAAAACTTGATCGCTTTTTTCGGAGGTGAAGCAGTTGCTTTTACTCAAACATGTATTGATTCAGCGTCTACGGCGAAAGGGCGTTTTCGTTGCAACAGATGGGCGGTCACTCTCAAAACTGACGATAGAAGAAATTCAACGGGAATACGAGCGAACGGAGGGGGAATGTAATGAACTGGTCAAAAGCAACGATGAAGCAATTACTCATCATCCTTCACTTTGAAGATTGCCCTGCCTGCTACAAGCAAATGGCGCTGAACGAAATCCAAAAACGATTGGTGGAATTACGATGAGTCATAAATCATTAAACGGTCCAGTTGTTGTTAGTTATCTGACGCCAGAAGAGCTTGAAGCGTATCGTAGCCGTCCGCGCAAGAAATATTACGACGAAGACAACCGTCGAATAATCGACTGGCGTTGGCCGCAAAACAGAAAGAAAAGGGGAGCGAAATAATGGATTTATCCAAGCTTTTTGAGATGCAGCGGGAACTGGATGAGCGGATTGTTCGTGAAAAAGGCTTAGAAGGACAAAACCTTTTGCCAAACAAGATTTTAGCTTTGCAAGTTGAATTAGCTGAGCTCGCAAACGAGTGGCAAGGATTTAAGCATTGGAAAACAAATCGGCAACCGAAAGAGGGGATGTTGGAAGAATACGTGGACTGCTTGCATTTCGTTCTGTCAATTGGACTGGAACTAAAAGAAGATGTAACGAAATATAACTACTATGCTTGGGATCCATATAGGAACATAGTTACTCTAATGTTGGAGATCATCCATGAGATTAACATGGTTTTGAGGGAATATGACCCGCACGAACAAAGTTTGGTATACGTAATGATGTTTTGTGAGTTTATTGCACTTGGTGAAGCACTCGGATTCACTTGGGATGAAGTTGAGGCAGCGTATATGCGTAAAAACGCAGTCAACCATCACCGACAAATATGGATGCAACGCATTGGATGGAAGAACTAAACAAGAATCAAATACTTCGCAACGTGCAAAAATTGCTCGAAACACAAACCGAAAAGGGAATTGAAAAATACGGAACAACCGTCAACCCAGGCGAATACACATTTGTTGGATGGCTGGAACACTTGCAGCAGGAAATGATCGATGCAATCGTATATTGTGAGGTGCTGAAATTCAAATACGCGCACTTGGTTGCGCTTGAGAAGCTAAATTCGGACGTGAATGTTGAATGAAGCGTCGTAAGCGAAAAGCCAAATGGTATTTGTTATATCGCAAGGAAAACCGCGATGCAGTTTATGTGTACGAGCCGTTGCGCAAGTATGAGCTGCAAAGTCGACTTCGACGCGGATGGAAAGTGATAAAAACGTGAGGTGAATCATGCTAAAAGCATTGAAGCAAACACTATTCAGCACGCTATTGGTTATGGGAACAATTTTAGCTGCCACATGGTTTGAACTAGACGTAAACAGAGTGCTATTGACAATGATTTTAGTTTATTTACTGAGCCAGCGTTAAAAACAAAACAAAAAAGCCGGGATCTCTCCCGACAGTCCACCTCAATTATACCACATGGAGGGGTTCCGGTGAAAAGATCGCAAGAATTGCAGATTGATATAGATAACATGATGGTTTCGCATCCCGTCGTGCCAGGGAAAGTGCTTGTGATTGTCGTTGACGGTGTGCAGGGGAAAGCAAAAGTAGCGGAAGCGGTTGAGCATGGATATACAATCATCGAAACAGCTAAGGGAAAAACCGCGCGGATAAAATTCGAGGAAAGTGAGTTGTTTTAAGTGAAAATAGCGGTTCATGTGTATGAATGCAAGAGTTGTGAGGTGGTGTTTGCAGTTTCACAAGACTTTGAAGAGCAGCACTTGATACAATGTCCTGTTTGCAAAGCGGACAGAAGCATGAAGGAAATATCATCGGGTGAATTGCGTGTGCAACGAAAAGAACAACATTTTGTTGTTCCAAGAGGGCAAACTGATATTTATGAGTTTTTGGAGCAATGAGGGATTGTGTTTCATAGTTGAATGATGACGCGCAGCGGATATATAACGCGAAGGGGATAGCAGGATATGAATAAACAAGAAAAGGCTCGAGTGATCGAGGAGTTTTTACAGCGTTTAAATATGATGGCAGGTACGGGGAATGGCATCGGAAAGGCGACGGTAAAGAAAATTCGTGAGTTCGCTGAAAAGGAAGGGTTTCTCCCTAAGCAGTAGTCAAACATTGCGCTGAAAAGGCGGTGAGCGCGTGAGACAGCTTTCAATTTTCGATTTTCTTGAGAGTTGTGGTCATGAACAACGAGAAGGTTTCTTCTCAACGCATGGAGCTATGTACGCAAAAGTCAACAGGGATAAAGTGAAGGGTATCCCTGTTGAACTTGGAGACGGTGTCCTCTATCCTGGAGATTTTATAAAGCAATTAGGTGAAAAAGAACGGACATCTTTTGCGATGAAAGAAGGCTATTTTCTCCGATATTGTGGGATGTTTGAAAAAGCACTGCTTTTTAGCGTCAACGATTTTGTGAGCGACTATTATTACGCGTTTTATTATATCGACCGAAACATGTTGCTAATTTGCTCTAATGCTGGCGCTAGAGATGTGCGAATTGAGAGGCTCGTGAAAGAAACAGGAGGAGACCTAAAATGGAGCATGATTTGAAAGTACTAAGACAGTATTACGACAATGTGCTAATCAACGAATATTACTCAACACTTGAAATTGATCCAGACATCGCAAACAAAATTGTCGGCGGTCTGATTTTATACATGAACATCGCTGAAAAACAACAAGCAAAGATTGAGAAATACGAGAATGCACTAAAAAAAGTGATTCAAGCCGTTTGGGACGCAAAGCGATTCACACAAGAATTCAACGATATGGTTGGTTTCGATTTCTTTGAAGATTGAGTGAGGTGAAGAAGAATGAACCAATTAGTTTTCATTGATAATGGTCGCGCTGTTACGGATAGCTTAACGGTAGCGGATTGTTTCGGAAAGCGACATGCGGACGTTTTACGAGATATCGAAGTGCAACTCGACAAACTTAATCAAGCTGGTGAAAGAGAATGGGGGTTGAGCAACTTTGCACAGACCCATTACCAACATCCTCAAAACAAGCAGTTTTATCGTAAATACTTACTAACAGAAGATGCTTTCGCTTTGGTGGCTATGAGCTATGTGACTCCAGAAGCTATGAAGATGAAGGTGAAATTCATTCAAGAATTTAAACGAATGAAAGAACAGTTGCTTGTACTACATGCACCGTCATATATGATTGAGGACCCAATTAAACGAGCGGAACGATGGATTGAAGAGCAACGAGAGAAACAGGCTCTCGAACAGAAACTTGCGTTAGCACAACCGAAAATCGAGCAACATGATCGGTTTCTTAGCGGCGAAAATTATCAGAAGGTTGGAGAGGTTGCGAAAATTCTTGGATACGGCCGCAATAACTTTTTCAAGAAATTGCGGCAAATGGGCTTGCTGATGAACGACAATACACCTTATCAAAAATACATCGATCGCGGCTACTTTGTCGTCAAAGAAAAGCCGATTCAAATGGGCGATCAAGTCATCAACAAGCCGCAAACATATATCACGGCAAAAGGAATTGCATACATCGATAAGCTTTTACATCATCAGCCAGCTTGATATAATGGAATTAAAACCAAATATGTCCAAGACCGAGAGCGTGAGGACACTGATTGTGCAGAGTAGCATGGCTATCTCTGTATGATTGGTGTCCTCTTTTGTTTTATTAGAAAAATGAAAGGGAGAGGTACAATGCGAACAATCCAGCAAGAATTAAAAAAATGGATGAAAGTCAATAAAGTTCAGCAACGTCAAAACAAACGGAAGAAAGAGCGTAAAAAGAAACGAGGCAAAGAGCGGCTGACGGAGCGAGAGATTAAAGAATTAATGGGAGTCGGTCGCCCAGTGTATAGACGCGGCAAGGGTGGCGCATTTCGCCAGAGATAATCACTATTTCGGAGGTTGAGAAGATGGACTTTATGCTACCTGAAATCGACAGAAAAGCGACGAAAAAAGCGGTTGAAGCGGCTCTTGAAAAATATCGCATTTTCTTGCTGACATTGAAACTAGACCAGCTGCCAAAGGTGACTCAACATTACTCGCTCGTTCCTGCCAAGACAAATAAACTCCACTCCTCAACCGAAGAAATAGCCATTCGAAACGCAGATTACGAGCGGGAGCGAGCGGAGTACATTCAGCGTATAGTCGAAGCGGTCAACCGTCTAGATTACTGGGAGCGAGCAATCATTATTCAGCGATACATGACTGGAGAAGAAGTGTTCGATTATGCGGTTTACAACGAGCTAGGAATGAGCCATCGGCATTACTATCGGCTCAAGTCCAGGGCGTTTTATAAGTTAGCATTCGCTCTTGAAATCGAAGTGTATCGGAAAAGAAGGAGGGACGAGCAATGAATTTTGTTCAACCGATTCGGGATCCAGAAAAGATCGCGGCGATGAAAAGGTATTTGCTACAAAGAAGCAAGCGTAATTACATTTTGTTCGTTCTTGGAATTAACACAGGCTTGCGAATATCGGACATATTGCAGTTAAAGAAGGAAGATTTGCTACAGACGCATTTGAAGCTGCGAGAAAAGAAAACAAGAAAGGAAAAACGAATCCGCATTCCGCCAGCCATCAGAAAAGAACTCATCGAGTATGCCAAGACGCTCAAAGACGGTGAATATGCTTTTCGAAGCCGACAAGGCGGTAACCGTCCTATTGACCGTTCAACAGCGTATCGTATTTTGCGCGAGGCTGCTGAATACGTATCGCTGGATGAGGTGGGCACGCATACGCTGAGAAAGACATTTGGATACCATTTTTACCAACAAACGAAAGACGTTGCCATGCTTCAAGAATTGTTTAACCATTCGAGTCCACATATTACCCTAAAGTATATCGGTGTCAACCAAGACGCAATGGATAAAGCAATGATGAAATACAAGATATGATTTTTCTTTTTTTGGCTATCAGCACAACATAAAAAATCATTGTGTGCACTCGTTTTGAAAAATGTGATGAAGCTAGAAATATCAAGGGATTTCGGCATTAGGCGAGTGCATCAGTCTGTAAATTGAAGTGAAGTCATTGGAGGGAAAGTAGATGTTAGTGGATGAAGCGAAAAAGCGTATCGAATATTTACAAGAATATATTCGAATGATTGAAAGCTACACACCGACAACGATGGAAGAAGAAGCGGTGTATTTGTATGTGCAGCTGGAAAGCGTCACGAAAGTAGTACAGGAACTTAACAAAAAAGGTTATCGGATCGGAAATAGGAAGTTGACGACGGTGGATGTATCCAACATCATTAGAAGTAAACCGAAAGACGAAATGCATGAAATGGCAAAGCGGATGTTCACGAAAAACAGAAAGCGGGGAAGTCGATACTGGTGAGTGGATGATGGCACAATTTTGGCACAATCATGGCACAGCGTTTTTGATAGGAAGTGCTATGATGATAACATGAAAGACTTTGGTTGGAGCGGGACGCCACTTCATTTGGGGTGGCGGTTATTGTTTTGTCGAGATTTGACGAACGAATGGTGTAGGAAGATGGCTCCTTTCGTCGTATTGAGTAGGCACAAGGAGGAGAATGCGTATGACTGAAAAAGAAATTAAGTTACTAGAAATGGTTAAAGACCATGCAAATATGTTTTACGATGGGCATTTTGTGTTAATGAAATTTACTGGTAATTGGAGAGCATGCTTTGGAACACCTTCGGGAGATTGTAGAACGCAAATAGAACAGATGGTTGAAGGTAAAACTCTTGAGGAATGTCTGTCAAAACTATTAGAAAAACCAACATCAGCTTACGATTTTAATTATTGAAGAAGCACCTGTCATGGTGCTTTTTTATTTTATGAAAGGAGCTGATACACATGCAAATCATTCGGGAAACGGCTACGCATATTCAAAAGTGGGATTCAGAAAACAAGCGAGTCGTAATGGAGCGAAAAGACGAGGTGGCAGAGAAGAAACCGGCACAAAACAAAACAACGACTAAAAACAAAGTAGCTGATAAATGATGCGGTATTGCAACTATAACGGCTGTAATCGTCGCATCGATCGTGGTTTGTATTGCGATGAACATAAGCCAAAGCGAAAGCACCAGTCGAAAAACAAACCGTTCTACCGATCGCCGGAGTGGCAGCGAATGCGTGAATACATTTATGAACGTGATGGAGGTTGCTGCAAAGAATGCGGACGATTTGTATTTGGGCGGCAGGCGCACATCCATCACATTGTACCGATTAGTGAAAATCCCTCTCTTAAACTCGAGCCTAGCAATCTTATTTTGCTGTGTGAGTCGTGTCATAAGAAAGTTGAAGAAGGAAGTCGGAAGTGGGAAGAACGACCGTATTTCTTTTGTTGATATAATGTATATTTATTACATTTAGCCCCCCTACCTATGATTTTTGGTAGGTTGTGGGAAAAAGACCGCGGTCGGCCGTAAACGTACGCCAAAATGAAATTTTTAAAGGGGGTGTGAAATTTGGATAAAAAAATAAAAGCGTCACTAACAAAAAAACGAAAAAAGGAACGGGAGCGGATTGTTGGTTTACTCAAAGAAAATGGCACTTATAACAAGTCACTTGAACCGTTGCTAGAGCTGTACTTAGATGCCTATATGGTTTATTCGCAAGTGTATGAAAAGTGGCAAGAGGAAGGATTTCCTGCGACAAAATCGCATACAAACAAGGCTGGTGCGACAAATGAAATGAAACATCCACTTGCTCAGCAAACGGCCGATTGGAATACGAAAATGAGCAAGTTGTTGGAACAGTTAGGTTTGACACCAAAAACACAAAAACAGATTACTGGAGAAGTGGCAAACGCTACAACAGACGCTTTTCAAGCATTTGCGAATAAATGGGACTGATGTTTTATGATTGAGCGTGGTGTGAATTATGCAGACCAGTTTGCAAAGAAGGTGAAAAGAAACAAAAAGAAGTATCCGCAAACTGTCCAGAAAGCTGTTGAGCGTTATGAACGTTGGAAAAAACGAAAAGATATTTGGCTTGATTTAGACGCTGCCAATCGGGCGATGGATTTCATGGAAACGTTTTGTATTTATGCAGAAGGAGAAGTTGCTGGGCGGCATTATGAGTTAAAAGATTGGCAACGGTTTGCATTCACAAACATTTACGGTTGGAAAAAGAAAGACGATAACGGTCAAGATGTGCGAGTGATTCGTACAAGCTATATTCAAGTTCCGCGGAAAAATGAAAAAACAACGATTGCAGCTGGTGCAGCAACCTATGCGTTATATGCAGATGGTGAGTTTGGTGCCGAATGCTACACTGCTGCGGTAGATAAAGAGCAAGCGAACATATCTGCGAAAAAAATAGCGATTACGATTGAAAATAGTCCAGACTTGAATCAGCGAACACAAATTTATAAGGGACCAAAAGGCGGCGTGAATGCGATCGTTTACTCTTTTACGGTCAATGGCAAGAAGTTTAAAAATACATTGCAACCATTGTCTAGAGAAACGAAAGGACTTGATGGGAAAAATCCTCATTTTGTTCTTTTAGACGAGGTGCATGCGCAAGGAAATGCGGATATGTACGATGTTTTAAAGTCTGGCATGGGGGCAAGACGACAGCCGTTAATGATGATCGTTTCGACGGCTGGCAAAGGTACAACATCTGTCGGCTTGCAAATTTATGATTACTGCAAAAAGATTTTAAATGGCGAAATTGACGACGATTCTTGGTTTGTTCTTATTTATGAGCCTGATAAAAACGATCGGTGGGATGACCCTGCTGTTTGGGCAAAAGTGAATCCAAACTACGGTATTTCAGTGAAGAAAGATTATTTAATGAATCAGTTTAAAGAGGCGCAAGTGTCGGCGGAACGAAAAGACGAATTTTTAGCAAAGCACTTAAACATTTTTGTTCGTTCCAGTGGTACTTATTTTGAAAGAGATATTGTTGAAAGATGTTTAGTCAACGACTTAGGTGATTTAACAGGCATGACGTGCGTGGTCGGTTTGGACTTATCGAAAACAACCGACTTAACGTGTGTGAGTTTAAACTTCCCTGTTGTGGACGAAAGCGGAAAAGCAAAATTGAAAGTAAAACAAATGTATTTCATTCCATCGGAAGGGCTAGAAGCTCGGGAAAAGATGGAAAACATCCCTTATCGTCATTTAGTGGAACGTGGTTTTGTGACGTTGTGCGAAGGGAAAACGATCGATTACGATATGGTGTTTGAGTACATTAAGGAACAATCTCAAATGTATGATATTAAACAAATTAACTATGACCCAGCACATGCGGTCAAGCTAGTTGAAAAGCTAGAAATGGAAGGTTTTGATTGCGTAGAAGTACGGCAATATCCTTCCACACTCAATGCACCTTTCGATGATTTAGAAATTTTAATGTATGAGGGGCGCGTCGAAACCGATAATCCATTATTGATTTACTGTACGGAAAATGTCGTTGCTTTTATCAATACACAAGGGCTCAAAGCACCGTCGAAAAAGCAAAGTCAGTACAAAATTGATGGCTTTGTGGCCATGCTTACAGCTCATAAGGAAACGATGAATATGATGATGGACGTTAGCGAAGAAGAATATATGGCAATGATCGAAGTGCTTTATAAGCGGTAAAGGAGGTGATGATGATTGGGATTATGGCAGCGGCTTGCTGGGTGGTTTAAACGTTCTAAGTTCAATGTTTTTAGCAACTTTTACTGGAACTACGGCGGTTATGTGACCGACGAAAACATCCTTCAATCCTCCGACATTTATAATTTGATGAAACTAATCAGTGACCAAATTGCGCTCACTGATTTTTTTATTGAGGACGAGGCAGGAAATGACGTTAATGACCCATATACGTTGCGAATTTTGCGCAATCCGAATCAATATTTGACTGAATTTGAAATGAAAAAGCTTATCGTCAACACGCTTTTAATACGTGGAAAAGTCTACATTTTCAAAAACGAAAATGAATGGCACGTATTAAACGGTGTCTACTCCGAATTGTTAGAGGACGGAAGCAAAATTTACAGTGTTGGTGGTGTTCAAATCCCTGCGGAAATGATTGTTCACGTCAAAAATATTGGGACAAATCATTTAGACGGTGTGGGATTGTTAGATTTAGCACGTCAAACGCTTGAAGGTGTCATGAATGCGGAAAACAGTTTAACAGACAAGTATCGAAAAGGCGGCTTGCTTGCGTATTTGCTGAAATTGGATACGCATATTGCACCGAATAACCAAGCGCAAAATGCAATGATTATGGCCATTCTTGACAAGTTAGAACAGACTGGGCAAGGAAATAAAATTCAGTTAATCCCACTTAGCAAAGGGTTTGAGATTGAAGCGTTACAAAGTCCAGTGGATGACGAGAAAATTCTTAAATATCTTTCGGTGTACAAAAAAGACTTAGGAAAATTTTTCGGTGTGGACTTGGAACATTTACTCGAGTTGCAAAAGACGGATATGGAGCAATTCATGATGATGCTTTATACGACCGTACTACGTCCGATTATAAAAAACCTAGAGCAGCACTTGTCAAAGTTATTTTTCCCTCAAGGCGGGCGCCGGATTCGCTTCAAGATTAATCCGTTAGATTATGTGACAATGAAAACGAAAACGGATATTGCTTACAACTTAGTGCGAACGTCTATTGCGACACCAAACGATGCGCGCGAAATGCTTGGATTCGATCGTTTAGAACAAGATGAAGCGAAAAAACTATACATTTCTAAAGATTTAATCGGTCTCGATAATCTGGAGGCGACGCTAAAAAAGGTGATTAAAGGAGGTGAGACGTCATGAATGAGAAAGAGAAGCGAATTTTTACGCTGTCAAACATTGAAATACGTGCTGGTACCGAAGGAAGCTCGCAAGTCATTGAAGGCTATGCGAGCATTTTTGATTCTCCAACGATGATTGGTGATATGTTTCAAGAAACGATTGCGAAAGGAGCATTCGCCAAATCATTAATGGAAAAAGCAGATGTCCGTGCGCTTTTTAATCATAATTGGGATTATGTTTTAGGGCGGACGAAAAGCGGTACGCTTACGCTTGAAGAAGATGAGAAAGGATTGAAATTTCTTGTCACGCCACCAGATACGAGTTGGGCAAAAGATTTAATGATTTCTATGCAACGTGGTGATATCAATCAATGTTCATTTGGCTTCCAAGTCGTTCGGGATTCATGGAACTGGGACGTAGAGCCAGCACAGCGAACGATTCAAGAAGTAAAGCTCTATGAAATTAGCATTGTCAGCCTTCCAGCTTATGAGGATACAGAAGCATATGTCCGCGATCGGTTCACAGAACAGCGCGAACTTCATTATGAAAGACAAAAACTAATCAAACAAATTGAGGAGGCGTTGAAGCGATGAAAAAGTATTTATTACGTCGTAAAGCACAATTGGAAAAACGACTAAAGCAGCTTAAAGAGCTATTAGAAAAAGGTTCTGAAACTCGTTCAATGGAAGAAGTACAGGCAGAAGTCGATGAATTGACAGCTGATTTAGATGCGGTAAACGAGGCTCTCGCAGAGTTTGATGAAACAGACGATAATAATGGCAACGGAGTCGGTGAAGGTGAAGAAGACGACGAAAACGCAGACGATGAAGAACAAGACGAGGGCGAAAAGCGCTCCATCTTAACACAAGAACAGCGTGCTGGTTTAACAAATATGATTAATCAATCTCTTTCCTCTCGTGTTCAAGTAAAAACAAATGAAATGAAAACACGCAACGCTTTTTGCCGATATCTTGTAGGGCAAATTAGCGAAAGTGAAGCGCGGGCAATGGGAGTTCAGACGCACGGCGGGAATGTACTTGTTCCAGAGTCGTTGGTGAAAGAAATTATTGCCTATGCCCAAGAAGAAAACTTGTTACGAAAATATGGGAAGGTTGTACCAACAAAAGGGACACAAGGCTTTCCGATTTTAATTAAAAAAGCGAAAGCAAACCGTGTGAAAACAGAGCGTGCATTGAACCAACCAATCCCAGAGACGGATATTGAATTTGATGAGTACTATTTGAATCCAACGGAAACGGATGCGCTTGTGCTTGTGACAAAGAAGCTTCTTGCAATGAGCGAGATGAATGTGGAACGAATCGTTGTGGACGAATTAAAGAAAGCTTACGTGCGTGAAGAAGCGGAGTTTTTCTTCAATAGTGCAGACAATCCAGGTGCGCTAATTCGCAAAGCGGTCGCTTTTACACCGACAGCAACAGACATTTACGACAAGTTTGTGCAACTTAAAAACAGTTTGCCAACGTCCATGCTTAAAAACGCGCGTTGGATGATTAACCGTGCGGCATTGACGGCAATTGAAACGATTAAAACGGCAGACGGCTTCCCACTTTTGCGCCAAGATATCGGATTAGAAGGTGGCTTCGGCTATCGCTTACTCGGTTTCCCGGTTGATGTGACAGATTTCGTGGATGCAGGTACACCGAATATTCAACGTTTGTATTTTGGTGATTTTTCAACGTTCTACATTCAAGATGTTGTCGGCACGATGGAAGTGACGAAATTAATTGAGAAATATGCCGATACAAACCATGTCGGTTTTAAAATTTGGCATTTAAATGATGGACAACTTGTATACGGTCCGTTTGAGCCGTCTGTCTTTAAGCTTGAGTTAAATGCGTAAGCGGGTGAAGAGGCATGGCAGTCTCCGTTGACATGTTAAAGGAACATTTGCGAATCGATGGGAGCATGGAAGATGCCATGCTCTCTTTCTATTTAGAAACAGCGAAAAAGTATGTAAAAAATGCGACGGGAACGGAAGCAGATCATTTAGTGCTCATCGTCGCTTCTATTTTTTACGAATATCGGGTGAGCGAAGAAGAAATGGGAAAAGCCTTTAATGCATTGACGCCATTTTTTGTGCAGGAGGCAATGATAAATGGCGCGACGACTGACTAACCAATTTAAACATCGCATTACAATCCAGCAACAAACCGAAGAACAAAACGAAAACGGCTTTTCGTCAGAGGAATGGCAAGACCGTCATCACTTATGGGCAGCGATTAAAACGTTGCGTGGGCGAGAATATTACGAAGCTGCGACAACGCAAAACGAAAATACGGTACGTTTTGTTGTGCGCTACACAGCGGGGATTACACCCGATATGCGTATTCAATATAAAGGACGCACGTTTGAAATTTTGTCTGTCATAAATGATGATGAGCGTAATGTCACGATGACGATTGTGGCAAAGGAAGTGGTGTGATGGGCTTTAAGTTAGAAGGTATGCAAGAGTTGTTAAAGAAGTTGGAGACGTTGGGTAACGAAGCTGAGCAAGTCAAACAAGAAGCACTTATAGCTGGTGCAAAAGTTGTGCAACAAGCAGCCTCACAAAAAGCGCCACGCGATACGGGGAAGCTAGCGGAAAACATTGTGATTTCCGATGTGAAAGAAGATGGAACTGTCGATATCGGACCGGATCGTGATCGTTTTTATGGGCTGTTTGTCGAATTTGGTCGAAAAGCAGGAGAGAAAAAAGGACGAAAATACCCGAAAGCAGACCCTCATCCTTTTTTACAGCCAGCTTTTGAGGAAAACATCGATCGTGTGCAGGATGAAATGGCTGATGTCATTCGGCGGGAGTTGAGGTTATGAGTCTAAACAAGATGATCATTGACACACTAAAACCTCTCGGTGTTCCAGTCGCGTTCCAAACATATGAGGGAAAAGAAAAGACGTATATCACCTTTTTTGAATATAATCAGTTTTCCGCGCTAAATGCGGACGATGAGGAGCAACAAACGTCACATTTTTTTCAAATTGACATTTGGAGCAAGACGGACTACACGGATCTAGCACAGCAAGTCAAAGAAAGAATGATAGTAGCAGGATTTCGACGCACATCGGAAGTGGATTTATTCGAGCAAGAAACAAAAACGTACCATAAAGCAATTCGATTTTCTTATATTGATTAGGAGGGAATAAGATGGCAGTAATCGGTTTAAAACATCCATATGTAGCCAAGTTGATGAAGGACGATTTCACCGGCGTTCAGTACGATACGCCAAAGCGATTGGCGAAAGCGATTGAAGCGAAAATAAGCCCGAAGGTAAACACTGAAACGTTGTATGCGGATGACGGGCCAGCTGAAGTTGCATCGTCTCTTGGTGAAATTGAAGTAGAAATCGGAGTGGATGACATTTCAACAGAGATGCAGGCATTTCTATTAGGCGCAACGATTAATGATGATGGTGTCGTGATTCAAAAAAGCGGTGATACAGCGCCATATGTCGCGCTTGGATTTATTCTTCCTCTTTCGAACGGAGGGCAGAAATATGTGTGGCTGTACAAAGGGAAATTCGAATTGCCGGAAGAGCAATACAAAACAAAAGGCGATAAAGTTGAATTTCAGACGCCAACGTTGAAGGGGAAATTTGTAAAAAGGGAATTTGACGAGGCTTGGAAAGCATCAGTGAATACGAAGGATCAGGGTGTTGATCCAGCAGTCATTCAAAACTGGTTTAGTACTGTCTATCAAGAAACAACAACGCCGTAAAGGGAAAGGGGAAGCCCTTTCTCTTTTTCATTTCATAACGTGGAGGGATGAACATGCAAATTACATTATTAATCGATGGTCAAGAGAAAACATTTACTATTCCATTCGTCAAAGCGCGTATGTTTCGTCGTGCATTGGAACTTCGTAAAAAATACGACTTTAACAATATTGATGTGGAGGCGTTGGACTCTATCATCGCTTTTATTGTTGAATTGTTTAACGAACAATTCACGGTCGATGAATTTTACGACGGCATTGCGGCAGATCGCCTCATCCCGACAATTTCAGATTGCATGAATAAAGTCATTGGAGTGGCCAAAACCAGCGACCCAAACGTGTAACGGGGTCTGAAATGGACCCGTATGACGCAGTGAAAGAGTTTTACCTCACGCACATTAAGAACGGCGTACCGATGTATCTCGTCGATGAGATGGACATCGGTTTTTATTTTGAGCTTTTGGACTATGCAGAAGAAAAAGAGACACGGAAAGAACGATTGATGGTTGAACAGCTGTTGTAAAGGTGGTGAAACGATGGCGGAAGTTGGTACGTTGCGAGTGTCACTTGGATTAGATAGTGCAAATTTCACGACGAGCGTTGAGGCTGTCAATCGCAAAATACGGCTCGTTGACGCTGAGTTTAAAGCGGCTACTGGTGGTGTAAAGGATTTCGAGAATAGTTTGGAAGGATTGCAAATCAAAGCGGATTCCCTCACACAAAAGCTACAGTTGCACGAGGCGAAAGTCGCTGAGTTAAAGCGCAGATATGAAGAAAGTGCGCAGACGAAAGGAAAAGACGCAGCTGAAACCGAGAAGCTTCTTATTGCCTATAACAAAGCTGTCGCAGAAATGAAAAAGACAGAGGCACAGTTACAACAAACAAATAAAGAGATTGAAAAGCAATCGGACGGCTTTAACAAGTTAGAGCAAGCAGTAACGCAAAGTTTGCAAAAAATTGACCAGCAGTTGAAAGTGATTGATTCCGAATTTCGCGCTGCAACAGCAGGTATCGAAAATTTTGGCTCAACGTCTGAACAATTGCGTACGAAAGCAAATAGTTTGGCGCAAACGCTCGAATTACAGAAAACGAAAGTATCAGAATTAAAGCAACTATATGATGAAAGTGTAAAGGCAAAAGGAGCAGATGCGAAAGAAACGAATGAACTGTTAATCGCTTATAACAAAGCGACAGCAGAAATGAAAGAAACCGAGGCGCAGCTACGGCAACTGAACCAAACGATTCAACAACAAGCAACAGCTTGGGGACAACTCCAAACAAAATGGAACGAAACCGGCCAGCGCTTGCAAGACGTCGGAAATAATCTTCAATCGTCGGGTGCGCAAATTGCTGCCTCATTCGGTGTAGCAAGTGCAGCGATTGGCGGAGCGCTTGGTGCAGCAGTGAAAAAGTCAGCGGATTTTGAAGCGCAACTTTCAAGGGTTGGTGCAGTCGCAAATGCAACGCCAGCAGAACTAGAAAAGCTAAAACAATCGGCGCTTGATCTTGGTGCGACGACTTCCAAATCAGCAACAGAGGTCGCTCAAGGGATGGAAATTATGGGGCAAATGGGGTATAACACAAATCAGATTCTTGCCGCAATGCCAGGGGTTATCGCGGCGGCTGAAGCATCTGGAGAGGATATGGCGCTTGTTGCTGATACTGTGTCGTCAGCATTGAATGCCTTTGGATTATCAGCAGGAGAAGCAGGACGAGTGGCTGACGTGCTTGCTCAAGCGGCAAATGACTCTGCGGCGGGAATCGAGGATATGCAATATACCTTCAAATATGCCGCGCCGGTAGCAAAATCGCTAGGCATTTCCCTTGAAGAACTTGCAGCCGCAACAGAAATTATGGCGAATAACGGTATTAAGGGAGAAACGGCTGGTACAACATTACGCGCTTCCCTTATTAACCTTTCCGATCCTTCCAAAGAGGCGAAAAAAACACTTGAAGAACTAGGAATTCAAGTGACAGATTCACAAGGTCGAATGCTACCTTTCGGTAATATTATTGGGCAGCTTTCTGAGAAAACAAAAAATATGAGTAATGCGCAAAAACTTGCGGCACTTTCTACTATTTTTGGGACGGAAGCCGCAAGCGGTATGCTCACGGTCATTGAAGCTGGACCACAAAAACTAGACTCTTTAACAAAGTCCCTCCAAAACTCAAGTGGGGCGTCCAAAGAAGCGGCTGAAAAAATGAAAAACAATTTAAAGGGTGCGCTTGAGGAACTAGGCGGCGCTATTGAAACCGCACAAATTTCTATTGGCGATGCATTAGCACCAGCTATTCGAGTGGTTGCAGAGGCGATACAAGGTTTATTTAATGTTTTTAACAGCTTACCAACAGGTATGCAGCAATTTATCGCAATTGGAGCGGCCGTTTCAGCTGTGCTACTCGGGGTTGTTGCGACAATCGGTGTAGTATTGTCGATTGTAGGAACCGCCATGCAAGGGTTTGGGGCGTTGGCAAGCGTGCTGGCTAGTGCTGGTGGAATGGCAGGGGTCTTTTCAAGCGCGATAGCTGTTATTACCGGTCCGATCGGGATTGCGATCGGGGCAATTGCTGGATTAGTAGCTATTGGTGTTGTGCTGTATAAAAACTGGGATGAAATCAAAGCGTTTCTATCGGCAACATGGGAAGGAATAAAAGCTGTAGCTGCGGCTGTTTGGGATGGACTGAAAACGTATTTTATAACGGTCTTTAACATTTATAAAACGATTTTTACAACCATATGGGAAGGAATTAAAACGGTAGTCACAACGGTTTGGGAAGGACTAAAAACAGCAGCTACAGCCATTTTTGAAGGGATAAAAGTGTATTTTACAACCGTACTCAACATATACAAGACGATTTTTTCAACTGTTTGGAACGCAATTAAGACAACTGTTGTCGCCGTTTGGGATGGATTAAAAGCAACAGCAACGACTATTTTTAATGCGATCGCGTCATTTTTATCGAACGTGTGGAATGGTGTCAAAACGAGCGTTAGCAATATCGTTAGCAGTTTATCTTCTGCAGTGCAAAACACATTCAACAGCTTAAAAAGCGCTATTTCTAATATCTTTAATGGTGTAAGAGACACGATAATCAACATATGGGAAGGTATCAAAAACACCGCAAGAAGTTGGGCAAGTAGCTTTGTGGAAATTGGTAAAGATTTGCTTCGTGGCATATGGAATGGTATGAGCAACATGGCGGATTGGCTATGGGACAAGGTTAGGTCTATGCTTTCTGGATTAACGAATAAAATTAAAGACTTTTTCGGTATTCGCAGCCCGAGCCGTTTGTTTGCGGAATACGGGGGATATTTGTCACAAGGTTTAGCAATTGGTATTACGGACGATGCGAAACTAGCCGAAAACAGTGTTGTTGATATGGCAAAACGAGTAGCAAAAGCCGGTCAACAAATCGGCAACATCGCTCTGCCAAGTATAAAGCCAGCGGCGATTCAGCATGTTGTTGAAACGAATGTGGTCGGTAACGTTATGTCAGGCGCTGCGAGCGGAGGACCGACAATCATCATCGAAAATATGGTCGTTAGAAACGACGAGGATATATATCGCATTTCGCGCGAGTTATACTCGATATCTCAATCATCCCGTAAGGCAAGGGGGATGAGGTAATGTCGGGATTTTCTTTCAATGGAAAACACACAAGGGAAATGGACATTCTTGTCACAGATTTAAAGATGCCACTTGTGTCAAATATGAAAGATACCTATGAGTCCGTACCCGGACGCGATGGCAATATTCTTTTCTCAGGCTGGCTAGAAGATAAGCGAATCGAATGCACACTCGGTGTTCGTTGCACGCGCTCTGAACGAATCCCTAAACTGCGTGAAGTGGCGCAATGGCTCTATACGCGAGAACGAAAGCAACTTATTTTTGACACGTCGCCGGATGTGTATTATATGGCGAAGGTGGCAGGACAAGTGGACGTTGAGCATTTGCAAGGGATATCGCTTGTGAAGGTGGCGTTTCAAGCGGAGCCATTCGCATATAGCGTCAATAAGACAAGCGTATCGAAGCAAATTACCGCAAGCGACAAACAAATCACTCTCGAAAATAACGGAACATATGACGTGTTTCCAATAATAAAAATATCGAACGCTAATACAAATTCCTTGTCTTT
The DNA here is from genome assembly GCF_014196205.1 of Anoxybacteroides voinovskiense. GTDB lineage: Bacteria > Bacillota > Bacilli > Bacillales > Anoxybacillaceae > Anoxybacteroides > Anoxybacteroides voinovskiense. The sequence continues at coordinate 28,909 of NZ_JACIDE010000018.1, read as the reverse complement.
GACGGTCGGTAACGACAAACTAACTATTTCAAATACCATCCAATCAAGCGATGTACTAACGATTGATTGTGATGAAATGACTGTTCTGTTGAACGATACGAATATTTTAGACAAAACGACGGGCACTTTTTTGTCTTTGCAGCCGGGCACAAATATAATGACCGTCGAGGCGCAGAATACGCTAAACGTATCGGTGGAATGGCGCGAACGATTCTTGTAGGAGGTGAGAGCGTTGAGTTTTTCAAGAAAAATCGAACACCAGATGGTGCTATATGACCTTACCGGCAAGCCACTCGGTGTTCTGAAAAATGCGTACAACATTGAACATGAAGAGACATTAAACGACGCAGAAGTGCTCACGTTTTCACTTCCTCGTGATGATCGTCTTGCCCGAGTGATGATGAACGACATGGAAATCATCTATATGGGCAAGCGCTTTTTTATTTCTGAAATGAACGATGGACGCGATGCGAATGGAAAACCGATTTTCGATGTTGTTTGTCCATCGTATTTCGTGAAATTGCTCGATACGTTTCTAATCGAAATTACCATTGACCGAAAGACACCGAAAGCTGGGCTGGAACAGATCGTTGCTCGCACGGGTTGGGGAGTTGGGCGTGTAGAAGCGTTGTCGTCACAAGAAACGCAACACTCGATGAGTGAGAAGAGGAAGTCGGCGCTTTGGGCGATTCGACAGTGGACGAAAATTACAGGGCATGAAATCCAATTTGATACAGTAAAAAAAGAAATCAACCTTGTTAAACAGATTGGGACGAATCGTGGCTATGGCTTTCGGTATCGTAAAAACTTGAAAGAAATCAAACGGACAATCCGCGCGCCGGAAGCGACAGTCTTGTACCCGTACGGAAAGAACGGGCTGTCCATCGAGAGTGTAAATGACAACAAACCGTATGTCGAGGACTACTCTTGGTATACGAGTTTAGGAATCCCGTTGATTGAGGCAAAGCAAAAGTATCGCAAAGAGTATGTGTGGGAAGATGAGCGTTTCTTGCTTGCTGGAGACCTCATGCGTGCGGCACAAGAAAAACTGAAAGTATTGTCGCAACCTGTTATTTCGTATCAGTGCAAAGTCATCGACTTATCTGCATTGACAGGAAATTCACAATATGAGTTTTCTGTTGGGGACTACGTGAATGTTTTTGATGATGAGCTTGGAATTAACGTTCAGACGCGGATTGTTCGTATGCGGCGTTTTCCCGATGAACCGTATCGAAATGAAGTGGAGTTGTCGTATATTATCCCAGGCATTCATACGCAGGAACAAGACCAACTCACTTCATCTGATGTTTCGTTGTCCCAGCCTTCTTTCATTGTCGGAACGAATGAAAAGACTCTTTCTATCGGTACATCTGTGCAAACAGCTCTTTCACTTGTTATTACGAACTTTAGTTCCGCAAACGCACAAGTGGGTCTATCGTTAATAGGACAAGCATCGACGGCGATGACCGTTGAAATATCATTTATGTACGGCGGGAAACCGACATTTAATACAATCAAGCAAACATGCCAAGCTGGATTTGTGACGATCGGCGTTCCATTTCTCATATTACAAATGCCTCCCGGATCGGCGTTTTTAGATGTGCAAATGAAAACAAGCACCGGAACGTTGACTATTGACCCGCGTGGTCTTCAAGTGTTTGTGTATGCAGCAAACTTGCTCGGCGGTATTTCCGATCGCTTACCGCGCGCGAATGCAACAGAAGAAATTCAATGGAAAAACGCAATTTCACCATACACAAGCCGTTTCCAATCGGTTGTTAACGGTCGAATTGTCAGCGCACAAGTACTTGTTCCGGTATCTGCAAATATCACGGAAACTATCAATCAATGGCGAACGCACGACCAAATTCGGCCGTTCCCAGCGGTGTCAAGTACAGTACAAATCACATTGAAATGAGGTGGAAGCGTTGGAATTTGATATGGAACGAGCGTATCATTCACTCGCTAGAAAAGAAAATTTCGTGACTGGTGAAGTTATTGAGATGTTGAAACATAAAGTCAGTTCCATTCCGATTCGCGGTTTTACAAAAGTAGAGCTTTTTGACGAAAAGCGATTCGGGAAAAAAGTTGAAGAAGTCACGGCGGAAAACTTTATTTCAATAAACATGAAGGATTACCTTGAATACATTCTCATTCGAGAATACTCTCAAATTGGCGCATGGTCGACAAGCAGCAAAACGTATTACGAATCAAATATGCGACCAATTACAAGTAGATTTTTTCCGTTTGATACTATCGCCCTCACGACAGATTCAAGACCGGAAAATCCGCAAAATGAGCGTGTTGTGATGGGAGATATTGTCGGCTTTGCCTTCAAAAATGAGTATGTTGGTACAGACACAAAACGCGGGACGATTAACACGACTGAAAGTTATACAGATAAAGGAATCGCTCATTTTGTTTTTGATTTTTCAACGCAAGCAGCAAATGGGACGTTTTCGTCGGTTGTGTGGTATTCAGACATAGGAAGTTCTTCGTCAATATCAAGCCAACGATACTATCAGAAAAATTATGAGTGGTACGTAGCATTGAAAGGGAATAACGGAATATCGAGCACCTCTGATTATAGAGGTGGTCTATGCTTTGATGGCTCTAGTTTTTGGACGATGGAAGCGACAGGAAGTGGAGCAAGAAAAATCATGGAAATATTAGTTACACCTGGGACGAACGGAAAAAATGCGACTTTTACAATTGGTCGTGTTTGGGATACGAACTTTTCATCATCTTACGATGTCGCTTATGATATGACTTATGATGCAGATTTTATCTATTACGTGATGGGGAATAGAGGTAGTTATAATACAATCTATAAAATCAAAAAGTCAGATGGAACAAAAAGCACCATCACACTTTCTGGATTCCAGTATTTATACGCAATAGAAAGAGTAGGGGCATATTTTTATGTGTTGGGACAGTCTGCGACACAAGTGAATGGACAATATCCTTTACGCTGGGCAAAATACGATAGCAACTTCAACATTATCGAGGCGAAAAATATTTTTGACACCAATATCGCAGCGTATGGGATGGCATATAACCAGCAGAAAAACGAAATTGCGGTTCGCACAAGTTGGGGGCTTTTTATTTTTGATTTGCAAATGAACAGACTATCATACGCAATTTCACAGCCGAATAACACTTTCGCATACCCAGGCATAGCTGTCAAAGATGGAGAGTATTTCTTGCGCGATGAATACTCTTTCTTTATGGCTGAATTAGGCTCGTTAGGAGCACGAAACCTTCTCCCAACACCAGTGACGAAGACGAGCACAAACACGATGAAAGTAACGTATGATTTTATGTTTGTATAGGAGGGCGCACATGGAACGATTCGATATCATTTACAAAACCGGCGCGGCTGCGGTTGGGGCTGTTGTCGGGTATCTTTTCGGCGGATGGTCAGAACTGCTCGGTATTTTGCTTGCGTTTGTGATTCTTGACTATGTGACAGGTGTACTAGCTGCCAGTCGCGAAGGGAATCTGCGAAGCGCAGTTGGCTTCAAGCGCATTCCGAAAAAAGTCATGATTTTCGCGCTAGTTGCAGTCGGCCACCTCATTGATCGTGCAGTCGGAACAAATGGACTGTTCCGAGACGCAACGATCTTTTTTTATTTAGCGAATGAGCTACTTTCGATCATTGAAAATGCCGGACGAATTGGACTTCCTGTGCCAGAACAAATCAAGCAGGCAGTGGAAGTGTTGAAAGGGAGAAGCGAGAAAGGAGAAGGGAAAAATGTCTAAAATCTACTGGGATAAAGGGCATGGCGGCGATGATCCTGGCGCGGTGGCAAATGGACTACAGGAGAAAAACTTGACTCATAAAATCGTAGAATATGCCATGGTTTATCTCGAAGCTAACTACACAGGCTTTGAACAACGTGTCACTCGTACAGGAGACCAAACACTGACGTTGTCCCAACGCGCCGACATGGCAAACGCATGGGGCGCGGACGTATTTGTCAGCGTGCATATCAATGCTGGCAAGGGCACAGGGTTTGAAAGCTATGTCCATCCTAACGCATCACCACAGTCAATTGCATTGCAAAACGTGCTGCATGGTGAAATTTTATCCGCAATGCGGGGATTCGAAGCTATTATAGACCGTGGAAAAAAGCGAGCGAACTATGCAGTACTTCGAGAAACAAGAATGCCTGCCGTGTTGACAGAAAACTTGTTCATTGATTCAAACGACGCCAAGCTATTAAAAAACGAGGCGTTTCTCAAAGCAGTAGGTGAAGCGCACGCACGTGGCATCGCAAAATTCTTGGGGTTGCCGCAAAAAGCAAACTCAGCACCATCACAACCACAACAAAAAGTGTCTGACGGAAAACTCTACCGCGTGCAAGTCGGGGCGTTTGCTGATAGGAAAAATGCAGAGCGTTTAGCTGAAGAACTAAAGAAAAAAGGGTATGATGCTATTATTGTTTAACCCCTGCCGTTTGGCAGGGGATTTTTTGTTTGATGTGGATAGGAACTTTAAATCATTATTACTTTTTCGTGTTTTCCTCTATTGTCATAAAAATTCTCGAGAAAACTTCCTGAATCGTTTTTTCATTTTTTATATCGTTATACAAACGATATTCCCAATATTTAGGTCCATCCTTTGTGTTAAGGTATCCTGTTGCATAACTTTTAGATCCTGTTTTTAAAGCTCCTTCATATGTTAATGATTCATCCACAAAAGGTAAATAAGACTTTTCTGATTGAATAAAGAAAAAAGGGATTTTAGAATTTCGATAAACCTTAGCATATTTGCTTGCGGCGGCTTCGGATAGATGCTCTTTCATAATAAAGACAGCATCGTAGGAATTAAATTTTTCGTTTTCCAAATCAGAAAATTTTATGGAAACAAACTCTACGTTTTTTTCCCTTACCTCTGGCGGTTTTCCAATTACTCCAATTTTTAATGGTCGACCTTCGTATTCTTTAAAATCCATAAAAGCAGTATTAAAAGTACTACAAGCCGTTAATAAAAATGTTTGAAGTAACAATACTATCGAAATAAAGGTTTTAGTTTTTGCAAGTCTCATGTGTGTCATCCCCCTAGTATTCGAAACTACTCTTCAAATATTTTAATATAAAAATTGTAAAAAATAAATTAAATTAACTAAAAATAAACTTAATTTATTTATATAAAAAATTTTTTTAAAAAAGAAGGAATTTTAATAATAGGATAGAATTATATATTTCGACAAAAGTAAACTTTTTTAGGGGGATTTCGATGAAAAAATTGTTACTTTCTGTCTTACCAGCTTTTTTTATTGCCCTGTTGCTTAGTAACAACGCTTTAGCAGCAACAAAGAGTGATGCAGAATTAGACAAAATAAGAAAATCTGGTAACGATTACACAGTGGATCTTACTTATGAACAAGCGGTCAAAAGAGCTGCAGAGCTTTCTGGGAAATCTGTAGATGAAATCAAAAAGGAGAATCCTCAGCCAAATTCAACCAAGGCTGCTACTGATGCTTCCATTACTTCAGCCACTACTTCTGCTACTTGTGGTTGGGTAGAGACTCTTACTACATTAAGTGTTTCAAGCACTTATAAACCTAAATTATCAGTAATTCTTTCCGCTTGCAGAGATGGCTCTTTTGGTTGGGTACAAACAAATGTAAAACCTATGTACCAAGGTATAGTCGCAGATTCAAAAAAATTTGATGGTGACGTTCAAGTCGATCTAGAAAGTACTGGTTTTTACTATGTTGTAAACGGCAGATTCTATAATAATGGTACAGTTACACACACAGGAACTACGGGAGCAAACACAGTTTGGACAGCAACCTATTCTGTTTCCTATTCATCAGATTTTTACAAGTCTTATTACTCGGGTTTGAAATGGAGAGCAGTTGTTAACTAATAAAGATCTACTACATCATCTCCTTTACAAACAAAGATTAGTTTAAAATTTCGTCTTTCAACACTTTGAGTCCCCTGCCGTTTGGCAGGGGATTTTTTTGTTTATTGCGACATGTTTCGACAAAAAGTACATGTCGGATATGTTATGTTCGAATATAGAAAATGCATAGGAAGGAGATAGAATTATGAAGAATATATGGAAAAAGTGGTGGTTTTGGGCTATGTTAATGGTCTTATTTATTATCGGAAGCGTGACTGGTAACAGCGACGATAAGAAGCAAGCGCAACCAGTATCGAAACCTATACAGGAAGAAAAGAAAGAGGAAGATGCGCAAAAGAAATATCAGAATGAGCAACAACAAGCTAAAAAAGAAGACCAATCAACTAGCAAAACCTTTTTGACTAAAGATGAATTTAATAAACGATTTAAGCTTGATTCTAGTGAAAAGCAGTACGATAATGGAAAGTTTCAATTAAAAGACGGTTCAACCATAAACGCGGATTACTTAACATATGGCAAATCGGAATTGTTTACATATGCTGTAGCTATTTTTTATCAGGGGAGGTTGGTACACCTTCAAGTTGAAACCGATAAATTACTTGAAGAGATACTTAAAGGATTAGGAGTAACGGCTACAAAAGACACTAAAGTAGAAACTCAAAATTGGGGTAATACATTCATACACGATATTACATTTGATAAGATATTCGATGAATCGAATATTGCTGTTTTTCCAAATGAACAAAATTAATAATTAAGTCTGTTATCAAAAAATCTAATGTTTTTTACAATATTCGACAATTTTTGTGAGCAAAATGTGATATTTTGTAAAAGTAAATAAATATATAGGGGGATGAATATGAACGAAAAGAAGAAAAAGCGGTTCTACACAAGATGGTGGTTTTGGGTATTGGCTATAATTGTTGTTGCAGGTATAGCAGGCGGTGGAGAAGAAAGTTCACAGGAAGATAAAGAGAAGGGAGATGCTAAACCGGCTGCAACTCAACCTAAAACAGAAACAGAGAAAGCAAAGGTAAAACAAGAAAAAACGACCCATGAGATTGTAAAAGAAATTATCTATGACCAACTAGGAAAGAAAACAAATACTGGTGAGAAAAGGATTGTCGAGTTACAAGTAAATGATAATGCTGGTACGACGGATGCAAATGATAAAGTGGTTGTAGCTAAATTATACGCTGATGAGAACTTGTCGACGAATCTTACACGAAAAGGAATTTTAATGGATTCCAAAAAGATATTGGAATCGCTTTTTAAACAAAAGAATATTAGCGATGTCACGTTACTATGGCAGTTTGCATTAGTTGATAAATACGGAAAAGAATCAGTTGATACGATTTTAAAAATCAGTCTTGATCGTCAGACGGCTGATAAGATTAATTGGGTAAATTTTGATTATAATAATTTCTCGTCTGTGGCAACACAGTATTTTGAACATCCTGCTCTCAGACAGTAGCCTACTTACTTGCAGTAGGCATTTTTTATATATCAAAAAAATCCTCTCTCTTCACGTAATACCCTAACGACTTTAGTGCTCGTTCTACTTTCACCCAGGTGGATATGCGAGGGTTGTAGTTCTGGTCCTTACACATATTAGAAATCGTTGTTCTCCCAACTTTTGCTTTCCGAGCAATTTCCTCTTGTGTTAGTCCTACTTTATCTACCCATCTCCCAAATTTACTTCTCGGTTTCCCTAACCAAAACATCAATATTCCCTCCCAGTCGTTTTTATAACAGTCTTGTCCAAAAATCCCGAATTTAAACCTGGGGCAAAAATATGGAATAATGGACAAACATATCAAAATACGATGTATCAGACGCGATCAAGAACGATATAAACGACGTATTTGTTGTCGCATTCACTCGTCGCGGTTACAGTCGTTTTTGTTGTTCGCGCTTGTTGCCGATTGTAGACACGGGGAACGACAAGCAAAACTGCATTATATCAGCGCATCTAGTTGTTTACAATTGTTCTCAGCGTGAGCGACTATCCTATCGGATATTTAAGGATTGACAGTGGGAGGTGGTATGAATTGCTTTTCGAAATTCTATCGTCGCTGGTGGCTGGTGGGATTGCTGCAACAACTTACTTCAAACAGCATGGAACGGGCGATGATAAAACGAAAATTGAACGTATTGCAGCGAACGCGGGGCTTGTGTCTAAAGACGGAAAGAAAATCAGAATTTATCGACGCACGAAAGGGGAGGGATTTACAGAGTACGTGTTTCAGATCCCACTCGGTTTATCCTTTGCGGATTTTGAAAAGAAAAAGCATGTCTTTGAAGATGGTCTAAACATTAAACGTAGCACACTGGATATATCCCTTGCAGACCTCAAAACAATCCATCTTCGCAGCAATATCCTTGAGCAAACCAAAACGATCCTCATGAAGAAAAAGAAATTCCGAAAAGAAATCGAAATGTCTTTTGACGGCATGCTCAAAATTCGCATATATGAGCGACCGATGCCAGAATGGCTGCCGTTCAGTGACTCGATGCTTTCGCAATGCAAAGGATGGGAAATCCCTATTGGCGTGTCGCGATGTGATTTCGTGACACATGATTTTGACGCCATTCCTCATATGGTTGTGGCCGGAGCAACAAGAAAGGGCAAAAGCGCCTTCCTAAAACTGCTTGTTTCTTCTTTAATCGCACGGCGCCCCGATGATGTAAAGATCACCATTTTAGACTTAAAAGGTGGCTTATCATTCGCGAAGTTTAAAGACGTGCGACAAGTCGAGGCGGTGGCGAAAAGTCCTGCCGAAGCCCTAGAGGCTCTAAGGACCATACGTGATGAGATGAATAGGAGGTTAGAACATTTCCTCGGCGCAGGAATCGAAGATGTGAAATCGGCCGGAGTCAAGGAGCGTCATTTCATCATTGTTGACGAAGCAGCGCAGATCGCCAGTGCTGGGGAGACGGATAAGGAAATCAAACGGCTCAAAGTGGAGTGTGAACATATCCTTTCCGAGATTGCGCGCGTTGCCGGAGCGCTGGGGTATCGGCTGATTTTCTGCACACAGTACGCCACGGCCGACACACTCCCTAGGCAAATCAAACAGAACGCCGATGCCAAGCTATGCTTCCGCCTGCAAACAGAAGTGGCCAGCCAAGTCGTGCTTGGTGAAGGAGAAACAGATGCTGCACATTTACCACTCATTCCAGGGCGGGCTGTTTATGTGACAGACCGAAAGAACATTGTCCAATGTGCGTATGTTGCCGACGATGATATTAATCGACTGATTGAACCTCATATCAACATCAGACCTAGAAAGGAGAAAAAGGACATTGAAAAAGGCAATAGAGAAGGAGCAACGTCAAGAAGCTATTCTCTCGTCATTAGCGAAACTTGACTACCTCACACGCAGTCAATTACAAGTGTTGCACGACTTAGGGAGTCCGCGAAATACAAGTCGCGTCATGAAGTCGCTGGAGCCATATGTAGCGAAGTTTTTAGACGGGGAGGCTGTTTATTATCTAACGAAGGAGGGACGCGAGAGAACGGGCGCTAGGAAGGTCAGAAAGCGCACGATACAGGCACGACACTACATCATGCGAAATGACATTTACATCGCGTACGGATGCCCGGCAACGTGGAAGAACGAGGTGAAACTCGAAATCAAGGGAGTTGTCTCTATCGTAGCCGATGCGCTGTTTACCCGAGATGGTCGGTATTATATTGTTGAAGTCGATCACCAGCAGAAAATGAGTGTAAATAAAGCTAAAATCGCTAAGTACCGGAAAATGCTTGAACTTGGTGTATTTAAAGTACAACCGATATTTATTTGGATGACAACGACGGAATATAAGCGAAAACAACTACTTGAGCTTTGTGCTGGGATGGACGTGAAGGTGTTTTTAGCGAGTGAATTTCACTGAAAAGGAGATGTCAACATGATATTCCAACCGAAAATTCAACGAGTAGGTACGATTTCTGAGTTTTTAAGAGGCGATTCATCGGTAAAAAAGTTCAAACGGAATGGAATTGAAGCGGCACTTACGATTGCTGGTAGTACGATATTACTGACATTTACAGGTGTCGATTTCGCAAGCGCAGCGACCGTTAGTGGGGTTGTGTACGAAAAAGCCACGAATGCATTCATGCCGTTAGTAGAACTGATTAAAGGATTGTCGTATCCTATTGCACTTGTCATTATGAGTGGTGGAGCACTCATGTTAATGATCGGTAATAAAGAGAAAGGCTATTCAATGATTCAAAACGCAAGTATTGGTTATATTCTTGTTCAAATGATGCCAATGCTTATGAAGCTTTTAGTGGAAATCGCAAAGGCTATGTAGGAGGGAATCAAATGAATAAAGACATGATTGTTAAATTATTGCTCCTACAAGTAATCATCGCTGACCAACGTTTGCAATATGCTATAATAGAAACAAGTGATATGTATGAAAAAGCTTTTGCGGACGGTGTCATTGCGGCGTGTGAGTTTTTTGAAGAAGCATTAGAGCATATCATGGGATGATGAAACTTAAAATGTGTAGAGGGTGTACAGTTGTATCAGTACAACCGCCATTCGACGCTAATGTCTGCTTACAAAAACATTAAAGACGAAAAGTTTCGCTACTATATCCTTAAACAAAAATCAGACGTCTTTCACGCGATGAAGACCTTTTTCCGAAAGGAAGAGAATAAAATGTTTGTGTAACCTTCGCACGACGCGAAGGTCTTCTTTTGGAGTGCAAAAAAGGCTGTCGATTCGACAGCCTTACTGTGCATCAGAACTTGTCGGTTCGTCAGGGTTGCTTGAGTTTTCATTTGGTTTTGTCACTTCTGTTTTTTCCACTGTAGAGAGCATTGCGAAAATCGGTTCAAGCACTTCTTGGTCGCGTGGTGTTTGGATGTTGACAATCATTGGCACATTCCCTTTAAGCCAAATGACGTTGACAGCCGTATCATTTGTATAAGCCTTATACCAAACAGCATCATGCAACAATCCTTGCAGCTTATCTGTTGGTTGGCGAGCAGCATCAGCAGAGACGGCTTTTGCTTGCTCTTCAACCGTTTTTCCGTAGTCTATCTCTCCTGCTTCTGGATGAATTAAGCTAATTCGGACGAACGAACCATCTTTTAAAAGAACGTCTGCGTTCGGTTCTTCCGCTTCTAATTCCCATCCTTCTAATACATAAAGGGAAAATGATTGGTTTTCACTCGTTTTTAAATAGGCCATTTCTTCATATGTTTTTCCGTTTCGGGTATAAGACAATTTTTTTTCTAATAAACGAATTTTTTTGTTTTGTTCTTGATGGTCGGTTGGTGCTCCTTGTGTTTGTTCGTTGCTTTGTTTTTCCGTTTGCTTGCTTGGTAATGTTTTGGCTACTTCTTGTTGTGTACCGCATCCCGATAAGAGCGAAAGCCCCAATATAGAAATAGCTGCGGTTTTGTATAACGGTTTCATTAAAAAAACCTCCTTAGTTGTGACAAAACGTGTCTACTGGATTAGTCGAGATGAGAGAAGAAATGTTACATCTATATTATCAAAATATAGAACTCGGGTAAAATTATGGCCGTTTCATATAACGGTTCACTGGTCTACCGACACCTCCATATTGAACGTCAAGATGGATTTTCTGTTGTTTCTCTAAATACTCCAAATAACGACGGGCGGTAACACGGGCAATGCCTACTCCTTCTGCTACTTCTTCCGCAGAAACAGGAGCTGTTTGTTGCTGCAAAAAATCGACAATTTTTTGTAAGGTAATGTCGTTCAAGCCTTTCGGAAGCTCGGACCGCCCCTCTTTTTCGTTGGACTGTAGAAGAGTGTCTAGCTCTTTTTGGGTAACTTTTTCTTTTGTCTTTAATGTTTGGCGGAAGGTGTGGTAATGCTCGAGCGATTGTTTCAGCCGTTCAAACTTGAACGGTTTCATAATATAGTCAAAGGCACCGTTTTGCAACATGCGCCGAACTGTTTCTATATCATTGGCAGCAGTAATGGCAATGACATCTACTGGGAGCTTTTCTGTTCGGATAGCCTGGATTGTTTCAAGTCCGTCTTTTACGGGCATGTAAATATCAATAATCACCAAATCAGGTCGAAGGTGGCGAACCATTTCCATTCCTTGCACACCGTTGGCGGCGATGCCGATGACACGGAATGGAGGGACTTGTTCGATAAATTGGCGATTTACTTCTTGTACCATCGGGTCATCTTCGATTAATACTACTTTATACATTTCCCATCCCCTCACATGTCAAAGGTAATTGTAAAAATCGTTCCTTTTCCTTTTTCCGACTCGACATGAATGTTTCCTTTCCCTTTTTCAACGATTTGTTTGATTAAATATAAGCCAATGCCGCGTCCTGCTGCTTTTTTTGTAGAAAACCCTTCTTCAAACATATGGGCTTGTACCGATTCTTCCATGCCGCAGCCGTTATCTTCTACCGATAGCAGTAAAATTTCCTCCGTTTGTTCGATGCTAATATATACTTCTTTTGGACGGTCGCTAACCGTTTGAAACGAATCAAAGGCATTTTCAATTAAATTGCCAAGGATGACGACGAAATCATGGTGATCTAAAGATTTTGGGAATTTGTGTAATTTACTATGACGGTCAATCGTTACAGTAATCCCTAGTTCTTTTCCACGGCTAATTTTGCTTAAAAGAAGGCCGGAAATGCTTTCATTTTTAATATTTTTGCTTAAAAAACGAATTAATTCTTCTTGTTCGGCTGTCACTTGAAACACATAGTCTAGCGCCTTTTCTTTATGTCCTAGTTGAATGAGTCCAGCGATTGTATGGAGCTTATTCATATATTCATGAGATTGCACGCGAAGAGCGCTGACAAACGCTTTGACTCCTGTTAGTTCTTCTGCTAGTTTTTTTACTTCTGTCTGATCTTGGAAAATAGCGACCGCTCCCACGGTTTCCCCGTTGACTTTAATCGGGATGCGGTTGCTTAAAATCGTTAAATTTCGAATTTGTAGTTCTTTGTTATAGATTGGACGGTTTATTTGTAAAATTTCTGGTAAATGGGTATCGGGAAGAACGGAACGAATAGGTTTTCCGACTACATCTTCCGTTACGCCAAGCATTGCTTTCGCTTTATCATTAAAAATCGTAATGCGTTCATCTGTATCAATGGCAATCACTCCTTCGTGCATTGCATTAAATGTTTCTGTCCGTTCCACTAATAATTTTGCGATTTCATGTGGCTCCAGTTGAAACATTTGCTGCTTAATATGGGAAGCCAGTTGCCATGCACCAAAGCCACCAAATAACAAAGAAAGGCTTGTGGTCACTAAAACTTCCGCCTTTAGCGATAGAAGCACTTGAATAAAGTTAGGGAGAAGGTATGCAGCAATGACAACGCCAATTTGGTCATGTTTATCATTCATTACCGGGACAAAGGCGCGAATGACCGTACCGATTTCCCCGCGTGCTTTCGAGGTGTAGGTGTGTTCCGCAAACGCTGGTCCCTCATCTTTACTGCTAGAACGTTTTCCAATCATCGCTTTGACAGGGTGAGAAAGACGAATTTTATGCATATCAAGAACGGTAATGTACGTAGCGCCGTGAATGACGCGCAATCGTTCGACAATCGGATTAATTTTGTCTCGTTCTTCTTTTGTCCCTGTTATTTTTTGTTTAATTTCTGGAAGCTCAGCTACTGTTCGGGCTGTTAACAGTGCCCGTTGCTTTAGCTCTTCTTCTTTTGTATGCACAAAATTTCCAATGACGATGAGTCCTCCGAGTAACAACGAGAAACTAACAATAAAGAAAATAAGCGCAGTAATTTTCCAACGAATCGACAAGCGTTTCATTATTTCTCCCTCGGTAAATCGTTCTTTTTTCTATTTTAACATTTCTTTTTTTGTGTGTTAGAATTTTCTTAAATCAATCGTTAAGTGGTGTGGAGAAATGAAAAAATGGTGGTTCGTCAATGGAATGTTGTTTGTCGTAGTAGGAGTAATGTTATTTATTGCTCAAAAACAAACATCTACCCAAATTGTGTACGATGATGAACAAAAAGGATTACATAAGCAAATTGTTATTTATTTTAGCCATGTCGTAGCGGAAAATACGCCGAAAGGGTTGGCGGCGCAAAAATTCGCAGAGCTTGTCGAGGAAAAAACAAATGGACGCGTCAAAGTGGAAGTGTTTCCGAATGGCTCGCTTTATTCCGATGATGAAGAAATCGATGCCCTTTTGCGTGGGGACGTCCAAATAATTGCGCCGTCCGTATCAAAGGTGACGCAATTACTTCCTGAGTGGCAAGTGCTTGATTTGCCGTTTATTTTTGAAAATTACGATGACGTAGAACACGTGTTTAGGGGGAAAGTAGGAAAAAATTTATTAGCGATGTTAGAGAAAAAAGGGATGAAAGGATTAGCTTTATGGGGCAACGGTTTTAAGCAAATGATGAGCAACCGTCGTCTACTTATCGAGCCAAGTGATTTTTCGGGATTAAAATTCCGTGTCATGCCAAGTGAAATAATTGAAAAACAATTTCAGCTTTTAGGAGCGAAGCCAGTTGTTGTGCCGTTTGATCGTGTGTATGAATCGTTAGAAAAACATGAGTTTGATGGACAAGAAAATACGATTTCAAATATTTATTCAAAAAATTTTTACCAGTTCCAGCCATATTTGACGATTAGCAACCACGGCTATCTTGGATATGCAGTCATCGTGAACAAGCATTTTTGGGAGAAGCTGCCGAAAGATATACAGCAAAAGATTACAGAAGCGATGCAAGAAACGACAGCTTGGAACTTAAAACAATCAAGAAAACAAAACGAAGCACAACTGGCGAAAATGAAACAAAATCCAAAGATGCATATTTACGAACTAACGAAGAAGGAACAAGAAACGTGGAAACAAAAGTTTGCTCCTTTATATGACGAATTTGAGCGGGAATTCGGGAGTAAGCTCTTGCAACAAATCAAGAAAGCTGAGTAAGATGCTCAGCTTTCTTTTTTTAGAGACCAAAATGAACAAAATGACCATTAGTAACATAATATTCAAATTTTTAAAAACATTCGTTACGATAAAATCAGCAAAGGGGTTTAAAGTTGAAAGCGTTATCAAAAAACAAAGGGGAGAGTGGGAGAAATGAGGCTCACGTTTAAAAATTTAACCGTCCAAGTTATTACGGGGATTCTTTTAGGGATTGTTATCGGTTTTTTGTTTCCGGAATTTGGGACAAAATTGAAAGTATTAGCGGATGGGTTTATTAAGCTTATTAAGATGGTTATTGCGCCGATTATTTTCTTTACCGTTGTCATCGGTATCGGCAATATGGGGGATTTAAAAAAGGTTGGGCGAATTGGCGGAAAAGCATTGATTTATTTTGAAATTGTGACAACATTTGCGTTGGCAATAGGACTTATTATTGTGAACGTTGTAAAACCAGGGGCAGGCTTCAATACAGCGGCTGTAAAAGGTGGCGATATTTCACAATATACGCAGCAAGCAGAAGCAGTGAATCACGGTGTCGTTGAGTTTTTGCTTGGCATTATTCCTGATAACGTCGTCGGTGCGATGGCAAAAGGGGAGTTGTTGCCGATTTTATTCTTTGCTGTATTATTCGGTGTAGCAACTGCTGCTTTAGGAGAAAAGGCAAAGCCGGTGGTAGTGTTATTTGAAAAGTTAACGGATATTTTCTTTGGCATTGTAAACATGGTCATGAAAGTGTCACCAATTGCTGCATTTGGTGCGATGGCGTATACGATCGGAACGTTTGGATTAGGTTCGTTAGTATCTCTTGGAAAATTAATGGGTTCTGTATATGCGACGATGTTCTTCTTTATCGTTGTTGTGCTAGGTGCGATTGCAAAGTTTTATCGATTCAATATTTTTAAATTTATTGCTTATATTAAAGAGGAAATTCTCCTTGTATTAGGTACATCGTCATCTGAATCGGCGTTGCCAAAAATGATGGAGAAGCTCGAAAAATACGGTTGCTCGAAATCGGTTGTCGGGTTAGTTATTCCAACAGGCTATTCATTTAACTTAGATGGAACGTCCATTTACCTTTCGATGGCAGCAATGTTTATTGCCCAAGCATATGGCATTGACCTTACTATTTGGCAAGAACTCACGCTTTTAGGTGTGTTAATGCTGACGTCGAAAGGGGCAGCAGGGGTGACAGGTTCAGGATTCATCACATTGGCAGCAACATTAGCGGCATTTCCGATGATTCCAGTCGAGGGAATTGCTCTTCTTCTTGGGGTCGACCGTTTTATGTCCGAAGCGCGTGCGATTACGAACTTAATTGGCAACGGTGTGGCAACAGTTGTTGTTTCAAAAATGGAAAACGAATTTCACCCGGAAGCAGAGGCACAGTTGCAGCGTACGAATATTACATTAGCGAAATAACGGCAGCTCACGAAGCTGCCTTTTTTTTGAATCAATTGACAACAACTAAATGATTTTATATAATAAATCTCGAATTAATAATTTTGTAATTAAATATTTTTATCTCGATTTCGAGATTTTTGGAAAGGAAGTGAATGTTTGATCCAAGTATATCGTGCCGGCGAACGGTATCATGCCAATCATGGCTGGTTAGATACGTATTTTAGTTTTTCGTTTGCGGAATATTTTGATCCGAACAATATGAATTTTGGACCATTGCGTGTGTTGAATGATGATGTCATTCAACCGTTACGAGGATTTGGGATGCATCCACATCAAGAAATGGAAATTGTTACAATCGTGTTAAGCGGGCAATTAAAACATCAAGATAGTCTAGGGAATGAAGCGGTGACAACATTCGGTGGCATTCAACGAATGTCGGCAGGGACAGGAATTGTTCATTCGGAAGTAAATCCGTCAGCGACAGAGCCGGTGAATTTATTACAATTATGGTTTTTGCCTGAGCGACACGGCATCGCACCGTCATATGAAAAAACAACATACGATGTCGCTCTGTTAAAAAATCAGCTGTTGCCAGTCGTGGCAAAAAATCCGTCTTCTCCAAATATCGCTCATATTCATCAAGATGTAACGATTTATTTATCGGATGTAGAAGCGGGAAATGACATCGCATTTACACAAACAAGCGGTCGGCGCATCTTTTTGTTTGTGATAGAGGGAGAATTAGCCATTAATGATAAGGTTAAACTATATAGGCGCGATTCGGCGAGAATAACCGAAACGTCGTCGGTAAAAATGACGGCAACTAGCGACACACGGTTAATGCTCATCGATCTTCCGTAAGATTGGTGAGAAAAAATAAATAAGGGGAGAAGAAAACATGGAAAACGTAAAATTAGCGATCATCTATTACAGCTCAACGGGAACAAATTACAAATTAGCCAAATGGGCAGAAGAAGCGGCAAAAGAAACAGGGGCAGAAGTGCGGGTCTTGAAAGTACCAGAACTTGCACCACAAGAAGCCATTGAGTCAAACCCAGCATGGAAAGCACATGTCGAAGCAACGAAAGACGTGCCAACAGTCACGTTAAATGATTTAGAATGGGCGGATGCCATCATTTTCAGCGTGCCGACACGGTTTGGAAACATTCCATCTCAATTAAAGCAGTTTTTAGATACGACAGGAGGTCTTTGGTTCCAAGGAAAATTAGTAAATAAAGTCGTCAGCGCGATGGCGAGTGCGCAAAATGCGCATGGTGGTCAAGAGCAAACGATTTTACAATTGTACACAACGATGTATCATTGGGGGGCCATTGTAGTCGCACCAGGATATACGGACCCAGCAATCTTTGCGGGTGGTGGCAATCCATATGGCACAAGCGTCACAGTCGATCAAAACGGTAACATTCTCGAAAACGCTGAAGCAGCAGTGAAGCACCAAGCAAAACGTACTATTCAAGTAGCGCAATGGGTGAAAAACGGTCAAAAATAAGGTGAGGAGGACAACTCCTCACCTTATTTTTATGAAAAAAATTTAATGCATTTGTTGTTTATTATTCATCCATATGTGATTAAATGAAACCGGAGAAAACAATATTGACGGAATATTTCTTGTTGTTGTACTGTAACAAAGTATGGATCAAGTAAACGTGAATGAGGTGTAGCGATGTTGTGGCATTATCTTTCAGCAGTCATTATGGGAATGGTCGAAGGGCTCACAGAGTTTTTGCCAGTATCTTCGACAGGACACTTAATTTTAACTGGAGAATTGATTCATTTTACGGGCGAAGCAGCAAAAACGTTTGAAATTTTTATTCAGCTTGGTTCGATTTTAGCGGTTGTCGTTGTGTATTGGAAACGTTTTTTCAATCTTTTTGGGCTCATGAAAGAACAAAAAGAAAAGGGGCTAAATTTGCTTCACATTATTTTCGCCATGCTTCCAGCTGTTGTTCTAGGGCTTATTTTGCATGATGCCATTAAAACCTATTTGTTTTCCCCGTATACCGTATTAGTCGGTCTCGTTGCAGGTGGGATACTTATGATTGTTGCGGAAAAGAAACGGACAGCGGTGACAGCGACAACCCTCGATACATTGTCTTATAAGCAGGCGTTCGGTATTGGTGTATTTCAATGTTTAGCACTATGGCCAGGGTTTTCACGGTCAGGATCGACTATCTCCGGAGGGTTGCTCGTTGGAACAGACCGAAAAACAGCCGCAGAGTTTTCTTTTATTGTCGCGGTACCGATGATGGTGGCGGCGAGTGGCTTGGATTTGTTGAAAAGCTATTCGTCTTTATCAACGCACGACATTCCAATTTTTGCGATTGGCTTTGTTACCGCTTTTCTTGTCGCCTTGTTAGCAATTAAAGTATTTTTGCGGTTTGTGTCTAGAGTGAAGTTGACACCATTTGCTATTTACCGGTTTGTCCTTGCGTTGTTATATAGCTTCATTTTATTTTAGGAGATGGGAAATCTCCTTCTTTTTTTATGAGCAGATAAGTTGCTTTTTTGGCTGGAAAAAATGGATAATAGAAATGTACAAATTTGGAAGGGGGAAGTGTGATGAAAACGTTGCAAGACGGTGCTGTATTACATAATGGAGTGAAAATGCCGTGGGTTGGGCTAGGTGTGTATAAAGTGCAAGAAGGGGAAGAAGTTGTTCAAGCGGTAAAGACGGCGCTTGAAATTGGTTACCGTCATATTGATACAGCGGCGTTTTATCAAAACGAAGAAGGGGTCGGCCGAGCGGTAAAAGAGTCGGGCGTACCGCGAGAGGAATTGTTTATTACGACAAAAGTTTGGAATTCTGATCAAGGATATGATACGACGTTAAAAGCGTTTGAAGAAAGCTTAAAGAAGTTAGATCTTGCGTACATCGATTTATATTTAGTTCACTGGCCTGTTAAAGGGAAATATAAAGAAACGTATAAAGCACTCGAAAAGCTGTATAAAGACGGATTAGTTCGGGCGATTGGGGTAAGTAATTTCCAAATTCACCATTTACAAGATTTAATGGAAACATGTGAAATTAAACCGATGGTGAACCAAGTGGAATACCACCCACGCTTAACGCAAAAAGCGCTTCATATGTTTTGTAAAGAAAACGGCATTCAGCTTGAAGCGTGGTCACCTTTGATGCGTGGCGGCGAGCTATTGAACGAACCGGTGTTAGTGGAAATCGGGAAAAAGTATGGCAAAACGCCAGCACAAGTCATCCTTCGCTGGGACTTACAAAACGAGGTGGTGACCATTCCGAAATCAGTCACTCCACAACGTATTAAAGAAAATGCAGACATATTTGACTTCGAATTAACAGCGGAAGAGATGGAAGCAATTGATTTGTTAAATCAAGAGAAACGAATCGGTCCAGACCCGGACAATTTTAACTTTTAATAGTAAGAGGCTTCGGATGAAGCCTCTTTTTGTGAATAAAAGGAATTTTTAGAGCCGTTTATTTTTAGCATACTAAAGAAAAGGGGCTTTGTTTGACGGAAAATAGCGGTGTACAGTAAAATAATTATTAGTATAAACATATTTTTATGTATGTTATACGAAGACTAATGGAGGGTTTATGAATGTTTTTCCATCCGATGGATTTTCTTATTCTTATTGCGTTTGGGATTTCGCTATGGGCGCAAATGAAAGTATCGTCCAATTTTCAAAAATGGTCAGAAGTACCGGCTTCTTCTCGTTTGAGTGGAGCAGAAGTGGCAAGAATGATTTTAGATCGCAATGGACTTTATCATGTACCAGTGGAAGTAGTGCCAGGAAGTTTAACCGATCATTATGATCCTATTTCACGCACTGTCCGCTTGTCTGAACCGGTGTACTATGGGCGGTCGATTGCAGCGATTTCTGTCGCCGCTCATGAAGTCGGGCATGCGGTGCAACATCAACAATCATACGGAGCGTTAGTGCTTCGTCATCGCATGTTTCCAGTCGTCAATTTTACATCGGGAGCAGCACCGTTTTTATTATTAGCAGGGTTTATTTTTCATCAGTTTTCTCTTCTTGGCTTAGGCATTATTTTCTTTTCCTTTGCTGTTGCGTTCCAACTTATTACGCTCCCAGTGGAGTTTAATGCCAGCGCAAGAGCAAAGAAATTTATGGTAGCGGAAGGGATTATTTTTCCTGGTGAAGAGCGTGGGGTCAATAAAGTGCTTGGGGCTGCTGCGTTGACATACGTTGCTGCGGCGTTGATTTCTGTGCTAGAATTGCTTAAATACATTTTAATTTTTACGCAAAGTAATGAAGAAGATTAAACTAAGGCTCGTAGGAGGTGTAATCCGTACGCGAACGCCGCGTACGGAAGTTCATTGGACATATTTAGTTTATTGATGGTAGCGGGTTTAATTGCTGTGACCGGCTTTTTCGTTGCCTCAGAGTTCGCCATTGTGAAGGTGCGGGCATCAAGAATCGATCAATTAATTAGCGAAGGAAATAAGCGGGCGGTTGCAGCGAAAAAAGTCATTTCCAGTCTTGACGAATATTTATCGGCGAACCAATTAGGGATTACGATTACGTCGTTAGGATTAGGTTGGCTCGGGGAGCCGACGGTCGAGAAATTATTGCTGCCGTTATTCGAGCGAATACACCTATCGCCGTCGCTCGCGCACGTACTGTCGTTTGCGATTGCGTTTGGGAGCATTACGTTTTTGCACGTCGTTGTCGGGGAATTGGCGCCGAAGACGTTGGCAATTCAAAAGGCAGAGGCGATTACATTATTTACTGCAAAGCCGTTAATTTTATTTTATAAAGTGATGTATCCGTTTATTTGGTTGCTTAACACGTCAGCGCGCATCGTCACAAGTGTATTTGGCTTAAAGCCTGCTTCTGAGCATGAGCTTGCTCATTCAGAAGAAGAGCTTCGTTTAATTTTATCGGAAAGCTATAAAAGCGGGGAAATTAACCAGTCTGAATACAAGTACGTGAATAATATTTTCCGCTTTGACGATCGGGTTGCGAAAGAAATTATGGTGCCGCGCAAAGAAATTGTTGCTCTCGATATTCACCATTCGGTTGAAGAATATCTTGACATTATTAAAGAAGAAAAATATACGCGCTATCCGGTCATTGATGGCGATAAAGACCATGTGCTCGGTTTAGTGAATGTGAAAGAAATATTTACCGATCTTGTGACAAATCCGGCGGAGAAAAAAGAGCTAAAAGATTACGTTCGCCCGATTATTCAAGTGATCGAGTCGATAGCAATTCATGATTTGCTTGTGAAAATGCAAAAAGAACGAATTCATATGGCCATTTTAGTTGACGAATATGGCGGAACGTCAGGGCTTGTAACAGTAGAGGATATTCTAGAAGAAATTGTCGGCGAAATTCAAGATGAGTTTGATGTCGATGAAACACCGCTTATTCAAAAAGTCGATGAAACGCATACCATTCTTGATGGAAAAGTGCTCATTAGCGAAGTTAATGATTTATTTGGCTTAGCGATTGATGACACAGATGTGGACACGATTGGTGGCTGGATTTTAACCGAGTATTATGATATAAAAGAAGGCGACACGATTGATGTGGATGGCTATTCATTGAAAGTGATAGAAATGGACGGTCACCATGTCAAAACGATCGAAGTAACGAAAAAGGAAATACAACGAGAGCAAGAAATGACGGAAGGAATTCAAGCACATTCATAAACGAGGCAGAGAAGCTGCCTCGTTTTTTATAAGGTAAGAAAGTATAAAATTTTACGATTAGGTGGGGCGCTGTCTAGCTCCAAGCGCCATCGGCTCGAGTTGTTCCGCCTCTTCTTTCGGCGGCTAAGTCTCCTCGGTAGGGCTTGTGCGATCTTCGCCGATAGGCAGGTGCTTTGCGCTTTTCTTATGGAAACGGAACGATTCCATCCGGACAAGGAGCAATGCACGTAATCGTTTCATTTGTAAATGGATGCGGAACTATAAGTCGAGCGGCATGAAGTGCTTGTCTTTTATATTGCTCCGCGCTTCCTCCGTATAATACGTCTCCTGCGAGCGGATGCCCAATATAGCTCATATGCACACGAATTTGGTGCGTCCTTCCTGTATCTAGTGTTAGTTCGACGAGTGATGTGTTTGAATTTTTGAACGTTTCTAATACGCGATAATGAGTCATCGCTTTATCGCCCGTTTTCGACACCCTTCGTCTTGTCGGATGATGGCGGTCACGGCCGATTGGCGCGTTAATCGTTCCGCTCCTTTTTTTCATGATGCCATGAACAACTGCGACATACGTCCGTTTGATTTGGCGTTTTTCGAGCATCCGATCGAGCATTGCTGCGGAAAGGGCATGTTTGGCAAATAAAATGGCTCCAGACGTATCCCGGTCAAGCCGATGAACGTGGCGAACTTTTGTGAAAACCCCGTCCGACTGTAGATAAAATGCCACTGCATTGGCTAACGTCCCTGTTTCGTTAGGAGCGGTCGGGTGCACATCTAGCCCTGCTCGCTTATTAATAATAAGCAAATGCTCATCTTCCCATAAAATATCAAGCGGTTGATAGTTTGGGTGAATATCTGATATTTCTGGTTTATATAGCCATAATTGTAGCCGATCTGTTTTTTGTAAAACGGTTTGCCACGGAACGGTTTTTCCGTTTACTTTTACGCCTTTTTCCATGCGAAGCTCATGCAACCATTTTTTCGGCGCCCCCCATGTTTCTTTTAGCAAAGATTCTACCGTTTGCCCACTCCATGTGGCAAAGTTTGCAAACTCTAGCCATTCTCCTTTTCGAGTCGTAATCATTTCTTCTCTCCTTTATGTAGTGGAAACACTTTCTACCGCTCATGATTTGTTATCTATGATACACTCATAGTATCATAGGTGTGGCAATAGGACAAAAAAGGTGGTATGGAACATTGAAAGTAGTATATGCAGCAACGCGAGAGCACGAAGAGTATGTCGAGAGGTTAATTCAGCACTTTTACCGCTATATTTTCCCGAAATACTTTGATGATGAACAAATTCGTAAGTTTGAGCAATTGAATATTCTTTCCATCTCCCCAGATTATTATAATGGCACGATGCGAGAAGCGTTTCAAATGATTTCGTCGTTGCAGTCGTTGTTAACGGTGATTGAGTGCATCGAAACAAATGGGCTGAATGAAGAATATCGCCATGTGTTTGAGCGAAACGTACGTCTGTTAGAACAGCATGGTGTGGCGTTTCCTTTTACGATTGAGCAATTTCAGCAAAAACGTCCATTCATTTTTAGCATGTACTCTCCCCCAACGAGCGATTGGCTTATGTGAAAAGGTGTCCTAGCGTGGGACACCTTTTCACTATATATGCGAAAGCTCATCCTTCGCTTTTTTTGATGGATGCAAACCAATCGCGGAAGACGCTTTTTTCGCGGTAGCCATCAATTCGCTTCACTTCTTTTCCTTTTTCAAAATGAATAATAGTTGGGGTTCCGTCGATATGGTAAGTATCCCAACCTTCGTCAAACTCCAGCAAATTAAACAGCTTTAAGTCAATTCCCATTTCTTTTGCCATTGGGACGACAATTGGCGTCGTTTTATGGCAGTGAGGGCAAGTTGGGCTGTAAAAATAAACAGTGACCGTCTCGTGGTTTTTTAGCTTTTTTGCCAATTCATCTGGCAAAATAATGTTTTTGTAGTTAGGATCGTCGAGTTGAGCGACAGTCGCTGGGTTTAATTCTGCTTTTTTATATGGATTGTTTTCCGCTTTTTCTTTTTGTTGGTAAGAAGTAATCCATGAAATGGCGATAAATAAGGCGACGATAACAGCGCCGAAAATAAAAATTTTTTTCAACGTCTATTCCCTTCCTTCCATGTCCGAATAATCAATAAACTGAGCACGCTAATAATGATAAAAGCGGTTAATGCTAAAAATGGAATGGTAATAAACCCAAGCCAGTTAAGATAATCACCAGTGCAAGGAATGCGACCGCATACGGGCGCGTGAGTTTGGAAAAATGGAACTTTTTGAATGAGGTAATGGTAAAGCGAAATGGTTCCGCCAACAACCGATAGCACGAAACTATAACGAGCGATGCTATATTCTTTCCGAATGGCTGCCATTCCTAACAAAATGACTTGCGGGTACATGAAAATGCGTTGGAACCAACAAAGGTCGCACGGAATAAACTTCATCACTTCGGAAAAGTAAAGACTTCCAAGAGTGGCAATGAGCGAAACGCTCCACGCAGCAATCAACCAATTTTCTAACCGTTTTTCTTTTTGGTACATACGAAACGCTCCCTACTTTTTCTATCACATTCATTATAGTAGAGGCGAAAAGAATTGTAAAATTTATAGCCATGGAAGGAAATTTGTAGTAAAATATAGATATGAAATCGTTTTCATACACGAAAATAGGAGTGTGGGAGCATGGAACGAAAATGGTGGAAAGAAGCAGTCGTGTACCAAATTTATCCGCGCAGCTTTAAAGATTCGAACGGCGATGGAATTGGCGATCTTCGCGGCATTATTTCTAAGCTTGATTATTTAAAAGAGCTTGGTATCGATGTCGTATGGTTGTCGCCGGTGTATAAGTCGCCAAACGATGACAACGGCTACGATATTAGCGACTATCGTGCCATTATGGATGAATTTGGAACGATGGCTGATTGGGAAGAGATGATTGAAGAAATGCATAAACGCGGCATAAAATTGGTGATGGATTTAGTGGTGAATCATACATCGGATGAACACCCGTGGTTTATCGAATCGCGCCAATCAAAAGACAATCCATACCGCGATTACTATATTTGGCGTCCAGGAAAAAACGGAAGAGAACCGAACAATTGGGAATCCCATTTTAGCGGTTCTGCTTGGGAGTATGACGAAACAACAGGAGAGTATTATTTGCATCTCTTTTCAAAGAAACAGCCGGATTTAAACTGGGAGAATCCACGTGTACGTCAAGAAGTGTATGAGATGATGAAGTTTTGGCTTGATAAAGGGGTCGATGGCTTCCGTATGGACGTCATTAACATGATTTCGAAAGTGCCAGAGCTACCAGACGGCGATGTGCAACCGGGAAAAAAATACGCTTGGGGTGGACGGTATTTTATGAATGGACCGCGCGTCCATGAATTTTTGCAAGAAATGCACCGGGAAGTGTTATCGAAGTACGATGTAATGACGGTTGGTGAAACGCCAGGTGTAACGCCGGCAGAAGGCATTTTGTACACTGCTCCGGAGCGAAAAGAACTAAACATGGTATTTCAATTTGAGCACGTCGACCTTGATTCTGGCGCAGGCGGAAAATGGGATATTCACCCGTGGACGTTAGCCGATTTGAAAAAGACGATGACGAAATGGCAAAAAGAGTTGGAGGGGAGAGGATGGAACAGCCTGTATTTAAACAACCATGACCAACCTCGGGCCGTGTCACGTTTTGGCGATGATGGAACGTATCGTGTGGAGTCGGCGAAAATGCTTGCTACGTTTTTGCATATGATGCAAGGCACCCCGTACATTTACCAAGGAGAAGAACTTGGCATGACGAACGTTCGCTTCTCATCCATTGACGATTATCGCGACATTGAAACGCTTAATATGTATAAAGAACAAATCGAAAATGGCGAAGATCCGCAAGCGATTTTAGAAAAAATTTATTATAAAGGCCGCGATAACGCACGTACACCGATGCAATGGGACGATAGCGAACATGCAGGATTTACAACGGGCACTCCATGGATTCAAGTGAATCCGAATTATAAAGAAATTAACGCGAAAGCGGCGATGGAAGATCCAAACTCGGTATTCCATTATTATAAAAAATTAATTCAGCTTCGCAAAGCGCACGATGTGATTGTGTATGGAACGTACGAGTTAATGTTAGAAGACGATCCGCTCATTTACGCGTATACGCGTACGCTCGGGAAGGAAACACTTGTCGTTATGACGAATTTTTCTAGCGAAACAGCGATATTCCGATTGCCAAATGATATTACATATTCGACAAAACAGTTGCTCATTAGCAACTACGATGTTGATGAACAAGAAGAGCTTTACGAAATTCGATTGCGGCCATGGGAGGCGCGTGTATACAAATTACAATAACAAATAAACGAGCGATTTCGGAACGAAGTCGCTCGTTTATTTTTTCCTAACGTTTTCAAAACAATTCAAACAGTATTTACTACCTATATGTTCAATGAATTTGGTGACACTAATCGGTGAAAGGAGAGGATAACATTGAACAATAACACTGTCAAAAGCATTATGACGACAAACGTCGCAACCGTTTCTCCGAACCAAACGGTGCAAGAAGCGGCACGGCTAATGAGCGAAAAAAATATCGGGGCACTTCCTGTTGTCGAGAACGGTCAAATTAAAGGAATGATTACTGACCGTGACATTACGCTACGGACAACGGCAGAAGGAAAAAATGCTTCGATTCCGGTATCGCAAGTAATGTCCACCAATGTCGTGACCGGAACGCCGAATATGAGCGTTGAAGAAGCGGCAAATGTGATGTCCCAGCATCAAATTCGCCGTCTTCCAATTGTGGAAAATAACCAACTACGTGGGATTGTTGCGTTAGGGGATATTGCGACAAACCACGCGTATGATGAAGCGGCAGAACAAGCGTTAACGAACATTTCCGAACCATCTCAGCCGCAAGCGTAACTGTAAGGAGGATGTCACATCGAGCAATGTGGCATCCTTTTTTGTTGCTCAATGAGTATTTGCTTTTTTTTCTAACAGGAATATCGTATGATGGTGACGAATACAACAATTATGGAACGATGATTTGGAGGGATTTGGATTGGGTTGGAGAAACAAGTATGAACAGTGGATGGCTTATGAACAGTTAGACGAAGAGTTAAAAGCGATATTGCAGCAACGAGTTAGTGATGAAAAATGGCTCGAGGATTGTTTTTATAAAAATTTAGAATTTGGCACAGGTGGCATGCGCGGGGAGATTGGCCCTGGGACCAATCGGATGAACGTCTATACGGTGCGTAAAGCGTCGGAAGGATTGGCACGATACATAGAATCATTTGGCGAGAGAGCGAAAAAGCGTGGGGTCGTCATTGCCTACGATTCGCGGCATAAGTCGCCAGAATTTGCGATGGAGGCGGCAAAGACGCTTGCGACTCATGGAATTCAAACATATGTCTTTGATGAATTACGTCCGACGCCGGAACTTTCATTTGCGGTTCGGTATTTACAAGCATTTTCCGGAATTGTCATCACCGCAAGCCATAACCCGCCGGAATATAATGGATATAAAGTATATGGGGAAGACGGAGGGCAACTTCCGCCAGACAGTGCGGACGCCGTCATTCGTTATGTCAATGAAGTCGAAAACGAATTAGCGATTGCCGTCGAAGACGAAGCGACATTAAAAGCAAACGGGCTGATCCGAATCATTGGAGAAACGATTGATCAAGCGTACATCGAAAAGCTAAAAACGATTTCGCTTAATCCACAGCTTTCGCAAGAAGTAGACGTGAAAATTGTTTTTACTCCGCTTCACGGTACAGCCAATAAGCCAGTGCGTCGCGCGTTAGAAGCGCTAGGCTACAAAAATGTCGTTGTCGTCAAAGAGCAAGAGCTGCCAGACCCGAACTTTTCGACTGTTAAATCGCCAAATCCAGAAGAACATGCGGCATTTGAACAGGCTATTCGCGTCGGGAAAGAAATCGATGCCGATTTATTAATCGCGACTGACCCGGATGCAGACCGGCTAGGGATTGCAGTGAAAAATGAAGACGGGGAATATGTCGTTTTAACAGGCAACCAGACAGGCGGCTTATTGCTTCATTATATTTTGTCGCAAAAGCAGAAGCAAGGAACGCTTCCGAAAAACGGCGTTGTCTTAAAAACGATCGTGACGTCTGAGTTCGGGCGTGATATTGCGGCTTCATTTGGATTGCCGACGATTGATACGTTAACGGGGTTTAAATTTATTGGCGAAAAAATAAAAGAGTATGAACAAACAGGGCAATACGTGTTTCAATTTGGGTATGAAGAAAGTTATGGCTATTTAATTGGTGATTTTGCCCGCGACAAAGACGCAGTGCAAGCAGCGGTTTTAGCAGTGGAAGTATGCGCGTTTTATAAAAAGAACGGCTTGTCGTTATATGAAGGGCTAATGCAATTGTTTGAACAATACGGCTATTATCGAGAAGGGTTAACATCATTAACACTAAAAGGAAAAGAAGGAGCGGAACAAATTCAAGCGCTACTTTCTTCTTTCCGCAAGCAGCCGCCGATAGAAATGGCTGGAAAGAAAATTGTTGTGATAGAGGATTATGAAGCGAGCGAACGAATCGATACACGAACGAACGAAAAAACAGCGATTACGCTTCCGAAGTCAAACGTATTGAAATATTTGCTTGAAGACGGTTCATGGTTTTGTTTGCGTCCTTCTGGAACCGAGCCAAAAGCGAAAGTGTATTTTGGCGTAAAGGGGCGTTCATTAGCGGAAAGTGAACAACTGCTCGGACAACTAACTACGGACGTCATGGAGCGAGTATATCGTTATTTAAATGTGGCGGCAAAATAAGATTCATGAGAAAAAGACAATGCCAGTGGCGGTATTGTCTTTTTCTCTATAAAGGGGGCTTTTAACTGTTAGTTATAAATGCATAAATATTTATAAAAACCTCATGATTATTTTATAATTAAAACAAAGCCAAGAAGATGCTAAAGGAGCTGGGAGAAGATGATCAAAACGTACAAAGTCATGCTTCTGCCCAACAATAAG
>NZ_JACIDE010000017.1 GCF_014196205.1 Anoxybacteroides voinovskiense | reverse complement strand
ACCAAAGCAAATAAGCGCTTCATCACCTCGTACGGAACTTCTTTCGCTTTCTTAGAAACCGTCGAGTAATGAAACGTCGGCAATCCATACATCTTTGCCACATCGGCACCATGACGGAAACTTTTCCATTCGTGGAGTGCCGCCAACAGAAAAAAATCAACCAATGTGCGCACCGTAAACGTCCGCGAAGTGTCGTGGTAACCAACGGCTTCGGTAATCGACTGTAGATCTTCAGCGGAAACAATTTTTTGCATCAAATTTGGGAGTGTGGTATGCTTGTGCATAGAGAGCACCTCCTAGGTTTGTTTGTGTAGCTACTTACATTCTACAGGAAAGGTGCTCTTTTTTCTATGCTTTTTATGGATATTATTGGTTAATCAACACGCCTGACTATTTGTTATTTTTATTTAGTTCTTCTAAAATTATCTTTGTGTTTTCCTCTGCTTTTCTCTTGATAGCTTCCTTTTCTTCTTTTGTAAGTTCGCTAAAGTCTAACTCAGTAAATGTTGTTCTGAGATTTTCATTTCCGTCGGACTGCAAGATCAATGAAGATGTCGATTTAGTAGGTAAATTTCCGTTTTCCCAGTAACTAATGCCTTTACTTATAAAAGTTTGGTCTCTAGGATCGTCAAAATAAGTTTGATGTTCCACTATAAATTTGAACAGCTCCGGCAGCCGATTTTAGCAAGGTTGAACTAAATCCTGATGCACTTCCAACGTATCCATAATGCATATTTCCTAAATCTTCTCCTCTTACAGTCATACCACCAAAAATGTATGTAGTGGTTGCTCCATACGTTTGTTTATAATCCCACTCACCACCTGGTCTAACTTTACTTGCAAATTCTAATCCAGTGCCTATCGGATACGTTTTATCATTTAGTGCATAATAGGCCATATAAAGCGCATTTTTCCTCATTTTATAGCTAAATTCACTAGTAATATCAGGAGTTGGTACAGCAGCACGCGCTTTTGGTGTGTGGTATGTATTACCAATTAATATTAGTAATACTAAAGAAACAATAATTGAAAATAATTTTTTCATTTTTATCCCCCTAAATCCCAATAATAATTTCTAAATATTATAAATTATTAACAATTATATAACAAAATGTAATTATAAAAAAGTGTAAATTACGAAAAAATAATAAATTATATTTATTTTAATATTTTTCAATATTTGTTATAATGATGGTTGTAAAGATAATTTTTAAATAATAAGGGGTTTATATGGAAAATAAAAATGAAGATTTGATAATTAAGAAAACTAAACAAAATACTTTAGCTGGCTGCCTTATTGTTTTATTAGTATTAGCCGGTATTGTTTCCTATTTTGTTTACCATTTTATGTTTTCTATGTCTAATTTACCAAAAGGTGAATTTATTAGTAAATTTGATTCCCCTAATAAAACATACACTATTGAAATATATAGAGTAGATAGTGGCGCCACTACTTCGTATTCTATTAGGGGTGAACTTGTTAATAATAAAAGTAATAAGAGAAAAAATATTTATTGGGCGTATAAAATCGATAAAGCTATTGTAGAATGGGAAAGTAACTATGTAGTTGTAATTAATGGGGAAAGGCTAGATGTTAGAAAAGATGTGTATGATTGGAGAAGGAAGTAAATACTATATACATGCACCAGGCGTGTTGATTAACCATTAAAAACCAGTTCACATCACTCTATTCCTAGCTTTTCTGCCGTAGTCGACAAGCGGTTCGCTTGCCGACTGGGAGTATTAGCATGCCCTCCTCGAACAACGAACGCTTTGCGGGCAAATGACATTTGCCCGCCGGCGTTCTTGTTCGAGGGAAGAGGCAGAAAAGCTTGTGTTCAGTCATATGATTCTGTGTTTTTAGTAAAATGATGGATAATCAACACTCGTGTACATGCACTTTAAAGTAATGACTTCTGTATGAACACCTGTGGCCGCTAAATAAAACTGAACAGAATTCGATTGTGTCCATTCAGCCCAATACTAGCGAGATTTTTAGAATCCAGCACCAACAGGGCATTTCCGGTATCGAAAATGCCCTAAGAGGAGTGGAGAATCTTTTGGAGAAACTCCCCACTTAGAAGTCTTTCCAGCGATTCCTAAACCGACTTTCCGTTTTTTGCAGGGTAGAAATGACGCTGCGAATGACACAGTTTTTAAAGGTTCCCTTTCTATCGAAGTTTATCCGTCTGAAACTTCTCCATCACCGCTTGTAGTTCATCGGTCAATTGCCGCATCATTGTAACTTTTTCTGCCATATTTTCAAATGCGGTGAGCTGCTCAGACATCGAAGCCGCAATTTCTTCGCTTCCAGCTGCCGATTCTTCCACAACCGCACTAATGCTCTCGACGTTTTGCAACACTTGTTCCCCTAACTGTTTTGATGCCGCCATCGCTGTCACTAACGATTGAATGTCATTCGAAATACCAGCAACTTTCGTTTCGATTTCTGCAAATGCCAAAGCCGTTTCAGAAATTGACTGCGATTGTTGTTCGGCAATTTTTACGCCTTGCGCTACTGCTGAAGCGACCGATTCGACCCCATGTTTAATTTGCGAAACGGTGGAAAAAATTTGCTTCGTCGCTTGCGCGGACTGCTCTGCTAATTTCCGCACTTCTTCCGCAACGACTGCAAAGCCTTTCCCCGCTTCTCCCGCCCGCGCTGCCTCAATTGCGGCATTTAACGCGAGCAAATTCGTCTGTTCGGCAATGTCCGATACCGCTTTCGCCATTTGCTCGATATTTAACGCATATGCCGTAAACTCGTTCGTTTCTTTTTCAATTAATGCCGTTGCCTCTGCGTTATCACGAATAAATTTTTCTTGTTGTTCAATGGCCATTTGTCCATTGCGAATCGCTTCTACCGCCATATGGCTATACTGCGCTGTTTGCGCTGTTCGTTCTGCCGTTTGTGCGAACGTTTCATCCATCTTTTCTATCAACAGCACTGCTTGTTGCAATTCTTCGGAAATATTTTGGGCACCAGATGATAACTCGTTCGTCGATACGGCTACTTGACGGTTAATTTCGGTTAACAGTTGGTTTTCTTTTTCGATTTCTTTCGCAAACGTTTCTACCTTCTTGCTTGCTTCGTCAACGGAATGAAGCAACCGTTGGAGTTCATCGACCATCATATTAAATGAGGCGCTTAGTTCGCCAATTTCATCTTTATGTGTATAAGAAATTCGCTCTACGAATAAATTTCCGTTGGCAATCTCTTTGGCATTATTCGCTAGCCGTTCTAACGGCTTCGTAATTGAGCGGGTAAGCCGTAAGCTGCTTCCGCCTGAAAGTAATAAAAGTAACACGCTGCCAATCGCTGCCGTCCATACAACAAACCGAATTTGCCCTTGCAAGTCTTGCTGCAGTGCCGCATAAAAATCATTCGTATATAGCTGCAAGACATGCAAGTCATTAATCGCTCCTTCAATGCGCATCGCTTGCCGTCTCGTTTCTGACGCATCGCGGCTCTCTAACGCAGCATCGGCACGGTTATGTATGTCAGCAAATTTTTGTTTCGCCTTAGCAAGCAACGTACGAAACTCTTTTTGCGTTAACATGTTGTCTAATTTTTTTAATAACTGTTCTGTTTCAGCCATTCGCGCCGTTACCTCTTGCTTATTCCCCTCTGTCGTATTATACGCAAAATTGTTTAAGCTTTGTTTTGCCGCTTTCATCGTTGCTTGCGTTTGCTGCACCGTCAATAGCATCGGTACAACGTCTTTATTCGTCGCTTGAATGGACAACATATTGACGATAATAAATCCCATTATGCCCATCGACAGTAAAATAGAAATAATCGAATGAAGCCATAGCTTTTTTCGAATGGTCATTGCAATTCCCCTTTTCTATTCATTCGTTGTGACTTCGCCATTTTCAATTTTTTCTTTCCATTGCTCGACCAGTTTTTGCTGCGGTTCGCTCCATGGCACCACGCGAATCGGCGCAAGACCAACCCCGTTTTCTTTCAACCCAAGCTGCACCGTTCCGCTTTCTAACTTCCCTTTCTCTGCATATTGTTTTAAAACAGTGAATAACGCCACGTCCACATTTTTGACCATCGAGGTGACGACGGCTTTTTCGGCGTAAAAATATTGATCGCTATCTACACCAATCGCGTAAACACCGTGCGCCTCTGCTTCTTTTAATGCACCAACTCCCGTAAACCCTGCCGCCGTATATACGACATCGCATCCTTTCGCAAACATTCCTTTTGCAATGTTCGCTCCGAGTTTGTCATTTCCAAAATCGCCGGCATATACCATCTCGACAGTAGCGGCTGGTTTTAGCGCATGCACCCCTTTTTCAAATCCGACGGCAAATTTACGAATAAGCGGTACATCTGCCCCACCGATAAATCCGATGTTATTCGTTTTTGTCGTCATGGCCGCGACAATCCCTGCAAGGAAGCTGCCTTCGTCTTCTTTGAACGTAATCGATGTGACGTTTTTCAAACTCGACACAGAGTCAATTAAAATAAATTTTTGCTTCGGATATCGTTTCGCGACTTTTTCTAAATCTTGCTGCACCATAAACCCAAGCCCGATAACGATATCGTTTCCTTCCTCTACTAACTCCTTTAATCCTTGCTCATACGTTTTCGTATCCTGCAGCTCCCGATAATCAAAAATGATGCCAAGTTCATCCCGCGCTTTCATTAATCCGCGGAAGGCAGAATCACTGAACGATTGATCACCAAGTCCGACGTCAGACAACATAATCCCTATTTTTATCCGTTTTTTCGGTTTTACTCCTTCCTGTGCTGAACAACCAGCAAAAAGACTGATTACTAGCATCATTGCCACGATTAGGCGGAATCGTTTCATTTCCCTCGTCCTTTCACAGTAAAAATATCCATTCTTTTTATCGGTTATTTCCTAAAATGTTTTTAGTTTCTTAAGAAAAAAAGCGAAGCACGTTCGCTCCGCTTTTTTCACTCTTCCTCTTTCGTAATATACGTCCAGCCGTTTTCTTGATATATTTTTTTTGCTTTCATTAAACGTCCTAATGCTCGTTTAAAGGCGGCTTTGCTCATGTGAAAGCGCGCTTTAATGTCCTCTGGATCGCTTTTATCATGATACGGCATCGCCCCCCCGCGGCTTTCTAAATAGCGGTAAATCTTGTCCGCATCTTCATCTAAACTTTCGTGTTTGCGCGGAAGAAGCGACACATTCACCGTCCCGTCTTCTTTCACCCCGATGATCCGCCCTTCCACAAGTTCACCAAGGCGCGGTTCTTTGCGACGCTGTGATTCATGAATAAACCCGATATAACCGACATCGGAAAAAAGAAAGGCACCAGCTTTTATTAGCCGATACACACGTCCGCGAATATTTTGATTAAACACCGATTCCGGTGCTTTTACTGCTAATTGCCTCATGACCTCGTCTGTCGCAAGCTGCGCCAATAGCCGCCCTCGCTTATCTGTTTTTAATGAACAATATAGTTCATCCCCACGCTTTGGCCATAATTCCAAAAGCGGCGGCAAATCATCGATCGATACGAGTACATCTTTCGAAATACTGATGTTGACAAACACCCCTAACTTTGGCATCACATCGACAACTTCGACCCAATCGTACGTATCGTTCGTAATTTTTGGCGTTTTCGTTGTCGCACATAGCCGCCCTTGATGGTCATGGTACAAAAAGACCGTCACTTCTTCATCTACTGTAAGTGCATGCTCTGTTTCGCTCTTATGAAGCAACACTTCTTCTGTACCATCGGTCAAAAAATACCCAAACGGCACTTCTCTCTTTACCGTTAATGTCATCATCTCTCCTGCTATCATTACGCATCTTCCTTTTGTTATTGTTTCTCATGCTTCATTTTACTATAATGGAAACAAAATGACCAAATCGTTGGAGGTATTGTATGTCAAAAGAAAGTTCATTTGATATTGTGTCAAAAGTAGACCTTTCCGAAGTCACTAATGCGGTGAACATTGCGTTAAAAGAAATTCAAAACCGCTATGACTTCAAAGGCAGCAAAAGCGATATTTCGCTCGAAAAAGAGGAGCTCATTTTAATTTCCGACGACGAGTTCAAATTAGAACAATTAAAAGACGTATTAATTGGTAAACTGATTAAGCGCGGCGTTCCGACGAAAAACATTCAATACGGAAAAATCGAACCTGCCTCTGGCGGAACGGTGCGCCAACGGGCGAAACTCGTCCAAGGCATCGACAAAGACAACGCGAAAAAAATCAACACCATCATTAAAAACACAGGCTTAAAAGTAAAAAGCCAAATTCAAGAAGACCAAATTCGCGTCAGCGGCAAAAGCAAAGACGATTTACAAAAAGTCATCGCTGCCATCCGCGAAGCCGATTTGCCAATCGATGTACAATTTGTCAACTACCGTTAAGAAGGCGCTACGCCTTCTTTTTTGTAAACAATAGTTGAATATTTCGAAAAAATCAGTTACATTTATGTATAAACCGTATACGTGCTCTTATCGAGAGAAGGGGAGGGACTGGCCCTGTGAACCTTCAGCAACCTGACCGACGTCAAGGTGCTAATTCCAGACAAGCGGTTCGCTTGAAAGATAAGAAGGAGAAACGCAAAAGTCTTCTTCTTGGAAGGCTTTTTTATTTTATAAAGAAACGGGGGAACGCACGTGGGGCTTTTAGAAGACGTAAAAGAACGAATCGTTCTCGCTGACGGAGCGATGGGAACACTATTATACTCACACGGCATCGATCGTTGCTTTGAAGAGCTAAACATATCGAAACCAGAGGAAATCGTTCATATTCATGAAGCATATATTGCGGCTGGTGCAGAAGTCATTCAAACAAACACATATGGGGCTAATTATGTTAAACTCTCCCGCTACGGACTACAAGACGACGTACAAACGATTAACCGCGCGGCTGTCCGCCTTGCCAAACAAGCGGCGAAAGGGAGCGCGTACGTTCTCGGAACAATCGGCGGCCTACGCAGCGTGAATAAAAGTGCCATTACGCTCGAAGAAGTCAAGCGCACGTTTCGTGAACAACTGTACGTCCTTTTGCATGAAGACGTCGACGGATTGTTGTTAGAAACATATTACGATTTAGAAGAATTAAAAACGGTGCTGGCCATTGCCCGTAAAGAAACAAATAAACCAATCATCGCCCATGTGACGCTACACGACGTCGGCATTTTACAAGACGGAACACCGTTAAGCGAGGCGCTGGCACAGCTCGAGCAGCTTGGCGCTGATATTGTTGGGCTAAACTGCCACCTCGGACCATATCATATGATTCGTTCGTTAGAAGAAGTGCCGCTACCGACAACCGCATTTCTTTCTGCCTATCCGAATGCGAGTCTACCAGATTATCGGGATGGTCGGCTCGTTTATGAAACGAACGCCGAATATTTTAAAGAAACAGCGCTAG
The DNA here is from genome assembly GCF_014196205.1 of Anoxybacteroides voinovskiense. GTDB lineage: Bacteria > Bacillota > Bacilli > Bacillales > Anoxybacillaceae > Anoxybacteroides > Anoxybacteroides voinovskiense. The sequence continues at coordinate 59,574 of NZ_JACIDE010000017.1, read as the reverse complement.
CGTTTCGCCACCAAGGCGTTCGTTTAATCGGCGGTTGTTGCGGCACGACGCCAAGCCATATTGAAGCGATGGCAAAGGCGCTTACCGATCGGACACCTGTCCAACAAAAACAGGTCAAGCAACGAACTCTCAGCGTTTCCGTTTCTGCGCCACCAGAACAAACGGAACCACCGCTGACGGATATCGTCCGAAAACGCCGTTCCATTATTGTCGAGCTCGATCCACCGAAAAAACTCGGCATCGAAAAATTTTTAGAAGGCGCAAAAGCACTGAAAGAGGCAAATATCGATGCGCTTACGCTTGCAGACAATTCATTAGCGACACCTCGCATTAGCAATGTCGCGCTCGGGACGATCGTCAAGCAGCAACTCGGCATTCGCCCGCTCATTCATATTACGTGCCGTGACCGAAATTTAATTGGTTTGCAGTCACACCTTATGGGGCTATATACGCTCGGCATTACCGACGTGCTTGCTGTCACTGGCGATCCATCTAAAATCGGCGACTTCCCTGGCGCCACGTCCGTTTACGACTTGTCGTCATTTGATTTAATTCAACTCATTCACCAATTTAACGAAGGCGTATCGTATTCCGGACAGCCGCTTGGGCAAAAAACAAAATTTTCTATCGCAGCTGCCTTTAACCCAAATGTCCGGCATTTAGACAAAGCCGTGCAGCGGCTTGAGAAAAAAATTCAATGCGGCGCGCATTATTTTATGACGCAGCCGATATATTCGGAAAAACAAATAGAAGCCGTCTACGACGCGACAAAACATCTAGACACACCAATTTACATCGGCATTATGCCGCTTACAAGCGCACGCAATGCAGAATTTCTGCATCACGAGGTGCCAGGGATTACGCTATCAGACGATATTCGCGCGCGGATGGCCGCTTGCGCGAATGACCCAATTCAATCGGCAAAAGAAGGAATTGCCATCGCTAAATCGTTAATTGATGCTGCCTTCGATTTATTTAACGGCATTTATTTAATTACACCGTTTTTACGTTATGAAATGACGGTCGAACTCGCGCAATATGTACACGAAAAACAAGCAGCAAACGAAAGGAAGGTGCTTCATGGCTAGCTTATTCGAACAATTGCACAAAAAAATTTTAATCATTGACGGTGCCATGGGGACGATGATTCAAAGCGCCGGCTTAACAGCGGCTGATTTCGGCGGCGAGGAGTACGAAGGGTGCAACGAATATTTATCGCTCACCGCTCCGTACGTCATTCGCTCGATTCACGAAGCATATTTAGAAGCAGGGGCAGACATTATCGAAACGAATACGTTTGGCGCGACAAACATCGTTCTCGACGAATACAACCTCGGCCATTTAGCGCTTGAATTAAACATCGAATCTGCCAAACTCGCTAAACAAGCAGCGGAAAAGTACTCCACCCCAGAATGGCCGCGCTTTGTCGCTGGCTCGATGGGACCGACAACAAAAACGCTATCTGTCACTGGCGGCACAACGTTTGCACAACTTGTCGCCGCCTATGAAGAACAAGCACGCGGGCTTCTAATCGGCGGCGTTGATATATTGCTTTTAGAAACATGCCAAGACACACTAAACGTCAAAGCAGGATTCATCGGCATCTCGCAAGCGTTCCAAAAACTAGGGAAGCGCGTACCGATTATGATTTCCGGAACGATTGAACCGATGGGTACGACACTTGCTGGGCAAACAATTGAATCGTTTTTTATTTCCGTTCAGCATATGAAGCCATTGGCGGTCGGTTTAAACTGCGCCACTGGACCTGAATTTATGACCGACCATTTGCGCTCGCTTGCCGAGCTAGCTAATACGGCGGTGAGCTGTTACCCGAACGCTGGACTCCCAGACGAAGAAGGGCATTATCACGAAACACCGGAAATGCTTGCGAAAAAAATCCGCTGGTTTGCGGAAAAAGGCTGGATTAATATCGTTGGCGGCTGTTGTGGCACAACGCCTAATCATATTCGCGCCATTTGTGAAGCAGTTCGTGATCTTCCGCCGCGAAAAATTCCACCATCGTTTGACGTGCATGCTGTTTCCGGCATCGAGCCACTTCTTTATGATGAAACAATGCGCCCGCTCTTTGTCGGGGAACGGACAAACGTCATCGGCTCGCGTAAATTTAAGCGGCTCATTGCCGAAGGAAAATATGAAGAAGCAGCGGAAATTGCCCGTGCCCAAGTGAAAAACGGGGCGCATGTCATCGACATTTGCTTAGCTGACCCAGACCGGGACGAAAAAGAAGATATGGAACAATTCATTCAACAAGTCGTCAAAAAAGTAAAAGTGCCGCTAGTCATCGATTCAACCGATGAGCGTGTAATTGAATGCGCCCTCTCCTATTCGCAAGGAAAAGCGATTATTAACTCGATTAACTTAGAAGATGGCGAAGAACGGTTCGAAAAAATCGTGCCGCTCATTCATCAATACGGAGCTGCCGTCGTCGTCGGCACGATTGACGAACAAGGAATGGCCATTCATGCTGAACGAAAACTCGAAATCGCCCTGCGCTCGTACGACTTGCTCGTCAACAAATATGGCCTCTCGCCGCACGACATCATTTTCGACCCGCTTGTATTTCCAGTTGGCACAGGCGACGAACAATATATCGGCGCAGCAAAAGAAACGATTAAAGGGATTCGCCTCATAAAAGAACGATTGCCGCATTGTTTAACGATGCTCGGCATTAGTAACGTTTCTTTCGGCTTGCCGCCAGTTGGACGAGAAATTTTAAACTCTGTCTTTTTATACCATTGCACGCAAGCAGGGCTTGATTACGCCATTGTCAATACGGAAAAGCTCGAACGATTCGCTTCCATCCCGGAAAACGAGGTGAACATGGCGGAAGCGCTTCTATTCGATACAAACGATGAAACGTTAAATACGTTTATCCAGTTTTACCGCGACAAGACGAAAGAACCGAAAAAAGCAAGCGCGAATTTAACGCTTGAGGAACGGCTAGCCAATTATGTAGTGGAGGGAACGAAAGAAGGGCTGTTTGCCGATTTAGAACTGGCATTGCAAACGTACGAAAACCCGTTAACGATTATTAACGGACCGCTCATGACGGGAATGGATGAAGTCGGGCGGCTGTTTAATGATAACCAACTTATCGTCGCCGAAGTGTTGCAAAGCGCAGAAGTAATGAAAGCCGCAGTCGCCTTTTTAGAACCGTACATGGAAAAAACCGAAACGAGCACAAAAGGAAAAGTCATACTCGCGACCGTCAAAGGCGATGTGCATGATATCGGCAAAAATTTAGTGGATATTATTTTAAGCAACAACGGCTTTCACGTCGTCGATTTAGGTATTAAAGTAACACCGCAGCAACTGATTGAAGCTGTACGGGCGGAACAACCTGACATGATCGGATTATCTGGGCTACTCGTGAAATCTGCCCAGCAAATGGTACTCACTGCCCAAGATTTAAAACAAGCAGGCATTTCCTTACCAATTTTAGTCGGCGGTGCAGCGCTATCTCGCAAATTTACGGAAAATAAAATCGCCCCTGAATACGACGGCATTGTCCTTTATGCAAAAGATGCGATGGATGGCTTAGCGCTCGCCAATCGTCTGCAGCAAAACGACATCGAATATAAACGAAAAGAAAAAAGCACGGCTTTGCAACAACCGGTACAACCCGCCACATTCAGCCGCTCGAACGTTTCGACGGACGTTCCTGTGTTTGTACCGACGGATATCGAGCGCCACGTATTAAAAGACGTGCCGCTCGCTCATATCGAACCATACATTAACTGGCAAATGTTATTAGGTCACCATCTCGGCTTAAAAGGAAACGTCAAAAAATTGCTTGCCGAGCAAAACGAAAAAGCCGTTATGTTGAAGCAGCTAGTAGATGAACTTCTTTTCGAGGCAAAACAGAAGCAGTGGATTACACCAGCTGTTGTTTACCAATTTTTCCGCGCGCAAAGCGACGGCAATAAAATCTACATTTATGCACCGACGAGCAACACGGTGTTAGAAACGTTTGAGTTCCCGCGGCAACCAAGAGCGCCATACCTTTGCCTTGCCGACTATTTGCGATCGGTCGAAAGTGGCGAAATCGATTATGTCGGGCTATTTGCGGTCACTGCAGGAAAAGGAATTCGGGAACTTGCACAGCGCTGGAAAGAAAACGGAGAGTTTTTAAAAAGTCATGCGATTCAAGCACTGGCGCTTGAAGTGGCCGAAGGATTGGCCGAGCGTACACACCAAGTGATGCGCGATCGCTGGGGGTTCTCAGATGCCCCTGATGTTACGATGGAAGAACGTTTTGCTGCGAAATACCAAGGGCAGCGCTTCTCGTTCGGCTATCCAGCCTGCCCGAACTTAGAAGATCAAGAAAAACTGTTCCGTCTCCTTCGCCCTGAAGAAATTGGCATCCAGTTAACCGAAGGATATATGATGGAGCCAGAGGCATCGGTATCCGCCATCGTCTTCGCCCATCCGGAAGCGAGATATTTCAACGTTTTATAAAAGCCAAGGGCAGCCTTGGCTTTTCATAATTTGTGGCCATAATTATCATAATAAAAATAATTGAACATGCAAGGGGGGGAAGAATAGTGGTCACAAAACAACAGGCAACACTGCCGCCGCAACATCAACATCAGCAACCGGGACTGCAGACAGAAATGATGCCACAGCCAATCTCAGAAGATCCGCGATATCGCGGCAGTGGCAAACTAAAAGATAAAGTCGCTATCATTAGCGGTGGCGATAGTGGCATCGGCCGGGCAGTCGCCATTTATTTCGCTAAAGAAGGGGCAGACGTCGCTATTATTTATTTAAACGAACACGAAGATGCGAAAGAAACGAAGCGACAAGTCGAGGAAGAAGGAAGTCATTGCTTATTAATCGCTGGAGATATCGGCGACGAACATTTTTGTCAACAGGCAGTAAAGGAAGTGATACAAACGTTTGGGAAGGTAGACATTGTCGTGAACAACGCGGCAGAACAACATCCGCAAAACAGTTTGCTTAACATTACTTCCCAACAATTAGAAAAAACGTTTCGCACAAACGTCTTCGGCTACTTCTATTTAACAAAAGCAGCGATTCCTTATTTGAACGAAGGGAGTTCCATCATTAATACAGCGTCCATTACTGCTTATGAAGGGCACGAACAGTTGCTTGATTATTCCGCAACAAAAGGAGCGATTGTAGCATTTACGCGGTCGTTAGCTAAATCGCTTGTGGCAAAAGGCATTCGTGTGAACGGTGTTGCCCCTGGGCCGATTTGGACACCGCTTATTCCATCGACGTTTTCTAGCGACCACGTCGCTACATTCGGTGCCAATACCCCAATGAAACGCCCTGGACAACCGGAAGAAGTCGCACCGAGCTATGTTTTTTTAGCCAGCGACGACGCTTCTTATATGACGGGACAAATGCTTCATGTGAACGGCGGGAAAATCGTTAATGGCTAAAGGAAGCATATTTAACAAACATCTACATTTTATGTTATATTTTCTGACATTAACCTTGATTTTTTGTCAGCGAACCGTTTATGATAAAGATGGATATTGTTAGACCTTGACAAAAGGTCTCCCTCTCTTCCCTTTTTGCTTGCAACATTTGTTGCAAGTTTTTTTTAGTAAAAAAGACCACATGCGCGTGGTCTTTTATTTTGAAACGTAATCGCATGAAAACCGCTTCACAAGTTTATGGGGGATGATGATTCGTTTGACTGGTTCGTTCGGATTAGCGACTTTTTCCATTAAATTTTTTGCTGCTTCATAGCCTAGCTGGAAAATATGAATGTCGACCGACGTCAGCGGTGGGCGTGCCATGTCTGCTAATAACGTATTGTTAAAGCTAACGAGCGAAACATCGTCCGGAACGCGCAAATTCAGCTCGTCAAGCAATTTCAACACATCAAGCGCAAGTAAATCATCGACAACGACTAACGCCGTCGGCGGCTCGTCAAGTGAAAACAGCTTTTTCATTTCTTCTTGATTCGCTTTTTGTAAAAACTCTTCATACACAACATATTCCTGCCGATAAACAAGACCTGCTTCTTCCAACGCCTCTTTATACCCTAATAGCCGGTCGGCCGTTACTAAATACGTCTCATTCCCGCCAATAAACGCAATGCGTTCATGCCCAAGCTCGAGCAAATATTGCGTCGCTTCTTTGCCAATTCGGTAGTTGTCATTGTCCACGTGCGTAATTTGTTCTGCACGTTGATGCGGCTTTCCGATCACAACAAACGGAAAATCGTGCCGGAGTAAATATTTCATCAATTTATCATTCACGCGCGAATAAAGCAATATTACTCCATCCACGCGGCGTCCTTGCAACATTTCCACCACTTCTTCGTAAATCTCTTCCTCTTTTTCCCCCGTCGACATTTGCAAAGCAAATTTTTTCTCATGTGCTGCTTTGCTAATGCCGCGAATTACTTCTGGGAAAAACGGATGCTGCAACGCTTGATCAGCTGAGCTTGGCATCACAATTCCAATCACTTGTGCCGTCTGGCTCGCTAAACTGCGCGCAATAAAGTTCGGGTGATAGCCAAGCTCTTTCATCGCTTCTCGCACTTTCCGCTTCGTTTTTTCACTAATGCGCGGGCTGTCGGCGATGACGCGCGAAACGGTCGAAGGTGCTACGTTCGCTCGCTTCGCAACATCTTTAATCGTTACGTTCATGCCTTTCACCCCCTAGCTTTTGATCGTTTTTTTACATAGTATAAAAACAATCCAAACAACACATACACCGCAATGATTGCGCTAATAAACGGCACGTTCAGCCCTGTCTTTTTTCCTAACACATAAATTTCAGCCGTTTCCCGATTCAAAATAATATCATACCCGTTTTTATCGCTTCGGACTAAATCATCCACCAACAAACCGTGCAATTCTTTCCCCGGCTCTAACTGTTCGTTGGAAATATGCGCTTTTGCTGTTTTGCTTGTGTTGTTAATCGCAATAACAGCGGTTTGGTCGTGATACGTCCGTTTAAACACTGCCATTCCGTTTTTCTCATAAAGCAACGTAAAATCGCCGCGCCGCAACGCTGGCACGTCGTTGCGTAATGCACCAATTTTTTTAATATAGTCAATAATTTCTTGGTCGGTACGGAAGTTCATTAATCGGCGATTATCTGGGTCTTTTCCGCCATCCATGCCGATTTCCGTTCCGTAGTACATAATCGGAATGCCCGGTGCGGAAAACAAATACGTTAACCCAAGCTTAATTCGTTTGATTGGATTTTGTCGGTTTTCTAACGCCAGCCTTGTGAACCGGACGGTGTCATGGTTGTCTAAAAAGGTGCCTAGCAAATACGGGCGTTCATAAAACGTTTCATTTCTTCGCCAAACGTTATACAACGGTTCCAACGATTGGTCAGATTTGCTGAAAATTTTTGACGCTTCTTGATAAAATGGAAAGTCGAGAAAACCATCAATGCCATATTTCCTATAATCCGCAATATAACGCGGGTCATCATGCCACACCTCACCAAGCAAGAAAAAGTCTTTTTTGACCGATTTAACTGCTTTCGAAAATTCTTGCCAAAACGATTTTGGCACATGCTTCACGGTATCTAAACGATAACCGTCAATGTCCGTTTGTTGAATCCACCATTTCGCAGCCTCGAGTAAATATCGTTTCACTTCTGGGTTTTCTTGCGCTAAATCCGGAAGACCGAACAGCCACCCATTTTCTACTTCCGTTTGATTTGTCCAGTTAAAAATATCTTTTTTCTCATGAAACCACTCTTTTTTCATCGGATCGTTCAACCAAGGATGGTGTGGTCCTGTATGGTTGACGACAAAATCTAAAATGACTTTCATGTCGCGTTTATGCGCTTCTTTGACGAGTCGTTTTACATCTTGAATTGTACCAAAATGTGGGTCGACTTTGTAAAAGTCTGAAATCCAATATCCGTGATATCCACCAGGCTCGTTTTGAAAAATCGGTGTCAACCAAATGGCTGTAAAGCCCATCGCTTTTATATAGTCCAGCTTGTCAATCACCCCTTGCAAATCACCGCCATGGTACGCTTTCGGGTCATTCGTGTCTACATCGATATCGTTTTGCGGATTGCCGTTATTAAAGCGGTCGACCATGATAAAGTAAATGCTTTCATCTTGCCACGTTCGCTTATCTGCTGCTTGTGCTGGCATCGCCGCAACGAGCACAAAAAGCGCAAATACTAACGAAAAAAAGATTCGTTTCACCTTGTTCCACTCCCATTCATTTCACTTCTACTGTTTAACTATAGCTCGAAATAATGCGAAAGGAAAGAACCTAAGCGATTCTTTCCTTTTTTCTCTCATCCTTTTGTCCCACCTGCCGTTAAGCCTGATATAAAATACTTTTGGAATGAAAGGAAGAGAATGGCGATCGGTAGTGCAATAAGAACAGAACCAGCAGCAAAAGTCGTAAATTCATTCCCAAACTGTTTTGCGACTAAATCATACAGCCCGACCGCCAACGTATATTTTTCCTTGCTCCGCAATAAAACACTCGCTAAAATAAAATCACCGAACGGCGCGATGAACGTAAAGAGCGCAATGACAGCGATAATCGGTTTTGCTAGCGGCATAATAATTTGAAAGAAAATGCGCAAATGCCCTGCTCCATCAATGCGCGCCGACTCATCCAATTCTTTCGGAATCGTATCTAAATACCCTTTCATCAACCACGTATTCATCGGAATCGCCCCACCGACGTATACAAGAATCAACCCAAGATGTGTATCGATTAACTTCGTAAGCAACCCAAGCACATAAATGGCAATTAATGCAGCAAAGTTTGGAATCATTTGCAAAACTAAAAACGTTATTAACCCGTTTTGTCGTCCAACAAAGCGATAACGCGAAAACGAATACGCCGTCAAACTGACTAAAATAACGGAAAAAATCATCGTGAGTGTGGAAATTTTAAGTGAGTTTGCATACCAAATTAAATAATCACTTTTCGACGTATCAAACAACTCTTTATAATGAATCAGTGTCGCATGATCCGGAATCATCTTCGAACCAGATAAACTTTGGCCAGGATTAAATGACGAGCCAACAACCCAAAGAAGTGGATACACAATAATGATCGTCATCACCAAAATGACGGCATACGACAGCGTCAAGCGGACAATTTTTTGTTTTTTCATATCCATCTTACATCATATCCTCTTCTTTAAATGATTTTGTTTTTCTAAATTGCCATAGCGCTACCGATACAACGACAAGTGATAAAAGCAATGTAATCGCCGCTGCTTTAGAATATTGGGCAGACGTCATCGTTAAACGGTAAATCCACGAAATTAAAATGTCGGTCGCTCCAGCGTTTTGTCCAGAAACGGCCGGTCCACCGCCATTAAATAAGTAAATAATATTAAAATTATTGAAATTAAACGTGTATTGTGTAATTAAAATTGGCGCAATCGCATACAACACGAGCGGAAGTGTAATTTTCGTAAATTTCTGCCATGCCGTCGCCCCATCTACGGTTGCCGCTTCGTACAACTCATCCGGAATCGCTTGTAACACACCGGTCGTCATCGCAAAAATAAAAGGAAAGCCTAACCACGATTGAATAAGAATGAGCGCTACTTTCGTCCAAAATGGGTCGGTCATCCAATCGATTGGACTTATACCGAGCGATGCTAAAATCGTTTTATTAATGACCCCAAACGATTCATTAAACATACCGGAAAAGACGAGAATCGAAACAAATGCTGGCACTGCCCACGGCAAAATGAAAATCGTCCGAATGATTGCTTTTCCTTTTAAATCTTTTTGGTTGACAATAATCGCTAAAAAAATACCGAGCGCAATTTGCAGCGTCGTTGCCCCGAACGTCCAAACGATCGTCCATGCTAACACGTTAACAAACGTTTTTCGCCAAAGGTCAAGTTTGACTAAATCAATAAAGTTTTGTAAACCGACCCAATCCACTAATTTTGCTGGCGGTGAATGATATAGATCATAGTTTGTGAACGCTAGTAACACAACAAAAATAATCGGAAAAACGACAACAAAAACGAGGAGAATAAATCCTGGCGAGATCATTAAATATGGAAATCCGCTGTCAATCAGTGTATGGTATTGCTCACGCAACGAACTGATTTTCAGCCCTAAATCTCGCTTTTGTCCGTTTTTGTACGCATCGTACAAATTAAACGCGTAAAAGCCAAGCCCAAATATTAAAATAATGACGGCCAAAATACCCTCGACAAGTAAAAAAATCGAATGGTCACGCCCGATCACTTCTCCGAGCGTCACAATCCCCCATAAGCCGATATCCAATAAATCAGCAAATACGATATAATAGGAAATTGCTAAAATAAGAAAAAAAGCGCCTTTGACGTATTGACGATTGTATAATTGACCAAGACCAGGCACAACGGATAGACATAATGCAAGCTTCCGATGGTTCGACCGGTACATTGAGGTTTCCATTGATTTGTCTCCTTTCTTTCGGATCGCGAGGAGCTCTAGTTATGTGAACGGATAAACAAATAGATGAATACGGAAGCAGTACCTCTAAAAAGAGGTACCGCCTGCGCTCTACTTGCTTGGATGATTTGTTTCAATGTTCGTTTTAATCGTTTTTACCGCTTCATCCAACGCCTTTTTCGGTTCTGTCTTTTGGTTCGCGACAAGCTGAAGGGCAGTTGCCATCGGTCCCCATACTTCCGCCATTTCTGGAATATTTGGCATTGGGACTGCATATTGCGATTGAACTGCTACCGCTTTTGCACCTTCATCGTTGGCAATTAGCGGATCGTTAATTAACGATTTCACTGGTGGAATTTCTTTTGTTAACTCAAACCGTTTTTTCGCATTTTCTTCATTTGTAAGGAACTCAATTAGTTTCGTTGCCCATTCTGGGTTTTTCGAGAAGGCAGATACATGCCAGCCTTTAACGCCCATAAATGTTTTCACATGTTCTCCGTTCGGTAATGTCGGCATTGGTGCTACCCCAATATCGATTCCTGCATCGCGCATTCCTTGAAATGCCCACGGACCGTTCATGACAGACGCCACTTTTCCTTCGTTAAACAGCCCATCCATCGTCGAGCCACCGTTTTCGCCGATAATTCCTTTCGGGAATAGTTCTTTATACCATTTTTGAATGTACTCTGTTCCTTTTACAGCACCATCATTATTTAAGCCGATATCTTTCGGATCTAATGTACCATTGTTATCTTTGAACACATAGCCGCCCATTCCAGCGATAATTCCGTGCGCAAAGTAGAAGTTATCCCAAAGCGCTAAAAAGCCGTATTTATCGCCTTTTGTAAAATCTTTCGAAAACTGATATAGCTCATCCATCGTTGTCGGCGCTTTATCCATGAGTTTTTTATTATAAATAAATACAGGTGTTTCTACTGCTTTCGGCAACCCATAAAGTTTCCCGTTATACGTTTCTGCTTTCAGCGATGATTCTGTGAACGTATCCAATACGGATTGGTCGACGTTAATTTCACGAATTAACCCTTCTGTCACAAGCTGACCAATTTGGTCATGCGGCACAGTGATAACGTCTGGTCCTGTTCCCGCTGGTCCGTCTAAGCGAAGTTGATCGCGTTGCTTCGTTGCCATTTCGACTTCTTTGTACTCCACTTTAATCCCATACTTTTGTTCAAACGCTTTAATCGCCGGTTCCAATGCCACCCCGCGTTTGACGTCTTCCCAGACGACGAGTTTTTCTGGTTTTGGCGGCATGCCGTTTTCGGTCGTCGTTGTGTTCTTTTCACTCGTTTTCGGCTCTGTTGTTTCCTTGTCAGGACCGCAACCCGCAAGCACCCCTGCCATTAACGCAAGCGATGAGAAAATAGATACTGCTTTTTTCATTTCGACCCCTCCTAAAAAATAGATTATAAGCGCTTTCACAATATGATTGATTTGTGAAAACGATTGCGCAACTCTTATCATTAATTATACAACCATTTATCTATTTGACAACCATTTCCTTAAATTTTTTTTCTCTTTTTTTGAACATTTCGGAACAAATATTGACTTTTCCGCTATATTCCTTTATTCTAATCTAAAAATCTCGTATACATTTTTTGGATACCAACATCTTCTGTGAGTGCAATCGATTGCATATATAAAGGAGTAGATGATAATGTTAAAGGAAGCCGTATACCACCGTCCAACCGATCAGTTCGCTTATGCTTATGACGACAAAACATTGCACATTCGGTTGCGAACGAAGAAAAACGATGTTCAAGCTGTGTCCCTTTTGCATGGTGATCCGTATTGTTGGGAAGATGGGCAATGGCAGTTTACAAAAACAGAGATGACAAAAAGCGGAGCAGATGCCTTGTTTGACTATTGGTGGGTCGCCATATCACCGCCATATCGCCGTCTCCGCTACGGGTTTGAGCTTATGTCAGAAAACGAGAAATGCGTTTATACGGAAAAAGGTTTTTTTCATGAGGCACCGAGTGATGATATTGCTTACTATTTCTGCTTCCCGTTTTTAAATCCAATCGACGTATTTCACGCGCCGACATGGGTGAAAGACACCGTTTGGTATCAAATTTTCCCTGAGCGGTTCGCAAATGGGGATCCGTCCTTGAACCCGAAAGGAACAATTTCGTGGGGAAGTACCGATCCGACTCCGACAAGCTTTTTTGGCGGTGATTTTGCCGGCATTATGGAGCGACTTGATTATTTAGTCGAGCTAGGAATTAACGGCATTTATTTCACTCCGATTTTTAAAGCATCGTCCAATCATAAATACGATACAATTGATTATTTCGAGATTGATCCACAATTTGGTGACAAACCAACATTTAAGCGACTTGTCGAGCGTTGCCACCAAAAAGGCATTCGCGTTATGCTTGATGCGGTATTTAATCATAGTGGATACTTTTTCGCCCCGTTTCAAGATGTGCTGAAACATGGAGAAAAGTCAAAATATAAAGATTGGTTCCATATTCACGAGTTTCCATTACAAACCGAACCGTTACCGAACTACGATACATTTGCCTTCGTGCCAACTATGCCAAAATTAAATACGGAAAATCAAGAAGTGAAACAATATCTATTAGATGTAGCAACATATTGGATTCGCGAATTTGATATTGACGGTTGGCGTTTAGATGTCGCCAATGAAGTCGATCATCAATTTTGGCGCGAGTTTCGTCAAGCAGTGAAAGCGGTGAAACAAGACGTATATATTCTTGGGGAAATTTGGCACGATGCAATGCCTTGGTTACGCGGCGATCAGTTTGATGCGGTCATGAACTATCCATTTACAAATGGGGTATTGCGTTATTTCGCGAAAAACAAGATGACAGCAAGCGAATTTTCTCATTCCATTACAAACGTGCTTCATTCGTATCCAAACAATGTAAATGAAGTAGCGTTCCATTTACTTGGCAGCCACGACACTCCGCGCATTTTAACGGAGTGCAGAGGAAACAAAGAAAAAGTAAAATTGATGTTCCTCTTCCAGTTGTCATTTACAGGCACCCCGTGCATTTATTACGGTGATGAAATCGGATTGACAGGCGAACAAGACCCGTTGTGCCGAAAATGTATGGTATGGGAGGAAGAAAAACAAGACCGCGAGTTATTCGCCCACGTGCAAAAATTAATTTCATTGCGCCGCAAGTACCGCTCTTTTTCTCGCGGCGAACTGCGCTTTCTAGAAACGGATGACGAAACAAACCATCTTGTCTATACTAAAACATATGAACAAGAAACGGTAATATTCCTACTCAACAACAGCAACCGAAAGCTTGACATCACATTGCCACTCTCGCTAAAAGGAAAAACTCTTACCAATTTATGGACAAATGAGAAATTTACGCTAAAAGAAAACGAATGGACCGTAACGCTTGCGCCATATGGCTTTTGCATCTTTTTAGTTGAGCAATAAAAATAAGCGAGGGATGTCCTCGCTTATTTTTATCAGTCGCCTTCTCTTTACTCTTTCATATCAATGCCGTAATGCTCAAACCAATCATGCACTTGACATAAGTACGCCAACAGCTGCGGACCAGTCATTAATTGCCCAAACCATGGTGCTTGAAAAGATTTGCCCCCTGTTTCGATCATTTCGTTTAGTTTTTTTGCCTCGAAAAATTCGTATAAAATAGAGGAACGGCTGTTTAATCGATTTGTTAGCCTCGTCTTTACAAGTTCCGTATAAAGTGGATGATGCGTTTTTGGGTAAGGGCTTTTCTTCCGATACAACACTTCTTGTGGCAACAATCCTTCTAGCGCCTTTCGCAATATTCCCTTTTCTCGGTTGCCGTACATTTTCATCTCCCATGGAATATTCCAGACGTATTCGACAAGCCGATGATCGGCAAACGGCACGCGCACTTCCAAACTTGCCCCCATGCTCATCCGGTCTTTTCGATCTAACAGCGTCGTCATAAACCAAATCATGTTTAAGTAAAATAGCTCGCGGCGCTTCGCCTCCACAGCGCTTTCCCCTTCGAGCCGCGGCACTTCCGCCACCGTTTCTTGAAAGCGCATCTGGACATATTCGTCTAGCTGCAGCTTTTGTTGCCATTTTTCTTTTAATAACCCAATGCGCGCTTCTGTTGACCGCATCCACGGAAATCCGTTCCGCGCTAAATCGTCTGGGCGATGAAACCATGGATACCCGCCAAAAATTTCATCAGCACACTCTCCCGATAAACTGACGACAAAATCTTTTTTAATTTGCCGACAAAACCAAAGGAGCGACGAATCGATATCCGCCATTCCCGGCAAATCACGGACGATGACTGCTTCCGTTAAATAATCAGCTAACTCGTGCTGAGAAATCGTACAGCGATGATGAACCGTCCCAAACGTGTGGGACATTTTCTCAATCCATGGGCCGTCCGCATTTGGCTGAAAGTCGTTGGCTTGGAAATAATGGTCGTTCCCTTCATAGTCAATCGAATACGTATGAAGCGCGCCTTTCCCCTCTTTCGCAAACACGTTCGCAGCAATCGCTGTAATGGCGCTTGAATCCACTCCTCCCGATAAAAAGGTGCACACTGGTACATCGGATACAAGCTGCCTTGTCACTGCATCCGTCAACAAAAAACGGACACGTTCTACCGTTTCTTCTACCGTATCGCGATGAATGTCGCTTTGCACATTCCAATATCGCCAAACGTTAATCCCTTCACGGGAGTAGCGCATGGCGTGGGCTGGCCGCAGCTCATTAATCCCACAAAACACCCCGTGCCCTGGCGTCCTTGAAGGCCCTAGCCCAAAAATTTCTGCCAATCCTTCCCTTCCGACCATCGGCGTTACGTCCGGATGCGCTAAAATCGCTTTTATTTCGGAAGCAAATAATAACTGTCGACCGTTGTGCCGATAAAATAACGGTTTTACCCCGAGCCGGTCGCGTGCCAAAAATAATTGTTCCCGCCGTTCGTCCCAAATCGCGAATGCAAAAATGCCGTTTAAATAGTCGACGCATTGTTCTTGCCATTCGATGTAAGACGTCAGCAACACTTCTGTATCCGAGTGCCCTTGAAACGTGTAGCCCCTCTTCACTAATTCTTTCCGGAGATCTTCCGTATTGTACAACTCTCCGTTATAACAAATCGTATATGCATAGCCGTCTTTTTTCCGCGTCATCGGCTGGACGCCGCCCTTTGGATCTACCACAACGAGCCGTTTATGCCCAAACGCTGCATGTTCCACCAACCAGTAGTTTGTATCGTCTGGACCACGCTTTGCCAACGTTTCCGTCATTTTATGAAGCGTTTTTTGTTCCGTTTGTATATTCCGTTGGAAATCTACCCAACCGGTGATTCCACACATACGTATCAATCCTTTCCCTTCGTCAACGTAAAAGCCGATTTCTATATGATATGCAATACAATAGCCGGCGCCCTCCCGTTTGCGTATGAAAATGGCGCAGCCAAGCAGATTACCTTTCTCATTGTATGCACCTAGCGGAATTTCGATGAATTGTCCAGTTTAGATGAATAAAGAGCGGAAAAATCGGCGAAAACGAAAGGGAAAGGAGATGAAACGATGAATCTAGAAAAACGCCTTTCCTATCTTCCAGAACAAA
Organism: Anoxybacteroides voinovskiense; assembly: GCF_014196205.1. GTDB lineage: Bacteria > Bacillota > Bacilli > Bacillales > Anoxybacillaceae > Anoxybacteroides > Anoxybacteroides voinovskiense. Next base: position 43,582 of record NZ_JACIDE010000017.1, on the reverse strand, counting down.
AACGGGCATACATTTGCGGGGAAATTGAATGTGTCAACGATGAATGGGTTTTTTTCGATGAAGAACAAGAAGAAGCAGCGCTGTTAGAAGAAATGACAACCGGCGACATCGAAGTTTTCCGAAACGGCCAATGGCTGCACGGATATTGGCAAAAAGACGGAATCGTCCGTTTAGGAGGAAGTATGCTGTTTCTCCACAGCGGGGAAATCGTCCGCTTTCGTAAACCGTTGCCTTACGCCTATCGCCAATGGCTAGAGGAGCTTCCAGAGAAAACTCTTTTCCGTTTCGTCGAATGGCTAAATAGCCTTGGCTTTTCTTTATATGACTGCCTTTATTGCTATAACGGATTATTGTTTAAGCCCGTCGGGGTAAACTTTATCATTTTTGACAACACCGAACTGATCGCTAACGTCCAGCATTATTACGAGCGAAACGGCACTTATAAAGACCGTTTTGAACTGACACTTCATACAGGTAATCGGTTTATTTGCACACAAATTAGCTAAAACGACAACCTCATTCGAGATTGTCGTTTTACGAAAAGATGTGAAACCCTAATGGAAGCTTCAGCCCTAAATACAACACAACAAGAAACGCGACAAGAAGTTGTACCCAAGCAATTTGTGTGCTTTTTCCTTTTTTAGTGCGAGCCATGACCATTTCCATCGCTCCGATGACCCAAATTCCAACGACTGCTTTTACGATATAAAGCGGTGGAAGCGTAGCAAGCATATGCAATAAAAGTGCGCCTGTCGCGATAATGAACAAATAGAAAAGGCGCAGCACCATCGCTACCATTTTCGCTTTTGGCGAACGGTTCTTTTGCAACGAAAGCACGACAAAAAATAAAATGAACGCAATCACCCACGACGTAATATGCGCATGTGTCATCAACCATTTCCCCTTTCTACACGATATATACCATCATAACACGTTTTACTAGAAAAAATGAAACAAGATATCTTTCTTTCTCCCTAACAATCTTATCATATTTTTGCTATAATGTATAAAGTGATGTATAAAATATTGCAATAGGAGGAACGTTCATGAGCAAAACGACGGAAATCATTCAGTTAACGGAGCGGTACGGGGCAAACAACTATCATCCGCTTCCTGTCGTTCTCTCCAAAGGAGAAGGGGTATGGGTGGAAGACCCGGAAGGAAATCGCTATATGGATATGCTTAGCGCTTATTCTGCCGTCAACCAAGGGCATCGCCATCCGAAAATTGTTCAAGCATTAAAAGAGCAAGCAGACCGCATCACGTTAACATCCCGCGCATTCCACAACGATCAATTAGGCCCATGGTATGAAAAAGTAGCCAAATTAACAGGAAAAGAAATGGTTTTGCCAATGAACACAGGGGCAGAAGCGGTCGAAACAGCTGTCAAAGCAGCGCGTCGCTGGGCGTATGACGTAAAAGGAGTTCCAGCAGACCAAGCAGAAATTATCGTCTGTGAAGACAATTTCCACGGCCGAACAATGACGGCAGTGTCTATGTCTTCCAATCCAGAATATAAACGCGGATTCGGTCCAATGCTTCCTGGCATCAAAGTGATTCCGTTCGGTGATGTGGAAGCGTTAAAGAAAGCGATTACGCCAAATACGGCCGCATTTATTTTTGAGCCGATTCAAGGCGAAGCAGGCATTAACATTCCGCCGGAAGGATTTTTAAAGGCTGCGTACGATGTATGTAAAGAACATCACGTGCTATACATTGCCGATGAAATTCAATCTGGCTTAGGACGTTCTGGAAAAATGTTTGCCTGCGACTGGGAAAATGTCGTTCCAGACATGTATATTTTAGGAAAAGCGCTAGGCGGAGGGGTGTTCCCGATTTCTTGCGTTGCCGCAAACCGCGACATTCTTGGCGTATTCAATCCAGGGTCGCACGGCTCTACGTTCGGTGGAAATCCGCTTGCTTGCGCCGTTTCTATCGCCGCTATCGATGTTCTTCTCGAAGAAAACTTAGCGGAACGTTCTTTCGAGCTAGGGAACTATTTCCAAGAAAAACTTCGTGAAATCGAGCACCCAGACATTAAAGAAGTGCGCGGTCGCGGATTGTTCATCGGAGTCGAATTGCATGGACCAGCTCGCCCTTACTGCGAAAAACTACAACAAGAAGGGCTTCTATGCAAAGAAACACACGATACAGTCATTCGTTTCGCACCACCGCTCATCATCACAAAAGAACAGCTCGATTGGGCAATTGAAAAAGTGAAAAAAGTGTTTAATGAATAGTAAACAAGGGCGCCCCTAGACGGGTGCCCTCTGTCTTTATTCCCCTATACGATTGCGCAGCGTTCCAATTCCTTCAATCGTAATTTCAATAACATCCCCTGTGTCTAAAAAGCGCGGGGGCTTCATTCCTTTTCCAACTCCTGCCGGCGTTCCCGTCGCAATAATATCTCCCGGTTCTAATGTCATTCCTCGCGAAATCGTCGCAATAATCGTTTCGACTGGGAAAATAAACTGTTCGGTATTCGCTTTTTGCCGCGTTTCCCCATTGACCTTCGTTTCAATATGTAAACGGTTCGGATTTGGAAGAAGCGATTGATGGACAATCCACGGCCCCATCGGACAAGACGTATCTAAGCTTTTCCCTAACAAAAACTGCTTATGCCGCTCTTGCAAATCGCGAGCAGTAATATCATTAATAATCGTATACCCAAACACATACTCAAGCGCTTCTTGTTCCGGAATGGCTTTTCCTTTTTTACCGATGACAACAGCAAGCTCTCCTTCGTAATCGAGCTCATTTGTTACCTCCCGATGCCGTAACACCGTTGCCTCATGGCCAACGACCGTTGTCGGTGTTTTCGAAAAAAGCATAATATGTTTTGGAATATCGGCCGCACTTCCTAGTTCCAAGGCATGGTCGACATAGTTTTTCCCCACGCAAAAAATGTTTTTCGTTGGCCGCGGAATCGGCGCAAGCAAACGAACGTCTGCCAACGGATAAACATACTGCGACGACGGATGTCCTTCAACCCAAATGAGCAGTTCACGAACGATTTCGATGAACGTCTCTCCGAGCGCAATGCACTCTACTAACGTTTTCGGAAGCGTAATTACTTTTTTCCTCGCATACTCTGCTAGCCGTAAATCAATGACACGTTCCTCACTAGTGACGACACCGACAAACGTTGTTCCATTTCGTTCGGCTGTAACAAATCTCATCTTTCCATCTCCTCTCTCCATACGATATATTCGCCGCCTTTTTCGAAAACCCTACTAAAAATTTTGTAGAAATTTGTAATATTATGTCTTATTTACACGAAAACCTTTCCTTTTCTTCCATTCCATGTATAATAGTTGTAACTAGATATTTTTACCTAGAAAAAAGAATAACTAAACGTTGGTGAAAAACAATGATCATGTTGATTGAAAAGAAGCGACAACAAATGATCGAACTGGCTTTAACATACGGATTTACGGCAAAAGAAACGATTCAGTGCAGTCAAGAATTGGACGAATTAATAAATGAATACGTAAAACAGACGTTCCCGATGTTTCCCGCCCAAGAGCATTCCCCGTCGCTTGTCCCTCAGTAGGTAGAGGGACATTTTTACCGTCTTCGCCGAAATAGCGGACGACTTCCGTACGTCACTGCCCGCCATCCCCATTCGACAGGGCCGATAGAAAAATGCTGCAGCCATTTACGGCTACCCGCTACTTGTAAACAATAAATCACTACTGCCCCTACCGTACCAACGAACGGCCGAACGGTCCCATATAATCCAAGTCCATAGCTATAAAAAAGAAACGTACAAAGCACCGACTGAAGCAAATAGTTTGTGATAGATATGCGGCCGCAAGCGGCGATATCGGCAATTATTCGCCATCTTTTTTGTGAAACAAGCCACATTCCTGCCGCATAAAACAACGCCAGCGCTGGCCCACCGAACATATCTTGCACGTATTCTGTCCATTCGTTTTTTTCTAGCCAATACGGCAGCAATTTTAGCGGCAGTCCAATACAAAAAGAAAGGAGCGCTACTCGCTTTATGATGCGCACAGATAACGAAGCACGAATTTGTGCCACATAACCACCGAACAATCCGAACGAAAGGAGCGTCATTACAATAAACACAAACCCCGCCGCATCGTTCACGTACATCCAATCGTGCAGACGTTGCCAAAAAATATCTGCAATTGTTCCGTGTTGATAATGTTTCAGTGCTTCCTGCGCCATCGCTTCCTGTTGTCGAGTAGGTTCTGAACCTATTAATATGGCAATAATGACATGAGGGACGTAGCAACTCATCGCCGCAAACAGCCATGTTCGACTAGGAGCGTTGTGAAACAGAAGAAGAAGCGCACCTGTTGTGGCGTACGTGATTAAAATATCGCCATGCCAAACGAAAAACGCATGAAAAAGACCAATCGTTAGTAGTGCTGCCATTCTCCTTATCCATAGCCGCGGAAATGATCGTCCTTTCTTCATTGCTTGTTCACGAAATAAAATCATGCTAAACCCAAATAAAAAAGCAAAAAGCGGATAAAAACTTGCTTGTGCCACGACATCAATAAAGGCTAGTACAAAACGGTCGAGCGGATCTTTCCACCAGTTGCCCAACGACATATACATCGCTGGCGAATGAAAATCGAGCATATTCACTAAAAAAATACCAAAAAGCGCTATTCCTCTTATACTGTCTATTTCTTTCAATCGCAAACGCTTCCCTCCACTCAAAAAAGGCGCCGCTTCGTTTGCGACGCCATATGTTTTAGTTGACGTATCGTCCTGTTTTTCCGTGCGTTTGCCAATATTCGTTACGCAAATGAACTTTTTGAATTTTCCCTGATGCCGTTTTCGGAAGTTCTTGTACAAATGTGACGCCAGTAATCGCCTTAAAGTGAGCCAATTTCTCTCGAGAGAACGCAATCAGTTCTTGCTCGGTCACGTTGTGCCCTGGTCGAACAACGACAAACGCATGCGGTGTTTCTCCCCATTTTTCATGCGGAGCGGCAATAACTGCTGCTTCTAACACCGCTGGATGATCATAAAGCACCCCTTCTACTTCGATTGAAGAAATGTTTTCGCCGCCGCTAATAATAATATCCTTTTTCCGGTCGACGATGTCAATATTGCCGTATGCATCAACAGTTGCCATGTCGCCAGTATGAAGCCAACCATTTCGAATCGTTTCCATCGTCGCCTCTGGATTTTTCCAATAGCCTTTCATGACACCGTTGCTGCGGACGACCACTTCTCCAATCGTTTGCCCGTCATGTGGTACTTCTTCGCCATGCTCATTGACTACTTTCACTTCGCAGCCAATCATCGCATGCCCTGCTTTTGCTTTCATGCGATATTGTTCATGAAGCGGCAAGTGCTGTAAATGCGAACGAATGGTAGAGACGGTGCTTAGTGGCGAGGACTCCGTCATGCCGTATACTTGGATAAACTCCCAACCTAGTTCTTTCTCGACGCGTGTAACAAACGCAGGTGGCGGTGCAGAGCCGGCAATCACGACGCGAACCGGATGGTCAATCGTCGGCACATGCTGTTCATAATATTGCAGAAGCGAATTTAACACGGTCGGCGCCATATGCATCACATTGACACGATATTTTTGTATGCAGTCAAAAATAAGTTCTGGCGCAGCTTTACGCAAACAAATGTGCGTTGCGCCGTTGGCGGTATAATAAAACGGTGATCCCCAGCCGTTGACATGGAACATTGGCAAGACGTGCAAATAATTGTCGCGGTCGGACACGCGCAAATGGTGCATCGTCACCAATGCATGCAAATAGTTATTTCGATGGGTGAGCATCACCCCTTTTGGATTTCCGGTCGTTCCGCTCGTATAAAGAAGACTACACACATCGTTTTCGTCTATTTCTGGACGTTCAAAAGGAATTGAAGGAAACTGCGCAAGCCAATGATCGTAAGCGATTTCATCCGTGGCATCATCTTTGTAATGCACAATTATTTTCTCTACCGTTTCCAGCTTGTCCTTAATTGGTACAATTAAATGGTACAACTCTTGGTCGACAAAAAGCACTTTACTTTCGCTATGGTTTAAAATAAACAAATAGTCGTCTGGTTTTAAGCGAATATTTAGCGGTACCATAATCGCCCCAAGCTGAAAGACGCCATAAAACCCTTCCAACATTTCAAGCGTATTTGGCGCTAAATACGCCACCCGATCCCCTTTTTGTACTCCTAGCGCTTTCAACCCGTGCGACAGCTGATTTACCCGCTCATTCAACTGGCGGTATGTAAGTTCTCTTTCTTCACAGATGACTCCCGTTTTGTCGCCATATAACGCCACTGCGCGGTCTAAAAATTGCGTTAATACTAACGGTACGTTCATCTTCCCCATCCCCCTTTTTGTTTGAAAATTCAATAAAATTATAGCATATTTTTTAAGAAAAAGCGTTACAATTTTGTAACGCTTTTACTTATTAGCAATATTATTCGACCCGTTCAAATCGGCATCAAACGTATTGGTTACACTGCAAAACGTATTCGTTTGTAAAAAATTACCTGTATTACCTCCACCTGCACCGGAATTCGATTTTGCCGTACTTTTTGGGGCAATTTGCAGCACATCCCCCATGTTGACCGTTCCGTTCCCACCAACGCTCGTCACTTCCACCCCGCCGATAATTACCGATGGCATGTCCATCCTCCCCTTTCTTCCTTTATTCGTTATTGTATGAAACAAAGAAAAAAATGAATGGACATTATTCTCATTCAACACTTTCTTTTTTCTTTCATACAATACAATAAGGAATAAAAGAGAGGATGTGACACACATGCCGTCTTTTATTGGCGGACCCATTCAAATCACAAACGTCAGCGGTGATGGAACGGTAAACTTTGGCGACGTTTTACAAATTACTCCGAAAAGCACGGTGAAGTCCCATCTCGGTTCCGGTGGAGGAAACAACGGAGATTTTATGCAAACGAATACATTTGTCAGCTTCACCAACACTGCCGACCCAGACATTGCGGATGCGAACAATGTAGGAAATAACTAATCGCACCATTTCCCGCCGATGCCCATACGATATATGAAGAACGAAAGAAAGGTGTTTAAATATGCCAGCATTCGTCGGAATCGTTAAACTGAATAGTATCGGGAGTAGCGGGGTGTTTCATATCGGCGATGTATTTGCCATCTCTCCGTATAGCGTGGCAAAAACGTTTGCTGGGGCTGGTTCGTTCAATACCGGAAACGGGCTGCATGTGTATAACTATTACAGCAACACAAACACAAACGATGCAGACGTGGCAGATGAAAATATCGTCGGCAATGCGTAAAGGGGGAGGACGATGAATTTTTATATTAACCAAAGCATCTGGATTTACCAATTCAAAATCGGTTCTGTCTCCAACTCCTCCGTTTTGCAAATCGGTAGCGCCGGCAGCATTCAGGCTCATTCCACCTTAAGCAATACCGGCGGATTCACTCAACCCGCACCAGAAGCAAAATTGCCTGGTTCGTTCACTCCATTGGTTCCACTCCATTCTTCGACGCGGCAAAAAAGTGATGACAACGAGTAATCACTCATATATTGAAAAGTGAAGGGACATTGGAGAGGATGGTTGCCGCATGAGCACTTGGCACAATTATTTCACGAAATTGCACGAGTATTTAACTTGGCAAACAAATAAAATAAACAAGTTGGAGCAACAGCTTGTCCGGCTCGAAAAAGAAATGCAAGAGCTCAAACAACGACCTCAAACGACTATCGAAAAGATTGAATATAAATTTGATCAACTAAAAGTAGAAACATTGGAAGGAACATTAAATATCGGGCTCACTCCAAACGGAGGCACAACAATTGAAGATTTCGCCGTTAGTCCAGAAAAAACAGTTATCCCCAAACCAGAGCCAGTCTTGCTCCGCAACATTCAAGCAAAAATTAACGAATATTTAGCGAACGACTGTAAAACGTTGCTTGCACAGCTAGAAACAAAATATATGTATCCGCTCGATGACGTATACCGCCAATTTATTTTGCAAGATATTCACCGGCAAGTAGACGAACGCATTCAGTTTTATTTACAACAAAAAATGAATGGAGGCTATGTGCCTGATCCAAGCTCTTCCGAAGCAGTGGAAGCAGAAATTATTCAAAAAGTGAAACAAGATATTGAGCAATCGTTAGATAGTTTTATAAAACATTTGCCGAAACAAGGAGGGAAAGGATGAATTATACGGTCGTTAACCGCGAAGTGCAAATCGGCGATATTTATTTAACAGCTGTCACAAGCTCATCTATTTTTTTAATCGGCGATGCCGATGTCATTCAGCTTGCCTCTGCGTTCGATACCCCGCCAGAATCATTAATTGTCGGTCCGTTCGTCCCGCTGACGCCGAAAGGGTCATAATCTGAAAGGAAAGGTTGTCTACACATGAAACGGTTATCGGTCGTTCAGCTTCTCAATAGTAAAACGTTTCTCCTTAGCTCTGTATTACAAATTGGCGATTCACGAGAAATTAACGCACGGTCAAACGTATTAGCGGTGCAGCGGCAATACGAACTTTTCTACGGAAGTGAAGGAGAAGTGACGTTTCCGGTATTCACCAAACCGATTCCAACGCTTGATGTTCCTGTTTCCGTGCAAACATACCGCCTCCACGAGTCGCCGGTCATATCGGTACGCTCGATTTATTTAATCGCTGCTTCGACCGCATCTGTCGTCCACATCGGCTCTACTTCCACCGTTAAAGGAGAAACAAGAATTAAACACATTCGCCAATTAGCCGAGTCAACGTCCCCTCAAGCGTCGACTCGGATGACAAAGGATGGGTGAACATGCCTGCAGTAGTTGGTCCAATTAAAATTACGAGTATAGGGAGCGGCGCTGTCTTTCAAGTCGGCGACACGCTTTATATCGCGCCAAAAGTGGCGACAAAAACGCAAGGTGGTTCCGGTGGATTTAATACCGGCGATTTTATTATGACAAATAACGCCATTAACTTTACGAATACGTTTGATCCTGACGTCTTTGACAGCAACGTCGCTGGAAATAATTAAAGGTGGGAATCCCCACCTTTTTACATTATTTCTAATCGAACGCGCGTGCCTCGCCCTGACGGTTCGGCAGGTTCGACGACAAGCCGCTTCGGTAAGCGTGCACGCAATTCTTGCACATGGCTAATGACACCAATGGCCATGTCGCTTGTTTGTAACCGTTCGAGCGCGGTAATCACAATGTCCAATAGCTCATTATCTAATGTACCAAACCCTTCATCTAAAAAGAAAAATTGTAGCGGATATTCCCCACGAAGTTGAATTTGTTTTGATAATGCTAGCGCTAAAGATAGTGACGTTAAAAATGTTTCCCCACCAGACAACGTCGTCACTGGGCGCCGAACCCCTCCGTTTGCATCATCGCGAATCACAAATCCTCCTTCTGAGTCGACTTCAATGGCGTATCGTTGCCGTGTTAACGCACCGAGCCGCTCCGAAGCATCTCTCGTCACCCGAATCAGTTGCTCTTCGGCAATAAATTCAACGAAACTATTGCCGCGCAGCACTCGTTGCAACTCACTATATAGCCGAACGAGTCGCTCGACTTCTGCCCGCTCCTGTTCAAGTTCTTGGAAGCGAATATGCTTTTCCTCTAACTCTTCCATTTTCGCTTTTGCCGAAGCCGCTCGTTCAATACATTCCGTCAACTTCTCTTCTTCTTTGATGCGAAGCTGCTCTATTTGTCGCCATTGTTCTTCTGTAATTTCTTCCCCGTTCATCATTTTTGTAAGCCGCTGCCATTCATTTTGCCATTTCCGTTGATTGTCGCGGTGTTGCGTAATTTGTTCCGCAATGAACGTCTTCTCCTCTGCTGTCAACAATGCTTGATGAATATCGTCGCTTTCCGACCATTCATGTTTCTCTAGTTGCTTATGCCAATCGGCTTCTGCTTGCTCTTTTCGCTTTTTGCTTTCGGAAAGCGCGAGCTGTGCTGCTTTATTATTCGCTTCTAACGCTTGGTATTGTTTTTGTGCGTTTATCCATATTTCATACGCTTCTATTTCTTGTTGTTGTAGCTGTGCGAGTTGTTGTTCTGTTTCGTTTAATAACCGGTTAGCTTCCGCTTCCTCGATTGGAAACGGTAAATCTTGCGCATACGCTTCATATTGCTTTTGTTTTGTTTCGAATAATGTTGTATATTCCGCTTTTTCCCGCTCAAGCTGCTGCCATTGTTCTTTCCATCGCTCACGCTCTTCTTTTTTCTCTTCTAAAAAATGGATACTTTTTTCAATTCGCTCTTGTAACAGCTGTGCTTCTTTTTCATCATGTTTCAGCTGCTCCATCGTTTGCTCGATCGTATCGAACGTGAAATCTGGGTACGTTTCTTGCCATTGGTTTAGCTGTGTTTCGCATATCTGCAGGCGCTCGTTATATTTTTCACGTCGTTCGTTCATTTCTTGCGCTAACGCTGCCTGTTGATGCAACAATTCTTGCCGTTTCATTTCTACCGCTTTCCGCTCGTTTAGTAGTTTCGTTGTTTCTTCACGGCATTGTACGTAATCTTGTTGCAATGCTTTTATTTCGACAGAAAGATGCGTTACTTGTTCGATGAACGAACGATCTTGTCCCTCTTCTACTTCTCGCTTTATTTTTTCTATGTTCCCTGCAAGTGGAACTTCCTCCGGCGTGAGCAGTTCTGCCAATTGTTGTACTTTCGTTTTCAATGTGTGCAGCGGGGCAACGAGCTGTTGCGCTTGCTCGAGCGATTGTTCCCATTCTTCAGGAAATTGTTCGTTGCCTGTGGCGATAGGCTGTGCCGGATTTGGGTGATGTGTAGCGCCACACACAGGACACGGGCTACCTTCATGTAACGAGGCAGCAAGCAACGAGGCAGCGTGTAGCATTCGCTCTTGTTCCGCTGTTTTTTGCGCTTGTTTTAGTTTATAAAGAAGTTTTTCGAGTTTCGTTTCGTGTTCACACACTGTATGGTACAGCTTTTCGATTCGCTGGAAATTCGCACGTTCTTTTGCGGCAATTGCTTCCGACCGTTCTGTTTCCACTTGGATCGTTTTCGTCAGTTCGTCATGCTGTTTTTGTTTTTGTTGCCATTCGGCTTGCGCTTCTTGAAGTGCCCGTTCAAGCGCCTGCCATTCTTTTTTTGCTTCATATGCTTTGTAGATACGCTCTTTTTGCTGCATGTCCACTTGCTTTTGCTGCCACGCTTCTTTTAGTCGCTTTTGTTTTTCAAGCGCCCGTTCGTAAAGGGCATCTAACTCATGAAGCGCTTGTTTTATTTGTGCTTCTTTTTCATAAAGAAACGCAAGCTTCCTTTTGCTTTCGTCCACTTCCTTTGCAACGATTTTCATTCGCTCCAACAGCTGCAGCGCTTTTATTAACTGCTCTTTTTGCTCGAGCCGTTTTGGCTCTTCCACCGCTTTTTTCGCTCGAATCAACTGGTACGCTTCCGCTGCTTGTTCATATTGCTTTCGGACAGCACGTAATTTTTGCTCGGTTGTTTCTAATTCTTTCGCCCACTTTTCTACTTCTTGCGTTGTTTGTTCGTATTGTTGCAAATACAGAAGCAAGCGCTCTGCTGTTTCTGCTCTTTTTTGCTTCCGCTCGAACGTTGCCATCTTTTCTTCATCTTGTTGGCATTTGGCAATCTGTTGTTCAGCGTATTGTTTTTCCTGCTGCCATTGCCATAGTTGTTTCTTTCGCTCATATTGCTCGGTTATTTCGGCAAAATGCTCTTTTTGCCGCGCAAGTTCTCGCTCTACTTCCTCTAGCTGACGCTTTTGTTCTGCAAGCGCTGCTTGCGATGCATCGCCTAATCCTACTTGTTCGGCGCGAATCGTATCTAGCTTCGCTGTTGTCATCGCCAATTTCGTTTTTAGTTTTTCGTTCAATTCGTCACCGTATCGTTCAAGGTTGAACAGCCGCTGCAGCATCTGTCGCCGCTCAACGCCTTTTAACGATAAAAACTCGGCAAACTTTCCTTGTGGAAGGACGACCGCGCGGGTAAAGTCTTTCATTTCTAGCCCAAGCAACCGCCTTACCCATTCATCAACATCCCGCGTTTTATCTGCGATAACGATTCGCTCGCTTCCTTCCTCAATCAAGCGGCTGACACTCGTTTTCACGCGCCATTCATCGCTCCGCTTAAACGTTCGTTCGACCGTGTAGCGCTTTTTTCCATTGGCGTTAACTAATTCAAACGTAAACGCAACCGATAGCTCGTTTTCTGCATGGTTCATAATACCGTGCGTATTGTTAGCCGCGCGCTCGACATTCCCATATAACGCTAGCGTCATCGCATCTAAAATCGAGGACTTCCCACTTCCTGTCGGTCCAAAAATGCCAAACAATCCACCTTCACATAACGTTTCAAAATCAATTGTTTGTTTTTCTCGGAAGCTATGCAACCCTGCCACAGTTAAGCGAATCGGCTTCACTGTTCTTCCCCTCCGTCTTCCTCAGCAAGCAGTTCCATAAATAGCTGAACTAACTCTGCTGTTGGTTTAGCTCCGCCTGTTTGTTTTTCATAAAACCGTTCGAACAACGTTTCCATCGGAACATTTTCTCTCGTTTCCCGTATAAACTCTTCTTTCGTTAAAAAATGCGGACGAATATAAACAAACCCGTCATGAAGTTTGCGTAGCCGATGAATATCTTCAAGCGCCAACGAATGTTCGACGTATACTTCTAAATCAATCCAAGCGTTGCGGTCTTTTCCTTCCTCTAGCCAATGATACACTTGCGCCATTCCTTCCGTCGCTTTCCATTGGACAAGCGGGCGCCCGCTAGAAAGCGGGATTTCCGATACGTTCGCCAGTTGACCTGGCGCTACATCGACGATTGTCACCGATTTCGCATACCCTGCTTCCGAAAAGCTGTACGCAAGTGGGGAGCCGGAGTAGCGCGCCGGCTGCTGAGCATGTTTGACGTGTTGCGGCCGATGTAAGTGGCCGAGTGCCACATATTGGGCGTCTTTTGGGAACCGTTCTGGCGAAACGGTATACGCCCCGCCGACTTCAATCGGTCGCTCGGAATCAGATGTTGCCCCGCCGGCAACGTACAGGTGGCTCATGGCGATGTTGACCGTATTCGACCGAAACTTTTCGTTCATTGTCGCAAACAGTTCGCCAACTTTTTCATCGTACCGTTTCCGCAATTGTTGCTCGTCGCTTTCTGTTGATAATAGTTGCATAAGCCGTGATTCCGACGGGTATGGAAGCGCCGCGAGTACCATCGTTTCATCGCACGACGGCACATAAATCGTCTGCACCTCCGCAGTCGGCAGTCCAAGCAACGTGATCGAATAAGGGACTGCCAATACGGACGCTGCTGTCAAACGATCTGGGTGGTCGTGGTTCCCCGCAATGACCGCTATCGGCCGCTTCCCGCCGTCCGATAGCCTCGCCAAACTTTCGTAAAAAAGCTGTTCTGCCACTGCTGGCGGATTCACGGTATCAAATGCATCACCTGCTAGCAATACGACATCAATCCGCTCTTTTTCCACAATGGAAACGAGCTCATCAATAAATTGTTCTTGCTCGCGCATCCGGCTTCGACCTTCAAGTGTTTTTCCTAAATGCCAATCGGCAGTATGCAAAATCCGCACCTTTCTCCCCTCCTACATTGGAAACAGTTGCGCACAATCAAATACATAAATGTAGCACTCATCGACCCGCTTTTTCCAAATGTGTTCGATGGCGCGACGATACAGCTCCATTTGTACACGATAACGTTCATTAATTAACGCTTGCGCATCGTTCGCCCAGCGCACATGATCCGTTTTGAAGTCGATGAGCACTAAGCCGTGCTCGTCTTCAAAAACACAATCGAACACGCCTTGAACGAGCACCGTTTCTTCTCCGTCGCTCCATTGGGCGTACGTTTCATTGGCGGAAAGCGCTAAGCTAAATGGCACTTCGCGTTCCACGTGTGCCGCCTGAAGAAGCCGTCGACCGATATCGGTTTGAAAAAACGTTACAATGCTAGCAATATCCACTTCTTGTGCTTGTTCCTCGGTCAGCCATTCTCCGTGCACCATTTTAACGAGTTGTTCACGAAGTGCTGTTTCTGAAACGTCTTTCGTTAAGTCGACATGCTGCATCACAAGATGCATCACCGTTCCTTTTTCCGCGGAACTTAGTTTTTTCGTCTGCATAAAGCGAGGACGCTCCGTCATTTCCGTGCGAAATGGACGCAGTAGCGTTTGGTCGCCATGAACGCCAAACGTTTCTCGTTGCCGTTTTAACTCAGAAACCGTTTGTTTCGCCCGAAAAGAAGTGGACAGCTGATACGGATATTGCCAATGCATCCGTCGTTTCACTTCTTCTTGGAAATTGCTTTGTAGCGGAACAGGCGCTAGCTGTTGTAATAATTCGTTCATTTGCTCTGTTGTTTGTTCTGGTGCTTCTGCTTGCTGGTACATTTCCGAAGCGGAAACAATTTGTACGTTCCAACGAGACGGATGAGCGGCGATGTCGCTTTCTTGTATCCCCCCTTGATGAAGCGGGAAACTATCGGCATGGCGAATGAGCGCATAACCAATCCAATCGAGGTAATTTTTTGCAGAAGCGCGCACGTAGTCCGGCAACAGCCAGTTTTCATGCGACTGTACCGATCGCCACCGTTTTTTCTCATTTTCTAGCTTTTTTGTTGTTCCGACTAAATATAGTTTTTCTTTTGCTCTTGTTAACGCCACGTATAAGACGCGCATTTCTTCTGCCAACAATTCAAGCGACTGCTTTTTTTTCACCGCTAATTGTGCCAGTGTCGGATAACTCACGCGTAAATCTGGATGCACAAAATGTGCTGCAAAGCCAAGGTCTTTGTCTAATAAGTCATTTCGTCGCAAATCTTGCTTATTAAAACTCTTTCCTAAGCCAGCGACGAAGACAACTGGAAACTCTAAACCTTTGCTTTTATGAATCGTCATGAGTCTGACAACATCTTCTTGCTCACCGAGCGCCCGCGCTGCTCCAAAATCGTCGTTTCGCTCTTGCATGCGCTCAATAAAACGCAAAAAGCGAAAAATGCCACGGAACGACGTTTTTTCAAACTGTCGTGCTTTTTCATACAACGCCCGTAAATTTGCCTGCCGCTGTTTGCCGCCTGGCATTCCGCCGACAAAATCGTAAAATCCTGTATCGCGATAAATGGTCCAAATTAATTCAGCTAACGAATGTTGCCGCGCCATTGTCCGCCATATTTGTAGTTGGCGAGCAAAGGAGGCGACTTTTCGCTGCAATTCCGATGTCGGTTGTTTTTCGACAAAAGTAGAAAATGCTTCATAAAAAGTGCCTTTTGGTTTTTCAAGCCTTAATAGCGCCAATTCATTTTCGTCGAGCCCAACAATTGGTGAGCGAAGTACTGCTGCGAACGGAATATCTTGGTATGGATTATCGATTACTTTTAATAATGACAACATAACCGATACTTCTGTTGCCGAAAAATATCCGGATGACAGTTCTGCATACAGCGGAATTCCTTGCTTTCGAAATTCTTCAATAATTTGCGCAGCCCACGGCATCGAACGAAGCAAAATGACAATATCGCGATACATAATGCGCCGTTCTTTTTTCAAGTGACGATCGTACACATAAAACGGTTCCTCAATCAATTGCTTTATTTTTCGCGCCATCCAACGCGCCTCTAGTTCTGCATTTTCCAGTTCCTGCTCCTCGTCCTCTTCTTCCCCTTGGTCGCCGCGGTCAATGATTACCCATTCGATCGGCTGTTGTTTTTCCGGGTAATAGGATGCGCCGAACTTCAATGCTGCATCATCGTCATACGCGATTTCTCCAACCGTTTCCCCCATGATTTGTTGAAAAATAAAGTTCGTTCCATCTAAAATCTCCCGGCGACTGCGGAAATTTTGCGCTAAGTCGATACGAACGCCTGTCCCTTCTCCTGTTGGGGAAAATCGCCGGTATTTCGCTAAAAAGAGAAACGGTTCTGCCAAGCGGAAGCGGTAAATCGATTGCTTCACATCTCCTACCATAAATAGATTGCCAACTGCTTCGTCCTCGTGAATGACTAGCCGTAAAATCGTTTCTTGCACCATGTTGACGTCTTGGTATTCGTCAATGAGCACTTCGGCAAATTGGGCGCGATAGTCAAGCGCCGCGTCGGAAGGGAGAAGCGTTGTTGGCGTCGAAGAAGGGGCGCGTAAAATTTGTAAACAGTAATGCTCTAAGTCAGAAAAATCAACAATCCCTTTTTCTTCTTTCCGCTGTTGTAGCCGTTTCGCAAACTGCTGAACGAGGGCAACAAGTACTTCCACAACCGGCTTCATTTCCCGCAAATGCCGAAGCCATGTTTCTGGCTGAAACGAAAATAATTCATCTTTCATTTCCTTTAGCTTCGCTTTTGCCTTGTCGCGCAACTCTTTCACTGCTTCTGTCAACGCGTCATCATATGTTTCGTTTTTCGGTTTTCGCTTCGCTGTCGGCCACACAAACGCTTGAACTGCTTCATGAAGCGCTTGCCACGAATTGTGGCGTGCTTCTTCTACTTGCTTTAGTCTCTCTAAGTCGGCTTCGATCGTTTCACGTAAATATATCGGGCCATTTGGCGCATGCACTTGCTCGAGCGCTTGCGCTAACAAATGCCTGATAGCTTGTAATTGAAAATCGATATGCTGCCATACATAGCGAGTAAATGGCAAATCATCAATCGTTGTCCCTTCCGGAATGTCATATAACGACACAAGTTCACGAAGCCATTCATCCGGGTCAGGATGTGAGCGGGAAAATTCGTACAAGCGCAAAATCATCGTTTGTAAATTTGCATCCGTCCGGTCGCTCGTATAACGGTCAACGACGCTTAAAAACGCCTCGTTTTCTTCTTTGGCATACTGTTCTTCAAACAGCTCTTCGACCACTTCTTCTTTTAACAGCTCAATTTCTGTTTCATCCGCAATTCGAAACACTGGATCCATGTGAATGAAATAGTAATATTTGCGAATGACGTCTAAACAAAACGAATGGATGGTAGAAATGGCTGCCTTTGGCAACAAGTTCAGCTGGCGCCGTAAATGGAGCGAGTTCGGTGCTTCTGCCAATGCTCGCTCGATTCTTTCCGCAATTCGCTGACGCATTTCGGCAGCTGCTGCGTTCGTAAACGTGACAACAAGCAACCGGTCAATATCTACAGGATGCTCGTCATCGATAATTTTTTGAATAATCCGTTCGACAAGCACCGCTGTTTTCCCAGAACCTGCGGCGGCAGCAACGAGCGTATGCGCCCCTTCTGTGACAATCGCTCGCCATTGCTCGTCTGTCCATTGTACTCCTTCTGGTTTTTTCATTGATTTTCCCCTCCCGTTTCGCGCAGCGCATCCAATGTAGCATTTTTTAATAGGCGGTAGCGGTCTTGGTCAAGTGCCTCATCTAATTGGCAAACCGCTTTAAACTCGCAATATTGGCAAGCCGTTTCGTTTTTTCGCTTATATGGGGCAATATCAACAACCCCATCGACCATTTGTGTACCGACTTGCTGAAAAATGGTGCGAACGTGGCGGCGTAGTAACGCAAACTCTTCTTCTGACACAACCGCAGACGTTTTCGACACAGAGCCGTCTTTATTGATTTTTACCGGCACAATCGCAGAGCCTTTGCCAGCATCAATCGTCGTATCCATCAGTTGAAGCGTTTCGTAATCATCTAAAAGCAGCCCGTTCATTTTAAAGCTTTCGAATATTTTTTGTTCTGCTTCTTCTGCTTTTAAAATTCCGCTCGTACTTTTAATGATTGGATTATGGATGTGGAAATACAGTATCCCTGCTGGGAGCGCGTTTGTGCCGACAAGTTGCTCCGCATATTCGAGAATGACATCTAAATATGCCAACATTTGCAACGTTAGCCCATAATAAACTTCTGTAAAGTCTAGTTTTTTGTTGCTTGACTTATAGTCGATGACACGCAACAAAATGCCTCGCGAACTTTCCGCTCGGTCGATTCGGTCAATGCGCCCAACAAGTTCAAGCACGGTGCCGTCCGCTAGCGGAATGAGAAGCGGCGGAAGAGGACCAGCGTCGCCGAACTGTAACTCTACTTCCAACGGTGCAAAACCGCTTCGTTTCGCATGCTCACTCAACACGTTCGTCGTCCGCACCATAATTCGCTCTAGCTTCCGTTTCACATAATGGTAGCGGTGGGAGCTAAGCAAAATTTCTTGCTGAATGTATGGGGCAATTTGTTCGACTGCGTCATGCGCTAATTGTTCACACGTTTGTTTAGACAACGTTGCCCAATCCATTTTTTCTGTTCGAATCCGATCCGTAATCATTTTTAACGCATAATGGAATAACTGACCAACGTCTGGTGCTTCTAAGCGGAAAATATTCCGTTCTTTTAAGCGAAGCCCGTAAGAAACAAAGTGAGCAAACGGACAGCGGTTAAATTGTTCCACCCGTGACACGCTCGCTTTTATTTTTTTACCGTACAACTTTTCTCCAATCGTCTTTGCTAGCTTCTTCGGTTTGTTTTCATAAAAAAGGGCGTTGACTATTTTTTTGGCTCGTTCCTTCCACTCGTCGTTTTCTGCATAGCAGTTATACACGTCCCACCAAATTGGTTCGATGCGATATTGCCGCTTCCACGCTTGTAGTTGCGTTGTTAGTGATGGTAGCGTCGTCAGATGGTTCGTAATAAAGGACATCTGTTCTTCTAACGACAAGCTAAGCGGCTCGTTCCCCCACTGTTTTTCTACAACCGCTGGGAACATTTCTTTTATTCGTTTAATCATAAGCGACGGCAACAACGATTTTCCGTCGTCGTCTGCTAAAGGATACGTCACATATAACCGTTCACTTGGGCTTGCGAGCGCTAAATAAAGAGCAAACGGCTCATCTAATAATTGCTTCCGGCTAGATGGAGCAACATGGACGGAAAAATGTTCTAACAATTCGCGATCTTGTTCCGATAACATGCCTCCATCATTTTTTTTCGCAGGAATGACCCCTTCATTCACCCCAATGATAAACACACATTTAACGTCCGTAAGTCGGGAGCGGTCAAAATGGGCAATGAGCACTTGGTCAATCGCTGGCGGTACGAGCGAAAATTGCAAACTCTCTAACCCCGTATCGATAATGGTCGCAACTAGTTTTACCGGCAATGTTTCGTCGCCGAGAATTTCTACGTACTGGTCAAGTAGCTCAATCACCGCGCCCCACGCTTGCTCGTGATGGCGTGCTTGAAGTAATTGCCCACTTTGTTCTGCTTCCTCTCGCAGCTTTTCTAATTTTTTTGGAATTTGAAGTTGCTCCAAGTATACATAGAGCGCCTCACACATGTCACGCCCTGTTTTCGCTTTTTTTAGCCGTTTTTGCAGTGCAAGAAGCGGGGTTGCAATCATTTCGCGCCATTCGTTTAGCTTTTCTTCCATTGCTTTTTCTTCGTTCGTTTGTGGAACGGAAATGCTATCCAACCCGCGGTAGCGCCGGTACGTCCATCGCTCAAGCCATTTTGTTCCGTAAATCCCTTGTGCTAAGACATAGTTCTCTAGCTGATCCATCGCCTCGCGCATCGCATGAATATCACTATCTATCGGAAAAAAGAGGTCGGTTTTCACCGCGCGAAATATTGCTTCGTATCGCCAGTTTGTATGAATTGCTTCTAAGCTTGCGCGAATGAGTTCGATCAATGGATGATGCATCATCGATTCTTTTTCATCGATAAAATACGGAATATTATAATCAGTGAAAACTGTACGAACTAAATCGCGATAGTCTTCTGCGTTGCGCACTAAAACAGCCAGTTCACGATATCGATATCCTTTGTCGCGAACAAGATGAATGATTTCGCGCGCAATCCCTTCCACTTCTGCCCGACGGTTAGCCGCTTGGCGAATTTGGAGCGATTCGCACACATGTGGAAAGGTCACCGCTGGTCGAACGTCATAGTACTTTTCTAAATGGCGCAACGCCTCACTTCCGTGGCGAACGTTTTCGCTTCGCATTTCTATTTCTTCGATCCGTACGTTATTTAAAAGCGCGAGGTTCCGAAGGTCATGATACGTTTTTCCCGTCATGCGAAATAAATGTAAATCATGTGGAAGATGTTCGTTGTACGGGGCATCGACCGTTAGCGCCACCGTTACCCGTTTGGCGTGACATAGTAGCTGTTCGAGCACTATATATTCTTGTGGGGTAAAATGGTGAAACCCGTCGACATAAATATCCGCCTCTTGTATGTACCGCGATTGCGGAATTTTTTCTGCCAATAACCGCAAATAGTCTTCGGAATCGACGTACCGTTGCATGAGTTGTCGTTCAAATTCTTCATAAATGAGTCGTAAATCTTTCAACTTATCGGCTAGCACTTTTTCGCTAGCGCTCGCACGATAGCGCAACTGTTTTTCCGTTTGTTCAAGCTGCGCGGGGGTAACACAATATCGCTTACATTCAATCAACATTTCTTCTAGCTGTTCGATAAATCCGTGTTTATCTGCTGCTCGTGCAAACAAAACGAGTTCTTCTTTCTGTTTTTCGACAATTTTTCTTAACAACATTCGTACACCTGTTTCGTTTAAATGGTAGCGGCTCATCCCTCCTGTTTCTTGTAATACCCGCCATGCAAGCCGTGTAAAACTTAGTACTTGAGCACGGATCATCCCACCGAGTCCCGGCGTTTTTACGAGCGCATATTCTGATTGAAACGTCATTTGTTCTGGCACGAGATAAATAATTGGCGGGCCAGCCGGTTGCTGCCTGAGCTGTTGGCGAATTTCATTGAAGCATTGGGTCGTTTTTCCGCTCCCAGCTCTTCCGATGATTAAGCGAAGCGACATAGTTATCATCACCTTTTGTTTCCATTATTTTCTCTTATTTTAGCACATATGTTCGTTTTTTTAAAAGAGAATTGTCGTAAACCCCTTATTTTACTAAAAAAGAAAAAGGTATTCTGTGCTGAATACCTTTTAAAATCGAGTCGCAAATTCGTGAACCGGCCAGTAGCGTACGTTGACTTTGCCAACGATTTTGCTCATTTTCACAAACCCAAAATGCCGGCTATCCCAGCTGTTTAAACGATTATCGCCTAATACGAACACAAACCCTTTTGGCACTGTCTTTTTTCCCGTTACTTCTTCTAACGTGAAATCACCAGTCAATTTCCCATCGATGAGTTTTCGCTTATACGGCTTTAAATATGGTTCTTCCATCGGTTTTCCGTTAACGTATAATACGTCGTTTTTATACACAATCCGATCCCCTGGCAGTCCGATGACACGCTTCACATAATCTTCTCGCGCGTTAGCATGAAAAACAATAATATCGAACCGATGGATGTTTTCCCATTTATTAATAATAAGTAAATTCCCTTGTTGAAGCGTTGGCATCATCGACTCGCCTTCTACAACGTAATTAGTAAATATTAAAAAACGAAAAATCAACAGAACGGTCAATCCGATTCCCCAGACGATTGTTTTTTTTCGATAGATTGGGCGGTTACTCATATCGTTACTCACCTAATTTACGAGTCTTCCTTGCTCATTTTTTCTGTCAATGAAAATTTAGCTTCCACTTTTTTCCCTGCGTACCATAAAAGAAAGACGATAATAACGACCGCTACTGTGCGAAGCGGTTGTTTGGCTAACGCTGCTAAATCATAGCCAATGAAGCTAATGACAAAAATCATCACCATCTTCCCGAGTAACACTGCCAAAATGAATTGTTGCTTGCTAACACGTGACAAGCCTGCAACTACGTTAATAATGGCAGACGGAGTAAACGGAAAACAAAATAGCAAAAATAACGGTCCGAAGCCGTGGCGTTCTACCCAACTGACAAGCTGCCTCACTTTTTGATGGCGATTCAAAAATCGGAAAAATCGCTTTTGTCCCACTTTTCTAGCAAGCAAAAAAACAAGAATCGACCCGAGGCAAGCCCCAATCCATGAAATCATAATCCCTTTCCATAAGCCAAACGCCGCCGCGTTAGCCATGACGAGTACAAACATCGGAAGAACCGGAAAAAATGACTCCAATAACGTGACAATTACCCCCGGCAACATCCCAAAAGAGCGATAATGTTCAAGCAATTGTAGTACGTGCTGTAGTGTAAACCAGTGTTTTAATGTTTCAACGTCCATGCATACTCCCCATTCAACATTGTTGCTATCTGTTTTTATTTTACACGGTTGTAAAGGGAATATAAATAGAAAGTTACCCCCTCATAAAAAATTTAGTATGCCTCGTCTTGCGACTCTTCATCGTTTTGCTTTTTGGCCTTTTTGAATTTTTCTAAGTCTTCGGGCTTGTCCATGCGAAATAAATATTGCATTTTTCGTTCGCGCGCTTCCATTCGTTCAGACAATGTCGTTCGCAATTGGGCAGTTCGGTATAGCTGGTTGACAAATGAGTGGTAGGAAACATCGAGGCAAATCTTTTTGTTGTTTTTTAAATAAACAATCGTTTTCTCGCGGTGAGAAGGCTCGTATTTTATGACATGCATATGCGAAATCCAAACGCAATGGGCGTCGTTTGGTGAGGCGGTTGGAAATACGTAAATTTCATTTTTCGGTTCCACAGCGATTGGCGCTTTATGCGTAATGCCAAGAATTGCTTTTGTTCCTTGCTTCCTCCCTTTTAAACTCGCCCCATAATAGTGGCAGCTTCGTTCAATAATGTCGAGTGGTCTCTTTTTAACGATGTACTCACCATCTTCTTCAATGACTTTGGAATAACATTTCCCTAGACTAAGATGTGGTAAAATCGCCATTGTATAGCGGGTCATGATAAAACTATCTACCACTACTCGTTCATTCAGTTTCATCACTCATCCACTCCTTCAAAAAGTTTACGCTTTCATCATATCATTAATAGTTATATTTTTCTATATTTTCAAAAAACAAAGAGCGATTTTTTTATCGCTCATCCGCTAAAAAACGTTTGCTTTATTTCTTTTTCGGCTAAATATTCATTCGCTTGCTCGATTGCGGTATGCTCTGCTACCGAACCACCTGCATATGCTGCTTCGTCGAAAAACGCTTGCCGGAAATGAAAATCTGTGCTGAGTCGCAGCTCTGGATTTAGCACCGTATCTACCGGCAATTCTTGACCGTTTTCCATCTCTCTACACCTCCCTGTCTTTATTATGGAATATTTCAAGAAAATTACTCATAAGAAAAGCGCAAAGCGCCCGCCTATCGGCGAAGATCGCACAAGCCCCACCGAGGAGGCTCAGCCCAAGCAAAGCTTGGGCTTGCGCGGGATATTTCAAAGAAGCGAACTCAGTGTGTCGCCGCCGAAAGAAGAGGCGGAGCGACTCGAGCCGATGGCGCTTGGAGCTAGACAGCGCCCCACCTAATCGTAAAATTTTATACTTTCTTACCTTATAACAAAAGACCCGCCGTTGGCGAGTCTTTTGTTTTTCTCTCTGTCCCGTTCTATATAAAATCCCCCATTTATTACACAAATCCAGTCTATATTTATATCAAGCAACGTTCTCTTTATTAAGCCGTCGTAAATTGTTCTTCTTCTGTAGAGCCTTTTAAGGCGACGGTGGAAGATTGACCACCAGAAATAACTTGCGATACTTCATCGAAATATCCCGTGCCAACTTCGCGTTGATGTCTTGTCGCCGTATAGCCGTATTTTTCTGCGGCAAATTCAGCTTGCTGCAACTCTGAGTAAGCAGCCATGCCTCGATCTTTGTAACCGCGCGCCAATTCGAACATGCTGTAGTTGAGCGCATGGAATCCTGCCAATGTAACGAATTGGAATTTGTAGCCCATTTTTCCGAGTTCTTTTTGGAAGTTCGCGATCGTTTCATCGTCCAACTTTTTCTTCCAGTTAAACGATGGCGAGCAGTTGTATGCCAATAGTTTGCCTGGGAATTTTTCATGAATCGCTTCGGCAAAACGACGCGCTTCTTCTAAGTTCGGCTCGCTCGTTTCACACCAAATTAAATCGGCATATGGTGCATATGCTAAGCCCCGAGCGATCGCTTGGTCAAGACCCGCTCTCGTGCGGAAGAACCCTTCTGGTGTGCGTTCTCCTGTAATAAACTCTTGATCGCGCGGATCGATGTCGCTTGTGATTAAGTCGGCAGCATTAGCGTCTGTGCGAGCGATTAAGACCGTCGGAACGCCCATGACGTCCGCTGCAAGTCGCGCCGCAATTAAGTTGCGAACCGCTGTTTGCGTTGGAAGTAACACTTTTCCGCCTAAATGGCCGCATTTTTTCTCGGAAGAAAGCTGGTCTTCAAAATGAACACCGGCTGCTCCTGCCTCAATCATTGCTTTCATTAATTCAAACACGTTCAATTGCCCGCCAAACCCTGCTTCCGCATCGGCAACAATCGGCAAGAAATAATCTAAGTCACCGCTTCCTTCTAAATATTGAATTTGGTCAGCCCGTTGAAGCGCTTGGTTAATTCGTTTGACGACATGCGGTACACTGTTCGCTGGGTATAAGCTTTGGTCTGGATACATATGTCCTGCTAGGTTTGCATCTGCAGCCACTTGCCAACCGCTTAAATAAATGGCTTTTAACCCTGCTTTTGCTTGTTGCACTGCTTGGTTGCCAGTTAACGCGCCAAGCGCGTGTACATAATCTTCGGTATTTAATAAGTGCCAAAGTTTTTCTGCCCCGCGGCGAGCGAGCGTATACTCGATATCAATCGAACCACGTAATTTAATGACGTCTTCCGCTGAATACGGACGGACAACTCCTCTCCATCGCTCCTCCATTTGCCAACTTTCCTCAAGTTTTTTGATTCGTTCTTCCCTTGTCATTTCTTTTCCCCTCCGTTTGATCATTTTTCGTCGGAAGATAGCCGCATGCTCGCTGCCCCCTCATGTCTCTCGTAACCGCTACTATCTCGACAACTTGTTATAATACAAATATCGTTTATCCTGTTGTTATTGTATAACAGACTCACAAAAAAGAAAACAGTTTTTTCGAAAAAATTCAAAAAAATAAAACAGAAAGGCAGGCCCTTTCTGTTTTATTTCTTCTGCTTTATTTGCTCTAAAAATACGATGCGCTCGAAAATCGTTGGATGGGTGTAGCGAAATAGTTTGACAAGCGTAGGAGGATTTACTTCGCTTAACCCTGCTTCTGTTAATTTTTGAAAAGCGGAAATCGCTGCCGCTGGATCGTGTGTCAGCTGAATAGCATATTCGTCTGCCGCATGCTCTTCTTGCCGTGCGACGAAGTTAACGGTAGGACTCGCCACAAAGCTAAGTAGCGAAAAAACGAGCAAAAATAACGGGAAAGAGGCGAATTCATGTATTTTTTGTAAATGAAACGAGTTTCCCCATATACGGATAGCCCATTTGACAACACGATTAGCAATAAACAACCCAACAAACAGGAGTAAAATTGTTCCTGCCACTCCCCAATAAATATGCTTCATTACGTAGTGGCCCATTTCATGCGCCATAATAAATAAAATTTCTCGCTCTTGCAATCGCGTTAACGTCGTATCCCACAATACGATGCGAGCATGTGAACCAATGCCTGTGACATAGGCGTTTAACGCATTCGTTTTTTCGGACATATTCACTTCAAATACATGGTCTGCTGGGATATGTGCTTTTTCTGCCAATGCTAAAATTTTTCCTTCTAACGCTTTATCTTTTAATGGATAAAAGTCGTTGTAAAGCGGGTCAATGACCACCGGCTGAATGAACATAAAAAAAATTGTCAGCGGCACCGACACAAGCCATGCATACAGCCACCATCGCTTCTCAAAACGACGAATGAACGAATATAATACGAGAGCGATTAAAAAGAAAACGACTGTCTGGATAAGAAAATCAATCGTTTGATCGTGCAGCCAACTACTGAGCGATTGTGTGCTGACACCGTATGCCCGCGAAATACGGTAACTTATCCAAGCAACCGGCAGCGTCCACATCGTCACAAGCAATGAAAGCCAAAAGGCGTAAATAGCTGCTTGTAGCAAAAACCGTTCGGCTGCTCGTTCGACCCACCGTTGGAGTGTTTTCCCGATTCCTAGCCATAATATAAATAAGTAAATGAGCCAATCATACGGAATGGACAAAAAAAACAATAAATTTTTCCATCGGGAATATTGTTCGCTTAATAATTGCTCATTCGGCGTTAAAAATGTTGCTGGATCTGCGGCTGTTCCTTTCCATTCGCTAGGAATCGATGGATGAGCAAATAAGAAAAAATAACAAATGATTGCTATGCAATATACGATATATCCCCCTAACGCCCAGCCAATTTTCTTTTTCACATCGTCACCTCCGGACAACCTTTACTATAGTTTAAACGATTTTCGCAGAATTAGAACGTCAGACAAATGTCAAAAGTATCGTTCGTGTTTTCGTTTATTTTCATGTATGATAAAGAAAAGGGGGTGATTGGTTTGAAAAAACTATACTGGACATTAGGCAGCTTATTTGTTCTTTGTGTAGGAGCCGGCATTTTTTATTTTTCGGTATATCGCCAATGGCAAATGGAGCTCCCGCGTAATATTACAATGGAAACTGCTTGGGGGGAGGAATATCGCTTCGGTGAGATGAAACCGAAAGTACGGCTTCTAGAGTTTGTTTATACAAATTGTCCTGATATTTGTCCAAACACAACGTTCAAAATGACAAAACTTCGCCAAAAACTTGAAAAACAGCACGTTTTCGGCAACAAAGTCGAGTTCATTACCATTACGATCGATCCAAAACGCGATACACGCGAAAAACTCCAAGCCTATGCAAAAACGTTTGGCATTAAGCAAAACGACAAAGGTTGGGTGTTGTTGCGTGGCAGCGAACAAGATACGAAAAAAGTAGCGGACGCATTTTCTTTTCAATACCGTGACCCTGGAAATGGCATGCTTATCCATACAACGAATACATATTTGCTGAATAAAAACAACCGGGTCATTGCGCAATTTGGCATGGGAAAAAAAGGCTTTGATACAGAGGAAGTATATAACGCCATCATGGATGAAATACAATAAACCACCGGCACGCGGTGGTTTTTCTACATAAGTGCATATAGACTTAAAACAGCGACCGAAGCCATGACAACCACAATAACGTTCGCCCCAAGCCAAGCTGCGAGAAAAGCACTAATAAAGCCGAGCACGCCGAACCATTTGTCTTCTTGAATAAAAAAAATACCAGGAACGATAAGTGCCCCCAATGTCGCGTACGGAACGTTTTTTAATACCCCTTGCCAAAACGGTGGCAATTGGACGCGATGGAAGACAACGAGCGGAAGCATGCGCGGAATATACGTCACAAGCCCCATTGCCAAAATTAATAGTACAATACCACTATGCATCTTCTCTCTCCCTTTCGTTCACGACGTATTGCACAAGCACCGCGGACACTAATGTCGCGACAACAATCGCCCATCCTTTCGGCATATGAAAGAACAATAACACCGAATTAATTATGGCTGCCAATCCCGCCAACCAGATCGTTTTTCGTTGTTTTTTAAGCGATGGAACAAGTAGCCCAATAAACATCGCATATAGCGCAACCGACATGCTTGTTTGCAAACTTTGCGGCAAGCTTGCCCCTATGAGATGACCAATTCCGGAATTCACTACCCAGCTGCCATAAGACAAAGCAATAAGCCCGAACATATAGGCAGCGTTAACGTTCCCTTCTTTTGTCGCTGCGACCGAAAACGTTTCATCCGTAATGCCGAAGGCGTATAACGCTTTTTTCCACAGTTCATCGCTCTCCGCCTTTTCGTTTAACGATGCGGACATTAAAAAATGGCGAATATTTAAAACGAACGTCGTCAACACAATTTCAAACGTTCCTGTGCCAAGCGACAACAAGTTAAGCGCAATATATTGCGAAGCGCCGGCAAAGACGATCATGCTCATCATGACCGTTTCTAAAAACGTCAACCCTGTCGCCTTCGCCAATAATCCGAAGGTAAGGGCGATCGGCATATAGCCGATGGCGATGCTTATCCCGGCTTGCGCTCCTTGGCGAAACGCTGTTAATTTACTTGTCGCTAAAATCGTTTCCACGTCTTTCCCTCCCATTTTTTCATTGTCGCAAAATTCCTTCTATTTTTCAATAAAAAGAAGATGCCCTACAAAGGACATCTTTTTTCACGCTTCCGCTGCTGTCAGCTGATCTTTTAACGCTCGACGCAAAATTTTTCCGGTCGTGTTTTTCGGAAGCTCTTGTAAAAACTCAATCGAGCTTGGCACTTTATATTTTGCCAAACGCTCGCGGCAATAGCTCATGAGTTGCTCTTCTGTTAAATCGGGATTTCGCGATACGACAAAACATTTTACCGCTTCCCCAAAATTCGGGTCTGGTACACCGATGACTGCCGCCTCGACAACGTCTGGATGGCTGTAAAGCACTTCTTCCACTTCGCGCGGATATACGTTATAGCCACCGACAATAATCATATCTTTTTTCCGATCCACAATGTAAAAATAGCCTTCCTCGTCCATTTTCGCTAAATCGCCTGTATACAACCAGCCGTCGCGAATCGTGTGCGCCGTTTCTTCCGGCATGTTGTAATAGCCTTTCATCACGTTTGGACCGCGCACAATAAGCTCTCCTACTTCACCGACGGGAACTTCCTCCCCAAATTCATTGACGACTTTATTTTCAACGTTCATAATGCTTGTTCCGATCGAACCTGGCTTTCGTGGACGGTCGAGCGGATTAAAGCACGTCACTGGGGACGCTTCGGAAAGTCCGTACCCTTCCGAAATAATTACTTTGAATTTTTGTTCAAAGTTTTTCAGTAGCGCGACCGGCATGGACGCCCCACCAGAGATGCAAAGTCGAAGCGTCTGCAAATCTTCCGCTTTTCCTTCTTCATATTGATAAAGGAAATTGTACATCGTCGGTACACCAGCAAAAATCGTCGCTTTTTCTTCTCGTGCAAGCTGAAAAATTTTCGCTGGGCTAAATTTCGGAACGATAAGCACCGTCCCCCCGTTCATCAGTGGGGCATTTAACGCCACCGTCAAGCAAAATACATGAAACATTGGCAATGTCGCAATGACGCGGTCTTCTCCATTAATTTTCAAATAGTTCG
Organism: Anoxybacteroides voinovskiense; assembly: GCF_014196205.1. Classification (GTDB taxonomy): domain Bacteria; phylum Bacillota; class Bacilli; order Bacillales; family Anoxybacillaceae; genus Anoxybacteroides; species Anoxybacteroides voinovskiense. The sequence continues at coordinate 14,636 of NZ_JACIDE010000017.1, read as the reverse complement.
CTGTATCTTGTGCGTTGCTGTAAACGTTTTTATGCGTCAACATCGCGCCTTTTGGCTTTCCTGTTGTGCCGGACGTATATAAAATGACGGCCACATCGTCCTCGGCCAATTCCGGTCCTTGAAAATGAACATCGCCTGCTGCCAACACTTCTGTAAACGATTTCATTTTTCCCGTCCATGAAATCCCTTGTTCTTTTCCTTGTGGCGTTTCACAAACGATGACATGTTCTACTTTCGGCAGCCGCGCTTCCATTTTCACAAATAATGGAACGAGCAAATCTAAGCCAATGACCGCTTTCACGTCCCCATTGTTCAAAATGTAGCCAATTTCATCGGGCGTATAAATCGGGTTAATCGGAATGACCGTCGCTCCCGCCCGTAATGCTCCATATAAACCGATAACAAAATACGGAGAGTTTCCCAATAATAACGCAACATGATCCCCTTTTTGAATGCCGAGGTGGCGCAATCCGCTAGCAAACTTCGATACTGCCGCATTTAGCTCGCCATATGTACGCCGCTCCCCTTCGAATACATACGCCTCCTTATGCGGCAACTGCGCTGCCACCTCTGCCAACCGTGAAGATAAATTCATCAAACTCCCTCCCCCATTTACTTCGTGAATGAATAATCATTCATTTTATAATTAAAAAAATTCTAAATATATTATATTTAAAAAAAGAACCATACGCAAGGGAACGGGCTCACGAAATAGGACAATTACTCAATTTTTCGCTGACACTTTTGTGTAAAAAAGTACTATAAAACACCCATGAGGAAGTTTTTCTCGCCACCCAAGCATGAAAATAACCGTTCATGGACCCTTTATTTTCACAGAAAAGCTAGACAAAACAGCAAGTGTGCTGCGAGCAAAGCAAAAGATATAGGGCTATTTGGAAATAAATAGCCCCACCAAGTCGCCCTCAAAAAATGAAAATGCATCTGGCAACAATAATTTCTGTTGCTAGCTACCCCTCCGCATCTTCTCTAAAAACATTGGCTAAATCAATCGAAAGTCCTTCAAACAAATGAACAGAGATACGATCGTCTTTAAAATATGTGCCTCGATGTGCAAAACCTTCGTTTTCAAGACAATACACATCAATCGTTTCGTTAGAAGGGTCTACAATCCAATATTCCTTTACTCCCGCTCTTTGATAGCGATTAAACTTAACGACTTTATCCTTTTTCGCTGTCGATTTAGAAATAATTTCAATCACTAAATCCGGGGTACCGACAATCCGTTTTTCGCGAATTTTGTTTTGATCGCATACGACAACAAGGTCTGGTTGAACCCATTCCTCTATTTTTGTTATGTCGTCTTCCTCCGCCAAGCATACATCGATAGGTGCCCCAAATACACTACATTGCTTTCCTCGAAAGTATAAATTAAATTCTGTCAGCAACTCTCGTTGTACCGCTTGATGCTTCGGCGTTGGAGCAGGTGACATATTGTAAATTTGACCGTCAATCACTTCATACCTAATGTCTTCGTCTAAAGCTAAATATTCTGCATAAGTAAGATGTGACTTTTCCTGCGGTATTGCCATATGATCCACTCCCCTATCACCATTTGATCTTGCTCTTCCTCATACCGCCGCAAGTGCAACAAAACCTCAGCTGATTTTATGCTTCCCACACTAACCCCGTTTTCGCTAGTTGCACCGTTCCAGAAAACACAGCGCTTGCTTCGCGAACCAATTGCGCATGTTCGCCAAAGTGCGGCAAATGCGTAAGCCAAAGCTCGCCGACGTTGGCATCGCGTGCAATGGTCGCTGCTTCTTCGCTCGTCATATGCCCCGCTTGCGCTGCGTTTTGCCCCGCGTAAAAATTGCACTCACCAATTAACAAGTCCGCCTGTTGGGAAAACGGGACAAATTCTGGGACGTAGCTTGAGTCAGCGGTATAGACGACCGTTTTTCCTCCTGCCGTCACCCGCATCGCATAACAAATCGCCGGATGCACTGTTTTCATAAACGTAATCGTAAACGGTCCGACCTGTAACGGTTGTTCTGGGTCATATGCGATTGCTTTTGTTACACCTTTATGGGCAAGCCTTGTAAAGCCATCGCGATCGAACGAATGGCCATAAATCGGCAGCTCTGACAAATTAGCACCGAGATTTGCTTTGATGAGCCGTGCATATTGCAATGGCCCGATATCAGCGACATGGTCGTGATGATAATGCGACACAATCACGGCATCTAGCTCTTCAATCGCTATATACCGTTGCAATTTCGCAAGCACACCGCTGCCGCAATCCACTAATAACCGAAATCCTTCGTGCTCGAATAAATAACCAGACGTTGCCTCATCGACAGCTGGGAATCCACCCCAATATCCTAATACTGTTACTTTCATTCCTACCCACCTCGACGATGTCTTTTTCTTTTATCATACATAATTCTCCAACATTTTGCACGATTGCAGAAAATTGTTTTAAAACAGTTATTGACTTATTTCAATCTGTTATAATACAATATAACTAACAAATAAACGGAGGCGATTCGAATGCTAATGAAAATTTCTGAGTTTTTCAAAAACCTTCCGCGAAAAAAATGCACGGACTGCGGAAAAGAAATCGAAGAACAACATGAATGCTACGGAAACAAATGCAACGACTGTTTAGGCGCAACTCTTTATCGCTAAAAAAGGATGCTCACTCGGTGAGCATCCTTTTTTATGGAGAAATTTTCAAACTATATCCCTTATTCTTTCACCGATCCAGACGTTAACCCAGAAACAATCCGGCGTTGGAACAATAGTACCATCACAACGAGCGGGATCGTCACAATGACGGTCGCCGCAGAAATTTCGCCCCACGGAATCGTATATTGTCCTTGGAACATCGCAATCCCGACAGGAACGGTTTTAAATTTTTCTGCTGTATTAATCGTTAGCGAGAATAAAAATTCGTTCCATGCCGCAATAAAGACGAGAATCGATGTCGTAAACACTCCAGGCACGGCCAGCGGCAAAATGACTTTAAAGTACGTTTGCATCGGAGTAGCGCCGTCCATTTTTGCCGCTTCCTCTAAATCAAACGGAATTTTGCGGAAAAATGTTACTAGTAGCCAAATCGAAAGCGGCAACGCAAACGTCGTATATGGAACAATTAACCCTAAATAGCTGTTCGTTAGCCCAAATTTTTTCACAAACATATAAATTGGTGAAATCGTCGCAATTTGTGGGAACATCGATACTGCCAGCACAAGACCGAGAATGACCGCTTTTCCTTTAAACTCCAGCCGTGCAATCGCATACGCCGCAAATGCCGCGACAAACACCGTATATACTGTCGTAATCGTCGCTACGACCGTACTGTTCCATAAATAACGCAAAAACGGATAGTTCACAAATACGGAAACGTACGATTTCAACGTCGGATGGCTCGTAAACCAATCAAACGCTTTATCGCCAAACAATTCGCTTAACGGCTTAATCGAACTAAGCAAAATCCACAGGAACGGAAACATGACAAAAAACACAAACGCTGCTAAAAACACGTAAAATAACGGGCCAGCTTTTTTTTGCATCGTCTCACCCCTCCTCTATTTTTTCGCACTCGCGCTATCCGAGAGTAAGTCCGCTCCTAATAGTTTAATATAAATAATCGAGATAATCGCCACGCACAAAAATACGATGACCGCTAACGCTGAACCGCCACCGAAGTTTGTTTGCGAGAACATGACTTTATACGCTAAAATGGAAATCGTCTCCGTCGAGTTTGCCGGACCTCCGCCCGTTAATACGTAAATTAAGTCAAACACCCGGAACGCATCCAGCGTACGGAATAACAATGCCACTAAAATACTTGATTTGAGTAATGGTAGCGTAATTTTGGTGAATTGCTGCCATTTCGTTGCCCCGTCAATGGAGGCTGCTTCATATAATGAACTTGGAATCGTCTGTAAGCCTGCAAGCAGTAGAAGCGCCATATACGGCGTCGTTTTCCAAACGTCTGCGAAAATGACGGAAAACATGGCACCCATTTCTGTCGTTAATAAATCCCCCATTCGATGGACAAGGCCAATGTCTTCGAAATATTTCGCCACAATTCCGTTTTGACCGTCATATAAAAACTTCCACATTAATGCAGATACTGCCGTTGGAATTGCCCACGGAATTAAAATGGTCGCCCGCACAAGCCCGCGGCCAAAAAACGCTTTATTAATTAAAAGTGCAATTCCAAGTCCTAATACGAGCTCAACCGCTACGGAAACGATAGTAAAGAATGTCGTATTCCATAGCGCTTTCCATAAACGAGCATCGCTTAAGCTATCTTTATAATGTTTTAAGCCGACGAAGTTTGGTTCAATAATAACCCCTTTTAATCCTTGCGCAAGTCCAACGACTTTATCCGGCTGTTTTAACTCTCCTGCTTCCCGCAGCTGTTCAAGCGTTTTGACAACATCTTTTACTGTATTAGTAAATTGATTGGCAGCTTGCTCATTCAGCTCGACAATTTTAATGTCCTCGTTTGGCGATTCAAAATTATTGAGTGCCTCATCTACTTGTTCGTACTTATTCGCCACTTCTTTGTCCGCACGAATCGCTTCATCCATTTTCTCTAATTTTTGTTCGACATCAGACAACGTTTCTTTCGTATTCTCGCTAGCTGTTGCTACTTCTCGTTTTAAGGTGCTCTTTAAAAACGGATAGTTTTGTAAATATCCTTCCAAATCCAAACTATAGTTTAAATGAATGGATGATTTGGTTGGATCGTTTAATCGATAGTCAAATAAGCTATAATAAAACGACTGAATAACCGGCCAAATTGCCACTGCTAAAATAAGTAGCAATGCCGGCGCTACAAGCGAGTAGCCTAAAATGCGTTCCGCCCGCTTTTCATTCCTCATCGATGCCTCTTTTTTCATAGGACGTCCCCCCTAACATATAAAGGATAACAGGCGTAGTATTAAAAACAGCAACGCTTCAGCAGTTGTGAAAAATTAGCCTTCAGCACGAAATGCGAGCTGAAGGCTAAGAACAGCGGCAGCATCAAGCAACAACCGTTATCAGGCATGTTGATTAACCATTAAAAACCAGTTGAAATCGCTTTATTCCTAGCTTTTCTACCGTAGTCGGCAAGCAGTTCGCTTGCCGACTAGGCATGCTGTACGCATGCCCTCCTCGAACAAGAACGCCGGCGGGCAACTGTCATTTGCCCGCAAAGCGTTCATTGTTCGAGGGAAGAGGCAGAAAAGCTTGTGTTCGGTCAAATGATTCTATGTTTTTTAGTAAAATAATGGATAATCAACACTCGTGAACCGTTATTTTTTCTCATGCAAATGATAGTGGCTGAGTGCTTAGCCGACTAAACAATGAACAAACGGGTTCATTGTTGGTTATAGTTATTTATTTAACGCTGCTTTAATTTCTTTTTCCATGTTCGCAACCGCTTGCTCAACTGTTAACTCCCCTGCAAGCGCTTTTGAAACGTTGATTTGAATAATCTCCGATACTTCTGGATAGTTCGGTACAACTGGACGTGGAACGGCTGCGTTTAGCGCGTTCACAAAGCCTTCTTCCGCAAAGAATGGGTTTGCTTTTAAAACATCTTGATCTTTAAATAGCTCTGGAAGTGTTGGTGCTAATCCACCATAAATTGCTGAAAGTTTTTGTCCTTCTGGTCCTGTCATAAATTTCACGAATTCCCAAGCTTCTTTTGGATGTTTCGAATATTTGTTAATCGCTGTCATCCAACCGCCCAATGTCGCCGCAGAACCTTTGTCGCCTGCTGGAAGTGGCGCAACTCCCACTTTGCCAACGATTTTCGATTGTTCTTTATCGTTTGCTAACGCATATTGATACGGCCAGTTGCGGATGAATGGCGATTGCCCTTCAATAAACGCCGTATGAGACTCAGGCTCTGTAAACGTTGTAATGTTGCTTGGCACAACATCCGACTTGACGATTTCAACCATTTTCTTTAATCCTTTAATTGCTTCCGGGCTGTTAATGACAACGTTTCCTTTTTCGTCAACAATTTTTCCGCCGTAAGAAGCGATAAATTCTACCGCGTTACATACTAGCCCTTCGTATTGTTTTGCTTGCATTAAATAGCCGTATTTCGTACCGCCTTTTCCTTTCAATTCTTTTGCAGCTTTTAATAATTCATCCCACGTTTTCGGCACTTTATCTTTCGGAACGATATCTGTGCGGTAGAATAGCATGCCGGCATCAATAAATTTTGGCATCGCCCATTGCTTTCCGTTGAAGTTCCCTGCCGCTAATGCCCCTTGGTTATATTTGCTTAAGTCTACACCATCTTGTTCAATAAAGCGGTCTAACGGCAACGTATAACCTGCTTGTGCAAATTCTGCCGGCCAAACAACGTCAAGGTCCATGACATCGATTTCAGATGACTGCGCATTTAACATCGTTACATATGCATCGTGCTGTTTACCTGTATCCGCTGGCATTTCACGGAATTCGACATCGATGTTTGGATGCGCTTTTTCGAACGCTTCAATAATTTTTTCTGTCGCTTTTGTAGAATCTTGACCGCGGGCATATACAATTTTCACGACTTCACTTGATTTGTTGTCTGTTTTTTGGCTGTCTTTTTTGTCTTTCGTTCCATCGCTCGCGCTTTGTCCGCCAGAGCATGCGGTTAATCCAAGCGTAAGTGCTAACATCGCAGATGATACTTTCATTGCCTTTTTCATACGTATACCCCCCTATAATAGTAAAACGTTTTCAGATATCGATTTCATAACCTAGAGTGCTAGTCGGCTTCTTACCTCTTGCTAGTTCTGCAAGAAGTAAGAAAGCCCCTAGATACTACAATTGAGCGAGCTTGTTTGCGACCGTGGACTCTCTGACAATGAGCTTCAGCGGAAATTCGTATATTTCGCGCTGCTTATATTTGCGTGAATGAATTTTATCAATCATCACTTCCAACGCTTTTTGCGCCATTTTATCAACTGGTTGATGAACAGTCGTAATTGACGGTTCGATTAGCTCGGTAATTTCTTGGTTATCGAATCCAACGACCGCCAATTGTTCTGGAATGCGACAGCCGTGCTTATTCGCCTCCGAAATAATTCCAGCCGCCACTTCATCGCTTCCCGTAAAAACAGCGGTTGGCGGTGTTGGAAGCGCCATCATTTGATGGAACACACGTCTTCCGTCTTCGCTATGAAACGCATCGCGAAACGCATACTGCTCGTCAAACTCCACCCCATACTCCGCAAGCGCTTTGCGAAACCCAATTTCTCGATGGCTAGCAACGTTGCTTCTTGTGCTGCCACGGCAATACGCAATACGGCGGTGACCTTGTTCAAGCAAGTGTTTCGTTGCTATGTATCCGCCATGTACTTGATCAAGCATGACCGACGGAACATTTGCCTGTTCATCAAACTCGTTGCATAATACGATTGGCCCGTATTGTAAAAACGGTTCAAGCACTTTCCAATCGTTTTGGATGGACGCAAGAATGACACCGTCTACTTGTTTTGTTTTTAATAAATTCATGTAGTTTAACTCTTTTTCCGGTGAGTACCTCGTCTGGCAAATAATTAGCTGGTAGCCGTGTTCAGCAGCGGAAATTTCCATTGCTTCTACCAATTGGCTAAAAAACGGGTTCATAATTCTCGGAACAAACAATGCAATAACATCCGTTTTTTGGCTCCGCAAACTCCTTGCCGAGGAATTGGGAACATATCCAAGCTGTTTCATCGCTTCCATTACTAATTTTCGTTTATCTTCTGAAACATATGGATGATTATTAATGACCCTCGACACCGTCGTCCGCGAAAGCCCTGCCAATTTTGCTACATCTTCAATGGTAGACATCTTTCATTAACCCCCTTGCTCGCTCAAATTGCCGCATCCCTCCGGTTACTGAAATCGTTTTCATACCTGAATTATAATGCACATTGTCCTAATATTCAACTAGTCATTGAAAAAATTTTTGACAAAAAAGCTCCTAAAGGCAATTATGCCTCAGGAGCTTCATTCATTTGTTTCATCATTGTATAAAACTTCCGTTTATGTTGAGCGGTGAAATAAAAAATGGTTCCAAGGGATAAGGTGATGATAAATATAGCTAAAATCATCGCATTTTTCCACATAAACGTAAAATCACCGCTTGAAATGGCTGCCTTAAACCCAAATACAGAGTATGTCATCGGCAAATAATGATTCACCGGTTGTAAAGCTTTCGGAATCAACTCTACCGGAAACGTTCCCGCGCTTGTCGTCAATTGTAAAATGAGGACAACGATGCCGACAAACCGTCCTGGGTCGCCTAACGTAGTGACAAGGAATTGAATAACGGCAATAAACGCTAAGCTTGTAATAATACTAAAAATAATAAAGTTCGGCACACTTTGTACTTGAAGTTTGAGACCTGTAAGCAGCACCGTATCCGCTAACAGCGCCTGAACAACGCCAACCGCCGCTAAAATGCCGAATTTGCTGAAAAACCATTGCACACCAGATTTTGGTGTACTTGCTGGTTCGCGAAGCGGAAAAACGATCGAAAGCAAAAGCGCGCCGACAAACAAACCTAATGATAAGAAATAAGGAGTAAACCCTGTCCCATAGTTTGGCACTTCATTGATTTTTTCCTTCTTTACTTTCACCGGTTCAGCAAACATGTTGTATACGTCTTCGTTTGCTTTTACATCGCTTGCTTTTTTCGCACCGTCTTTTAATTTATCTGCTAACTCTGCTGACCCTTCCGCGAGCTGATTCATGCCATCTTGTAGTTTTTCTGTTCCATTTGTTAACTCATTCATGCCATTGGCTAATTGTTGTGAACCGTCCGCGAGTTGATGCGAGCCAGCTTGAAGTTGATCGGCACCAGTTGCGAGAGCCTGCAAACCTAAAGTGAGCGTTTTGCTACCAGCCGCTAATTTGTTCGTTCCTTGTTGTGCTTCTTGCATTTTTTCATATAGCGTATTCATGCCCGCAACAAGCTTTGCTTGACCGTTCATCAGCACGTTTGCACCGTCTGTTAGTTGCTGTTGTCCGGCAAGCAATTGCTTCACACCGCCATTGAGAGCGGTATGCCCTTCATGTAATTGCTTCGCCCCAGCGCTTAACGATGCCGCTCCTGCTTGGAGCGCTTTGGCGCTATCGTTTAACTGCCCGATGCCACTTTGCACTTGTTGGCTCCCTAACGCTAATTGATCGACGTTTTGTTTTAATTGTTCATAAATCGCTTTTTGCGCTGGATCTGACGTTTGTGCAATGAACAAATCAAGTTGAGCAGCTAATTGCTCTAAACCTCCTGTCACTTGATTCGCGCCTGTTTGAACTTGTGTAGCCCCTTGTTGCCATTGTGTGAGAGATGTTGCTAGCTTTTCTGCTCCCCCACTTAATTGCTCAGATCCTTGTAAAAGTTGCGGCATGCGGGCATCGAGCGCTTTTATTCCTTCAAGCACACGATTTGCCCCTGAAGCGAGCTTCGTCGTTCCTTCTTCTGCTTGTTTTGCTCCAACAAGCAACTGTCCTTGCCCGTCTACCATGCGTTTCATTCCGTCATTGAGCGTTTGAACACCTGTTTGAGCTTGCGTTGAGCCATCCGCTGCTTGGTGTAGCCCTTTCGTAAAGGCAATCGATTTTTCTGCAAGTGTCGCTAAATGACTGGACAATTCGGTGGAACCGCTTTGCGCTTTTTTCATTCCATCATACAGTTTGTTCGTTCCATTTTTTGCCTCGATAAGACCATCGTGTAATTTTTCTGCCCCGTCGCTCGCTTTCGTTAACCCATCCGCTAACGTTTTTACGTTCTCAAACATGTTTTCTGCATACGTTTCCGTTAGCGTTTTCGCCACTTCTGCTTTTATTTTTTCGACAGCCGTTCCACCAATTTGGGCGGATAAAAAGTTAAACCCTTCGTTTGGCATGTAGATGAGCTGAAGTTTTTTCGGGTGATCGTCTTGTACCGTCGTTGCGTTTTGCGAAAAATCTTCCGGAATTTTAATGAGCATATAATACCGTTGCTCTTTTAACCCTTTTTCCCCTTCGCGTTCGCTGACAAATTGCCAATTAAATTGCTTTTTTTCTTTTAGCTTTTCCACAAGATCATCACCGATATGAAGCTCTTTTCCTTCAAACGTCGTTCCTTTGTCATTGTTCACGACAGCGACAGGTAATTCATCTAAATGATCGTACGGATCCCAAAACGCCCAGAGGAACATTCCACTATACAAAAGCGGAATAAATAAAACCGCAATAATCGGAATGAGCACTTTTCGGTTTTGAATAATCGCTTTCCATTCTTGTTTCATTTTCCCCCTCCTTTGTATCATTGACTATTTTGTTCATTCAGTCATTTTTCTAAAAAAGAAGAAGGATCATCTAACGGGATAATCCTTTTAAAAAATATAGCGCAAACAACTCGGCAATTTTTTCTTCAGCTAACGGCTCATGGTCTTTTTCCCATTCAAACACGAGGGCAATATACAGTTTAAACATTAAAAACGCCGTTATTTCTGGGTCACAGGCGCGAATTTCTCCCTTTTGCATCGCTTGTTCAATTTTTTCACGAATATACGCAAGCACCGCGCGATCAAGTTTTTTCATCACTTCTTGAACGGTCGGCGTCCCGATGTCGCGCACTTCTTGCAACAGTTTAAGCGTTAGTTGATGTTGTTTGCGAAATTCTAAAATGCGGTACAACGCACGATGGACGTTTTCAAAAAACGTGCGGCTAGGATCGATCGCCTGCTCTGCTGCTTCTTTAATTTCGCTAATGAGCGATGTAATAATTTCATCGAGCAGTTCTTCTTTACTATTAAAAAATGTGTAAATCGTTCCTTTGCCAACGTTAGCGAGTTTCGCTACTTGTTCCATCGTTGTTGCTTTGTAACCAAAAAGGGAAAAAGATTTTGTTGCCGCTTCAATAATTTGCTTTTTTCGATTAATCGCCATCATCCTCATCCTATTCTGACTGAATGAACAATTTGGTCATTTCGTAAATACACAATATCATATTTGCGTAAAAAAGTAAAGAGGCTAACATTAGTTAACCTCTACTGCTTCTTGCTTATGCACTTGCAAATACTCCAACGCTTTTTTTACTGCTTCTTCTCCTTGGTCAATGCAGTCAGGCAGCCCTAACCCTTCATACGAACTTCCAGCGAAAAAGACACCTGGCAATTCCTCGCCTACTTTCGCTTTTATCGTTTCTATTCGCTCTTTATGTCCGACGATGTATTGTGGCATCGCTTCTTTCCAACGGGTAACGAGGGCAAACTCTGGACGACCGTTAATGCGCATAATTTTATTTAAATCATCAAGCACCACGCGAACAATCTCGTCATCCGATTGCTCCACAATCGCTTCATCGCCAGGGCGACCGACATAACAGCGCAATAACGCTTTCCCTTTTGGCGCGGTATGTGGCCACTTTTTATGCGTCCACGTGCATGCGGTAATCGTATAGTCGCTGCGCCGCGACACGACAAATCCGGTTCCGTCAATATCTTGTTCAATGGAAGATGCAGAAAACGCAAGCGCCACCGTAGCAACCGATGTTGACGGCATCGCTTTAAACGGCGCAAAAAACGATACGTTTGGAAACATCTCCGGCACTGCTTGATGCGGTGCAGCAACGATTACACTATCAGCTGTCCATACTTCTCCATTGCTTAAATGCAACCGGTAGCGACGACCTTGCTTTTCCACTAGTTCCACGCGAATGCCTTTGCTAACACTGCCAGGCTCTAGCCGCTTCTCTAATTCGTCGACAAGCGACTGTAATCCGGTCGTCAATGTTTGGAAAATCCCTTTTTTATTTCCTGTTTCTTTTGTTTTTGGCGTTGTCCGCTTCGCCCCAAGCACAAGACTTCCATGTTTTTGTTCCAAATGGAAAAACTGCGGAAATGTCGCCATTAAGCTTAGCTGGTCAATATCACCAGCATAAATACCAGACAACAGCGGTTCAATTAAATTTTCCACGACTTCATCGCCAAGGCGGCGCCGGAAAAACTGTCCTAACGACAAATCCCCTTCAGCTTTCGTTGGCGGCAAAATAAAATCAAGCGCTGCGCGCAATTTGCCAATCGGAGAAAACAGACCGCTCAATGCAAACGGGCGAATTTTTGTCGGAATCCCCATCACCGCTCCACCTGGAATGGCGTACAATTTTTCATTCGCAAGTATATATGATTTACCGGTAGCGTTATGAACAAGCTTGTCTTGCAATCCTACTTCATGAATAAGGCGTGAGGCGCTTTGTTTCCGTGCTAAAAAAGAATCAGGCCCCCGTTCAATGACAAACCCGTCGCGAACGACCGTTTGAATTTTCCCGCCTAACCGATGGGTCGCTTCAATTAACTTGCATTCCATCGGCAATTGCTGCTCTTTTATCATTTTTTGTAAATAATAAGCGGCAGTAATCCCCGTAATTCCGCCTCCAATGATGATTATCGTTTGCTTTTCGTCACTCACTGTTCCATCGCCTTCTTTACATGGTTTAACACAACGGTTGCTAATGCATCGATAAATAGTGGATGAGCGTTTGGCATCGCTGGACGGTAATAAGTAGCCCCGATTTCGTCTGTAACGTTTTTGCATTCGATATCGTTGTCATACAGCACTTCTAAATGATCAGCGACAAATCCGACCGGTGCATAAACAAAGGTCGTATATCCTTTTTCTTCGTACAGTTGCTTCGTTAGTTCTTGCACGTCCGGCCCAAGCCAAGGTTCCGGCGTATTTCCCGCACTTTGCCATCCAACTGCGTAATGGTTGATTCCGGCTTGTTCTGCAATCATTTTCGCTGTTTCTTCCAGCTGCTTTGGATACGGGTCACCGGCAGCAATAATTTTTTCTGGCAAACTGTGGGCAGATACGATGAGTACCGCTTTTTCCCGTTCGCTGGCGCTCATCGTGTCGTAAATTTCTTTTATGTTTTCTACCCAATATTGAATAAATTTTGGCTCTTTATACCAGCTTTCTACACAATAAATGACCGGTCCACCAAGCTTTTCTGCTTCCGCCTTTGCACGTTTGTTATACGCCTGAATGCTAAACGTCGAAAAATGTGGAGCAAGCACGATGCTGACCGCTTCCTTCATTCCGTCAGCGTGCATTTGTTCAACAGCTTCTTCGACAAATGGCTCAATATGCTTGAGCCCTAAATACATACGAAATTCGATGTCGTCTTGAATTTCATTTAACCGTTTTTCTAACGCCTCTGCTTGCTCTCTTGTAATTTTTGCAAGCGGGGAAATGCCGCCAATCGCTTCATAACGCGCTTTTAAGTCTTGCAACATGTCAGTCGACGGTTTACGGCCACGGCGAATATGTGTATAATACCGTTCTATATCCTCTTCTTTATATGGGGTACCATACGCCATGACCAGTAGCCCCATTTGCTTTTTTTGCATTTTTTCCGTCACCTCATTTACATTTTTGCGCTGTGTATTCATGAATAAACGCCGTCAAACGCTTTAACGTTTCTGGTTGAATATCTGGGAAAATGCCGTGCCCTAAGTTAAACACATACCCCGGCTTTTCCATTCCTTCGTCTAAAATTCGCTTTACGCGTTCCTCAATCACGTCCCATGGTGCAAGCAATACCGCTGGGTCTAAGTTTCCTTGCACCGCCTTTGTTACACCGTTTGCTCGCGCTTCTTTAATCGACAGACGCCAATCAAGCCCGACAACATCAAGCGGCAAATCGTTCCATTCTTTTGCCAAGTGGCTGGCGCCGACGCCGAACATAATTAACGGGACGTTTTCTTCCCGCAACGCGGAAAAAATACGTGCCATCGTCGGCTTAATAAAATAGCGATAGTCTTCGACATTCACTGCACCGACCCATGAGTCAAAAATTTGAATTGCCTTCGCCCCTGCTTGAATTTGCGCCTTTACATAGCGAATCGTCATATTTGCAAGCTTGTCCATAAGCGCAAACCACGCTTTCGGCTCTGCATACATAAACGCTTTTGTTTTGTTATAGTTTTTCGACGGGCCGCCTTCAATCATATAGCTTGCTAACGTAAACGGCGCACCGGCAAAACCGATAAGCGGCACGTTTAACTGTTCGGTCGTCAATAACCGAATCGTTTCTAATACGTACGGAACGTCTGCTTCCGGATCGATCTCCCCTAGTTTTTCAACGTCTTGAAGGGAACGAATTGGATTGGAAATAACCGGTCCGATTCCTGCTTTAATATCAACATCGACGCCGATTGCTGGAAGCGGTGACATAATATCTTTATAAAGAATCGCCGCATCGACATCGTATTGCTCGACAGGTAAGCGCGTTACATATGCGCATAGCTCCGGTTGATGAGTAATTTCAAACAGCGAATATTTTTCCTTTAACGCGCGATATTCCGGCTGCGACCGTCCTGCCTGCCGCATATACCAGACCGGCACATACTCCGTCTTTTCCCCGCGGCAAGCGCGTAAAAATGTATCATTAAACGAACGTTTCATTTTCTTCCTCCGCCTTTCTGCCAATGACATTAAGAACACTTGGCCACAAGCCAAGTGGGGTACAATAACAACTATACAAGTTTCTTATTTTAATGTATAGCGAACGTGGTAAACTGTCAAAAAATTGACGATTTATGATTGAGTCAAGAGTTTGTGGGAGATTTTTTTTGATATTTCGATTCTCTGGATATATTTGGTTTAAATAACCCAGTGTTTGTAAGCGTTTTCTA
>NZ_JACIDE010000016.1 GCF_014196205.1 Anoxybacteroides voinovskiense | reverse complement strand
CACCTCCTAGGTTTGTTTGTGTCGTTACTTACATTCTACAGGAAAGGTGCTCTTTTTTCTATGCTTTTTATGGATATTATTGGTTAATCAACACGCGTGACATTTTCATAATGCCGCCAGTACTAGCAGAGGTGACGAGTTTCGAGTAACGAGCCAAATACCCGGTTTTTACTTTCGGCTCAAATCCTTTCCAATTCGCTTTTCGTTTTTCCCACTCTTCTTCCGAGAGTTGGACATCAATCGTTCGTTTTACGATATCAATAACGATATAGTCCCCATCTTCCACAAAGGCAATCGGTCCGCCTTCCGCCGCTTCTGGCGATACGTGCCCGATGGACAGCCCACGAGAAGCTCCGGAGAATCGTCCGTCGGTAATGAGGGCGACTTTCGGGCCAAGTCCCATGCCGACAATTTGCGATGTCGGCGCAAGCATTTCTGGCATTCCTGGACCACCTTTTGGCCCTTCGTAACGAATAATGACGACATGCCCTGGTTTTACTTTTCCGCTCGCAATTCCTTCTAGCGCTTCTTCTTGGGAATCGAACACAATCGCTGGACCTTCATGGCGAGTAATGCCTCCTTGAATGCCGCCTGTTTTAATGATGGCGCCATCTGGGGCTAAATTTCCAAATAAAACAGCAAGCCCCCCTGTTTCGGAGTACGGATTGTCCATCGGACGAATGACGTCATAATTTTTCACTTCACACCCAGCAATGTTTTCTCCGAGCGTTTTTCCAGACACCGTCAACGCATCAAGATGAAGCGTTCCTTCTTTTTTCGCCAGTTCATGTAATACCGCGGATACACCGCCTGCCTCGTGCAAATCTTCAATATGCATATCTGAAGCAGGCGCCAATTTTGCTAGGTGCGGAACACGGGAGGCTACTTCGTTAATGCGCTCGAGCGGATAGTCAATGCCTGCTTCGTTCGCAATCGCTAACGTATGTAGGACTGTATTGGTCGAGCCGCCAAGCGCCATGTCAAGCGCAAATGCGTTATCGATCGCTTTTTCCGTCACGATGTCGCGCGGTTTAATGTCGTGTTCAATTAAATACATTAACTGTTTGGCTGATTGTTTCACAAACTCTTTTCGCGCGGGATCAATGGCTAAAATCGTTCCATTGCCAGGCAACGCTAAGCCGAGCGCTTCCGCTAAACAGTTCATCGAGTTAGCGGTAAACATACCAGAACACGACCCACACGTCGGACAGCCGAATTGCTCGAGTTCTTGTAGCCCCTTTTCGTCAATTTTGCCAGCTTGGTAGGCGCCAACCCCTTCAAATACGGAAGAAAGGGAGATTTTCCGTCCGTCGCTCGTTACCCCTGCTTTCATCGGTCCGCCACTGACAAAAATGGTTGGGATGTTCAAACGCATCGCCGCCATCATCATGCCAGGCGTGATTTTATCGCAGTTTGGAATGCACACCATGCCATCAAACCAGTGGGCAGAGACAACCGTTTCTACCGAATCGGCAATAATTTCGCGGCTTGGCAACGAATAGCGCATCCCAATATGTCCCATTGCAATACCGTCATCGACGCCGATCGTATTCATTTCAAACGGCACACCGCCTGCTTCGCGAATCGCTTCTTTCACGATTTTGCCAAACTCTTGTAAATGCACATGTCCTGGAATAATATCAATATAAGAGTTGACAACGGCAATAAACGGCTTATTAAAATCTTCTTCTTTTACCCCTGCAGCGCGCAATAAACTGCGGTGCGGCGCGCGATCAAACCCTTTTTTGATCATATTGCTTCGTAGCTCTCTCACTTTCTATCCCTCCATTAACCTCTTATATTTTTAGTATTGTATCACTTTTGTGAATAGATTGACAATTAGAATGATAGAAAAAGTTTGCAGAAAATGAGTAGCTACGTATATGAAAAATGTCGCAACAAGACGAGATTTCCCTTTTTTTGTTTTCTTTCTTCTTTTATAATAGACGGTGGGAGGTGAAAGGATGGAACAAGAAACGATGGTAAAGGAAATTTTAACGGCGCTCGATTTTTTCTCGACGCAAATTCGCACACAAATCGCCGAAATGAATGACAAATTTGAAGCGCAAATGAAAGAGATGAATGAGCGCTTCGAAGTCAGGATGAAAGAAATGAACGAGCGATTTGAAACGAAAATGCAAGAGATGAATGATCGGTTTGAAATGAGGATGCAAGAAATGAACGACCGATTTGAAATGAGGATGCAAGAAATGAACGACCGGTTTGAAATGAGGATGCAAGAAATGAACGACCGACTAGAAGCAAGAATCGACCAGCTAGAGGATGAAATGAACGAGCGATTCAACCGGTTAGAAACAAAAATCGACAGCTTGCGCATCGAACTTACCGAAACACAAGAAACCGTCGACTTCCACTCTGCGAAAATCGCCCAACACGAGCGAAAACTCCGCAAGCTATACAGACAACTATAATCTCTTTCAGTCACTTTTTCCCTATTCCCATGAAAAAGAAGAGCCACCTCGCTCTTCTTTTCTTGTTAAAACAAAAAGCGCGCGAGATAAACGACACCGGCTACGGTGGCGGGGCTCAACAACGTGGATAAAAAGACAGCCTGCGCGGCATACTCTGGATGATGCCCATATTCTAGTGCGTAGAGTGCCGTATTTCGTGAGCATGGGTAGGAGCTGGCGATCAATAGTGCCTGTGCGGTTACTCCGTGAAGATGTAAGATCGTAATGATGATAAGCGCAATCACTGGGGACAGAAACAGCCGGCTGCCTACCGTAAGAACTAGTAGCGGTGGAATCCGTTTAATGTCGATATATGCCAATTGAGCTCCGAGCGTAACTAGTGCCATCACTAAAAACGCATTGGCGGTATGTTCTAGCGGATTCCAAAGAAACGATGGAATTGGAATGTGAAGCATTCGGAAAAACAGTCCAAGCACAAGCGCGTAAATAATCGGGTTTTTCAAAAACTCCCCCGCCATCTTCCCCTTCGTTTGACTAGCGGAAATAAATTGAAACACGCCATATGTATTCGTTAAAAAATTTTGGAAAATGGTAACAACAATTTGAATCGACAGCCCTAACGGCTCGTGACGAAAGACAAGCTGGCTGACCGGAATGCCAAAATTGCCGGAATTGTTGAGCACAATCGTATTTTGAAACGTTGCCCCTAAGCTGCGGTCAAGCTTCAGCCACTTTGCCATTACAGCGCTGAGCGCAATGAGCGTGCCATTTTGCAAGATAAGAAAGAAAAGGACGCTCAACAATACGCCGCTTTTCATGTCGCTTTCATAAACGTTCACAAATCCAACCGCCGGAAGCAAAAAATACGTCGTGAGTTTCGACAACGTATTCATGTCGAAATGAAATAACCGATGCAAATACGCCCCTGCGCCAATCAACAAAAACAGCGGCAAAATGACATCAACAACAATGTGGATGAAAATGTCCAATAGTGGTCCTCCTTAACTCCTTTTTAACCGATAAATTCTTTCCGGTCTTCCGACAGTTCCGTAGGAAACATCTGCGATGACGATAGAAACAGAGACTAAATACTCTAAATATCTCCTCGTAGTCGTCCGGCTTGCACCAATTAGTTTTCCGACCTCTTCCGCTGTCACCCCCTCATGATATTGCTTCATCACCGCTAGCACTTTCTCTAATGTCAATCGATGAATTCCTTTTGGCAGTTCATCATCTGCATCGCTTAGTGCGTAGTCTCTGCGAATTAGTTCATCAATTTCTTCTTGTCTAATAATCTCTTTTTCCTTCATCATCCGCTGCATTTTATCATAATACTCTTTATATCGAACTAATGTTTCTGTAAATCGTTCTAACATAATCGGCTTAATAATATAGTCAAACACACCTCCATGCATCGCTTGCTTCAACGAATCAACCTCTCGGGCAGCCGTAATCATAATTACATCAACATTCATAAAATGCTCCCGTATCCATTTTAATAAATGCAAACCATGCATGTCCGGAAAGTAAATATCTAATAAAACTAATTCCGGTTGAAGTACGGTGATCAATTCCTTTCCTTCCTGCTCGTTTGTAGCGATTCCTATCACTTCATACCCCGGAACTCGCGCGACAAATCGCCGATTAATTTCTGCAATTCGCTTATCATCCTCTACAATAAGAACACGAATCGGTTTTGTCATCTCTCATCTCCTCCGCTTTGGAATCACAACGGTAAAAACTGTTCCTTTTCCTCCTTCTGTATGATACGTAATATGTCCTTGCAACGCAGTTAACGATTTTTGAACTAAATCAAGCCCATAGCCACGTTGCGTCCCCGATTTTGTGGAAAATCCTTTACTAAATATTTGAAACTCTAATCCATCTGGAATCCCTATTCCTGTATCCTCAACTTCAATGATCAAATCCTCGCCAAGATCGGTAAAAAATGCGGTAACACGCTTTTCTTCCCGACCGTTTTCTAATACTGCCTCCATCGCATTATCAATAATATTGCCGATAATTGTGACAAGGTGGTCACGGTCAATATTGGAAATGTCGCGAAAACTACTTTGCCGATCAATATCAAACGTAATTTTTAGCTCGCTTGCTTTGTTAAATTTTCCGATTAACAATCCCCCAATCACAGGATCGGGAATTTCTTTCATGACAAAACGGACAATATCTTGTTGGACGTTTGTTTCTTTTGTAATGAGTTCTAGCGCTTCTTCATAAGATTCTAGCTGAATTAATCCGGAAATAACATAAAGTTTATTAGAAAACTCGTGTGTTTGCGCCCGAAGTGCTTCAGCGTAGCTTTTTACTTGAGACAATTCTTTTGCTAATCGGTAAAGTTCGGATTTATTGCGAAACGTCGATACAGCCCCGATGACAGAGCCATTTTTGTCGACAATGGGAATACGATTAGCAATCACCGTTTGTTCTCCTATTTCCATTTCCACATCGTACTCTGCTCTTCCTGTTTTCATCACATCTAGCAGCCGTGAATGAGGAATAATGTGCAAAATATACTTTCCTAAGACATGTTGCTCTGTTTCGCATCCTAGTATCGACATTGCCGTCTTATTAACCATCGTCACAATTCCATCTTGATTAACCGAAATAAGCCCTTCACGAATTGCTTCTAATATCGCTTGTTTTTCTTGGTAAAGAAGTCCGATTTCTTTCGGTTCTAATCCGTGGATCGATTGTTTTACCATTCGAGCAATAAGTACAGAACCAATCACCCCAAGCAATAGCGCAATAATCGAAAAAAGGAGAATTTTCTCCGTATACGCCCAAACGATTTTTTGTATATCTTCGAGCATAAACCCGACCGAAACAATCCCAATCACTTGGCCATTGTCATCAAAAATCGGCGCTTTCCCGCGAATGGCTGGTCCAAGTGAACCAACCGCTTCTGAAATAATCGATTTCCCCTGAAGAACCGCTTCGTTATCCCCACCAACCATTTTTTTCCCGATTCTCTCTTCCACTGGATGAGAATAACGAATTCCTTCTTTATTTCCGACCACGACATACTCCGCGCCTGTTTTCTGACGAATCATCTCAGCAAACGGCTGAATTTGTTTATGAGGCTCTTGTTGCTGAAAAGCGTCTCTCACTAACGGAACCGTTGCTACGCTCTCTGCTACATTTAATGCCCGCAACCCAATCTGTTCTTTTAAAGTGGAGGCTAGCATGTGCTGAAAAAGCAGTGATAAAAATACAATGACGACAATAATTAATGAACCAATAATAATAATAAGCTTCGTTTGTAGTTTCATCGTACCACCCTTTAGAAAAAAGAGAAAGACCGACTGCCGAACGCAGTAAGTCTTTCGTTTTTTACATATCTTCGTTTACAATGACCGATTTTCCTTTTAATTTCATCAAAAACGGGATAGCAATCCATAAAATTGCCGCAATTAGCAGAACAAATGAAATCGGTTTTTCAATAAATACAAAAAAATCACCGTTCGATGCTGTAAGTGCTCTTCTCATATTATTTTCAATCATTGGCCCTAATACAAGCCCTAATACGAGCGGTGCAAGCGGAAAATCATGTGCAGCAAGCAAATATCCTAATACTCCAAAACCGAGTAATAGAAAAATATCAAACGTTGTCACTTGGACGGCATACACACCGAAAATAGAAATAGCAATAATAAGTGGCAATAAATATTTAGGCGGTGTTTCAATAATTTTAGCAAATATTTTGACAAGCGGCATATTTAAAATGAGAAGCATCACGTTTCCGATAAACATACTCGCAATTAAGCCCCAGGCCACATCTGGATGTTCATCAAAAAGTAGCGGACCGGGTTGAACGTTATACATCATTAATGCTCCCATTAGAATCGCTGTCGTTCCTGAACCTGGAATTCCTAGCGTTAGAAGAGGAATCATCGCTCCGCCGGAAGCAGCATTATTCGCAGATTCTGGTGCAGCAACGCCAGCGATTGTCCCTTTTCCAAATTTCTCAGGATGTTTACTTATTTTCTTTTCCAACATGTAAGAAAAAAACGAGGCTAACGTAGCTCCAGCCCCCGGCAATATCCCGACTAAAAAGCCAAGCAGTGAACCGCGAGCAATCGGACCAGCACTTTCTTTTAATTCTTCTTTCGACGGAATAATCCTCCCAATTTTTGCAATGCCGTCATTATTTTGCTCCTTATGGAGAATGGCTTTAAACACTTCTCCAAGCGCGAAAAGCCCAACCGCAACTGTTAAAAATTCCAATCCTCCATAAAGAAACGAAATATTATACGTAAACCGTGCTACCCCTGATACACTATCAAGTCCAATCGTTGAAAGTAATAATCCAAAAACCGTCATCATCCAAGCTTTCGTCATCGAATTTCCAGCAAGTCCGCTGACTGCTGCCAGCCCAAGAATCATTAACGAAAAATATTCTGCCGGTCCGAACTTTAGCGCTACGTTCGAAAGAGGTTCCGCTAGCAACACAAGCGCAATTAACGAAACAATTCCAGCTGCAAACGAGCCAATCGCTGCAATGGCTAATGCGGAGCCTGCCCTTCCTTGTTTTGCCATTTGGTATCCATCAAGCGCCGTAACAACCGACGACGATTCCCCAGGTGTGTTCAGCAAAATAGAAGTCGTCGAACCCCCATACATAGCCCCATAATATACACCAGCAAGTAAAATAATGGAACTTGTTGCAGCCTGTGCTGGTTCAAACCCTGATGTCATGGAGGCTGTAACAGGAATTAACAGTGCCACCCCGCTCATCGGACCTATTCCTGGCAAAACACCAACAGCCGTTCCAATCAGTACGCCAAGAAAGGCAAAAAATAAATTATGCAACTGCAACGCCGTTTGAAAACCATCAAGAAGAAATGTCACGCTCGTTCCTCCTTACCTCAACCAAATCGGCCAACTTGGCAACGTACCTTGTAGCATCTTAACGTATAGTCCATACACTCCTAACGAAAAACAGGCGGCAATAATGATTGATTTCCAGATCGAACCTTTTTCCATCGTCTGAAATCCGATGACAAGGAAAAGAAAAGTGGTGATTACGTATCCGATTGGTTCAAGTAATATAGTGTAAAAAATGGCGGAGATGAATATAGTCCAAAATTTTTTATATTGCAACCGTTGTTTTTCCCCGTGAGTCGACGGATACCGCATCGTTTCGAATAGCAACTTAACGCTAAGCAATACAAGAATAAGCCCTAGCAAAAATGGAAATACGTTTGGACCGACTACACTGCCATAAGCACTCTTTGAAATTCGTAAACTCTCTATCATAAACAGTACTCCTATTGCTAAAAACGTTAAAGTCGCAATACGGTCAAACGTTTTGTTCATCGTTACACCTTCCTTTCGGTTGGGAAAAGGGGGAGAGAATTCTCCCCCCGTCCATTTATTTATGCATGCCAAGCGACTTCAACATATCGCTAATCAATGTTTCTTGTTCTTGTAAAAATTTCGTAAATTCCTCTGCATTTTTGTAGTCTGACTGCCATCCTTGCTTCTCTAGTTCTTGTTTCCACTGATCACTCTCTACTAGTTTTTGGAACGTTTCTTCCCAAAACTTCTTCGCATCTGCAGACATTTCTTTCGGGCCAAACACCCCTCGCCAAATCGTAAACTCTGCATCAATACCAAGTTCTTTCATCGTCGGAACGTCTTTCAAGTCTCCGCTAAGTCGTTCAGACGATGAAACAGCAAGCACTTTCACTTTTCCTGCTTTCACATACTCACCAACCGAGGAAGCATCTGTCGCAATAACGTCTGCGTTTCCACCAAGTAGAGCCGCAATCGCTTCGCCACCTCCATCGTATGAAACGTATTTGACATCTTTCGGATCAATCCCTGATTTATAAATCGGAAGAATCGCCACTAAATGGTCCATTGAACCTGGTGCCGATCCGCCAGCGATTGTGATAGACTTTGGATCTTTTTTAATTTCATCAAGCAACTGAGCTAATGACTGGAATTTGGAATCCGCTTTGACAACGATCGCGCCAAAATCTTTCGTTAATTGGGCAAGCGGGGTAGTATCTTTATAACCAAATGGGCTATTTCCTTCTGCTTTTAAGTTGTTAATGATGATCGGCGGAGAATTTACAAATAGCTTATAATCATTTTTTGTATCTTGAGTGGCATACTCGGCCATAAACACTGCTCCGCCGCCACCCGGCTTATTCTCCACTGTCATCGTTTGCTTCACTAAATTCGTTTCGCTCAATACTTTCGTAATCGCGCGTGCAGTTAAATCCCATCCCCCTCCAGCCCCTGAAGGTGCGACAAACACAATCGGTTTTGTCGGATAATCCGACCGTTTTTCAGATGTCTTCGTTGTCGTATTCGCTTCTTTTGTTGTGGAGCTGCTTCCACATGCGCTAAGAATTAGTACAACCAACCCTATAACCAACCAACTGACCCATTTTCTCACCATTTTCTTCCCCCTTCGTTTGATAACGTTTACATATTCGAAAGTAATTATAGCAACATTTTTCAGAAAAATAAGTTTTTGAAAATAAAAATAATTTTGTTCATTTTGTGCACAAAAAAATCCCTTTGCCGGAAGGGAGTGACAAAGTTTCTCTATTAATCTTACAATGCAAAAAACAGAGAGCCACGTACGGCTCTCTGTTTCTATGAAACTTCGACAATTTTCGGATCGCAATGCACAGGCACGAAACTGGTCCTCCTTAACTCCTTTGCCCTTTTCGATAAAAATACGGTCCGCAAAACCATTCGTGCGTTTGCACATATGTCCATGTAAACGTTGGGTCGATAACGTATAAATCGTGCTCATCTTGTAAATCTTCCGCACGCAAACATTGTGCATTCATCAGATGATATACCCGATCGTCGTTTTGATAAAAAATAAGGCATTCCTCTTTCTGCTCGCGATTAAATATTTCCACAGCTTCCCTTTCTTCTAAGCAAGGAAGCATTTTGTAGCTAAACACATGCCAGAGAAACTGATCAAAATAAATAGAAGCTTTTTCTTGTTGGGAGATGTGATCAGCAAATGCCCTTTCCCATTGAGCACGCAATTGTTCTCCCATCTTGCCAATTTTCTTCACAATAACGCCCTTTGCTTGTAACTTCTCAATCCATCCCATTTTTCTCCTCCATTCAGTAACAACCTTGTCGTTCTTTATTTTACCAAAAATATATCTCCCCATCGAGTTCCGATTTTTCTTGTCCGCATTATTTCGTTACGCATCATATATCCCTGAAATTTTCCTCTGATAAAAAAACCCCGTTTTATCGGGGTTCGTTTATTTCTTCCACATATCCATTTGTTCTTTAATAGCACGCGTAAGCGGATGATCTGCTTGCAGTTGGGCGTATTGCAATAATGCTCGTTCGATGCCGTGTTCGCGAATGGTCGTTTGCAACTCGACTGCTTCTGCGTCTTCTTTGTAGTCAAACTGTAAAAGCGCGGCAATTCCTTTTACGAGCCCGAATGGAATTTCGCCAAACAAATGGTAGTATTGGGTTGCTGGGCCGACTAACCGATCGTTCGCGCCGAGTTTACGAATTGGCGAACGGGCTACTCGTGTCACTTCATCGGTAATGGCTGGATTTGTGAACCGTTGAGCAATTTTTTCGATATATGCCCCGTGTTCTTCGGCGCTCCACCCATATTTTTCGATAAGCACACGACCTGATTCATGAAGCGCCTTCGTGACGTCGGCACGTACGGAATCATCTTCCATCGCTTCGTTAATCGTCGCGTATTTTTTCGCATACCCTAAATACGCCGCAAGGGCATGGCCTGTATTGACGGTGAACAGTTTCCGTTCAATGTAAGGTTGTAATTCTTCGACAAAATGCGCACCGACAATTGTTGGAATCTCTCCAATCATTTCGTTCGTTTCAATCACCCATTCAAAAAACGGTTCGACGATAACCATTAATGGATCGTCATTTTTTTGGTTTGGCACAATGCGGTCAACGGCGCTATTCGGAAAGCCGCAAAACGTCGCAAGCGCTCCTTGTTCTTCTGCGGACAAATAGTCCATCACATGTTTCTTTAAAAAGCTGCTTCCGCCAATCATATTTTCACACGCAATGACATTCACTCGTTTTTCTGGCGTAGCCAATCGTTTCCGCAACCCGTCGGCGATTACTTTCGCAATGTGCGGCAATACGTTCGGACCAACGGCGGTAGTGACTAAATCCGCTTCGGCAATACGGGAAACGACTTCTTCGTACTGCTTTTGGCTATGGAGGGCGGAAACGCCGCGAATAATCTGTTCTTCGCGCAATTCGCCAGCAATAACGACACGGTATTCTTGACGTTCTTGTAGACGTTGCACTAATTCGTCATTCACATCGACAAACACGACTTCATAGCCTGATTGTGAAAGCAAGCTCCCAATAAATCCTCTGCCGATATTCCCTGCACCAAAATGAACGGCTAACATATTAGTTCACCTCGTTTAACAGTTCGAGAATTTCTTCTTTCGTTGTCGCTTGAATCATTTTTTCCACATTTTCTGCTTCGGAACAAACGAGCGCGATTTTTGATAAAATTTCTAAATGCTCGTTATCTTTTCCGGCAATACCAATCAATATTTTCACGATATTCCCTGCGCCAAAATCAACGCCGTTTGGCACTTGGATAAACGAAAGCCCTGCTTTTTTCACAAGCGCCTTCGCTTCTTCTGTTCCGTGCGGAATCGCGATAAAATTTCCCATGTATGTCGATGTTAACGCTTCTCGTTCAAACATTTTGTCGATATACACGTCATCCACATAGCCCTGTTCGACTAACACTTTCCCTGCTAAGCGAATCGCTTCTTCTTTGTTCCCTATTTCAGCACCTAGTACGATGTTTTCTTTTGTTAACACTGACACAGTTATTCACTCCCTAGTTGAATAAAATGGTAAAAAAATGCTTCAAACTGCCGGCTTAAGAAAGCATGAAGCTGTGCTTCCGTTCCGTGTGCAAATAATGAAATGCTTTCCTCGTCTTTAATAATGAGCGAGCTTAAATGGCTGAGCACAGAAAGCATCGCTTCTGGCGCTTCACTTGGCGCCAATAACAACAACATGCGCTCCATCTTCATCGGCTGTTGATCCATGCCCATGACGGTCTGCGGGTGAGAAAGCGGATAGACCGTAAACGTAGGACGCAACACATCCGGGCTTCGCGCATGGTACAACGCTAACGTTGTTTCTGGAATCCCTAATCCTCCCGCTTGTTCTCTTCGTAACAATTCATTCACGACCGATTTGGCGTCTCGAATCGTTCCTTTCTTCTGTAGCTGTTGGCACGCCTCGACAAGCGCGTCGTGGACAGAATCGGTAGTTAGCGGTTGAACCGTTAATTCCTTTAGTAACTGTACAATCGTTTCGCTCACGACTTGAATGGCATTCATTTTTTGAATCATATTTCCAGCAGCGCTCGACTCTACTGGTCGCACTTTCGCTTTTTTGTCTTTAATAAATCGGCGAATTGCCACTACTTCGTCGTCTTGCAGCATCGGGCTGACGAGAAAATACGGCTCTTCTAACGAAATCGGCACAGTCGATACGATTAAATCATAGTGGCTAGGCTCAATGTACCGCAAGTCAAAAAACGATTTTTGCTCAATTTGCGAAATATCTGGTATTTCTTTTTTCAGCCGTGTTGCTAAGATTTTTGCTGTTCCTAACCCGCTAGAACAAATAACGAGCGCGTGCAATCCTTTCTTCCCACGCAATAATGCCGAGGCAAAATGAAGAACGACATACCCAATTTCTTCTTTTGGAATAACGACTTCCGAAAAGACATCGTTCATCGCTTCCTCGACGATGTGAAATAATTCGGAATAGTCTTTTGTAATTTTGTCAAGCAGCGGATTCGAAATGCCCATATTATGTTGAATGCGATAGAGCGCCGGCTTTAAATGGACGACTAAATCTTCGTACAGTGGATAATCATCCGTTAAATCGACATGCAGTTTATCGCTGACATATCGAATCAATTCCTGCGTTTTCATGCCGATTTCTAGACTTGCTTCCTCTAGCATATATCCTTGGCGGTCGCGCATCTTTGCACCCATTAAATGCATCGTAATATAGCCGATTTCTTCTTTTGGAATCGAAACCGAAAACGCTGCTTCTAATGACTGTGCGATTTTTTCTGCTGTTTTGTATTCTTTTGTCGTTTGAATCGTTTCTAAATATTGCGCCTCAAAGTTAATTGGCTCTCCTTGCATAATGCGCTCAATCGCTAGCGCCAGATGAATGACGAGCGCGATATACGAACTGTCCGCGATCGTAAACGGAAGTTCGGCCTTCATTTGTTCCATTTGTGCTTCGATGACAAACAGCTTTTTCTTATCAACTAGCCCAAGCAGTTTTTCTGTCACGGTGTTGATTGTATCGGCCGATTTTTTTTGAATCGATTCTTTCATAAACGAAAGAAATTGCGATTCATCAAAATGGCGGAACAACAATTCGCTCATCATTTTCCGCTTCGCTGCTTCTGACCCGGCAATTTCTACGCCATAGCCTCGTTTGCGAATGAGCGAAAGGCCTTGTTTTTCCAGTTCTTCTTGAATTTTGTCCAAATCGTTGCTGATGGTGGCGACGGTTACGTTTAAATCATTGGCTAGCGATAACAATTTGACTGGCTCTACCGCTTCTAATAACGCAATTAAAATCATCGTTTGGCGCTCTTCTGGCGTATACTCTGGATGCGATAAGTGAAAAAGGCGAATTTGCAGCTCGCGCTTTTTCTCTGCTTCACCGCTAATTTGAATGCCGACCCCTGCTTTTTTCACTAGCGCTAGTTCGTAGTCTTCTAAAAGGCGCTCAAGCCCTTTTAAATCGCGGTGAATCGTCCGTTCGCTCACATCAAGCATAGCGGCGATTTCCCCGATCGTAATTCCTTTCTCATGCGACAATAAAACGTCTAATATTTTCCGTTCCCTTGCCGATATATACACACCGTTCACCTCCTTAGCAACGATTTGTTGACAAAATTGAACATCATCTGCACCTTTCACTTTCAATTGTAAAACGCTTACCGAACAATCACAACCAATAGAAAGCATTGTTTCGTCCGGTTGATTGTTGACATTTTTTAAATAGACCAAAAGGTAAGTACGCGTACTTACCTTTTGGTGGTTTATTATTTTCCTTCTTTTAGCATTTGGACAAGTTCGTCATATTTTGGACTGCTTAAGAAGTTGTCGACCGATACGTGATAAGCGTTCGGCAATTTTTCTTTTGCGCGTGCGGTTAACGTTTGCTGCGTAATGACAACGTCGGCGTCCGCCGGAAGTTGGTTAATTGCTGTGTTGATGACTTCGATGTCTAGTCCTGCTTTTTGCACCTTGTTGCGCATGATCGACGCACCCATTGCGCTAGAACCCATGCCGGCATCGCATGCGAACACAATTTTTTTCACGTTTGATGGCGTAGCGTTTGTTTTTAGCATTGTTGCAGCATCGCTTTTCTTTCCTTTTAATTGCTGCATTTGCTCTGCTGCTTTGCTTAAATCTTCTTCGCCTTCATTTTGCTTAGATGTTTTTAAGAAGAATGAAGCGACAAGGAACGATACCGTTGCTGCGACAAGCACACCTGCTAATACTCCTAAGTAGTTGCCACGCGGTGTCATCGCAAGAAGGGCGAAAATACTACCTGGCGATGGAACGGCGACAAGCCCTGCGTTGAAAATTGTGAAAGTGAACACGCCGCTCACGCCGCCAGCCATTGCTGCTAAAATTAAAATCGGTCTCATTAAAATGTACGGAAAGTAAATTTCATGAATTCCACCAAGGAAATGGATAATGATTGCACCAGGTGCCGATTGTTTCGCCATTCCTTTGCCAAATAACCAGTATGCCAACAAAATACCAAGCCCTGGGCCTGGGTTTGTTTCCAATAAGAATAAAATCGATTTTCCTGCTTTTGCTGCTTGCTCTACGCCGAGCGGGCTTAAAATTCCATGGTTGATGGCGTTATTTAAAAAGAGTACTTTCGCTGGCTCGATGAAAAGGTTCGCAAGCGGTAACAATTTCATGTTCACAATCGCTTCGACGCCAGCGGCTAGCGTTTTGTTTAATCCTAATACGACAGGTCCGACTCCTTTAAACGCAATAAGCGTTAACAACCCACCGAGAATTCCGGCAGAGAAGTTGTTGACTAACATTTCAAACCCTTGTTTTACTTTTCCATGAATGAGTTCGTCAAATTTTTTGATTAAGTACCCGCCAAGCGGTCCCATAATCATGGCGCCTAAAAACATCGGAACGTCAGCCCCGACAACAACCCCCATCGTCGCCGTTGCCCCGACGACACCGCCGCGAACGTCGTAAATCATTTTACCGCCTGTATAACCGATTAATAATGGCAATAAGTACGTAATCATCGGCCCGACAAGTTTCGCAAACGACTCGTTCGGCGTCCATCCTGTTGGAATAAATAATGCGGTAATAATCCCCCAAGCGATAAATGCACCGATATTTGGCATGATCATGCCGCTTAAATAGCTACCAAACCGCTGCACTTTCACGCGAAAGCCTGTTTGATTTTCCATCTTTGTTCCTCCTTCATAAATTGGTCTTGCTATAGCTTCATCTTAAAGCGCTTACAGTGTCGTTTCAATGTAAAGTAAATATCATTTTGTCTGACACATTCTTGTCATTTTTTTAATAACGGCAAACGTAAAGCAAAAAGCTGTGTGAACGAATGCCACACAGCTTGCTTTCCTCATATAAAAATTTTCCCCGGATTTAAAATGCCGTTCGGGTCAAATAGTCGTTTAATTCCTTTCATTAACATGACGGAATCGCCATGTTCTTCGTACAAAAAGCGGCGTTTTCCGATCCCGATTCCGTGCTCGCCTGTGCATGTTCCGCCGCGCGCTAACGCGTAGCGGACGATGTGTTCGTGAATTTTTTCGATGCGTGTTACTTCTTCTGTATCGTTCGGATCAAAAGCGAGTACGGTATGATAATTCCCGTCGCCAACATGGCCGAAAATCGCTGCGGTTAGCCCGTGCTCCTCCACGAGTTGGCGCGTGTTGCGAATGGCTTCGGCAAGTTCCGAAACAGGCACGCAAACATCGGTCGACAATAGCGCTTTTCCGGGATACGCGGCTTGAATGGCGAACGCCGCATGATGCCGCGCTTCCCATAACGCCGTGCGGGCGATGGAGTCGTCTTCCATTTGGAATGCCACGCATTGTCCCTCTTCACACAATTGTCGGACGATTTCCGTCCCTTCTTTCACACTCGTTGCACTGCCGCTTAGTTCGATAAATAACGTCGGCGCCACTAAGTAATTGGTCTGTTTGTACCGATTGACGGCTTCGATTGTCTGCTCATCGACTAGCTCTATTTTTCCGAGCGCCACCCCTGCTTTCATGATTTCAGCTGCTGTTTGTGCAGCCATAGGCAAAGAAACAAAACTCGCTTTCAAGGCATTTGTTGCTTCTGGAATGCCTTGAAGGCGAACGATCAGGCGTGTAAATACGCCTAACGTCCCTTCCGAACCGACAAATAGTCCCGTCAAATCATATCCAGCAGACGATTTCAGCGCCATGCCGCCTGTATGCACGATCGTTCCATCAGCGAGTACGACTTCTAGCCCAAGCACTTGATCGCGCATGACGCCATATTTTACGCTATTTGTGCCGCTAGCATTCGTTGCCGCCATTCCGCCAATGGTCGCATCGGCTCCGGGGTCGACAGGGAAAAAGAGCCCGTACTTTTTAAGCGCTTCATTTAGCTGCATTCGCGTCACCCCAGGTTCGACGACAGCTAAAAAATCATCTGGACGAATCTCGAGAATGCGGTTCATTTTTGTCATATTTAACGTAATCCCGCCATTGACAGGAATAATATGCCCTTCTAAGCTGCTGCCGGCGCCAAACGGCGTGATCGGTATGTTCCGCTCGTTTGCATACGCCAGCACCGCACTTACTTCCGCCGCCGTATTCGGAAAAACAACGACATCCGGTTTTCGTGGGGCATGGTACGCTAACCCTTTGCTATGCTGTTCCAGTACTGTTTCGTTTCTTGTCACTCGCTCGCGGTCGCCAATTCGTTCGACGATGTCTTCATACATTCCCATCGCTATCCCTCCTAATAGCGCATGAGCATTTGCACGCCTTCTATCATGCGCGCTGCGTTAGGCAGCCAGTCGTCTTCTACCGACGGCACTGGATACGGTGTATCGTAACCGGTTATGCGCACAATTGGAGCGGACAGAGAAAACAACGCCCGCTCGCCAATGAGCGCTGCAATTTCTGCACCAAATCCATTTGTTTTCACCGCCTCATGGACAATCATTACGCGTCCTGTTTTGGAAACAGAGGAATAAATCGTATCCCAATCGAGCGGCTGTAACGAACGGAGGTCAATGACTTCTATGTCCACTTTCCCCTTCATTTCTTCTGCGATTTTTGCCGCAAGCGGTACGCTTGCTCCCCATGAAATGATCGTCACATCTTCTCCTTCTTTCACCACGCGCGCTTTTCCGAGCGGAATTTCGTACGGCTCTTCTGGCACTTCCATGCGAAAAGCGCGATATAGCTTCATCGGTTCTAAAAATAGCACCGGGTCTTCGTCGCGGATCGCTGAAATGAACAATCCTTTCGCATCGTAGGCGTTCGATGGCATGACAATTTTCAATCCTGGTGAATGGGCAAACAATCCTTCTAGTGCATCGGAGTGAAGCTCAGGAGTCCGCACGCCGCCACCATATGGACTGCGGACGACAAGCGGACATGTAAATCTTCCTGCTGAACGAAACCGAAGGCGCGCCGCTTGTGCCGCCAATTGATCCATCGCCTGATAGACAAAGCCAAGAAACTGGATTTCCGCAATCGGACGAAATCCGTTTGCCGCCAGCCCAATCGATGTGCCGATAATCCCCGATTCCGCAAGCGGAGTATCAAAAACGCGCGCTTCGCCAAACTGTTCGAATAGCCCGTCGGTTGCACGAAATACCCCGCCATTTTTCCCGACGTCTTCTCCTAATACAATAACGCGCTCGTCTCGCTCCATTTCTTGCCGCATCGCGTCATGGATTGCTTGAATCATCGTCATTTCCGCCATCTTACTTCCCCTCCTTCACACGATTTCTTCGAATCACTTCCTGCTGCTGCTCATACAACAATGGACTTGGTTCGTCGTATACATAGCGAAATATGTCGGCAAGCGACGGTGCTTCCACCGAAGCCGCTTCTTCGTACGCTTTCGTCACTTCATCGTTTACTTGCGCCACCCATGCTTCTTCTTGTGCGTCCGTCCAAATGTTGCGTTTTTCTAGTAGCTTTCGCAGGCGATGAAGTGGGTCTTTCGTTCGTTTCCATCGCTCTACTTCTTCTTCGCTTCGATATTTCGTCGGATCATCCGATGTCGTATGCGGCCCTAGCCGATAGGTTAGCGCTTCGATTAATACTGGGCCTTTCCCTTCCCGCGCCATCTGAACAGCTTCTTTCGTCGTTTTGTACACGGCAAGCACATCGTTGCCGTCGACGAGCACCCCTTTCATTCCGTAAGCGAGTGCTTTTTGGGCAATCGTTCGGCTCGCCGTTTGTTTTTGGATGGGAACGCTAATGGCATAGTGGTTGTTCTGGCAAAAGAAAATGACGGGAACTTGATAGACAGCGGCAAAATTAAGCGCCTCGTGAAAATCGCCTTCCGATGTAGCGCCATCTCCAAAATAGCAGACGGACACATGCCGTTCCCCTTTCAATTTCGTTGCCCACGCGCATCCTGTCGCATGCAACGTTTGCGCTCCGATAATAATTTGAATCGGGAAAATGTTTAGGCCATCTGGTGTTTTTCCGCCAAGCACATGTCCTCTCACGTAATGAAAAATTTGCGTCAATGGCATTCCATGTGCCAAACATGCCGCAATTTCTCGATAGCTTGGGAAAAGCCAATCTTCTTTATCTAACGCCAATACGCTTCCGATTTGTGCAGCTTCTTGTCCACTAAATGGGGCGTATGTGCCGATTCGGCCTTGCCGCTGCATTTTTAACAGCCGTTCATCAATCACCCTTGCTTTTCGCATCCACTGATACAGCGTAAGGAGAAGATCGTCGGAGAAAGATTGTAACGTTTCTTCCTCCCCGTTTCCGTTTTCATCCAATAGCTGCACCATCTCGATGCGCAACTCGTTTTGGTCTATCATTTTCCTTTCCCCCTTGAATTTGGATGATTTGCTAAGTTACCGGACATCTTGTTGGCAACATCGACTCCATTCCGCCGTTGGTAAGTTATCGGACATCTAGTAAAAGTTGTTCCGGTTTTTCTAACACGCTAGCGACTGCCGACATAAACTGTCCCGCTGGCTCCCCGTCGATGACGCGGTGGTCGAAGGTTAGCGAAATGCCCATCATATCCCGAATGACGATTTCTTCTCCGACGACGACTGGTTTTCGCTTTATCGCATGGACACCTAAAATTGCAACTTCTGGATAGTTAATAATCGGCGTCGCAAACCAGCCGCCGTTTGCTCCGGTACTTGTAATCGTGAACGTGCTTCCTTGCAATTCATCGACACGAAGCGTATGGCGATGGGCTTTTTCCGTCAACTTGGCAAGTTCTTCCGCAAGCTCGCGAATCGATTTTTGGTCGGCATGGCGAATAACTGGAACGACAAGCCCCTCTTTCGTCGCCGTGGCAATTCCGATATGATATTCTTTTTTCAGTACGATTTCGTTCGTCGCTTCATCGAGCGTTGCGTTAAACAGCGGGTGTTCCTTTAACGCACGCGTGACTGCTTTAATAACAAACGGCAAATAAGTAAGCTTTATAGACGTGCCTTCTAGCTGCTTCATTAAACTTGTCCGAATGTCGACAAGCTTTGTTACATCGACTTCATCCATTCCGGTGACATGTGGGGCAGTGTATGCTGATTTGACCATTTTCTCTGCAATTTTTTTTCGCAATCCGCGAATCGGAAGGCGTTCTTCCGCTTGCTTTAGTGGAGGCACCGTCGCCTCTATTGTTTCTAGCGCAGGGGCAACCGCGGCCGCTGCTCGTTCGGTTGCATACCGTTCTAAATCGGCAAAGACGACCCTTCCTCCTTCGCCTGTTCCTTTCACTTCTTCAATTGGGATCCCCATCTCCCGTGCCCGCTTTCGAACGGACGGCGCCGCAATCACGTGCTTTTTTCGGTGAGGGACAGGTTGCTCTATCGCTTGTTGTGGCGCAAGTGTTGCAATTGCCTGAGGCGACGCAGACGGTGCCGCCTGCTGCGGTGTATATGGTGCAACCGCTTCCATTTTTTCTTGCATATCGACGATGATAAGCGGCTCTCCTACCCTCACCACTTCTCCCTCAGATCCAGCAAGAGCAACGACTTTTCCCGCAACAGGGGTGGAAATTTCAACCGTCGCTTTATCGGTCTGGATTTCTGCAATTGGCTGATCGATTGCTACTTCTTCTCCTTCGTGAACGAACCATCGAACAATCTCCGCTTCATGCAGCCCTTCACCGACGTCCGGCAGTTTAAATTCGTAGCGCATCGGTATCTTCTCCTTTTCTTTCTTCATCGAACATGATGCCATGGAAGTTCATAGATGTGGGTCATCGATTCTAGATGTGAGGACAGTGTAGAAGCAGTTGTTTTTTTCGGCAAAATAAATAAGTCGAAATATTCTGAATGATATATTTATCATAATGGGCATTTTCTTCCACGTCAATCTCTATCTTTTAGACATTTTTCGCAAAAAAACGCGCGATTGGCGCGCAAGATAATGTTATGGTGAAATACAGTTGATTATGATGGAGCATATCGTCTACGTTAGTCCATAATAAAAACTCCTACCACGAACACATGGTTAGGAGAAAAAACGTCCTTCGATTAATTTCATCATGTCTTCAAAGTCAAACGGGGCTTCGCTTTTCAGCTTTTCGGCAAATGCGCTGATCGTTTGTAATACGGTTACGCTTTCTACTGGATGCTTTCCTGTGGCGCTTTCTGCCGATAACATCACCGCATTCGTGCCGTCGAGCACCGCTTGAAAAATGTCAGTCACTTCGGCGCGCGTGGGATTTTCTTGCTCCACCATCGACTGCAACATTTGTGTTGCTGTAATGATATACGTATGAGAGCGATTGCATTCGTAAATCATCGCCTTTTGTAAAAGCGGAACCCACGCCAAGGGCAGTTCGACTCCTAAATCGCCGCGTGCTACCATGATTCCGTCTGCTGCCTCGCGAATGGCTGGAAAGTTTTTCACCGCTTCTAACGTTTCTATTTTGGCGATAACTATCGGCTTTTTCGCATTGCCCATGGAAGCGATGAACCGACGAGCTTCATGCAAATGAGCTGCTTCCCGAACAAATGAACACGCGACCATATCGACTTCCTCACGCAACAAGAATTCCAAATCGCGCTCATCTTTTTTCGTCAAAGCTGGCAATGATAGTTTCGTTCCTGGCAAATTGACACTCTTCCGACTCCCAATTGGTCCACCGGTGATTACTTCTGTTTCGATTTCTTGTTCTCCTATTCGTTTGACGACCAATTCTACCGCTCCGTCATTTAATAAAATTTTTGCCCCGATGGTGACGTCTTTCGTCATTTGCTCATAGTCTACCCCTGCTTCCTTGTCTGTCCCGAGGCAGTCGGTCGTCCGTAACGTAAACCGTTGTCCTTTTTGTAATACGACCGTTCCGCCTTGTATGTCGCCTAACCGAATTTTTGGTCCTTGCAAATCCCCTAATATTTTTACTTTCTTTCCGAATTGTTTATTTAACGAGCGAACCGTTTCGATGACCTTTTGATGGTTACACTGTTCCCCGTGCGATAAATTGAGTCTTACAACCGTCATTCCATGCTCCATTAACGCTTGAATCATGTCCCGACGATTCGTCGCTGGTCCAATGGTGCAAATGAGATCGATTGCCATCTTTTCATCTCCTCTTTCACAAACATTTTCCTTTAGTTTGCCGCGATAGCCCGGTGGTTAAACAACATTTCTGCAAAAAAAGACGAACGAGAGGTAAACTCGTTCGCAAAAGGCATGGGGCAGCCGACAAGCTAAGCGTTGCTGACTACGGAAAAAAAGACTCGCTAGTTGTCCAGTGCTTGCTATGCAGCTATATGTCTGTCGCTGACGCTTCTCGACCATATTTTTCTCAAAGGCACTACTAAAAGGAGGTAAACAGAGCCAAAGAGTGCGAAACTGATAGCCAAAATTTTTTGCGGATCGGTATAAGCATGCAGCACCAAAAACAAGATAATTCCAATCATCCGCCCCAATCCTAAAGGAATTTCACGAATAACAATATAATCTAAACGCCGTTCTTGATAGGCTGGATCTTTTTCGATCGAAGCATACGTCCACGCATTAAACGTTGTTGTAATAAGATTAAATCCAATTGTTGATAGAATCGTATACACAACGAGAATCGAAAATGTTTGTTTCAGGCTAAGTAAAATCGATGAACCACAAAGCAACAACGCTCCGACAGCGTAAATATTCAGCCTCCGTTCCGGTCTAGACAATCTTGATAGCACGAATGAGGTAAACATGCCCATCACCGCAGCAAACGTAGCAAATCCGCCAAGGGCGAGCTCGCTTTTTAAGATCGAATAAGACATCATTGTCACAAGAAACGTTGAATACGTCCCTTCGACAACACCAGATCCCATAGTCACCCAATACATCCCTTTCCATTCTCGAGACGGGTTTTTCCATACTTCTATCAACTGTGATTGCCTCGGTACTTGTTTCCCTTTTAGCCTAAAGGACATTACCACAACTACTAAAAACCAAAGAAGAGTGAGGCTGAAAACTAGATAGTATCCTTTCATCCCCGCGTAACGTTCGATAAAATACCCCGCCACTATCGGTGCAATCATTCCACTAATGCTATTTAATACATTACCTAAGTAAAGAAAACGATCTCTCTCTTTGTCTTCCGTACTGTCCAACGATTGCATATGCATTCCAATGGCAAAAAAACTCGCTCCTAATCCCATCAAAAAGCCGATTTCGTAAATATGCGCTGCACTTTGTTCTTGATAAAACAATACGAAACCGAAAGTTAAAATAAAAAAGATAACGCCCAAACGCAAACTCGCCATCGGCGTTTTTTTGCGAGCATAAGAAGCACAAAGCGGAAAACTGACTAAAATGACAAAAGACCAAATGAAACTGTACTTGGCCAAAAAAGTGTACGATGAGTTCAACTTCCAAAGAAATACGTTGATGAACGTATTAGACATTCCGAATGCAAACGTAAAAAATGCCATCATCCACAAATATAAGCGAGCTTCTTTTGTCATTTCCCTACACCTTTCTAGAATAAAAGTTCAGGCGTGTTGATTAACCATTAAAAACCAGTTGAAATCGCTCTATTCCTAGCTTTTCTGCCGTAGTCGGCAAGCGGTTCGCTTGCCGACTGGGCATGCTGTACGCATGCTCTCCTCGAACAATGAACGCTTTGCGGGCAAATGACATTTGCCCGCCGGCGTTCTTGTTCGAGGGAAGAGGCAGAAAAGCTTGTGTTCAGTCAAATGATTCTGTGTTTTTAGTAAAATATTGGATAATCAACACTCGTGATAAAAGTTTCCTTGAAACCATTCACGTATGTAAGCAAAGAACGAATCTGCTGCTATCGATGTCTTTCCTCCCCCCTTTTCTCTTTTTTATGGAATCGATTTCATTTTTTCATTGAATAGCGCTCCGGAACACGTACACCGTATTCCCAACCACCAAAAAAGCGACTTACGCTTATTATTTAGTAAAACATATCTGGAAAAATAAATCAAAGCTAACGCCCTTTTCACAACAGACGCGATAGCGGAGAGAGAACGCCTAACAAACGAGTGATTGCCTAGCGTTTCTCCATACATTTTGCACATTTCTTTTTTATAATGATGGTACGATACAAGTGGATGGAGGGAAAGCGATGAAGAAATTATGGTTAGGAATTGTTTTAGCAGGAGTGGTTGCGATTAGTGCAGCTTGCTCCAATACGATGCAAGGACACGATATGTCCAACATGCATAAGAAAAAAGAAACTACTTCCAATAAAGAGAATTTGCCTTTGGCAACCGCTACAGAATCGCTATCTGGGAAAGAGATTCACCTTACCGCGAAGGAAGCATTATTACAAATTAACGATCAAGTCAAACTCCCGGTATACACGTATAATGGATCGGTACCCGGTGCGCAAATCCGCGTAAAACAAGGGGATCGCGTAAAAATTGTTTTTAAAAACGAATTACCTGAGCCGACAGCGATTCATTGGCACGGCTATCCTGTTCCAAATAGTCAAGATGGGGTTCCAGGCGCTACGATGAACGCCATTAAACCAGGGGAAACGTTTACGTATGAATTTACGGCAACCGTACCTGGAACGTATTGGTATCATTCGCATCAAAAAAGCGCCGAGCAAGTGGACAAAGGATTATACGGTACATTAATCGTTGAACCGAAAAATGAGGAAAAAGTCGATCGAGACTATACGCTTGTGTTAGACGAATGGATGAGCGATCCGAACGCAGAAAGCAATATGAACATGAATATGAGCGGCATGGATCATGGCAATATGGATATGAACAGCATGGGACATAACATGAATATGTACGATATTTTCACGATTAACGGAAAAAGCGGAACAGCCATTGAGCCTTTAAAAGTGAAAAAAGGGGAAAAAATACGGCTTCGCCTAATTAACGCAGGGTACATGTCCCACAAGCTTCATTTGCACGGACATAAGTTTCAAATTGTCGCAACGGATGGTCAGCCGATCAACAGCCCACAACCAATCAAAGACGAATTGTTAAATATCGCTCCAGGTGAGCGCTACGACATTGAGTTTATCGCGAATAACCCGGGTGAATGGCTGCTGGAATGCCACGGCGATATGAAAGGCACCGATGGCATGAAAGTGAACATTCAATACGAAGGACAAGCAAACAATACGGACAAAGCGAACGCAAAAGAAAATCTCCCTGTGGTAGATATTGAAAAATACGGAAAATATGAGACAGGTCCATTTACGTTAGACCAAAAATATGATGTAGAGTACACGATGGATTTAGGAACGGCGATGGGGAAAAATGGGATGATTTTCACGATTAATGGGAAAACGTATCCTGACACAGCGCCAATCAACGTGAAAAAAGGCGATCTCGTCAAAGTAAAATTCGTGAACCATTCACCGATGGATATACACCCGATGCATTTACACGGACATTTCTTCCAAGTATTAAGCAAAAACGGGAAGCCAGTCACAGGCGCTCCATTGATTAAAGATACGTTAAATATAAATCCGGGTGAAGAATATGTTGTCGCATTTCAAGCAGATAATCCAGGAAATTGGATGTTCCATTGCCACGACTTGCATCACGCTTCAGCGGGAATGGTCACCGAACTAAAATACAAAGACTACAAATCAAGCTATACGCCAGATCCGAATGATACAATGAATAAGGGAGAATAACGATAAACACCCCTCCAAATAAAAGCGTTGGAGGGGTGTTTAAATCTCTCTCTCATTTAGCAATTGCTTAATATGTTGCTTTAGCTTAGGGATTTTATTTTGGACAACATCCCAAACAATTCGGTAATTAATAGAGAAATAACCGTGAATCATCATATCCCTCATGCCAGCCATCTTTCTCCATTCGATATGTGGGGATGCCTGTCTCATTTCGTTTGGAATGTTTTTTGCTGCTTCTCCGATTACTAATATGTTTTTAATGACCGCATCTGATATTAAGTCATTATCTAGAAAGTCATCATAAGAAAGCCCTTGGGTGTACTTCTCAATTTTTTCTGCAGCGACCAAAATGTCTTGTAAAAAAACACTAGGCTCTCTCTGCATACTTAGCACTCCTTAAAATAATTGGCTTTAATGCCGGCTTAATATCATCTACAATCACTAAATCTACCGGTTTTTGAAAATGATCTTCCAAACTCAGTTTCAACTCCATATAATGATCAAACGTCACTGCATCATCCATAAATTCTACTAACACATCAATGTCACTCGATTCCCTTTGTTCTCCACGACTGTACGAACCAAATAACCCGATTCGCTTTACGCCATACTTTTTGCTCCATATATCTAAATTTTTTGACATTTCACGAAGTATGTCTTGTTGTGATAACAAATGAATCACCACCTTTTTCTTCGTATCTGCTATTTTCATTATAACATCTCGGTGAAAAAAAATTTGCGCTATTGAAAAGGGGTGCCCGATTCTTTTCGGGACACCCTCTCTCTCCTTACTTCACATCATATCCTTGCTCTTCAATCGCTTCTTTCATTTTTTCTACGCTAACCTTTGTTTCATCATACTCGACATCGACCGTACCTTCTTGCAAATGCACCTCTACACGGCTAACGCCATCCAATGCTTGAAGGGCGTTCGTCACCGCTGCTTTGCAATGTCCGCATGTCATTCCTTGTACTTGTAATGTAATCGTCATCATCCATTCCTCCTTAAATGTTTATATTTTCACGCGTTTCAAACGAAGCGCGTTTGTCACAACGGATACAGAGCTAAATGCCATCGCTGCCCCAGCGATCCATGGTTCCAATAATCCGAGAGCGGCTACAGGAATGCCAACTGTATTATAGAACAACGCCCAGAACAGATTTTGCCGAATGTTTTTCATTGTTTTGCGGCTTAACTCAATCGCTTTCGGGATATGCGCTAAATCCCCGCCGACCAAGGTAACATCGGCCGTTTCGATCGCGACATCTGCTCCTGTGCCAATCGCCATCCCAATATCCGCTTTCGCAAGAGCTGGAGCGTCGTTAATGCCATCGCCGACCATCGCGACTCGTTTTCCTTGTTTTTGCAAATCCTCCACGATGTTCGCTTTGTCTTCTGGAAGCACTTCCGAGTATACGTGTTCAATGCTGACTTGTTTCGCGATTGCTTCGGCTGTTCGTTTGTTGTCTCCCGTTACCATATACACGTCGATGCCCATTTGTTTTAATGTTTGAATCGCTTCTTTGGAGCTTTCTTTTACTGTATCCGCGACAGCAATGATGCCGGCAAGCTGTCCATCGATGGCAACGAGCATCACTGTTTTCCCTTGTTTTTCAAGCTCTACCATTTTATCTTCATGCACAGAAATCGCTACAGAGCGTTCCTTCATCAATTTTCGCGTTCCAATAAGGATGCTTTTTCCGTCAATGACAGCTTCAATTCCGTGGCCGGTAATGGCGGAGAAGTGCTCCAATGGCTTCATCGAAATCGCTTGTTTCTTCCCGTATTCGACAATCGCATGAGCCAACGGATGTTCCGAAGCGCTCTCGGCTGAAACGGCATAGTCAAGCATGTTTTCTTGGAATTGTAACACATCTGTCACTTCCGGTTTTCCTTTTGTCACTGTTCCTGTTTTATCGAGTAAGACCGCGTTGATTTTATGCGTTCCCTCTAGGTACTCACCTCCTTTAAAGAGAATCCCTTGTTCTGCCCCTTTGCCTGTACCGACCATAATCGATGTCGGCGTGGCAAGACCGAGCGCACAAGGACACGCAATGACGAGAACGGCGATGGCCACTTCAAGCGCTTTTGCCAAATCACCCGGCGCAACAAAGAAGTACCATATAATGAATGCAACGATAGCAATTCCTACAACAATCGGTACGAAAATACCTGAGATGACATCGGCCATTCGCTGAATCGGAGCTTTCGAACCTTGCGCCTCTTCGACGATTTTAATGATATTGGCGAGTGCTGTATCTTTCCCTACTTTTTCTGCGCGAATGGTCAGCACACCATTTGTATTGATGGTTGCCCCGATCACATAGTCGCCTTCCTTCTTATCAACCGGAATCGATTCACCGGTAATCATCGATTCGTCTACGGAAGATGCTCCGGCGATGACAGTACCGTCTACCGGGATTTTTTCTCCTGGCTTAACAATAATCGTATCCCCGATCATCACTTCTTCGAGCGGAACTTTTATTTCTTCCCCATTACGAATGACAGTAGCTTCTTTTGCCT
This sequence comes from Anoxybacteroides voinovskiense, assembly GCF_014196205.1. Lineage (GTDB taxonomy): Bacteria > Bacillota > Bacilli > Bacillales > Anoxybacillaceae > Anoxybacteroides > Anoxybacteroides voinovskiense. The sequence goes on along the minus strand of NZ_JACIDE010000016.1, from coordinate 41,032 downwards.
GCAGGCTAAGTAGCTTTGAAATCGCTTCTGTTGTTCGCCCTTTCGCAAGAGCCTCAAAGTATTTTCCGACAAGCACAAGCGTAATCAAGACGGCACTCGTTTCAAAATATAATCTTGGCATATATTCAGGATTCCCAAGTGTCCGAAAAGCTTCGTACAAGCTGTAAAAGTACGCGGCCGATGTTCCAAGCGCCACTAGGACGTCCATGTTCGCGCTCTTATTTCGTAACGCCCGGTACGCCCCGACATAGAAAGGACCGCCGATGTAGAACTGAACCGGTGTAGCTAAAAGAAGCTGGAACCACGGATTCATCAGCAAATGCGGCATCGGCAAGCCTATATCAAACGGCATATGGGCAACCATCGTATAAAGTAGCGGCAACGATAAGATGATGGAAATGGCGAGTTGCCGTTGTTTTTGTTTAAGCCGCTCTTCTTTCCGGCCAGCATCGTCTTGTTCTTCGTTTCGAATTTGCCCTTTGTACCCAAGCTTTTTGATTTTCTCTAAAATGTCTTCGACCGACGTTACGCCTTCTTTATATTCGACCACCGCACTGTTTGTCGCTAAATTCACCGTAGCGCTTGTCACGCCCTCCATCCGATGCAATCCTTTTTCAATCCGTGTCGCACATGCCGCACATGTCATGCCTTCAATATCGAGCGTCACTTTTTCTGTCGCAACGCCATACCCTAACTTTTCAATTTTCGCTTCAATATCGGCAAGGCTATATTTATTCGGGTCGTATTGAACGGTCGCTTTTTCCATCGCTAAATTGACCGTTGCTTCTACACCGTCCATTTTATTCAACACTTTTTCAATGCGGGCAGAACAGGCGGCACATGTCATGCCGGTCACCTTCAGTGTCACCGTTCGCATCCATTTCCCCTCCCTTACTTCGAAAATTGATTAATGACCTCCATTAGCTCACGAATGGATTCTTCTCCGCTTCCTTCGCGGATCGCTTTCGACACACAATGGCTGACATGGCGTTCTAACAAACTCAATCCGACTTTATTTAACGCGGCCGTGATTGCAGAGATTTGCACTAAAATATCGATGCAATACCGATTGTCTTCGACCATTTTTTGCACCCCGCGCACTTGTCCTTCAATGCGCTTCAAGCGCTTAATAATGCTTTCGATTTCCTGTTCCGTTCGTGGAACCATTTTTTTATCCATATGTTGATCTTCACAATGGTTCATCAAACATCACCCCTTCAATTACATTATACCGGTAATGGGTATGAAACGCAACTAGGACATCTTACAATCATGTTCGCCAACAAGCCATAATAAACACTAAGTAGGAAAAATCCCATTTTCCACAAAAAATTCACAATTTTATTTTACAGTATCGTTATTAAGATTGAAGAGAGAGGATCGATCAATATGAACGATATCAATGTATTTCTAGCTTTCGGAGCGGGATTGCTGTCTTTTATATCCCCTTGTTGTTTACCACTATATCCAGCTTTTTTATCTTACATTACTGGAGTATCCGTTGATGAAATAAAGAAAGAGAATGGGATGCTTCAAAAACGCGCAATACTCCATACATTCTTTTTCTTGCTCGGTTTTTCCGTCATCTTCATCGCTATTGGTTTTGGGACTTCTGTAATAGGAAAATTATTCGTTAATTACCAAGATTTAATCAGACAAATTAGCGCCTTGTTCATTATCTTTTTTGGTCTCGTCATTTTAGGTGTATTTTCACCTTCCTTTATGATGAAAGATAAACGGTTAGTTTTCCGCAACAAGCCTTCCGGTTATTTTGGCTCTATTTTAATCGGAATAGGATTCGCAGCGGGCTGGACTCCCTGCACAGGTCCAATTCTTGTATCAGTGATCGCGTTAGCCGCTACCAAACCGAGTGCAGCCATGTTGTACATGTTCGCATATGTATTAGGGTTTGCCGTGCCTTTTTTCATCATGTCATTTTTTATCAGCAAGTTGAATTGGATAAAAAGATACAACGCTGTCATCGTCAAAGTCGGAGGAGTTCTTATGATTATCATGGGAATTATGCTGTTTTTTGATTGGATGACAAAGATCATTATCTTTTTTACAGGTTTGTTTGGTGGGTTCACAGGTTTTTAATATACTCCCGAAATCCCCTTGAGTGAATAGTAACAATTTTTGTTATTATCCACTCAGGAGGGATCGTTATTTAATTTTTATTGAATATTCGAGATCATGCGATCCATCGTTTCATAAGACATAGGACCTATATACTTATCTCTAATAACCCCGTTTTTATCGATGATATACGAAGTGGGGATCGTTATTGCACCGTATAGATTTCCAATTTCCCCTTGCTCATCAAGAACAACTTTAAATGTCACTCCCTTATTTTTCACAAAATCGTTCACCGCATCAGGACCTCGTTCGCTATTCGTTAAGTTGACTGCCAAAATTTCTACATTGTTATTTTTATTGTTTTCGTAGAACTTTTGCATTTCTGGCATTTCAGCTCTGCAAGGGGGACACCAAGTAGCCCAAAAATTCAATATCACCGTTTTTCCACGCAAATCAAACAATTTTATTTTATCCCCTGTAATTGAAAGTAATTCAAAATCCGGGGCAACTTCTCCTTTATTCGTTCCGATTTTTTCCGAATCCAATGAAGTAGACACGGTCGGCTTTGGTTTGATCTTTCCTGCTTCCTGTTGATTGTTAAAAATAGAAGCTACAGCAATACTTGCCATCATCACACCTAAAGCGAGTTGATTGATTGCATTTCTCCGTCCTTTATTCCCTTCCTCAAGAACCACTTCTCTTTCTCGCCTCTCTAACCAATATGAAATACATATAAAAGCGATAACGAGAGAGCCATACAACCACACTTCTTTTGATATGATTACTGTATTTACAAAATATTTTTTATACAAGGCTAGTTCGAATTGGATGAGATGGAACCATATAAGAAGGTGCAATAAAGTTTTTTGAGTTTTGACTCGTGATGCTACTATAAAAAAACAAATCGCTACTATTGCTTGCAAAATGATGAAATAATTTTCTGAATTTTCCATTACCCGGATCGATGCAAAAGTACTAAAATAGCCAAAATATACTGGAACCATTGCCCGCGTATAAGAAGCCACAGGAATATTTTGCTTTTTTACGTATAACCAAGTATAGATGGTGATAAAAACAATCGCCATACTAATGCCAACATATCCCCCGTTAAAATAAAGGATTGTCATCGGATTTTGTAAAACTGAATTCGGATGTAAAACGACATAACTAAATTTCCAAATGAGTACACCGTTAATAAAACTGTTCAAAATTAAATCCATGATGTTTCGTTCTATTTTTAATATCTTAATACCGTAATAAAACATGACATAACTAATCAGTAAGCCGCTTACGAGCAAAAGATTTTCGCCTTGAACTACAATATTGCCGAATTGCAATACGCATCCCTCCAAAATTTTATGTAGTTGGCTTATTATAAAGAAAAAATATGAATTTATTATGGAGATAAAAAGACACGAGTGTTGATTATCCACTATTTTACTAAAAAACACAGAATCATATGGCTGAACACAAGCTTTTCTGCCTCTTCCCTCGAACAAGAACGCCGGCGGGCAAATGTCATTTGCCCGCAAAGCGTTCATTGTTCGAGGAGGGCATGCGTACAGCATGCCCAGTCGGCAAGCTAGCTTAGCCGACTACGGCAGAAAAGCTAGGAATAGGGTGATGTCAACTTGTTTTTATTGGTTAATCAACACGCATGATAAAAAGAAGTTGTTGACAATGTAATCAACAACTTCCTTCATCTATGAAATGAAAAAAGGGGGGAGCAATAGTAAATCGCATCTCCTGTATAATATAACGACTACAATTTTTTGGATAACTGTTCAAATTCGTCTAAAGAAATCTCTCCTTTGGCTAGCCTCATTTTCAAGATTTCCAGCGGAGAGAGTTCTTCTTTACGATCATTGATAAAACGATATAAGAGATAAAAGCCAACAACGGTTAATACAACCCAAAAGAACATGATCCCAACCATCATGAAAGAACCGCCAAACATCATTGAGTTTCCCTCCTAACTTTAAAACCAATAAGTGATCGTATCTAATATACCAAGTGAAACCAGCACGATTCCGGCTGTTTTTTGAACAATCCCCCCTACCTGCCTTCCTTTTTTCATCAGAGTGCCGCTAAATCCTAAGTACCAAAGGACAAAGATAAAGAAAATAACAGGTACAGAAGTTCCAACGGCAAAGATGCTCGGTAATAGCACCCCATAAGACGTTGAATAGACGAGAGGCATGAGAGTGACAAAAAACAGCACAAACATCGTTGGACAAAAAGCTAATGAAAAGCCAAATCCCATGAAAAACGAACCGATTTTTCCTTTTCGCCATCTCTCAGGCACTTTGAACAAGGTAACGTTCCAATACATTTTAAAAAGCCCTAACAAATATAAGCCTACAAGAATGAGAATGGGACCAATGAGCTTTCTTAACCACGGAAAATACAATGTTAGCGTACTTTGAATCTCTTTCCCCATGAGCCAGACAATCAAGCCTAAACCGGAAAAAGCAACGATTTTACCGAAAATAAATAAAAGCAACTCTTTCCAAGCCATTCCTTTTTGCAAAGACTGATTACTGTATAATGTGATCGCTCCTAAATTACCAGTGAGTTGACACGGAGCCATCGCTCCCACGATGCCAAGAAGAAAGGCTGACAAAATAGGAATCGCTGTCATGCTATTTGCCATATTGAGAAACGGTTGACTTAGAAAGTTACTGATTTGACTCAAGAACGAATACACCCTTCTTCTCACCTTCTTCTTTATCTGATGCTTATATTGTAGCAGTGAATTTTGCAGAAATTGTGGAGCGATATATTTTCAGTAAGCAAAAAGACATGCACCCGCATGTCTTTTTATAGTTTCCCTTTCGATGCTAGTTTTGTCCAGCTTTCACCGTTATTTTTTGTCATGAAAATATCCCCGTTCATCGTCGCAATCACTATTTCGTTGTCATTTGTTGGATTAGAGGTGATATACATAATATGATCTTTTTTATCCAATGCAGGAACGGAAAGAACTTCTTCTTGTTTTGTGTCTAATGATTGTTTGATGAGGATCGGCTTATCGTTCTCTACCGCTGCAAATACAATCGATTTTTCTTGGAACGCAAACGTCGTCGTATTGATTTTTCGAGTGAACCGTTCAAACGTATTCCCATTATCTCTTGAAACAAAAATTCCTTCCGATGTACTAATTCCAACCATCTTTTCATCCGTTGGGTGGGCAGCAATCGTTCCCGCTGCTGTTTGCGGCAGGCCGTTCAATTGACTTGGCGACCACGTTTTGCCGTCGTCTTTACTGTAAAATACCCCTTGTCCGAGCGTTTTATTTTCTTCTTGGTTCACTACATAAATGGTATGGCTTTTATAGCCAACGGTCATATAATGAAAATCAGATTCTTTATAAAATCCTAAATTCATCAATGTTTGTCCATTATCAAAACTTTTCACGAGACCAAGTGGATTTCCTAACGATGAACCTTCTTCCGGATGCCCTGATGAATAAAAGCCGTCGTCTGTAGCCGAAAAGCCCATATAATCATGCTTATTAGAAATCGCTTCATACCATTTGTTATTTTGGTAAACGAATAACCCTTCATGTGTCGCAAAGTAAACCGCATGTTGGTTACCGGCGTAACCGATTCCGTGTAAATGTTCGATCTTTCCTTCCTTTTTTTCTTGAAAGAAAGGATTATTAGTAACAGATACATTCGATTTTGCTTGTTCTTTGCTTGTAATAAAGGCTTGCTCTTTTTCGTTGGATGAGGAACAAGCGCTTAGAAGAAAAATGGCTGATGTCATGATGATCGCTTTCGTCATTTTTGTCATGATTGATTCTCCTTTGTATAAACGTAGATTTTGTATATGCAAGATGTAATGGGGCGTTTACGTCTTGTTCTGAACAACTTTTTTCCAAGTAAATAGAAATAAAAAAACAGCAAAAACAGTCGATATCACTTTCCCTTGCCATGTCCAATTCATCACTTGATACACCGAATATGCCTCTAACAAAAGTGCTGGCAGTTTTCCAATGGAGCTGGCAATGATAAAAATCAGTAAGGAGGTGTGCCCGATCGCTGCCACAAACGTCACAAATCCCGACGGAACAAAAGGAAGAAGACGCAAAGACAGAATAAGCGAAAAGGCTTCTACCCCTTCTGCCGCAAGCAAACGTTTGACTTTCGGATAGGAAAACCATTTCGTTTCCGAAAGTTTGCGAAATCCTTTTCGATATAAAACGAAAGAAACAATCGCCCCAACCGCTTCCCCGACAAACGATACAAAAGTGCCTTTCCAAAAACCGAATACCGCCAAGTTAGCCGCAGTGAGAAAGACGCTCGGGACAACGCCTAAAATACTAATGATGACATTCGTTGCGATACTGATTAAAAAAGCAAATGGTTCATATGTTCGGAATAACGCAATCATCTGTTGTTCCATTTATGCCTCCCATTTATATCCTACTCCCCAAACGGTTTGCAGAAACTGATCAATCGGAAAACCAGCCTGGCGGAGCTTTTCGCGAATATTTTTCACATGCGAATCGATGGTCCGTTCTTCTGTATTGGCGTTATACCCCCATAATGTCACGATGAGTTGCTCTCGGCTAAATACTCGGTTTGGATGTTTGAGAAAAAGTCCTAAAATGGCAAACTCTTTTGGCGTGAGAAAAATATCGTGCCCTGCATATTGGACTTTATGCTGCGCTTCATCCCAAACTAAGCCGTGAAACTCCAGTTTCGTTTGTTTTCCGACCGAACGGCGCAATACCGCTTCGATCCGAGCGAGCAATTCGGATTCGTCAAACGGTTTTGTAATATAATCATCTGCACCGATTTTTAGTCCTTGAACAACATCTGTCGTTGCATCTCTTGCGGTAACCATAATAATTGGGACATTCGAAAACTCTCGTATTTGTTTGCACGTTTCCCATCCGTCCATCTCTGGCATCATGACATCAAGCAACACAAGGTCTGCTTTATTATTTTCTAAATAGCGAATCGCCGCTACTCCTGACTCGCATTTGACACAACGGTATCCATTCGGGGTAAGATACAGCTCTAATAAATCCAACATTCGTTTTTCGTCATCCACTAGTAATATCGTGTACACCTTCATCCCCCCTCGGCAATGTAATGATCATGTTTGTCCCTTTTCCGAATTGGCTCGTTGCGTAAATCGAACCACCGTGCGCTTCGACAATTTCTTTCACAATCGCCAACCCGAGTCCAGTCCCTCCGCCTGTTCTCGATCTTGATTTATCCACCCTATAAAATCGTTCAAAAATATGCGGCAAATCTTTTTCGGGAATGCCGACTCCTTCGTCGGAAATCATGATCATCACGTTCTTTTTCTCCATTCTTACATCAATGGAAACGGTAGAACCTTGATGAGAATATTTTAACGCATTGTCCAAAAGATTCATCATCACTTGCTCAAAACGCTGTTGATCGATATGGACGGCAATGTTTTCCTCGCAGCGGTAGACAAGAGACATATTTTTCGTCTGAAAAGCAGGATACATTTTCTCGTATATTTTTTTCAAAAAAAGGCACAGTGGGGTTGGCTCTTTCTTGATTTGAAACGAATGTTGATCCATTTTCGCGAGCTCAAACAAGTCTTTCACTAATTTTTGCATATGCTCTGCTTCTTCATAAATAATGGACAAATATTTTGCTCGTTCTTCTTCGGCTATATTCGGTCTGCGCGCAATGTCGGCATATCCTTTCACATATGTAAGCGGTGTGCGCAACTCGTGTGAAATGCTCGCTAAAAATTCGTTTCGTTCTTTTTTCAAATATTCCAAATCGGCCGCAAGTGTTTGAATCGCTTTTCCTAACTGTGCCAACTCATCTTCTCCTTTTACTTGCAGGCGGACAGAAAAGTCCCCCTTGCTCAATTTTTCGGTCGCTTGTTTCATCCGAATGAGCGGAATCGTAATGACTCTTGATAAGAAAAAAATCGTCATAATCGTCAAAAAGACAGAAACAATCCCAACAACAAGAAAATGATGTTTTAATTTAGAAATCATATTTTGAATGGAAGCTGTCCGCTGAAACATGTACACATACCCTTTTATCTCTCCGTCCATCCGAATCGGGCTGGCGGTGGCGATATACGGTTGTTTTTTCCAGTTGTTTTGTACGACCATCCCGCTATGAGAAATGTGGCGAACATCGACAGACGGAATGAGTTTTTTTGCAAACGGCAAAATGTGATCAGAAAAATATAAAATATTCCCGTTCGCATCGGTAATGACGACATCCGTTTCTGCTTCCGACTCCATCATCACGACATGTTCTAACGTAGAAAGATGATAGCTTTTTTCCAATACATCCCGATGATTATTCCCTCTTGCCAACAACTGCTCAAATTCTTCATTAATTCTCGCGTTCACAAGCGTCACATACAACGACGCAAATAACACCGTTTCGATTCCTAGCACAAAGACAAAAAATAATAGTCCTAACTTAAACGAAAGTTTTCGCACAAAGATTCCTTCCTTACAGGCGTTTTTCTTTATTATAGCAGAAAAAATGTGGAGAAAATGTGGAGGGACGACATGCGCCTGTGAGGTTGAGACAGGGGACTGCACGATATCTAACCAGATTAAAGATTAGCAAAAAGAAGTAACCAGCTTCATCCGTTAGTTTTAGGGAAGTGGTTACTTCTTTTGGTTTAGTTTATATAGTGATAATCAATGTCCACATTCCAATGATGCCTATTCCTTAAGTAACTTATTTAGCTTCTTATCGAACGTATATACCTGGTACCCCTTCACTTTATTATAGGCATATAAAAGAGTATCAACAAAGTCTAGCCGTCTTTCTTTAAAGAGAATGAGCGCTTCTTCTAATATTTCCATATCATCCACGTCGATATTATCGTACTTAAACAGTTCTAAAAGAGTATCACATATCTCGTCGTTTTTTACTCTGTACACTTTTTCAAGAACATAAACAACTTCAACTACTACCTCATTTGGCAATAACACCTTGTTATTTTCAATAATCGCTGCGGCTTTCGCTGACAAATCATCATGATCATTAAGCAAATATCTTAGAACAATGTTTGCATCAACGATTTTCATATTTATCCACCACGTTTTTAGACCAAGCATCGCTTTCTTGATTTTGCAAAACCTCATTTTTGTACTTTGATAGAGCTCCCCTCAAGCTCTTTTTTTCCCCTTGTTCTATATCTTCTTGATCTGTATAAGGAAGGATAATAATCTCTACTTTCCTATTCTTTAACCCTTCAGGTATGTCTATAAATTTTTCCAAATCATTACTGTGTTTTATTACTCGTACAAAATCCATGCTTTTTCACTCCTTTCAATTAAGGTGGGACTTATTAAACATATTATACCATTTCACTATGTACGATAACATGAAAATTCGCTTTAATTCTGACAATTCCCCCTGCTTCTAAGAACCTTCTCCTCACACAATATCCTCTCCTTGCTCTTTTTCATCCGATCATTTTTATGACGCCATTCACGGTCTTGTGAATGTGGCGGCCGTCTTCATCGTATTGGTACGTCACAAACGGCGTGCTTTCGCCTTTTCGAGGGATAGCGACAAGCTGGTCGGCTTCGTTCCATTCATATTGGTACTCACCGTCTTCGGTCCGGTTGCCGTTCGCATCGTACGTGATCGTTTCATCGCCGAAACGAACCAATTGATTCGCCGCATGATAATCAGCTGTGGTCGTCGTCGACTGCCCATCTTTCGTTTCCACGATTTGCTTCCGATTCCCGAATCCATCGTACGTATACGCGATCGTCGTTCCATCCGGCCATTGCTCTTCCACTAGTTGATCGAGCGCATCGTAACGGTAAACGATCGCTTCTCCTGTCGGGGACTCGATTTTCGTCCGATTGCCGTTTTCGTCATAACGGTACGTTTCCGCCAATAACTCGGTTCCATCTGCCGTCCCCACTGACAGACTTTTCACCAAGCCGCGGTCATCATACGTGAAGGTGGCTCCCGCTCCGTTTCCAGTCGTAAACGTGCGAACGTGTCCTCTCTCGTCATAGTCAAAGCGATACGTATACGCTTCGTCTTGAACGATGGTATTTTGGTCCAAGGCGTTGTATTGGTACGTAATCGTTTGACTAAACGATCCGTGCGAGAATAGGAACTGTTGCAATTTATCCGAGGTGGTCGGATACGTCCATTTTTGTAATCCCCCGCGGTCGGACTGTTCGATGACCCGAATTCGCCGAGTCAAATTTTCTTGTTTTCGTCGTGCCATCCTTTACATATTGCACAGACAGTTCGTTTCCGTTTTTGTCGTAACGGAATTCGTAATACGGAACTCCATTGTAAGAAATCGTGTCGACCCGTTCCGTTTCGTCGTACATCCATTGAATTGTATTTCCTTTCGGTAAGACGGTTTTAATTTTATTGCCGTTCGCATCATATTCATTGGTTGTCACATCGTTAAGCGGACCGACCGTTTTCAGAAGTTTTCCCGTCTTATCATAAGAATAGGTAAATCTTTGTGACGGACCGCTGCTCGTTTGAATGACTTTAGAAGTCATGTTACCGTTCAAGTCATAATCATAGTTGACAGACGTTCCGTTCGCCAATAGGAGTTGTTTTAAACGATTGGATGGGTCATACTTGTACTGTTTTTGATTTCCCTTCTCATCGTATTCGCTCAACAGATTTCCTACGGCATCATAGTTCTTTTTCGTGACATACCCGGCTTCATCTGTTTCTTCCTCCACATAGTTGCCATTGGCGTCATACTTGTTTTTCGTTATGACGTTGCCTTCCATCAAGCGAATGGCGTCAAACCAGACCGTTCCTGTATAGTTTCCGCGGAAGACAGCGGATATGTCGATTTTATCCATTGGCTTGGAAGGTTGAATCGAAACGGCGGCACGGTTCCAATCTTGCGTGCCGATCGAAAAATCAGCCATATACGTTTGAGTCGTTCCGTCTACAAAATACACTTTCGCGGTAATGGAATAATCGCTTGCACTCACGGTACCATTGGCTTTGACATCCTGCGCTTTGGAAAGACCTGTGAGTGTCAGACGAAGCGGCGTATCACTTGAAGCTTGCCCTACGATCACCGTCTGCTTATATTCACTAGCTGATTGTGTGGTGCTGGTTCTCGATATTTTGCGAGAGTAAGCCCCGTCGAACGATTCCGTATGATCGACGCTTCCGCCCGTTCCGCTCCAATTCGTCACGCTTCCTTCGAAGCTGCTGTTTAACACTGGATTATAGCTGGAAGAAACTTGGGCTTCCTCTAATTGAACATTATCAAACCATGCTTCCCCTAATGCGGTTGGTGATTGATGCTCGACCTCTAAATAGATGCGCACTTTCACCACATTCGCAGGCGTCTTAAAGGTCAGTTGTCGATCCGTCCAAGGTCTTGTGCCCGTCAATTGGCTATAGCGATTGTCTACCCAAGCAATTCGGCGATTTTGGCTATCTAAAAATTCAACATTAAAGAACGCACGGGCTTTCGTTAAATGGGTTTTGATTTTTCCACTGAATGTGTATGCCACATTCGGTTTGACCGCAATTTCTTGCGTAGCGGCTACATAACCGGGTTCTGTGCTAAATGAAAGTTTTCGCACGTTTGTCCCTTCCTTATGAGAGCCCATTATGAGTGCTTTTTATTTTACAACATAAATTTGCAGAATCGATGGATTTTATGCAACCGTTAAACACACATGAACTTATAAATAGCATACAACAACAGGCAGACGAAAAAAACACTGTAGTTTTAAGGCTACAGTGTTTCCATAACTCTTCACATCATATACCCTTGTTTCATCTGTTGATTCATTTTGCCATTATTCATCATATGTTCCATCATTTGATCCATATTTTTAGTATTTCGGCACTGCTCATACATTTTTTGTAATTGTTCTTCTGAGAAATTTGGATGCATTTGTTTCATTAACGGCAACATTTTTCCCCAACTATTACTATCACTTGCTGCAAAAACAGCTGTGGCTAACCCAATAGCCGAAACAAATACAAGCAAACCTGAAATAAATTTTTTCATTTTTTCAACACCTCCATCCTTTTCTAGTTTTAGAATAAAGAAAAAGTATGGAGAAAGTGTTCATTAAACGTTACAAATTTTTGTCGCCGATTATCTCTTTACATTAAACTGTCCGCTCGCCACGTCATAGTATCAGCCTATTTGTATATTTTCAGCAACTGTTTATTTGCATTCATCGATACAGGATATCAATCTTTTTTCAATATCCTCCGCTAATTGTTTCAATTGCTCATTATTCATCATACTGATCAGCATCGTTGGTTTTGGCATCCCAATTTTTGTCGTTTCATTTTCTTTATACACCACGATTTTGCATGGCAAAAAATAACCTGCCAATAAATTTTCAGAAAGTACACGCGCTGCCTCTTGAGGATTGCATACTTCCAAAATCACAAACGGTGGTTGAAAATCGAATCCTTTTTCTTGAAGCTTTTCCGTGACGTTAAATTTCCACAAAAATCCAAATCCTTCTCTTTTTAAACTCTCCTCCAATATTTCCATCGTTTCATCCATTTCCCTTTGTACTTCAACCGTATAATGAAACACTTCCATCAACTACCTTTCTCCAACATATTTTTGTATGCTATTCCACTTAGTTGTATGTAAAACTTAATAATAATATCACGAGTGTTGATTATCCATTGTTTTACTAAAAAACACAGAATCATTTGACTGAACACAAGCTTTCCTGCCTCTTCCCTCGAACAAGAACGCCAGCGGGCAAATATCATTTGCCCGCAAAGCGTTCATTGTCTGCCTGTAATTGTGTAATCTGCTCCTGTGATTTCTTGATGGAATGATGATCAGAAGAATGATGACCAACATTCCCTGGAAATTTTGTCTCCTCCCCTATACCAGGACCAAATTGCACACCCGAAACCCGCTCCCACAACACTTTTCCCTTCTTATTCCACAAATAATTTAAAATGCTTTTATTTTATAGGATAAATTTGCAGAATTTATGAATTTCAATAAACTGTAACTATTTTAAGAAATTTTATTTTTGTTGTGAAATTCGTCACAGCGACTAAATATTTTTGCTAATATCATGTCTTCAAACACAATAAAGCAAAAGGAGGAAATACTTGATGCGTAAAACGATCATTGCGTTGTTAACCTTATTGGCGATGGTTATGTTTGTTTTAGGAGGTTGCGGAACGAATTCTCCAAAAAATAACACTGCTTTAGGTGAAAACAAACAGGCCGCAACCACCAAAAAAGAGCAAAGAAAGGAAACGAAAAAATATTACTTTACTGCTAATGAAGGCGGGAGTATTTCAAAAATTGATGTAGAAACGAATCAAGTGGTCGCAGCAATCAAAGTAGACGGTGCGGTTCATAACGTCCAAGTTTCTCCTAACGGAAAAATTCTCGGCGCTACGTTAGTTCCGGAAATGCAACACGGAAATGATCAATCAATGGATATGAAAGGGATGGCGTTGTTTTATAATACAGAAACGGACGAATTAATAAAGAAAGTGGAAGTAGGGAATCACCCTGCTCATATCGTTTTCACCGAAAATGGAAAATATGCTCTCGTTACCAATAATGAGGACAATAACGTTTCAGTCATTGATATGGCGAGCTATTCAGTCATACAAACAATTCCAACTGGAAAAGGTCCGCATGGTTTCCGGATCTCTAAAGATAGTCGTTATGCGTATATTGCCAACATGGGAGAAGATAGCGTCAGCATCCTCAATTTAGAAACGATGAAAGAAGAAAAGAAAATAAAAGTAGGGTCTACTCCTGTAACAACCGGTATTACTTCGGACGGTAAAACATTAGCCGTAACGTTAAATGCAGAGAATGCCCTCGCCATTGTTGACTTAGCAAGCGGGAAAGTGGAAAAAGTGCCGGTCGGAAAAGGACCAGCCCAAGTGTACATGGATCCTGACGATACATTTGCTTATGTAGCCAATCAAGGGACGAAAAATGCACCGTCTCATTCTGTAAGCAAAATAAACATAAAAACGAAACAAGTAGTTGCCACAATAGAAACGGGTAAAGGAGCGCACGGAGTTGTCACAAGTGCGAATCAAAAATATGTTTTCGTCACCAATATGTTTGACAACACGGTGAGTGTCATTGATAAAGAGCAAAGCAAAGTAATCAAAACGATTCAAGTAGGTGAAATTCCGAATGGAATCAGCATCATGCCATAAATAAAAAGCAGCAGGTTGAATTTTTCAGCCTGCTGCTCTTCTTTTCTATTTACGGAATGATGAAAAAAACAAGGGGATTTTCTTCTGATTTTCATTTTTATTGTGGCAGCATCCCTTTAGTCTTTTTATTTTTCTCTTTTTCTCGGGCTCAGTACAGCAATATAAACATTGCCATCTTGAATATAAGTGTCAAATATATCTAACGGTCTTGGCGGCGGTCCTCCTACATTGATGCCGTATTCATCATATTGCCCGCCGTGGCACGGACAAAAAAAGCGGACACCTTTTTTCTGCATATTCACTTCCGCATCTCCTATTGTACAGCCTAGATGGGTGCAAACTGGGGACATAATTAGCAAAGAGTTATCTTCCTTATTTTTATTGATATACACAAACCCATCCCTTTCCTGTTCGGTCCATGCATCTTTTATTTTTACTTTATACGGCACCTTTTTCGGAAACTCCCCCTTTTCTAACTCGCTTAAAGGACCTAGATTGGCCATGGAGCTTGTATCGATACTTTTCTTATCGTTACTACAGGCAGCTAGCCCTACAGGCAATACCGAAACAGCAAATAACCCAGCTGCTCCTTTTAACGATCTGCTAAGAAAATCTCTCCTATTCAACATAGCGCTCCCCTCCTTATCACCTTCAAGTATGGAAAGGATATCAGTTTTCCAATGTCATAGAAAAATCCCCTCTTCCATCGTGTGAAGGACGTAACAAAACGATAAGAGGGGAATGAATTGGCGTTCAGTCAGACAGCTTTTTTGCATGCTTGACCTCCTCCACCACTTACCTGCGGTTGAAGTGGGAGGCTTCTCGGCTAGAATGATAAAATATCCAAACAAAAGAGCCTCCGAATGGCCGGACGTCTATGGTTGGAACGACCCGAAGCTACGCTTAGAAGAAACGAAAAGTCGCTTTCATCATAGTGAAAAGTTCTCACTTCAAGCGTTCGCTAAGTCGCAAGTAGTTCACGGTATCTTGTGTTAATCTTTATTACGTAATGCGAGTTTTACTGCAAAATAGACAACCAATCCAATGACGAGCAAATTAAGGAACCAGCCGAGAATTCCAAAGCCCATCATCCCCCAACCACTCATCATACCACCCATCATGATCATCACCTCTCAAATTATTTAAACATTGCTCATCGTTATTCCTTTAGGTTCCATGTGTTCAACGTTTTACTTAGCGCTGCACCATTTGTACCAAGGCATGGATAATACATTTCTAGCTTGATTTCAGATAAATTAGGTTTTTTCTTCGTAGGAGCATCTGACCGAAATTGAAAGTATCTTCGCCCACACCATTACGATTTGCAAATACTTCAATTTCTATTCCTAATACTAACGTAACAACAAAGACCCCTTTTACAATTTTTTCTACCATCCCCTTTCTTACTGTGATTTTAGAATAAAGAAAAAGTATGGAGAAAGTGTTGATAAAAATCTACAAATTTTTGTCGCGGGAGTTATTGATATCAGCGCCTTTGTTGCTTAATAAGTCAACATATGTCGGACAATTGACGTATCAAAAGACACGCTTCGTCTGAAGCCGATTCATCTCATGATTAAAATCACGAGTGTTCTCGGTTAAATAAGAAAAGCGCAAAGCGCCCGCCTATCGGCGAAGATCACACAAGCCCCACCGAGGAGGCTCAGCCAAAGCAAAAGCTTTGGCTTGCGTGGGATATTTCAAAGAAGCGAACTCAGTGTGTCGCCGCCGGAAGAGGCGGAGCGCATCACACCGATGGCGCTTGGAGCTAGACAACGCTCCACCTAATCGTAAAATTTTATACTTTCCTATCTTATAAAATAAAAGCCGAGAATGTCTCGGCATCCATTCCGCTTCTTTAAGAAACTTCGACGAATCCAACCATACCAGATTCTTTATGCCCAGGAACTGTACAATAAAATCGAAACACGCCGCTTTTTATTGGTATGAACGTCATCTCCGCTGTTTTTCCCGGCAAAGAATGAATATGAACGGTTTGATTTTTTGAATGATTCCCATGACCACTCTGTTGTAAAAGAGGGGCTTTCATATTTTCGAATTCAATATCATGTTCCATTTCACCGCTATTTTTAAAAATTAAGGCGACTGGTTGCCCTATAGTAAGTTTGAAATCCTTGGGGAAGTAAGCAAATTCGGTTGCTTCAATGACTACTTTTCTCAACTTTGCATTCGAATTCAACGGCGAAACAGATAACTTATGATTGGTCATAGAGTAATTCATAGGGGAGTTTCTTATTGACGTATGATTGTTTTGATCAAGCTCGTGATATAAGCGGTTATATGTGTAGAAAAACAGCAAAAAGGCGACTGCTAATAACAGCGGATTATGAAATACTTTGTTCATAAAAGATACACGATTAAAACCGGTTTCTTGTTGAAGCATGTACAAAACAATCAAAATCATCCCAACAAATATGACGAGCATGACACGAATCATTGAATGTTGGTATTCCGGTGAAATCATTTCTCCTAACATCGCTCCCATCATCCCACCCATAATGCCCGACAAAACCCCGTCCATCATCGCCATGATACTAACCGGTAAACCGGCCAAAAAACCGGCTAACAATCCAATTCCTGTTCCTAAAACGGTTGAGAAAAAGAGGTTACCGCTGTACAAAATGCCGACCTGCAAACCACCTGTTAGTCCGACTAGCATTCCTAAAGCCATCGCCACCATCATGCCAGTCATACATGTAATTTTCTTTCTTTTTATAAATACGAAAACAATAACAATCAAAGATAAAGCCGCTACAATGATCCCCGTTAATAAAATCGACAATGAATTGTCCCTCCCCGTAAGTTCTTATTTGTATACATATATGTGGGCAAGCAGTTCGTTAGTCCTTTATTAAATGAATGAATTATTTTTTACTAAGTTAGCCAAATTAAGAAAAAACTTTTCATCAGGTGACTAATTATGAAAGAAAACATTATTTCAACTGACCATCTGATCATCATCGTGACAGCTACTATTGTCGGAACAATGGCCCGAGCTTTAACCATTAAAGAAGATTTTAGACAATATCCCACTTATCCTAATGGATATTTAATACATCTAGTGACCGGTTTTGTTGCCGCTTCGTTAGGAGCAGTCGCTATCCCAGCCCTTATGACGAAAAATTTTGTCGCTGTTACTTTTTTGGCTTTAGCAATACAACAGTTTCGAGATGTTAGAAAAGCAGAAAAAGAAAGTTTGAAGGATTTAGAAAATACGGAGTCTGCTTATCGTGGTGATGCCTATATCGACGGGATTGCCAAGACATTTGAGGCACGTAATTACTTTGCCTTAATCGTTTCCTTTACAACCGCATTAACAATCCAGTTGGTCGATAGTAAATTCATATCGATCAATATCATGTCAGGAACAATAACAGGGCTTATCGTCCTTTATGTAATAAAGCGTTTTTCCAAAGGAAAAGTGCTTGGTGATATTGCTGACGTTAAAGAAGGAAAAATAGAAGTCAGAGAGTCGGAGCTTTTTGTCGACGGTATTTTTGTTTCCAATCTCCTTGGTACCGAAAACGCCGCAAATATGTTTCAAAAAGAAGGGCTAGCCGTTGTCATTATTCCACGTGAAGAACATTTTAGAATTGCTTTAGACCATTATGGTCAAAGGCAGGCAGCCTTATTCGAAGCAACTCGATCGGTTGGAGTAAAACGTTATCACTTTACACGAAAAGAGTACGAAAAAGGAAAAATTGTTATCACATTAGTCCCGATTATCAAAGATGTTAACAAACTGATCGAAGCAGTAAAAAAAACACCCGTTCTCGAGAGTGTAAAAAAGAGCCATTCCGTAATGGATACAAACTTATTTGGGAGGGAATAGCGGATGGGACGTGAATCATCAGAACGACCTACCTACACAATATTAGCCATTATCACTTTAAAGAAAGAACGAATTTTAGGTGGGAGCCAGCTAGCGTTGTGGGCGGAGAATGAGGAACAACAAAAAACGATGACACAAGATATCGCAAAAGCAATGAAGGCAGATGTGGTAAAAATGAAAAACGGCGATTACCTTATCATCAGGGTTTAAATCGACATCTATGACGCCAAAAAAGTACATCACCCGCGGAAGGATGAAAACGCCCCTTGCCAAAATATTTCCTTGCCGCTGGGTGCTAGATCAATGATGAATAAACTAGTTCCAATTGGTTTTTATTGGTGAATCAACACGCTGAACTTGCTCAATGCTTGTCGTTTCGAACCTTGCAAACGATTAAACAATGATTTCACTACTTATGCGATACATGTAATATAAACCATATACGATACTAATCAACGAAACGGCTTTGATGGTGAACTGGTAAACTATTTGTTTACGTTTCATCCAAATAAATGGTAAACCGAGAAATGTCGTAAACAGCATCATTCCCATAATCGTTCCGACGCCAAATATCAATATAAATAGTACTGCTTGCAACCGTGTATCGACAGTCGTTAACGCCAAAAGCACCATTCCGGCGCTGCCGGCTAACCCGTGAACAATGCCAATCATCGTCGATTTTAGATGGAAATGACGCATGCTCACGTCTTTTTTATAAGAGCGATTTGCCGAGCGAAAACTCGTAATCCCTAAAACGACAATCATCACTCCGACGGCTAGTTCCAGCCACATCGCTGCGGTTTCCGGTATTTGTTGTTCCAGCCCGATGACGATCATTCCGACGACAAATAATGTGGTGGTGTGGCCAATTCCCCAAAAAATCCCCGCAAGCGACGAAAGCGAAAGCTTCCTTGTGCGGCTGGCAATCGTTGATACAGCAATGACATGATCCGGTTCTGTCGCATGTTTGAGCCCTAAAATAAATCCAAAAAGCAATGTCGGCCATACGGTGGTCACTAATGTTTATCCTCCCTTTTAGAACCTCTACTCTTTCATTCCATCTAAAATATTTTGTTCCATAAGCGCTGCGATTTCTTTCGAATGGTAGTGATCGACCGTTTTCAACCCTTTGATCAAGTTTTTCTGCCTTTGAATCGAATGGTTTTGGCTCAGTTTCCATTTTCCTTCAATTTTTTGGATGTTGATTTTGAAACAAACCGTTCCTTCCATTAGATGTTCGGTAAAGTCGTCAAATTCTACTTTCCAAGGAGTTGGCATCGATGATTCGTAAAAATCGACGGTTTTTTCTAGAAGATGTTTCATCATTTCTTTGTCGTCGATTAACTGAAATGTTCCGTAAACATGGACGGCTACATAATTCCAAGTCGGAACGGTATTTGGTTCGTGATACCAAGTAGGTGAAATATACGCATGCGGACCTTGGAAAACGACAAGCACTTCTTTGTTGTGTAAGTCCTCCCACTGAGGATTTTGCTTCGCCATATGACTCCATAACGCATGATTATTTTCCTCTAACAGAAATGGCAAATGGGTCGCAAACGGTTGACCGTCCACCGTCGAAAATAAAATTCCAAAACTATTTGCTTTAATAAATTGTACGATTTTGTCCTCGTCATCTACTTGAAAAACTTTCGGTGTGTACATAGCAATCCCCTCCATTTGTGCTTACACTTATATGTTACAACATATGCGCACAAATTTCTCGGAAAATTCTCCAAAAATAACAAACGCGAACAGCGCGAGGCACTGTTCGCGAATCTTCGCAAATTTACATTTCCATAGAGTTAGCGATTTGCATCTCAGATTCATGTTCTTTGCTTTCCATTTCTATCTCTTCTTTCCCTGTGGCTGTCATATCATACTTTTCAGGGGAACGCGCCACCTTGATTAACGCAAATACAACAAAAAGCTCATACTACATAATTACATACACACATTTATCAAAAATATATACTCCCTTTCTTACCTTTAAAAAAGAGACCCGCACTGCAGCGCCTCTTTTTGGATTGTACACACAGATGTTACTTAATTCCCCAATACATACACCCTCGCCTCATATGGACGCAGCGTGATTGTGCGAATATCGCCCTCACTGCTTACGTCATAGTTGCTAAGGAGTAAAGAATGTGTTTGATACGTGATATTCGCTGGCAATTCGAATAAAGGCGTATCGTTTGTAAAATTACATATGACAAGGAGCTTCTCTTCCCCTAACGTGCGAGTAAACGCATAAATTTGTTCGTCCTCTGCTACAATTAAATCATATGCGCCGTACACAATGATATCGTGTTGTTTCCGCAATTGAATGAGTTTTTGATAGTAATAAAAAATAGAATTCGGATCCTTTAATGCCGCTTCGACGTTAATGTCTGTATAATTCGGATTGACGTCAATCCATGGGGTGCCCGTTGTAAATCCCGCATTCGGTTCGCTTGACCATTGTACCGGTGTGCGAGCATTGTCTCGGCTTCGTTCATAAATCGCGGCCATCATTTCTTCATGCGTCATCTTTCCGCCACCGACTAATTCTTTGTAAGCATTTAACGTTTCAATGTCCCGATAATCGTCCAATTTCGGGAATTTGACGTTCGTCATGCCAATTTCTTCTCCTTGGTAAATATATGGAGTGCCTTGATGCATATGTAAGCATGTTGCCAACATTTTCGCAGACTGCACGCGATACTTGCCATCATCGCCAAAGCGAGAAACCGCGCGCGGCTGGTCATGGTTGCTCCAATACAGGCTGTTCCAACCATCCTTCGCCAGTCCGTACTGCCAATGGGCAAAGATTTTTTTTAACTCTGTCAGTTTCCATTCTCCTAGAGACCATTTTCCATACAATCCGTCTCCTAAACTCACATGTTCAAAATGAAACACCATTTGCAATTCATTCCGAGATTCCCCTGTGTACAGCTTCGCTTCTTCCACGTTCACACCTGGCATTTCTCCAACGGTAATGATATCGTACTTGGATAGGACTTCGCGGTTCATCTCTTGCAAATAATCATGCACTTTTGACCCGTTGAAATAATACGGACTACCGTCACCATATTGATGGCCAGGCTTCACTTCGCCATCTGGGAGCCCCTCGACTTTTGAAATCATATTGATGACATCCATGCGGAATCCATCGACCCCTTTATCGAGCCACCAACGCATCATATCGTAAATTTCTTTCCGCACGTTCGCGTTTTCCCAATTCAAATCCGGCTGTTTTTTGCTAAATAAGTGGAGATAATATTCTCCAGTCGTTTCATCGTATTCCCAAGCTGAACCGCCAAACGCAGCTCCCCAGTTGTTCGGTGGCTCTCCATTTGGTTTTCCTGGCCGCCAAATATAATAATCGCGAAACGGATTGTTCTCCTTTGATTTTCTTGATTCGATAAACCAAATATGCTCATCAGACGTATGATTGACAACTAAGTCCATCATAATCTTTATCCCGCGCTTATGCGCTTCTTCTAACAATTCATCAAAATCACGAAGCGTGCCAAACTCTTTCATAATATTTTGGTAATCGCTAATGTCATACCCGTTATCATCATTCGGCGATTGGTACACCGGTGACAACCAGATGACATCGATTCCTAACGTTTGTAAATAGTCTAATTTCGAAATGATGCCTTGCAAATCCCCGATGCCGTCACCGTTGCTATCCATAAAACTGCGCGGATAAATTTGATACACAACGGCTTCTTTCCACCATTGTCTCTTCATCATTTTCCCCTCACATGATAAAATCTTTCCTATCCCCAAATATCTTTCAATTTCCACGCATCGACGGAAAGGACAGTCACGTCCCCACCTTCTGTGAACAATTCGATTCCTTGGCTCGTTTCCGATGGGTAAACTCTTCCAGTCATGGCAAGACGCCCGTCGTTGACAAATAGTTCAACAGAAGAACGGTCAATGAAGAAATGAAACGTGACGACGTCTTCTTTCTTATCCAATGCAGCTCGACGAATGCCACCCTCTCCTTTTCCGGAACGGTTTCGGTCAAACGTCACGATGGAGTCTCCTGTATCATAGCGGAAGATCGTTTCTTCGCTTCCATCACCCGAGCAACGCACTTTCACCCCAAATGCGTTCCCTTGAAAATCGGCTAATGAAAAACGAACGAGCAACTCGAGTCGATCGCCCTTAACTGGAAGTGTGTACGTTCCGTCATTTACTGAGATCGATTCCAGCTTCGTATGCTCTTCGCGCAATAACTGCAATTCCGGCACCGGCTTCATCAACAGTTTCTCATCATCCGTCAAGTCCAAAAGACGCGGAATCGTTAACGCGCCGGCCCATCCATGTGATTGCGTCGGCATTTGTGACTCCCACATATCCATCCAGCCGAACAAAATGCGTCGTCCTTTTTCATCTTCAAACGTTTGCGCGGCGTAAAAATCAAACCCTTTATCGAGCTCTTCAAACGCTCCGTGCGCTAGTTTTCCCGTTTCATAATCGAGCGTTCCGACAAGGTAGCCGGTTTGATGAAGATTTTGAAAGCGATCGCCGGCCGGCTCGATCCCTTGCGGGGAAAATAGCAAGATATCTTTGCCGTTCAAGTGGAATACATCTGGACACTCCCACATGTATCCTAAACTACCATCGCTTTGTGCAAGGATGTTGACATATTCCCAATGACGCAGATCTTTCGACTTGTATAAAACGACTTTTCCGTTATTCCCCTCTCTTGTCCCGAGTACCATATACCAATCCTCGCCATGTTTCCACACTTTCGGGTCGCGAATATGGCCTTGGCACTCAAACGGCGGTTCAGCTAAAACAGGGTTCGCTTTGTCCTTTTCAAAATGAACACCGTCTTTGCTTGTCGCGATGCATTGATATTGCTTTAATTCTGTTTGTTCTTCATTTAGCCAAACGTTTCCGGTGTAAATAAGTGTGAGCATTCCATGATCATTCACCGCGCTTCCAGAGAAACAACCACCTTCGTCGTACCATTCGCTCGGCGCAAGCGCAATCGGTACACGCTCCCAATGCACAAGGTCGTTACTTTTCACATGCCCCCAATGCATCGGTCCCCATTTGGGGCTATCCGGATGAAACTGATAAAACACATGGTACTCCCCGTTCCATTGAATCAGTCCGTTCGGGTCGTTCATCCAGTGTACCGGTGCCATAATATGGTATGCTAGTCGGTATGTCCCGTCCATTTTTTCTTTTGCTCGTTGTACTCGTGTTTCTGCTTCCTTTACCATTTCCTCGTGTCTAGACAATGCAACCAACCTTTCTACATCATTTAATCGAACCATTCATAACTCCTTGAATAATGTGTCTTTGTGTGAATAAGTAAACGATGATTACCGGTATAATCGTCACTACTAACCCCGCCATTAATAATCCGTAATCAACAGAATATGTCCCGAAAAAGTAGAACGTAGACAGCGGCAGCGTCCGCTCTTCCGGCTTAATTAAAACAAGGGACGGCAATAAAAAGTCGTTCCAAATCCAAAGAACGTTTAAAATCACAATCGTCATCGTTGTTGGCTTTAATAACGGAAACACTACTTGAAAAAAGATTTGCAAGCGCGACGCCCCGTCAATCATCGCCGCCTCTTCTAATTCTAACGGAATGCTCTTAATTAATCCATGATAAATAAAAACAGCTAGCGATG
Organism: Anoxybacteroides voinovskiense; assembly: GCF_014196205.1. GTDB lineage: Bacteria > Bacillota > Bacilli > Bacillales > Anoxybacillaceae > Anoxybacteroides > Anoxybacteroides voinovskiense. The sequence continues at coordinate 17,288 of NZ_JACIDE010000016.1, read as the reverse complement.
CCCCAAACCCGATATACATATAAATCAATGCCCACTTGCTATTTAAAAACCCTATCGACCCATAAATTTGCACAAGTGGGATCATAATCGCTTGGAACGGAATGATCATGGAAGCGACCATTAAGAAAAACAAAAACTTATTTAGCTTATTTTGCACGCGAACAAACACATAAGCAGTCATTGCTGAAAAAATAGTAATTAGCGCCACGCTAAATACGGTAATGATAAGCGAGTTCATAAAGCTATGGGCAAAATTCATTTTCTCCATCGCGCTGAAATAGTTTGCTAAATTAAATGATTTAGGCATAGACAACGGATTGGAAATAATCTCTGTTCGCTCTTTTAACGAATTCAATACGACTAATATAAAGGGGAGAATATATAAACAGAAAAAAATGACTAAAACAATATAACGAACGAACTTCGTTAAGGTTTTGGATACGTTCATCACGCTTCAACCTCCCGCTTCTTGCTCACATACACTTGAATCAGTGTAACAATGGCTACAATGAGAAACAAAACAAACGCCTCTGCTTGTCCGGCTCCGTACTTTTGTGATAAAAATGCTTTTTGATACACATACATCGACACAAGCTGTGTGCTCTTGTACGGGCCTCCGTTCGTTAACGCAATATTTAAATCGTACACCATAAACCCTCTTTGAAGCGATAAAAACACGCAAACAATAAACGATGGAACCATTAGCGGTAAAATAATTTTCCGCAGCCGAACAAATGCGTTCGCACCGTCGATGCTTGCTGCTTCTAACAATTCTTTAGGAATATTCATTAATCCCGCTATATAAATGACCATCATGTAGCCAGAATATTGCCAAGTTGTCACAATGACAAGCGTCCAAAACGCTTTGTCCGGATCTGCCAACCATGAAGAAGAGAAAATGCCGATTTTAAAATGTTCGCCGATGTAAACAAGCACGTTCGAGAAAATGAACTGCCAAAGAAACCCAAGGATAATTCCGCCGATTAAGTTAGGAGTAAAAAAACCTGCGCGGAATAAATTTTTGGCGCGAATTTCCGTCGTCAACATATATGCTAAAAAGAATCCGACGACATTAATCAAAATAACCGTTAATAGTACGTATTTCATCGTTTTATATAACGATGTCCAAAACGCAGCGTCATCTAGCACCGCTAAATAGTTCTTCATTCCGACAAACGAGTGACTTGTTGAAACCCCGTCCCAGTTAGTGAACGTCAAATAAATCCCATATAAAAACGGCAAAATAACGACAGTAAAAAAAGCAAACAATGTCGGTCCTGAGAACAAAAGCTGAACTTTTAATCTGTCAAAAAATTTTTGGCTGGACATGCGTTGTCATCTCCTCGCTAAAAGTTGTGGAATAACGGCTAAGCACGTTATTCCACATAAACTAACACTCTATTATTGTTGTGATTTCCAGTAACCTTCAATTTGTTTCAACAATTGTTTTCGATCGATTTTATTGTCTAAATATTGCTGCATAAACGCACCAACTTGAGACCAATGGTCAGGTGGAAGTGTCACCATGGATCGAAGCGTTTTATTATTGTTCATATATGCTTTAATCGATTTTGCTAATGGATCTTGCGGCTCTAATGTAATATTTTTGAACGCTGGGATGATGTTCGCCTTATTGACTAAAAAGTCTTGCCCTTTTTCATTATATACTAGCCACTCTAAAAACTTTTTCGCTGCCGTCTGTTGTTCAGGAGAGTTTTGCTCTTTGTCAATGATCAAACGCTTCGTCACACCAACAGAGATTTGTGAGTTGCCGTAGTCATCTGGATTATCACTAATTGGCACTGGCAAGAAACCGTAGTTGCCGTTTGTTGTATCAAACCCTTTAATTTGCGGCCATGCCCAGTTCCCCATAAACCAAAGACCGACTTTCCCTTTTCCTAACAACTCTGGTCCTTGCTCATACGTTCCTGACATCGGGTCTTTTTTATTAACGTTATTTTCTTTTAATAAATCAAACGTATCTAATAGCCCGTTTAATTTTTCGTTTTTCGTCAAATCTTCTTTTCCTTCTTTAAGGTTTGTTAAAAACGCTTCCACTTCTTCAAACTTATTTGATTGTACGCTATAACCAATTGTTAAATAATGAGCCCCTAACGACCAATCCATTGGCGATTGCAAGTTGGAAGCTACTCCTGTTTTTTGAATTTTTTTGATTAGTTCTGCTAAGTCTTTTCTCGTTTTAATCGAAGCAGGGTCGAAATTTCCGCCTACTGCTTTATCAAGAACGGCTTTGTTATAAATTAAACCGTATCCTTCAACCGCAAACGGGAAGGCAAGAATCTTTCCATCTTCTGTCTTCGCATCATCTAAACTACCGTCAATAGCGTCTTTCACCCATTTTTCGTTTGATAAATCAAGCGCCTTATCGGCGAATTTTTTCACATCCCCAGGGTCTACCATCGAAATCGTTGGAGCGTTCCCTGCTGCATACATAGAGGAAACTTTCTCAAACGGGGATTGTCCTGCAGCTGCTGGGATGACTTCTAATGTCGTTCCAGGATTTTCTTTGCTAAATTCTTTTGCTGCTTCTTCCAATTGTGCTTGAATTTCCCCTTTCGAGTTGAGAAGGGTAATTTTCACTTCGGAGCTAGCCGTTTTCTTCCCGTCTGATGATTGGCCTTCCTTTGTAGAATTCCCACAACCTGATAACAATAAAGATAAAGATAGTACTGCAGCGGACATCATTTTAAGTTTTCGCAAATTAGCTCCCCCTCTTTTTAGAAATATTTGTACTTCTACCGTGATTATATTAAAGCGATTTCAATATGTCAATCGTTTGACATAAAAAATGTTAAACGATTGACATATCATCAAAAAAAGGTGTTGAAACGTTTATCGCTTTCAACACCTTCCTTACATCATCACGTCGTCAACCGTTCCATCAACTGCACTGGAAAGACATTTTCGCGTTCAAACGGCTCTTCGTTTACTTGTTTCACAATCAACTCCACCGCACATTTTGCCATCTCTTCAATCGGTTGGCGAATAGTCGTTAGCGGTGGGACAAATAACGACGCGAGCTTAATATCATCGTAACCAACAATTTTAATATGCTCAGGAATTCGTTTATTTAATAAGTAACATATTTGAATAACATATGCTGCCATGACATCACTACTCGCAAAAACACCATCGATATCAGGGTGTTTTTCTAACAAATTTCGAATCATCGTTTCATATTGAGTGATGTCGAAAACGTTCAATTCTGTCTCCACAATCACCGATTCAACCCCATGTTCTTTGCTTAATTCGATAAATGCTTGTGAGCGTTGATTAGCAAGCAATTGGAGCTGCAAGTTCCCGCTTATATGGGCAATTTTTTTGCATCCTTTTTGAATAAGCAAATTGGTAGCTAACTTCCCCCCACCGTAGTTATCGGAAGAAATATAAGGAATTTCTTCGCTAATACGTCGGTCAAATGTGACGATTGGATAATTTACGTTCATGTACTCTTCCACTTCTAGCGTGTGGCTCCCCATAATAATGCCGTCTACCCGATTGCTTTTGAGCATCTCGATATACTCTTTTTCTTTTTTTCGATCCAACAATGAGTTACAAATTAACACTTTATACCCGATTAAATGAGCATAATATTCAATAAAACCTGCTAACTCCCCGAAAAACGGATGAGATACGGTTGGGATAATGAGCCCTATTAACTTTGATTGTCGGCGATGCAAAGACCTTGCGATTTCATTTGGCTGATAGTTTAATTCTTCCATTGCCTGATATACTTTTTGGCGGGTTGCATCGCTAATATATCCGCGATTATTTAATACACGGGATACCGTCGTTACCGTAACACCCGCTAATCGCGCCACATCTTTAATCGTGGGCATACCCTTCCTCCTTGCTTTTACAGTAAATTCACAGAAAAAGAGCACCTCTTTCCTTACAAAACGAGATGGGGAAAGAAACGCTCACTATAAAAAGCATAGCATATCCAAAAACGCATATTCAATGCCAAGTGTGAAAACCTCTTCAATTTCTCATCTTCCCCCACGCTTCTACATGATGAACAGCGATGCCGGCGAAGCTAGGGGTGCGGTGGTAGTGGGCTTGAACCGCCGCAAGTTCCTTAGTCATATACGCTTCCCCTTCGTCAAAAAAAGAGACGTTGTCGCCTTCTGTCGTCGGTGCTGTTTCGACACCAATGACGACTTGTTTCCCGTATTGCTTTGCGATGTTCATCTCGTGTTTTACGACATCGATAATTGCCGCTGCGGTGTCGCGATACGCCATAACGGTCACACGGTCGGTTTGGGCAATCACCCAATCTGCTAAGCGCCCTTGCCCATATGCATTATGATAAAACACGTCATCATACCAAAACGGCACGTCCACTTCTAATGGCAACGATAAAGAAGCTGCTTGCTCTTTCGCCTGTAAAAGGAGCGCTTGATATGCCGCAATCGCCGTTGGTTGCTGTTTTGTCCAATGAGCATGCAAATACGGTTCGATGTCTAAATGAACGCCGGAAAACTTCTCTTCTTCGCTTACACTTCCGTTGTAATCAGCTACGAAGCGAAAAAAACGAGCAAGCTCCTCGGGATGTTCTATCCAGTTTGGCGCACCATCTAACGCATAGACGTGAATGCCTTTCGCCGTCGCGTCCCGAATAAACGCGCGATACACGTCCGCTGGCACTTCTTCATCGACTTGCAAATAAAGGTCGGTTCGTTGTTTTTGCTCAAGAAAAGCAAGGACGATGGCTTGTTGCTGCACAAGCAGCCACGGATTCCAAAGCCATGTCGCCTGAATCATAGGACGAGACACCGCTTCAGAACGAACCGCTCCTACCATAAAAATAAAAAGACAGATAGCTGCCGCTGCTTTTTTCACACTATTCTCTCCCTACAAAAAATAAACCGCTTTTCTCCATTATACTATTTTTTGACGGCTAAAAAACGAAAAACAGTGAATTTTGTTCCCGATTTTTTGGCATGCTATGCATGAATACATTACGAAAGGATAGTATATATGCTGCTTTTCTTTTTATCATTATCCATCGTCATTAGCTCCGTTTTTTCGGCTAACGAAACGAACAAAATAAACGAAATCGTCTGGGACGTCCCGACAACGAAAAAAGTCGTCGCGCTTACGTTTGACGACGGACCTGATGTCCTATATACGCCGCAAATTTTAGACATTTTAAAAGAACATCGCGCCAAAGCAACATTTTTTGTCGTTGGCTTTCGTGCGGAAAACTATCCTGACATTATCCAACGGCAAATAAAAGAAGGACATGAACTAGCGAACCATACATATAAGCATCTCGATTTCCGCGGCAAATCAACGGAAACGATTACGAACGAAATAAAAAAAACGGAAACGATTTTATACGAACTAACGAAAAAACGCCCAACGCTCTTTCGTCCGCCGCTCGGTTACTTCAACCAACGCGTAATGAAGGCCGCAACAAACGAAGGATACACGGTCGTCATGTGGTCGCGAGAGCAAGATACGTACGACTGGCAAAACCCCGGGACGCAAAAAATTGTCCGCCGCGTCGTTCAGCATATTCAACCAGGGCAAATTATTTTATTTCACGACCACGGAAGCGGAAGCCGCAAACAAACCGTTCAAGCGTTAAAAGAAATTTTGCCGATTTTAAAAGAAAAAGGCTATACGTTCGTCACCGTTTCCGAGCTATTAAAGCTTCACCCTGACTATCGCGATTTAAACTTGTGAGCCAAGCCAATAACCAACAAACGCAAACGATATGCCGAAACAATACGTCAACGCTAAATAAATCATAGCGCTTTTCGTTTCGCCACGAACAATCATTTGCACGTTCTCCCATTTAAACGTCGAAAACGTCGTAAACGCCCCCATAAAGCCCGTCCCAAGGAAAAGCTGCCAACTTTCCGCGGGGGCGCTCCCAACTAACAAGCCTAACAAAAACGACCCGAGCCAGTTGACAAGCAACGTGCCGATTGGAAACGATTTGGCGCGCGGAATAAACCATTGGCTAACGGCAAAACGGCAAATCGCCCCGAGGAAACCACCGCTAATAACAAATAGTACAGACATTATAAAGCCTCCTTTCGTGTCGTCTGTTTCGCGACTCGAAAACCGCTCCATGAACAAAGCAACCCACCAAACATACTAAGAAAAACATAGAGAAATGCCATTTTCCACGCATGGTGTTGCACAAGTTGCAAAAAATCGACGCTAAACGTCGAAAACGTCGTAAATGAACCGATCAAACCAGTCGCAATTCCTGTTTTCAGCCAAAGGGGAAACGATGGACGCGCCGACCATGTCGCAAACCAGCCAAGCAAAAACGAACCGACAAAGTTAACGACTAACGTCCCAAGCGGAAAGCCAAAAAACGATGCGGTCGGCAACAACACCCCGACATAATAGCGAAGCAGTGCCCCTAACATACCAGCAATGCCTACAACAACGTAAACCAATTCCTTTCCCTCCTAAATTTTCCTTAAAATGAATAAACCCCCACCAGTGTCAACTGGTAGGAGTCATCAGCCTTCCGGCAATTGCGGCGAACCCCATCGCCTATGTGAACGAAACCGCTTATATTTTATCATAATCGTTCAAGAAGTCATAGTCCCTTCCCCTTTGCGGTACGTTCTTTTGTCCGCCATGCTCCTGCAAAAAGTAGGTGATTTCCGAATTTTTGTTATTAATCTTATTGTATCCTACATGACAACTAGCAAACGAAATGATAAAAATAATTATATAACAGATATTGATTTTTATAATCTGTTATATTACAATACACATAACAACATTTTTATGGAAGGAGCCGATAAGGATGGAAATGTATACACAAGCGTATCAGCGGTATTTAGAAAAATGTAAGGAGTTTGGCATTCAAGCGATTGACCTTATTGAGTTTATTCGCACGTTAACGATCGAGCAAGTCGAGCATATGCTGCAAGGAGGCGCACGATGAACCAAACGGATGTCAACGTATAAATCCCCCATCCGCTCTAGCGAAAGAATTGGATGGGGGATTTCATTTTCACGCCGCTTAACCAAAATCTCCAGACGCTTTTAGGCAAGAGCGTTTATTTACGAGGCTTTGTTTTGCTCGTTCTCATATAACGTTTACGTTCATCATAGAAATTTTCCCGCGTTCCGGCTAAAATAACGACAATGACATTGCCATTCTCATCGTATTCAATGATATACGCAATTTCGTAGTTTATCCCTCGATGATAAATATCGTACCCGTACACTCCCGCTAAGTCCCCTGTCTTTCTCTTCCCTGCCTCTAACGGATGGAAAAGAATTTCCTGAAAAGCGGTATAAAACTTCTCTTGCAATTCTTTATGATGCTTTGTTAGTTTCTTAATCGCTTTTTCCGCTTTCGGAAGGATAGTTAAGCGATTATTCATCATCCTCGTGGAATAGCTCCTTTAACGTTTCCAACGTATACGTTTTCGCCTTCGGTCTTTCCTCGGAAACCAGCTTTTCTAACGCATGGGATAGTTGAGATTTACGATATTTAAACGATTCGTACAATTCTTCGCCTGTATACCCTTCGTTAATTAAATCTTTTAAAATAAGATCGGAAAAATCAACATGATCTTCACGTATCGGGCGAATAATGAGTTTATTATCGGCCAACTCGATTAACACTTCATCGCCAATGCCTAGCGCATCATAAAAGTCCTTTGGTATCGTAATTTGTTTTTTACTAGATACAGATATACGTCTTACGAATTTTTTCTTGCGATCAGGGACGTTGTCCATCGGTACTCGCTCCTCTACAACATGTTGTAGTACCATAGTATTCCCTCCTTTTGAAAAAAATACTTCAAAGAAACTTTACTTCTTTGTCTATATCATATCATTTCCATATAAAAAACAACGATTCCCCATCCGAAAATTGGGTGGGGAATTTTGTTATAGCTGCCGGTGCAATTTTAACAGCTGTAATACGGTTTCTTCTTTCCGGTGAGAGTCCGCTGGTTCGATTTGTTTGACGATTTCGCCGTTTTTCATAAACAGCACGCGGTCGCCTACTTCCGCCGCTACGTCCATCATATGCGTCGAGAAAACGATAATCGTCCCGTTTTTCTTCCTCTCTTTCAGAATATCGACAAACCGATCGACCCAAAACGGATCGAGGCCGTTCGTCGGCTCATCAAGAAGCAATAGTTTCGGCTCTCCTAGTAACGCTTGCCCGAATAATAAGCGCTGCCGCATCCCTTTCGATAAATGCTTGATCCATTCTTTTTTTTGCTTTTCCAGCCCGATGTCATGAAGCGTTTTTTCTATTTTTTCTGAAGACACGTACCGTAAAGACGCATAAAAAGACAAAAATTCTTGCACAGTCATCATTGGTGGCGCGTGGAAATCATCTGGCATATACCCGATTTGCGAAATGTATGCTTCACGGTTTTTTTGTAGCGACACGCCATGAAGCGCCACCGTACCAGCCGTCGGGGCAAGCACCCCTGCTAAAATATGAAGCAACGTGCTTTTTCCCGCTCCGTTTCCTCCGCATAATACAACGCACTCTCCGCTAGTTGCTTGAAGCGACACCGGCATGAGCGCATATTTCGTCTTATATGTTTTCGCCACCCCTGCTACATCAAGCGCTGTCATCTCACTTTCCTCCTCGCTAACTTCCGTGCCGCCATCATCCATAAGATGCATCCATACATAACCGCATACGTCATTAAGATTAAACCGAACCGCTTCTGCCATAGCCAAAGCAAATGGTCATACGCTTGCCCGAAAACAGCGCTACCACCTAGCTGTACGACAAATGCCACCCGCAATACTTCCGCTGGATTAAGAAGCGTCAAGCCTTGTAATAACGGGGCAATGAAGGGATATGGTACAACGTTTAGCACGGCAATTAACATCGTTGGCCAAATCATAATAAATAAAAACCAAATGCCAACCGATACGGTCAACGCCTGCCACCTTGTCGAAACGAACGAGCCAACCGCCAAGCCGAGCATAAGAAAAAAAGCGATTAACAATAGCGAAAAACTATATAGTGCCACCACCCATTTCAGCGGCAACACCGTGCCGCTCCATAAGCTAAGCACCAAACTAATGCCAAAACTAAGCGTAAACAAAATCACCTGCCCAAGCCATTGCCCGAGCCATTTTCCGGCTACATACGTTGCTGGCGGAAGCGGATACGTCCGTAACAGCCGCCACTGTCCACTCTCCATCTCCCCAGCAATCGCAAACGAACCGGCGATTAACATAAACAGCGGCAATAAATATAGCATCATATTCGCAATCGTCCCTGTCACGTTCGTATAACCAGCAAAATCGGTATTATTCCGCGCGATGAAAAACAGTAGCGACAGCACCACAGTCCATAATATAACGAACGAATACGAGGAATATTGCCGCATCATAAGCCGCCATTCCATTCGTGCGATACTTCGCATCATATCCCCTCCCGATAGAAAAAAGGACAACTGGCGCTCAGTTGCCCATATCGTCGCTATGCTCATCCATCTTCATCTTTCCGCTTTTCATTTTCATCATCATCTCTTTATTTCGTTCCCACGTATGGTCAGCTAGTTGATCATGTGTAAGAAGCGTGCCGCCATTTTTTTCGATAAATTGCTTCGCCTCTTTTTCGTCTTGAAACGAAATGACGTTGTACGCCATTGGCGTGCGAATGTTTTTGTCATACACATAGGTTGCCTTGTCTGCTTCTATCCAATCGCTCGTTTTATAATCACGAACAAACGTTGCGGTGATTGCCTCTTTTTTATGTTCGTGCATCCATTTATACATACAGCCAATGTCGTCAAACTTGAGCACTTTACCATTTTCTAAAATGAGTTCTGTCGCAAATTGGTCATTTCCGACCGCCATATGGCACGTGTCGCATTTGTCATTTTTTTCATCAATCGCTACCGGCTTTGCTTTTTGGCTACAACCAGCGATGACGAAAATAACGGCTGCTAAAATGGCGAAAACTGCTTTTCTTTTCACTATCGTTTCCTCCCTAACATTAATAAACTAATACTTCCTACTGCCATCGCCACGCTCATCATATACAATGGGCTTGTCGGTTGGGCGTGTTTTTTCTCTAAGACAAATTCTTTCATCCGCGGTGCTTGGTCGATGAGCACTTCTTTATCTGGGCTGCGCAACAGTTTTTGCAAAACAATCATGCTTGGCGCTTGGAAAAATAACTGGTATTCCGGCACATTGGTCGTAAGCGCTAAGAAAAATGGGTCAGCGCGATACGGGATGGCGCTAAACCCTTTGCCTGTGACATCGAGTTTCAGCGCGGCGTCCCAATAGTTATGGATGATCGTATTATTAGTGCTATGAATAGCTTGCGCATCGTGAACGTTGCCGACAAACGAATTGTCCGCTACGCGATTTTTCGTTGACGCATTCCACTGCATTCCGATAAAATTGCGGCGAATATCGTTTTCTAGCAGTTCGTTATAACGGGCGTTTTCGACATACATGCCGACACGATTCGCAACGATTTCGTTTCCTCTCACCACCGTTTCTGTCGCATCGTACAAAAGAAGCCCTTGGGAATGAACGTTGCGGTTATTTTCGCGAAACAAATTTTGTTCAATCGTCGTCCGTTTCGTCCCCATCACCATCGCACCCGCGATATTTTTTTCCGACACGTTTTTTCTTAATACAATCCCGTTTGAAAACATCACGTGAATGCCGTAGCGCGCATCGCGAATGTTGTTTTCGCTTAGTATATTTTCGTGGCTATTTTCCATGTAAATCCCGTCTTTTACATGACGAATCGTTGTGTCTTGGATATTGTTTTGCGACGATTCCCATAAGTCAATGCCGTTGCCGTTTTTCTTTCCTTGAATGACACAATGAACAATTGTTGTCCGGCGCGCCTTGTCAAGCTGAATGCCACGCTCGGTGGCGAATATATGCACACGTTCCATCGTATGATCATGCCCTGTGACATAAAGCGCTGCACGATCACTAGCATTGCCGCACTGCTCGATCGTCACATTCCGCAACACAACATGATGGCTAGAGATGGTCACAACCGGCGAACGACACGAGCGTATCGTCACTTTTCCAACTCCCTCTAACGTAAGCGGTTTCGCCAAGCGAAGCGATTCGTCATATACGCCACTAGCAAGCTTTACTACTCCATAAGCTGGCGTTTTGTCAATGGTAGCTTGCACCCCTTCTGCGCGTACCGATAACGGAAAAACAAGCGCGAAAAGCAGCACCCATCCTAACGTTCTCATCTCCCTCACCACCTTCTCGTGCTAACGATACCAAACAATCGTGTGAAGTTTGTGAAAGCGTTTTGTCGATTTTTTGACAACCAACTAACAGGAAGTGCAAAACTACTCAATTGAAGCAAAATGAAACATTATCGAGCTACTTGAATCGGAAGATGATCTTGTTTAAAATACATATATGGGTATATTTCAACAGGAAGGAGATCCCGAAGAAACATGAAATGGTGGACTGTTTTTTTATTTTTCACAGGACTACTGCTCGCTAGCTGTTCTGCAAATACAGGGTATACGAACGTGTCTGTAGCAGAAGCAAAAAAAATGATTGAAAAAAAAGAAGTGACAGTAATTGACGTTCGCACCGAAGAAGAGTTCGCTTCTGGGCATATCCCAAACGCGAAACTGCTCCCGCTCCAGCAGCTGCAAGACCGGCTCGGCGAACTCGATAAAAACCAAGCGTATTTAATCGTCTGCCGCTCAGGCAACCGTTCTGCCCAAGCAAGCGAAATACTAGCAAACGAAGGGTTTTCCGATATTTACAACATGACCGGTGGAATGAGCAAGTGGGATGGTGCGGTGGAGACGAAATAAGGATAATAAAACCTCTCTCCCCGCAAAGTATGATAGGAGAAATTCATTGATACAAGTGCATCTTTATTATTATTTTCTAGCAACAATCTTTTAAAGAGTTATATAGGTGCACTTTGGAGCTTTAACATTTTCCGTTTAGTATGGCTAAACAAAAGCTTTTCTGCCGATTCCGGCAGAAAAGCTAAGAATAGAACCATCCAAGCTAGTTTTTATTGGTTTTGTCCAAGCGATTGCGCGACACTGCCGAGTCGTTTTAGTTTGTTCCAACCTACCTCTATTCCTTGAATAGCAGAAAGTATAGATTTAATAACAACGTAAGTCATTAGCTGGCGATAAGCAAACCGTTGCACAATTAACCAAAGCAATGGTTTCGGATTTTCTCTTTCCAACCAAAAGGCAAAGAGCGATGCAAGCATGTCAATGACAAAGAATAAAAGATAAAATCCTAACACTTTTAACGGATGGCTACTAAACAATCCAATCACCATTAATATATCGGCAAACGGGGAAACGGATTGCGAAAAAAACTGGAATATCCACATATTTGGCAAAGCAATAAATCCTAAGGATTTATGCTTTACATTAAACAGCGCTTTTCGATGTTTCCATAAGCACTGTAACGTACCGTATGACCAGCGGTATCGCTGTTTAATGAGACTTTTGACATCTTCTGGCGATTCGGTATAGCCATACGCTTTATCTTCATAAACAATCCGATACCCTTGACGCAAAAGCGTTAAAGTAAGATCTGTGTCCTCTGCTAGTGTGTCTTCACTTAAATACCCCGCTTCTTTCACGAGCTGCTTTCGCCATGCTCCAATGGCGCCTGGCACAACTGTAATACAGTTCAACTCATCGAACGCTCTCCGCTCTAAATTAAAGCCGGTAATATATTCAATATGTTGCCATGTAGTTAATACATTTCGTCGGTTTCCTACTTTCACATTCCCCGACACAGCCGCGACATGAGGATCTGCAAAATGGCGAACCATTAAAGAAATTGTATTAGATGCAAGAATCGTATCCGCATCTAATGAAACGACGATATCCCCGCGCGCTTCTTGGAATCCTCGATTCACCGCGGACGATTTCCCGCCATTTTCTTTCTGGATTAAGCGAACGTTCGGGTACTCATTACTGATTTCTTGAACGACTTTTGCCGTACTGTCCCGTGAGCCATCATCTACAACAATCACTTCCAACTCTGGATAGTCACTGGCCAAAATCGAGCGAATCGCTTTACCAATGACCTTTTCTTCATTATAGGCCGCTATGACAACACTTACGAAAGGCTGGTAATCGGTGATAGAACGAGATGTATCCCTTCTTTTTTGCTTAAACGAAAAGTACATTAAAAATAAGAAACGGAAAATTCCTAGTCCAATCGTCACGTAAAAAATTGTTGTTAATATTTTTGTAAAATATTCCATTCCCGAAAAAACCGCTCGGTCATACGGCAGCCACGACGCATCATAGGAATAAACACTTGGCATTACATCCTCACGTTTTTTCCCTAATAGCTCAGAAATGGTGACAAAGCGATACCCATGCTCTTTCAAATCTTTAATAATCATCGGCAACGCTTCTACCGTATGCGTACGATCGCCTCCCGCATCATGAAGAAGAATCACGTTTCCTTCCCCGTTATATATAGGCGTAAGCACACGCTTTACTAGTTCGTTTGTTGCTGGCTGCGTCCAGTCTTCTGGGTCCACTTTTTCTCCAACCATAATATAATTCATCTTTTGCGCCCGCAAAATCGGTAATATTTCACTCGCTAAATAAGGCTCCGCATCCGCTTCATATGGTGGTCGAAACAAAACGGTAGAATGGCCAGTGATTTCTTGAATAAGCCGCTGGGTCGTGTTTAGTTCTAACTTTGTACGCAACGGGGACGTATAGGCAATGTTCGGATGCGTAAACGTATGATTGCCTACCTCATGCCCTTCGCTATACATTCTTTTAATAATATCAGGGTACTCCTCCGCATTTTCTCCGACGATAAAAAAGTCCGCTTTTACATCAAATTGTTTTAAGATGTCGAGAATTTCTGGCGTATATTTAGGATCTGGCCCGTCATCAAACGTTAAGACTACTTGTTTTCCTTTCGGCTGTCCGTATCGTTGAACTTCGTACGATGATGGAAAAGACTGATACACTTCATCGGTAAGGTACCCGTCTTTATCTACTTGAAATCCTCTTGAACCATTTCGGCCGACGTTTGTAATTCTTAAAATTTCTCCTTGTCCAGAATAGTTGACTCGGTCGGTGCTAGGAATTTTATGCAACAGGCTGATATGGCTTTGTATCTTTCCACAGTCCTTTAACAGATCCCACACCGTCGGATCTTCTGAGCCTAATCTCCAGATTGCAAATCCTTTCGTTCCATTCTCGAACGCCATTTTCATTCCGTTATAGAAAGTTACACTATCTAAAAACCAAACGATATGCTTGTCCTCTCCATCTTCATATTGAACATACGGGTTCCCGCTTAGTTTATCCCATTTAATTTTTAAATTAGAATCATGTGCCATCTCCATAATATCTGAAAAAGTTAAGGACGTAGCTGGAGCTTTGGCACCTGTCGTCCAATCATACCCATAGTTTCCGAGAGAAACAATGAGCTTTTCTGCAGGGATCGGTAAATGATCGAGCGTATGTTGAACCCAGTCAGCGGAAGCAATCGGCCCTGGCTCTCCCCCTGCATAATGTTCGTCATACATCATGACCATTAATCGATCTACTTCTTTGGATAATGCGCGATAATCAAAGGCACGATCATCCGCCGGCACATCTTGTGTTACGAGCAAATGGTGTTGATGAAACACATGAGCAAGCTCTTGCATAAATTTCGTGAATGCCTCTCGGTCTTTCTTAGGAATGGATTCAAAGTCAATATTAATACCTGCGAATTGGTTTGCCTCTATTTGTTTTTCTAAATCATCAATAAATTGCTTTTGTTTATCCACAGGGGCATGCAACAACCGATCGATAGTAGTGCCGTCTGGTCCAGCATCTTTTTGGGTAAAATTGTTAATTAACGGCATGATTTTTACATGATTTTCCTTTGCCAATTCCATAATATCAGGTTTAATCTCGCTAACAATCGTGAAATCTGTGTTCACATGGTACCATTCCGGCACTAATACCGTTAATGAACGAATATGCTCTTTTAACGAAGTCGTGCTATTTTCATCCCAGTTTACATAAAACCCATACACTTCATTAGGCGCACTGCCATCTCCTCTTTTTTTCCAATGGTTCAGATGATGAAAATGCTTAAACTTTTCTATTTTCAACTCTTCCTGTAGCTGCAAATAACTAAGTTTTTCGTCTATCGATATGATTTTTTTATATGCATTCGGAAATAGTTTTGCGTACGGAAGGTTTATCGGCGCAAAAACACTCTGAAAGAAAACGTAAAAAACAACGGCGGCAACAATAATTGCCAAGCAAAGAACGGATTTAAAAATTATCTTCCTCCTTCCTTTCGCATCATAAAAAATAAAGCGAGGCACTGTTTCTTGTCGGTGCATGTCCTTTTTCATCTGAGCTCCACTCCTTTTTCGGCAAAAATAACTAGCCTACTCAGCCATTCGTTTTGCCACACGTTCGTATAAAATAATCTTTACATCCTCGTGTATATCACTAACCAATGACGCGTATCAAGTAGGATTCATTCCGATTTGCTTAATATTTCATGAGAAATCCATCAACTAGATTTAATCTTTGTGTTGCGGTGCTTCAACCTCCTTCCTTGCCACAAAAATGATGGAAACAAACGGTTTTCATCATCTAATACAAAAAGGTTCAGACTCTCCGTCTGAACCTTTTTTCGGTTAGCTTGCTTTTTGGTTAGCTAGACTATGTTCCCTTTTTAACTTCCAATAGACCGGAATGCCGATGAGCATAATGCCGATTGAGAACAATGTGTCGATTGGGGAGTTGATGAGCGTGCTCACAATAATGTACGCTGTACCGACAATCGCAACGATCGGTGTGACTGGGTACAACGGAACTTTATATAAGTCGGCTGCTTGGCGCTGTTTGCGAAGCAAAAATACCGCGTAAAAAGACAATCCGTAAAAGAACAGCACCGCAAAAATTGCCATGTCCGTCAAGCGATCTGGATTCCAAAACACCATCATCAATAAAGCGATCGCTACTTGCATGACAGTCGCTCCGACTGGTGTCTTCCATGTCGGGTGAATGCGGGAAAAAATTTTCGCTACCGGAAGAAGCCCTCGTTCCGCCATCGCGAAAGGAACGCGCGGAAACGTAAGAATTTTTCCGTTTAAACAGCCAAAAATCGAGATTAAAATACCGATGGCTAAAATTTTTCCGCCAACTTCTCCAAACAAGATCGTCGCCGCCGTCGATGCCGCGTTTGGACCGAGCGCCACGATTTTTTGTGCAGGCAATACGTGAAGCAAGGCGATATTGACCGATAAATACGCAACGATAACGACTAAAAGCCCAGAAATAATCGCGCGCGGAAGGTTTTTCGCCGGATTTTTCATTTCCCCTGCCATAAATCCGACGTTCATCCAACCATCATACGCCCAAAGCGTCGCTAAAATCGCCGCGCCCATACTTATATGTTGCACACTGCCGCTTTCGACGTTAAACACCGCCGCATCGCCTTTCAAAAGCCCGAATATCGCAATGAGCGCAATCGGAATAAGTTTTCCAATCGTCGAAGCCGTTTGAATAAAGCCGCCCAAATGGGTGCCGAGAATATTTAACACCATAAGCAACAACACCGTAAAAATCCCGATGAGGACGCTGCTATTTTTCGGAAAATGAAAAAAGTCCGCAAGCAACGTCCCAAAATAAAGACCTAATGCACCAATGACTGCCGGGCCATAAACGATCGTTTGCACCCAGCCACATAAAAAGCCCCATGTCTTTCCGTAGATTTCTTCAATGTACGTGTACAATCCGCCGGTCTTTGGAATGTTGACGCTTACTTCCGCCATCGTCAATCCGCTTGCGAGAGTAATAATCCCACCGATCACCCAAGCGAAGAGCGCCAAATTGGAAGTACCGGTCGCAGACAAAACGACCCCCGGTTTCATAAAAATGCCGGAACCAATCACCGTCCCGATAACTAACGACGTCGAAACGAAAAAGCCAATATTTCGCTTTAATTGCATTTCTTTTTCCATCCTCTGTCCCCCTTGCGTGTACAAATGTATTTTTGTATGGATAATAAAATTAACCAAATAAATAAAAATAATTAAAAATTTTTATAAAAATAGTTATTTTTGATCTGGCAATATGTTATCATCATATTGCGAAAGGTGGTGATTCCAATAAAAGCAAAAGAAGTATTAGAATTGCTTCAACTATCAAGACCTACTTTAACAAAATACGTTAAAGAAGGGGTAATCAAAGTAAATATTCTACCTAATGGTAGATATGATTATGATAAAGATAGTGTGTATAAGTTGTTCAACAAAGGGGTAGAAAGAAAAACTTATA
>NZ_JACIDE010000015.1 GCF_014196205.1 Anoxybacteroides voinovskiense | reverse complement strand
CGCATCCGGCTTCGGTGAAAAGGCGAGAAGAGGAAGGGACGGCGCAACGTACGAAGAGAAAAAAGAGATAGGAAACAAATACCAAAAGAAAAGGGGAAACCGAGTCGAGTCGGGAGTTCGAGTCTCTCCTGGGACGTACCCAAGCCCGGAAAGGGCTTTTTTTGATATGGTACCTGTCACGTCCCGAAGTTTATCGAGATTTGTAGAAGCAGAGAGTGATAGTTTTTCTCTCTGCTTTTCCATTTCCAAAGCAGGAACATCACTAATTTTGTCGAACATATGCAACAAAACAGAAAGCGAGGTGCATATATGCCCATCGATCATGATCGATTGTTTAAAGAGCTGATTACGACGTTTTTTGAAGAGTTTCTTCTTCTCTTTTTCCCACATGTGCATGAGCACATCGACTTTCAGCACGTGTCGTTTTTGTCGGAGGAGCTGTTCACCGACGTGACGGCGGGGGAAAAGTATCGCGTCGATGTGCTGGTGGAAACAAAATTAAAAGGGGAAGACGGCTTGATTATCGTCCATATCGAAAACCAAAGCTACGTGCAGCCATCGTTTCCTGAACGGATGTTTATTTACTTTAGCCGCTTGTTTGAAAAATACCGAAAGCGCATGTTGCCGATTGCGGTATTTAGCTACGACTATCTTCGCCATGAACCTTCATCGTTTACGCTCCAATTTCCGTTTTTTGATGTGCTTCAATTCCGCTTTCTTACTGTTGAGTTGCGCAAGCAAAACTGGCGTGATTACATTCGCCACGACAACCCAATCGCCGCTGCGTTGTTAAGCAAAATGGGGTATACTGAAAGTGAACGGGTAGAACTAAAAAAGCAGTTTTTACGCATGATCGTACGAATGGAATTAGACGAAGCAAAGCAGCGATTGTTAATCGGCTTTTTTGAAACATATGTGAAGCTGTCGGATGAGGAAGAACAACAATTACGAAACGAGGTGAATGAAATGGAAACGAAAGAAAAAGAACAGGTGCTGGAATTGTTAATCTCGTATGAGCAAAAGGGAATACAAAAAGGAATGCAAAAAGGAATACAAAAGGGAAAAAAGGAAGGATTGGAAGAAGGATTTAAACAAGGAATGAAACATCACGGCTGTTGATTATCCAAAATTAGGCATACTCCTCCCATATATTCGGGCATACTCAAATAAGACAGCTGCCATCTCGGATTTCCATTCGAGAGGAAGTTGCCCAGAGAAAAAACGACGGACAAACGAAAGAAAGGAAAGGGACGAGGTTGTCCGTTTTTCCGTTCGATGATATAGCCATCTCCATAACACATAAGCGATAAATGCCGCAAAAAGTTGGTTGTATACCGCATGCTCGTTGGTGCCAAATAAAGTCGGAACGTTTAGATATTGCTTGATCCATCGGAAAAACACTTCCACTGTCCAACGTTCTTGATACATCTCGGCAATCTTTTCCGCCGATGCCTCTAAGACGTTCGTGACCACACGGATGTCATGCCCGTTCGCATCCTGAAAGATCACGACGCGATGGCGCTTCTTGGAACAACATTGTTTCGTTCCTAACTGGCAAGTAAAATCCGCCACAATGGAAGAAGAGGAGGAAGAAAGGCGCTTTAGGCTCTTTTTTGATGAATCTCGACATTGTCTTTCATCCGAATCACAAATGGTTGCTTCTGTTCGACAAACCGATCGAGACGTTCGATTTTAAAGTACGCTCGATCCTCGACAAGAACCGATGGCACGTCTGTGAGCTGCTCTCCCACCGGTCCATCGTGGCGCAGCCCTACGGTTTCTACGATGTCGCTCGGCATTTGTTGCTCAGGGGAATACGCGACGTGCATGTTCACTCCGGATCGTTCCCCATGATAGGGTGCCCATGTAAGGCGGTTTTTCCCCACGGTGACGGTCGTGGAATCTACTACACGCAATGCTTTTGGAAAGCGAAGCGAACGGCGGGTTTGGCGATTGCATGTCGAAACCACCAAAGCAAATAAGCGCTTCATCACCTCGTACGGAACTTCTTTCGCTTTCTTAGAAACCGTCGAGTAATGAAACGTCGACAATCCATACATTTTCGCCACATCGGCACCATGACGGAAACTTTTCCATTCGTGAAGTGCCGCCAACAGAAAAAAATCAACCAACGTGCGCACCGTAAACGTCCGCGAAGTGTCATGGTAGCCAACGGCTTCGATCATCGACTGGAGATCTTCATCAGAAACCATTTTTTGCATCAAATTTGGGAGTGTGGTATGCTTGTTCATAGAGAGCACCTCCTAGGTTTGTTTGTGTCGTTACTTACATTCTACAGGAAAGGTGCTCTTTTTTCTATGCTTTTTATGGATATTATTGGTTAATCAACACGACTGGGTGCAGGTAATAATCATAAAAAGGGATTTATAGATCATACCCCCATAGAACTAGCAACAAAATCAAAATCGACTTCAACCCATCACGGATTCAGGATTTTTTTAAAAACAGAATAAATATATTGAATTATTTTTGATATAAATGTTATCATAGGATATAGAATCTATATTATACAATAAATTCTAGGAGATTGGTTGGATGGGTAGGAAAAAAACTCTTTTACTAATCACTATTCTATTTATTGGTATTGTATGGAGCCCTTATTCCCTCAATGTGAAACGTGCTAATGCTAACACTGCTGGCACTAAAGCAGAGGAAAGGAAGTTGGATTTCTATTCTTCGGAAGACATAACTCCAGTAATAAAAAGTATGAAGAATGACAATAAGGACGACTCAATAATCAAAGAAAAACAATTTCTAAACGAGGGAAAAATTAAGGTAGAGTGGAAACAGGCAAATAAAGAAAATAAGGTTACTAATCAAGAATCTACGGATATTGCTTATAGTGTTAATGAAGTAAAAAAGAGTCCCGAATTGCAAAAATCCCTACATGATGCTCTTATTGACGGCAAAAAAGTCTATCTTTATGGCGGGTTAACTTTTGATGAATACCGACAATTGCTCAATATAGACGAAATAACTATTGACGCCTCCAAAGAAAATAGTAAACCAATGAAAGTACATTTTGGAAATGAAAAGAAAAAAGGCTCGAAAAAAGAAAATCCTCATAGTTTAGCATGGAAAGATGAAGATGTCCATGACATTATTGGTTATACCATTAAAGATGTTCCTCAAAAGTTATTTGTATCTGACATTAATGTGTCAAGCAAAAATGGAACATTAACACCAACAACAAAACATTATATTCAAGAGATTTTAAATAGTTTAGTTATCACTGTAGAAAGCACAGCAGAAGAAGAACCGAGAATTATGTCCTTTAACTTTTTAAGAAAAAATGCTGCCAAAGCAGACTCTAAAATAGTAAAAAGTGACGGTACTTTTTCAGCTAGTGCATATTATAATAGTTTATTATTAGGGAGAATATATACGGACTGGTATTTAAAGCAAAGCTACGATGAATCGGACGGTATGTATGATTACTTTACCGTAGAAGATTATACGCAAATGCAGGGATATAACGGGGGATATCCATCCTACCTTAAAGTAGACCACGATATTCCTTATGATAGTGACCATATTTATGACTGGGATCCTGATGATGATAGTGACAATCCTTATAACATTAGCATTGGATTCCCTTGGTCAATATCCTTTTCTTTCAACCTAGGTGGAGAGCCTACTGTAGATGAAATAGGTAGTTTAAATTATGATTATGGACGTTGGGAAATTAAAAACGGTATCGGAGGTTCTTTAAAAAACGGAGACATCTTTAAACCTACAACTTCTTGGAAATCATCTGGAACATATGCTTCCATGGATATTAGACATTGGTGTAACTTCACGGAAGTCTCAGGAAACATGACAGCCCAAGCCTATCATAAATTAGATGTTGACTATGACTACACTACTCCTGTTCAATAATCTTTATGAGAAAGATGTGACATTTATGAAAAATCAAGACAAAAGTTTAATATTAGTATTAGCCCTAGTAGCAATTGGTATCTTTTATGTAGGTTTTCAGCTATACCAAATTAATGACACACTAAAGGAATTAGTAGGTGTAATAAATAATAAGTGATTAAGGAGAGTTGAAAAACGGAAGGTTATCAACAGTCTGAGGCGGGGTGATCCGCCTTTTTGCATGGATTGACACA
This sequence comes from Anoxybacteroides voinovskiense, assembly GCF_014196205.1. GTDB lineage: Bacteria > Bacillota > Bacilli > Bacillales > Anoxybacillaceae > Anoxybacteroides > Anoxybacteroides voinovskiense. The sequence goes on along the minus strand of NZ_JACIDE010000015.1, from coordinate 67,823 downwards.
CTGGAGATAATTTTGCACAAATTTTGCACGATACAAAAGGTTATATCGATACGATATGTAAACGTCAAATAGCCCCCACCTTTTTTGAAGGCCGGGGCTTGGGGTATTATTTAGTTAGCTGATCAAAAGCAATACATGAAACAGGGAGTGTGGTTGACTAAGGAAGCATTTGATCCAATGCGTGCTTGTCTGACAAATCCATATTGGGAAGCTTCTCAAAAAGATAGCGAAGGTAGTAATACGGATTTAGTTGATTCGCTTTCGCTGTTTCCACTATGCTGTAGATGATGGCACTTGCCCGTGCACCTTGTGGTGTATTCGCGAAAAGCCAATTTTTCCTTCCGATGACTACCGATTTGATCGAGCGTTCGCTGCGATTATTATCGATCTCCAGTCGCCCATCCTCTAAAAAGGCCACTAATTTATCCGATTGGTTCAGACAATACGCAATGGCTTTTCCTAATGCGCTCTTTGGCAACACGCGCTGTTTTTGCTTTTGAAGCCATGACAAAAAAGCGTCTAAGATAGGCTTGCTTTGTTTTAGACGTTCTTCATACCGAATTTCGGGTTTTCGTTTTTTTAATTTGCGTTCCACCGCAAACAGTTGGTTACAGAAATTCAGCCCTTCCGTTGCGGTCACTGGGGCCACGCTATTGGCAGGCATGGATTTTAGTGCGTCTGTAAATCCTCTACGCGCATGAGCCCAACAACCAACCAAGGTTACGTTCGGCACTTGATGGTACCCTGCGTATCCATCCACCTGCAAATAGCCTTGAAAACCGTTCAGGAAATTCTTTGGGTTTTCCCCTGCTCTCGTTTCCTGATACTCATAAAGGATGATAGGAGGTCCTTCTACCCCTGTCTGGTACTGCCACAAATAGGAAGTGGAAGTAGCTGGTCTTCCGGGTTCTTGAAGAACCTGAAGGGTAGTTTCATCGGCATGAATAATATCCAGCTCCAGAAGATGTTCATGCATTCGATGATACAGCACACTCAGCCATTGTTCCGCTCCTTTTATCATCCAATTGGCAAATGTTTGGCGAGAAAGAGGCATGCCCATTCGTTGAAACTGTTTTTCTTGGCGGTATAACGGGAGCCCCTCTACATATTTTTGCGTCATAATATGTGCCAAAATAGAAGGAGAGGCGAAACTGCCCGGAATGACCGATTTCGGTCTAGGCGCTGTTTGAATCGGCGTTTCGATCTCATGGTGCTCACAATGGCGACAAGAATAGACATATTGCACGTGTTTAACCACTTTTAATTCCGCAGGAATATAGACAAGTTCTTGGCGTACTTCCGTGCTCATTTCATGCAGCGTTCCACCGCAGCACGAACAGACCTGCTCTTCATCGGGTAAACGGTATTCGACCGTTTCCACCGGCAGGTTTTCCAGCATCGCTTCGCGGTGACCGCGTGTTCTCCGACGGCGCTGATAACGAATGGACTCCAACGTAGGTTCCGGCAACTCAAGGTTCGATTCGTTTTCTACCTCGTTGAATAGTTCCAATTGATCAGGATGGATTTTTTCACTTGAAACCCCAAAGCGTTTATGTTGCAGAAGGCGAAGTTGTTCTTCGTACCATTTTAATTTGGCTTCCAACTCCTGTTGCTTTTTTAGTTCCGCCTGTAATTCCGCATGTTGCTTTTCCAGCATTTCTAAGCGTTGGAGGAGATCTTCTGTTGTAAGATTGGAATGAGGGAATTTCGCTGTTGTTTTCATATCTTCATTATACAACAAAACAGCGGAATTCCCTGAATTTTTATTATTTAAATAACTTTCTTTGCGGTTACTGCGGAATGGGCTTGTTTCTGGTTTATTCTTGGTACCTGTCACGCCCCGAAGTATATTGAGATTTGTAGAAGCAGAGAGTGATAGTTTTTCTCTCTGCTTTTCCATTTCCAAAGCAGGAACATCACTAATTTTGTCGAACATATGCAAGAAAACAGAAAGCGAGGTGCATATATGCCCATCGATCATGATCGATTGTTTAAAGAGCTGATTACGACGTTTTTTGAAGAGTTTCTTCTTCTCTTTTTCCCACATGTGCATGAGCACATCGACTTTCAGCACGTGTCGTTTTTGTCGGAGGAGCTGTTCACCGACGTGACGGCGGGGGAAAAGTATCGCGTCGATGTGCTGGTGGAAACAAAATTAAAAGGGGAAGACGGCTTGATTATCGTCCATATCGAAAACCAAAGCTACGTGCAGCCGTCGTTTCCCGAACGGATGTTTATTTACTTTAGCCGCTTGTTTGAAAAATACCGAAAGCGTATGTTGCCGATTGCGGTATTTAGCTACGACTATCTTCGCCATGAGCCTTCCTCGTTTACGCTCCAATTTCCGTTTTTTGATGTGCTTCAATTCCGCTTTCTTACTGTTGAGTTGCGCAAACAAAACTGGCGTGATTACATTCGCCACGACAACCCAATCGCCGCTGCGTTGTTAAGCAAAATGGGGTATACTGAAAGTGAACGGGTAGAACTAAAAAAGCAGTTTTTACGCATGATTGTACGAATGGAATTAGACGAAGCAAAGCAGCGATTGTTAATCGACTTTTTTGAAACATATGTGAAGCTGTCGGATGAGGAAGAACAACAATTACGAAACGAGGTGAATGAAATGGAAACGAAAGAAAAAGAACAGGTGCTGGAATTGTTAATCTCGTATGAGCAAAAGGGAATACAAAAAGGAATGCAAAAAGGAATACAAAAGGGAAAAAAGGAAGGATTGGAAGAAGGATTTAAACAAGGAATGAAACACCTTGTTCGCAATATGTCGAAAAAAGGAATGGCACCAAAAGAAATTGCAGCTCTTGTGGATCTTACGGAAGAAGAAGTACATCATTTGCTTGAAAGTTGAGAAAAATTTGGTGTGGTGTCACGCCTCGAAGCATGTAGAGATTTGTAGGTAAACGTCAAATAGCCCCCACCTTTTTTGAAGGCTGGGGCTTAGGGTATTATTTAGTTAGCTGATGAAAAACTAAAGAAATTAGTAGGTGTAATAAATAATAAGTGATTAAGGAGGGTTGAAAAACGGAAGGTGTACTATTTTGTCAACAGTCCTGAGGCGAGGTGATCCGCTTTTTTGCATGGATTGACACACTGGAGATAATTTTGCACGATACAAAAGGTCATATCGATATGGAATATCAATGACTTTATGATGCAGTTATTATCCCTCCTAGGACGTTGTGAAAAGCCCTTGCAACTAAGGGCTTTTTGTTTTTCAGGAAAGAAAAAGACTGGTTATTCAACCAGCCTTAATCTAGCGTAAACGCCCAATTGCCGTTGCGGAAAATCGGTTCGCGCTTGCCGTCTTTTGTGACGCCGTCGATGTTCAACTCCGCGGAGCCAATCATAAAATCTTCATGGATTAAGCTGTCGTTGACGCCGCGTGCGGCCAATTGTTCTTTCGTCATCGTCGCCCCGTTTTCAATATTCGTCGGATAGGCTTTGCCGAGCGCGAGGTGGCAAGCAGCGTTTTCATCAAAGAGCGTGTTGTAGAAAATAATATTCGACTGCGAAATCGGGGAGTGGTGCGGCACTAATGCTACTTCCCCTAGCCGGCACGCCCCTTCATCTGTTTCAAGCAAATGCTTCAACGTTTCGTATCCTGTTTCCGCTGTAAAATCAACGACTTTGCCATCTTTAAACGTTAACGTAAACCCATCGATGACGTTCCCGCCGTAGTTGAGCGGTTTCGTGTTGCGCACTGTGCCGTTGACCCCGTCTTTATGCGGCATCGTAAACACTTCTTCCGTCGGAATGTTCGGATTAAACCGAACCCCACTTTGGCTAACGGCTGCTCCGCCATGCCAAACATGGTTTTCGACAAGCTCGATCGTTACATTCGTTCCTGGTGCTTCATAAATTAATTGCTTATATTGTTTCTCATTCAAATACTCTATCACTTTTGCTAGCCGTTTATTATGCTCTTCCCATGCTTGGATCGGATCTTCTTCATGGACGCGTGTAACGGCAAAAATAACGTCCCATAACTTATCGACCGCTTCTTGCTCCGACAGATGCGGGAAAATTTTTTTCGCCCATGCCGGCGTCGGCACCGAAATAACTGACCAGCAGTTTTCATCTGCCATTAGTGCACTGCGGTAATTTCGCAACGCTTCCGATGATGTTTTCGCAAACGTCGCAATCCGTTTCGGATCCACGTCTTTCAATAAGTCAGGGTTTGGCGAATAAATCGATAAAAACGCTGCCCCTTCTTGTGCCAGCTGCTCCATTCCTTGCGCGCGCCACGTTGGATATTCCGAAAAAGCTTCTTCCGGTGCGTGCATGTATTTAATATATGACAGCTCTTCGTCTTCCCACTCGACATACACGTGCTTTGCGCCTGCTTCGTACGCTTTTTTTGCGATTTTACGAACAAGCGGTGCTGCTTCGAGTGGCGTTTTTACGACAAGCGTTTGCCCTTGTTGGATGTTCACGCCTGTATGGACAGCTAATGCCGCATATTGTTCAAGTTTTTGTTCCAATGTCATTCTTTTTCCCCCTTTATGTTATCACAATGTCAATTTTGTGAAAGAAGCCTTGTTCTCCATTTTTTAGTTAACGGGTCACTGCCTATGAGCTTCCGTCTTTGTTAGGTTCCCACATTTGCGCCCAGCGCTCAATCGCTTCCATCACTGGCTCTAGCGCTTTTCCTTTTTCCGTTAGTACATATTCAATCCGCACCGGCGTTTCCGGATAGACATTGCGTTCGACAATGCCTGCTTCTTCTAACTCCTTCAATCGTTCCGACAATAATTTTCCGCTAATCGGCAACGAGGATTCAATTTCCGAGAACCGCCGTTTTCCTTCTAACAATTGACTAATAATCAGTCCAACCCAACGTTTGCTAAGCAATTGCATCGCCGCTTCAAATTTCGGGCAAAGACTGGATGAAGCGCACGTTTCTACTTTCCTTTTCCGCTCATTCAACCGTTCCACCTTCTATTCTTTCTAGCATCTTCTTTATTTTCCCATAAAAATTTCATTATAGCAATATTCTAAAAGTTAAAAAATGGATAGCGCAAAAAAAGCCGGCAGATTGCCGGCGATTAACGAAACGATGTTCCGACGCGGTTCCGCCCGTTTTGTTTTGCTTTATATAATGCTTCATCGGCAAGCGCGATAAGTTGCTTCACCTCATCGGAAGCGTGCGCCGGTTTCATTGTCGCCACTCCTAAACTAATCGTGACGTAGCGGCTAATGAGGGAACCAGCGTGCGGGATGTGGAGCTCTTCCACATTTTTCCGCAATTGTTCCGCGACTGTATAGGCACCATTTAAATCTGTATTAGGCAAGATCACGGCAAATTCCTCTCCACCGTAACGAGCGACAAGGTCGGTCGGCCGCTTAAGCGTTTGCTCTAACGTTTTTGCCACTTGTTGCAAACATTCATCTCCGCGCTGGTGGCCGTACGTATCGTTAAACGATTTAAAAAAGTCGATATCAAGCATAATGAGCGAAATCGGCGTTTTGTTCCGCGCGGCAAGTCTCCACTCCCGCGCTAAATAGTCGTCGAACGTCCGCCGGTTATAAATGCCCGTCAGCCCATCAAGCGACGAAATGCGCTGCAATAAGTCGTTCGCTTTTTTTAGCTGCTCTTCCGCTTCTTTTCGCTTTGTAATATCGCGGGCAACGGCAAGCACGCTTTTTTTATTACGCAAATTGCGCGCCGTCATCTCGAGCCAAACGAACGAGCCGTCTTTTTTGCGAACGCGAAAGCAAAGCGTTAACACATCGACCGGGTCGGATGTTTTCAATGACATAGTAGCAATCGAATGCCTATCTTCCGGATGCACGAAGTCAAAAATCGACCGTTCAAGCAATTCTTCTTGCGTATAGCCGAGCATGTAATAACATGCTGGGGATACGTACAAAATTTTTCCGGCCAATGACACGTTAATAATCATATCGGTGGAATTTTCGGTAATAAACCGGTATTGCTCGCTATTTTGCCGCAACGTTTGTTCCATTTGTTTTCGCTCGGTGACGTCGCGAAGAATCGCTAACGTAGACGGCACGCCTTGGTACATAATCGGAACAGCAATCGCTTCAACGATTGTTGTCGTGCCGGCAGGGTAGACGATGCGCGCTTCCATAAAGCTATGCAGCGGATGGTAGGCTAATGGATCTAAATGTTTTTGAAACGCTTTTCGGTCATCAGGATGGACAAATTCGCTTAACTTTTTCCCGATGAGCTGTTTCCGATGAAGCATACGAAACATTTTCGCCGCTGCTGGATTGGCGAACAAAATCGCTCCGTGCCGTGTGACAATCACCGCATCTGGAGATAAATCCACTAGTTTTCGATAGCGATGTTCGCTTTCCCTTAAAGCGCTTTCGACCATTTTTTGTTCGATGATGCCCGAGAAAATGGCCACGTAACTCGTTACGTCGCCCGCTTCATTTTTCACCGCGTTAATATGGAGAAGTTGTGGGTAGATAGAACCGTCTTTTCGTCTATTCCAAATCTCCCCTTGCCATTCCCCTGTTTGTTCAAGCAACAGGTGCATATTGGCGTAAAAATGTTCGTCGTGTTTATGAGAACGTAAAATTTTCGGTGTCTGCCCGATCGCTTCGTGCGCTTCATACCCGGTGATGGTCGTAAACGCGCCGTTGACGAACAGGATGCGGTGATAACGGTCAGTAATCATGACGCCTTGGCTCGTATGTTCAATGACTTTTGCGTACAGCTGCAGCGTTTGTTCGAGCTGTTGCCGCTCGGTAATGTCACGGACGATGAGTTGGAACGCTGTTTTTCCATATAACGTAAACGGCGCGCATGACAATTCTACTTCTACCGTTTTTCCGTTGACGATATGTCGCTGCTTTACGGCTAATAGCGGCTGTTTGTTCAGCGACATTTGTTCAAGGCAACCTTTTACGACGTCATGGTCGTCTGGATGTAAAAACGAATAAATCGATTTTCCGATCACTTCTTGTTTATTCGTAATCCCGTACAGTTGCTGTGCGGCATCATTGATTAATACAATTTTTTCATCACAATGGACGATAATCGCATCAGGAGAATGGTTGACTAGCTTGTGGTAAATATCTTGGTGTGGACGAAACAAAATGTGTATAACCGTCGTTTCTTGGGAAGTGACTTTCATCGAAGCAGCTTCTACGGCAATCGGTGTACCATCAGCGGTGATGAGCGTCTGTTCGTGAAACGCCGTCTTCGTACCGTTTATTAGCGCTTCGTCTGGGAAAAAATCGCTTACCGGTCTCCCGATGATATCGGTTTTATATTTGGCGCGCAGCAGTTCACACCCTTTTTCATTGATATAAAGAATCCGCCCATGTCGATGAAGAAGCATTCCGTCAGGCAAAGCATCGATCAACTGTTTATATAGACCGTGAATCGGTTCTCCTAGTACTTGCATCCTACTTCTTCCTTTACTGATGAAATATTCTACATCCATTCTCCTATTATAAGAAATATTTTTGCAGAAGTTAAGGGGGATTTTTCGGTTTTGTTCATTAGGTTGTCACAATGTTTTGAAAGAAATGTGAAATGATGAACAACACTGCTTCGTTTTTAACAAAAAGTGGTATGATATAAGTGTAAGAAAAATATACCAAAAGGGGAGATGGAACATGGTAGTAAAATGGTTGCGGGAACATGTGAGTGCAGCTGCCGTTTTAACGTTGTTCCGTTTGTATCTCGGTTATGAATGGGTAACTGCAGGATGGCATAAGTTGACCGGTGGATTTGATGCGACAGGCTTTTTGAAAGGGGCGCTTTCGCAAGCATCCGGCGAACATCCAGCGGTACAGAGCTGGTGGGCTTCCTTTATCGAACATGTCGCTTTGCCAAACGTCGGCTTTTTCAACTTCTTAGTCCCGTGGGGAGAAACATTAGTCGGTATTGCACTTATTCTTGGCGTATTTACAACATTCTCTGCACTGATGGGCGCTGTCATGAACTTTGCGTTTATGTTCTCTGGTGCGACAAGTACAAACCCGCAAATGGTATTATTGACCGTTTTCCTTCTTGTCGCTGGCGCGAATGCGGGCAAATTCGGACTTGACCATTGGGTTCTCCCATACGTCCGAAAATATTGGCAGCAATTTTGGAATAAACGAAAAGGTTCACGTCCACATATTGCCCCAGTTTCATAACGTCCGCGCTTAGCGGCAACACCCGAACGGCCGTGCACTTAGCAAGCGAGGAGGTGCATGGTCGTTTTATGTGAAGAACGCCCACCTTAAACGAAGGTGGGGAGTAGAACCGTCGTGAAAAAACTTTCCCAAAGCGCGAAAAAGTGGTGTTTTGTCCAGTGGAGATTCATGCGGCGATGTGCGCCGGGGAAATCAATACATATTTAGCACCGTTTTGACTCGCTTCAATTCTTTTTTGTTGTCAAACAGTTCTTCGACGAGAATTTTTTGGCCGTTGGCGACATCGGTAAGCTGCTTGTCCATCTGCACGATGTTTTGCCCAAACTCGTCTAATTGCTCTTTCACTTCCGCTAATTGCTGCTTCGTTTGTGCAAACTGCTCGTCGATTTGTTCGAACCGTTGATTGATTTGCGCAAACTGCTCGTCGATTTGCTCAAAGCGTTGGTCGATTTGCGCAAAGCGCCGGTTTGTTTCTTCGGAATGACGTCTCAGCTGGTTCGCAAGTTCTTTCACCGCTTGCCAAATCATTTCGTTCGTAATTTTTTCCATAAACTTTCCCTCCTTTCCTAGTTCTCGATTTTTATTATACATCATTTGCCTTTACCGTTGCCGAATTTTTTGTTGACAACAAGCATAATCATGCGAACGAAAAACGAAAGGAAAAAAATCGTGAAAAATGAATACCACCATGTCCACGTACGGTATTCAATCAAATCGGTATATTTTTCAAGGAAAATTTCTGGGATCGTAATCGCGCCTGCGTATAAAAAACATTGCCAGACGATTCCCCAAAAACGGGAATGATACGTCGTTTGGTAAAAATAGACGCAAACGACCGGAAACAATAAATATTCAAATAAAATGCTCGTATCGAAATAGTTAGGGAAAAACCGAACGGGATAGTCGAGCATATGTTTTTCAACGACAACGACGCCAAAAAATGTTGAAAAATAAGACTTTAATAAAAAGACGAGCAACGAATCTTTGATTAACGCCCGTTTTCGTACAAAGCTAACTATCAACAAAACGACACCGATGATGAGTAACGCCCATAAGAGGAGCCGATCCATCCTTTTCCCTCCTTCGTTTTTGTTTAGTATGCCCAAAAATGTCCAAAAGCCCGCCTATGTAAGAAGCGGGCTTTCGAGAAAGGTAAGAAAAACATTTTACGATTAGGTGGAGCGCTGTCTCGCTCCAAGCGCCATCGGCTTGAGGCGTTTCCTCCTCGGTGGGGCTTGTGTGATCTTCGCCGATAGGCGGGCGCTTTTCTTCGTTACTCGTCGTCAAGCAAATATTGTTCAAGAAAATCGTCGTCATCGTTAGAAGCGTGCGGTGAGCGTTCGTATCCAGTGGAAAAAGAACCGAAAAAACGGAATAAGGCGATAATGAGTGCTAAACGGATGAGCAAACGCCGCAATCTTCCGCCAATTCGCACTCTCATCACAAGAAAATCGTTGCCGACGGACAATAGCGTACCCGTGAACGTTCCGTGTACCGTAATGACTCTCACCGTATGTCCCACTAAGTGGCGAGCTTCGTGGATAAAATTCATCATCTTCCCCTCCTTTCCTCCATTTTCCTTCAAAAGGCAGCTCGTGATTATTTTTCATAGATTTTTTGACGCTACCTTCATAGTAATAAATGCAACGTAGCGACTAACGGTATGGACAAACCGCTCACTCCAAACATGGAATTTGAAAAAACCATTGTTGCGGGAAACGGTCTATGATACGATATTTGTAAACTTTTTATTATAATCGGTTAACAAAAGGGGGAGAGGGTGTTTGTGGCATGACTTTCACGCACAGCTAGACGAATTAGCCGAAAAAGCACAACAACGGAAGCTTTACGAGGCGGATTCGGACGGCTGTTTCGTTTGGCTAGATGGGAAAAAGCTATTTAACTTAGCGTCTAACAATTATTTAGGGCTAGCAAACGATGAACGTCTCATCGAAGCAAGCATTCGTGCAGCGAGAACGTATGGAGCTGGAGCGACTGCCTCGCGGTTAATTGTCGGCAACTTTTCGCTATATACGGAAGCAGAAGCCGCACTAGCCGAATGGAAAGGAAGCGAAGCGGCGCTTATCGTCAATAGCGGCTATACGGCGAACGTTGGTATTCTTTCCGCAATCGCGGGACGGGATACGGTCATTTTCAGCGATAAATGGAACCATGCGAGCATCGTCGATGGAGCGATTTTAAGCCGCGCCGAAGTAAAACGGTATCGCCATAACGACATCGATCATTTAGAAGCGCTGTTGCAAAAAACGGATAAGCAAAAACGAAAAATCATTGTTACTGATACGGTTTTTAGCATGGATGGCGATATTGCGCCGCTAGCAGAGCTTGTCCGTCTAAAAGAAACGTACGGGGCGCTACTTGTCGTTGACGAAGCGCACGCAAGCGGTGTGTATGGCGAAAAAGGCGAAGGGCTTGTTCATCATCTAAACATCGCGGAGCAAGTCGATATTCATATGGGCACGTTTAGTAAAGCGCTCGGGGCGTTTGGGGCGTATGTGGCAGGAAAAAAAGTGCTCATCGACTATCTCATTAACCATATGCGTTCATTCATTTTTACGACTGCGCTTCCGCCAGCGGCGCTCGGGGCGATTTGTGCGGCGGTAGCTGTTGTTCAAGAAGCGCACGACCGGCGTCGGCAGCTTCACGAATTAAGCGTTTATTTCCGCACGCGCCTGCAAGCGCTCGGGTTTGATACCGGACCAAGTATCACGCAAATCGTGCCGGTTATCGTCGGCGAGAACGACCGGGCGGTGCAATTTAGCCGCCGCTTGCAAGAACGCGGGATTGCTGCGGTGGCGATTCGTCCGCCGACGGTTCCAGAAGGCACAGCGCGCATTCGCTTTTCGCTCATGGCGACGATGACGAAAGAGCAGCTTGATTGGGCGCTTGTGGAAATTGCAGAAGTCGGAAAAGAAATGAAGGTGATTTCATGAATACTGTTTTCCTTCCAGGCTGGGGGATGAAAGGGGATGTGTTTGCCCCGCTTATTAAGGAGCTTTCGCCTTCTTCTTATACGGTCGTCGAATGGGAACGGATACAGTCGGTCGATTGCTTTCGCAAGCGAGCGGAACAGGCGCTTACTTCTCCATCGCTTCTTATCGGTTGGTCGCTCGGGGCGCTAGTTGCCTTAGAAATGGCGCATGCATTTCCTGAGCGCGTCACTGGGCTTGTACTGATCGGCGGCACGAGCCGGTTTGTGACGGATGATGATTACCCGTCCGGCTGGCATCCGCGCATCGTCGAGCGGATGAAAAAGCAGCTACAAAAACATCCAGAAGAAACGCTTGCATCGTTTGGCGCGTCGTTATGGGCGGAAGGAGAAACGGGCGACATTTCTTTGTTTATGCATCGCGGCCGCGTAGAAGAATTAGCGATTGGCTTAGACTATTTATTAACTGCCGATGCGCGTCCGTTGCTTTCAGAGCTTCATATGCCAGTGCTTCTTTTGCATGGGGAAAGTGATACGATTTGCCCACCAGAAGCCGCGCGCTATCTCGCTGAACGTGTACCGAATGCTAAGCTAGAGATATTAGCAAATATCGGGCATGTGCCGTTTTGGACAAAAACGAGCGAATGCGCCTATTCCATTCGAACATGGGGAGGTGAAATCGATGATTGACAAACAACTCGTGCAAAAACGGTTTAGCGAGCGGGCGAGTACGTACGACCGGTTTGCGAGCGTACAAAAAACGATGGCGGATGAACTCATGCGCCGAATTGCTGTTTCACCAAAAACGATTCTGGAAATTGGGTGCGGTACCGGGCATTTAACGGAAAAACTGCGCCGCACATTTCCAAACGCTCATATCACGGCGGTCGATATTGCCGAGGGAATGATTGCGGTAGCGAAAGCGCGCCTTGGGGACGGTATCGTTTGGCAATGTGCCGATATGGAAACGATGGAACTGACAGAGCGATACGACTTGATTATTTCTAATGCGACGTTTCAATGGTTCAATGAAGCAGAGCGGACGATGGCACGGCTTTTTTCTTCTTTAAATGCAGGCGGACAGCTGCTTTTTTCGACGTTTGGCGCCCGCACGTTTTATGAATTGCACGCATCGTTTCAAGCGGCGCTAAACGAACACCACATCACGGACGCCGTTCGCATCGGTCCGTCGTTTCCGACGCTTGTCGAGTGGCTTGCTTGTTGTGAGCGGGCGACGAATGCGCTTGTTTTTGGCAGCGAAACGTTTATCGTCGAGCGCTTCCCGTCCGTCCGCGACTTTTTCTTATCGCTTCGCCATATCGGGGCGACAAATAGCACAACCGGTCGCTATTGCCAGCGCCCGTCCGTGTTTAAAACATTAGTGCGCGAATACGAGCAGCGCTTTTCCGAAGACGGAGCTATTTGCGCGACGTACCATTGCTTATTTTTCGACATCACCCGGTAAGGGTGGTGTTTTTTGTTTATAAGGAATACTTTTTCATCGATAGGAAAACAATAAAAACGAGAATAAGAGAACGGGACTGGTTGCGATGAACGACGAACAAATTACCGTCAAACAAGTGATTATTTTAGTAATGTTAAGCACAGGGCTTGTTAACCATGTCATGGTCATTCCAGTGCTACTAGAAGTAGCGGGGCGCGATGCGTGGCTGTCTGTTTTCGCTGCCGCCGTGCTGTATAGCATTTGGATTTGTTTTCTTTATTGGACTTTGAAAAAGATGAACGGGCAATCGCTGTATCTTTGGATGAGCGCTCGCTTTGGCAGAGGAGTGGCTCGCTGTTTGTCATTTGGCATCGCCATTTTTTTATTTTTTGCGATGTGGGTGACGTTAAAAGATACGCTAAACTGGACGATTACTTCGTATTTTCCGCAAACGCCGATTTTTATATTAGCACTTTTGTTTGTCGCGATTAGCTACTATGCGTCGGTGAATATTCAGTCGTTAGCTATTTCTGGGGCGGTCATTTTGTTTTTCGTCATCGTTCTCGGCTTTTTCGTCATGTCCGCGAATTTTATGTATAAAGATTATTCGCGCCTATTTCCGCTATTTGAACACGGGTATTCGCGTATGGTTCGCGGGATTGTTTATATCGGCGGCGGTCTTGTCGAAATGGGCTTGCTCGTTTTTCTTCAGCACCGCATCTCGCCGCCGATTCGTTTAAAACATATGTGGCTACTAGGCTTATTGCTTGTCGGTTTAACGCTTGGTCCGTTGATTGGAAGCATTACTATTTTTGGTGTTTCCGAGGCGAGCCATCAGCGCTATCCTGCGTATGAGCAGTGGCGGCTATTGCAAATCGGCAAATACATTTCCCACGTCGATTTTTTTTCAATTTATCAATGGCTTTCTGGGGCGCTTATTCGCCTTTCGCTTTTGTTATACGTCATCGCTGACCTTTTTCCACTTTCGCACAAAACGAAAACGTGGGGGAAGCGCATCGTTTGTTCATTATTAATTGGTGTTTCGCTGTTTCGGGTAGGCGATGCAACCTTTTATGCGCTCATTAAGCGCGTTTATTTCCCTGCTTCGCTCTGCTTTTTCCTTGGGTTGTCGCTCCTTTCGGGATGGCTGACGGTTAGAAGGGGGATGAATGATGAAAAGCAGCCGTGACGAACTGCTTCACTTTTTTGCAAAATATAGCGATATTCATACGAAAGAAATTGGCAAGTTTCTCGCGATTTATTGCGAGCCGGTCGTCGATAAGCGGTGGTTGTATCATTATTTGACCTTACCGCCGCGCGATTTAGCGTCTGTTCCGTGCACAACGCTTCCCGAAACGGCAACGATGAAAGAAGCGGCGGAAAAAGTGTTAGACGGGTTTCTTCTCCTTTGTTCGTTTGAGCATTCGTCGTTTCTGTTGATTGACATTGCGAAAAAGCCGAGCCGGTCTGTGGAAGAATCGCACTCGGAAATTGCGATTCGCGGGCCGCGTGAAGGGTTTGTCGAAGATTTGCAGGCGAATATCGCTTTATTGCGAAAGCGGTTAAAAACGGCAAATTTATGCGGAAAAACGTTTATTCTTGGGGCGGAGACGAAAACGGCAGTGGCCCTAGTATATTTAGAAGACGTGATAAATGATCAGCTATTGCAAGAAGCCGTTCGCCGCTTAGAGAAAGTACAGTTTGACGGCATTTATTCAGCGACGCAGCTGGAAAGTTTAATCGAAGACGCACCAAACGCGATCGTCCCGATGGTTGCCGATTCGACGCGCCCAGATTTTGTCGTGGCATCTTTATTAAAAGGAAGGTTTGCGATTTTAGTGGACGGCAATCCGACGGCGATTATCGGTCCGGCGAATTTATCGTTTTTGTTAAAGTCGCCGGAAGACCTTCATTTTCCGTACTACGTCGTTTCGTTCAGCCGCTTCTTTCGGTTAATGGGGCTATTGACGGCAGTGTTTTTGCCAGGGTTTTGGACAGCGCTTATTTCATACCATCAAGATCAAATTCCATTTCCGCTATTAGCGACGGTGACGATGGCGCGCCTTGGCTTGCCGTTTCCTGCACCGATGGAAATTATCGTTGTGTTTACGCTGCTCGAATTGTTTCGTGAAGCAGGGGCGCGCTTGCCGTCGTCGATTGGACAAACGTTAACGGTCGTTGGCGGGTTGATTATCGGGGATGCGGCGATTCGAGCAGGGTTTATTTCCCCGTCGGTCGTTGTCATTGTCGCGCTTTCGACGTTAGCGAGCTATACGATTGGCAACCAAGCGCTTGGTGGGTCGGTCACGTTATTAAGGATGGGCTGTTTATTATTATCGGCATCGTTAGGGCTGTTTGGATTTTTTTCTTCGTTTTTTCTCATTGTCGTTTATTTAGCAAGGCTTCGGTCGTTTGGCGTTCCGTATTTAGTGTTGCTTAGTTCGTACGGGTTGACGTGGAAAGAAGCGCTCCGTTCGTTGTTGAAACCGACCGCGCACGTGTCCGATTCCCGCCCGAAGTTTTTACGGACGAAGAAAAAAAGGAGGACGGAACGATGAAACGATGTATCATTTTGTTCGTTATTGTCAGTATGCTAAGCGGTTGTTGGAACATTAAAGAAATACAAGACATTCATTACGTCACCGCGATCGGCATTGATTTTAATGAAAAGAAAAATACGTTTTCTGTGTTTACGCAAATTCTTGATTTTTCGAATATCGCCAAACAAGAAGGGAGTGCACCAGAAATATCTCCGCCGATTTGGGTTGGAAAAAGCGAAGGGAAAACGGTGCAAGATGCGATTGACACATTAACGGAAGATGCGCAGCAGCGGCTATTTTGGGGACATATTTCGGCGATTGTGTTGTCAGAAAATGTGCTGAAATACCGCCTAAAACAATCGCTCGATTTTGTTAGCCGCTATCGGGAAATTCGCTATAATATTTGGCTATTTAGCACGAGGGAAAACGTCGAGGACATTTTTCTTGCAAAATCGTTTTTTAAACTGTCGGCGTTGACGAATATTTTGCACGAACCGAATGAATTGTACCGCCAGCGCTCATACATTCGCCCGCTCCGTTTTTTTGAATATGTCGCAGAAGCATCTACGCCAAACGAAACGGCCTATATTCCGTCGCTTGGGCTTTCAAAAGGGCATTGGCAATCGGATGAAGAAAAGAAAAGCATGTTAAAAATCGCAGGCGCCCACTTTTTAGTCAATCATCAATTAAAAGGGTGGCTTCCATTAGAAGACTTGCTCGGGATGCGGTGGCTGGAGAAAGATACGGAGAAGTCGCAAGTAACGGTGATGGAAAACAAGGAGCCGTTGGCATCGATTATGGTCGAAGGGCTGCGCATTTCAGTGAAGAAAAAAGGAAAGAAAGGCGTCGCGATTCGCGTCCGTGGCCGCGGCATTATGACGGAAAAGCTTGCCCGTGCGTCGCTTCCAACGATTGAAAAGAAGACAGAAAAAGTGATTGCTTCAGAGATCATGGATACGTACCGGCAAGGGCAGAAAATACATGCCGATGTGCTCGAAGTGAACCGCTTACTTGATCGCTGGAAACTCGTTGGGAAAAAAACAGTCCTTTTTCCATACCAGCTTGACGATGTGAATGTCGACATTCACATCATTAGCACAGGCAAACAAAAAAACGAAAAAATCAACTTGTCGCAATGAGCAGTTCACAAGCGTGAGCTACTTTTTTACTTAAAAGAAAAGGAATCGGTTGTCCTGCAGCGAATAACAACAATGGATGGGTTGCGATGTTTGCTCGGGTGGATAAGGTAAAAGCGAAGGTAGATGCGCATCGGCCGCTGCCTGCGAGGTTAGTAAAAAATTTGCGAGAAGTATCCCGAATTGCCGCGCGGTTATCCAAGGCGACCCTTGGAAACGTTAGAAAAGGCAGGGGGAATATCGAGCCATTTGTCACGCTAGTAGCAACCTGTGTAGAAGAAAGCCTACGGCAATATTTGCAGGCGCTAGGGATAGACAAGCAAGGGGATAGTGATGGATAATGAGCAAGAGAAAAACTAGCTATATGTTAGGAAAGGAATGGAGCAGATGACTTTTTTACAAAAAATTGAACCGTATTTGTTAAGCGACGATCTCATCATTCAACGTTTTGTCTTGCAAGCGCTAGAAGATTATCCGAACGTGCCCACGGAATGGACGGAACGCCTTTTAGAAGAAGAGATGCGTTATAAAGGGACGGATCGAGAAAGAGAGATTTTGCGCCATCTTTCCAACCATACGTTCAGTGATCGAGCAGCACAGCTATTATTGGAAATGAAAAAAGAGGACTTTTTATTCGCATTCGCTCCAGAAATCGCAGCAAAACATAAGTCGGAGTTATTGCAGTATTTGTCAGAAGACGACTGGTATATGTATGAACTGATGCTGCATGGAACAGCAGAGGACATTTGGGATGAATATTATTGGCTCATCGCGTACTTAGAGCACAAAAAAGGGTATGATAACATTTTGTTTACAGCTGCTAAACAAATGGTGCGTACGCTTGTGCAAAAAGGCTGGATGATGGAATCATACATCGAAGACGTGTTGAAAAAGAACGAACAACAAGATTATTTTTCCTATGAAGGCATTTTGGCTGTTTATGCGATTAGTTTGATGAAATTGGATGCGTATATTCCGTTCGTTGCCAGTCTGTTAAAGCGAACGGAGGAAGATATTTTAATTCGAGAAGTGGAGCGAACGTTGATTGCGTTTCAATCCGATGCGGTCGTTCGTGCCGTTGCGCCGTATGCGGAAGAGCAAGACCCGTCTATCTTTGCCGCACACGTGTTGGCGAATATTAAAACGCCGCTTGCTTTGCAGAAGTTGCGCGAAGCGTTCCCGAAAATTAAAGACGACCAAGACCGTGCCTTTTTCTTTGAATCGCTTTGCCATCATCTTTCCGAAGAAGCGTTGCCAGAGATTGAAAGTTATTTAGAGGAAGGGAAGTTTTCTTCAGCCATTGACGTAGAACAAGTAGCGTACAGTTTTTATACCGTGATGGGACTTACTCATCCACAATTAGAAGAATGGAAACGCGTTGCGTATGAGAAAGAAGAGCATTACCGCCAGCTATTGCAGCGGCTTTTAAATTATAAAAACGTCCCGCAGCGCCGTGAAGAAAAGAAAATAGGGCGAAACGACCCGTGCCCGTGCGGAAGCGGGAAAAAGTATAAAAAATGTTGCGGGAAATGAACGGTGTGACGACTAACGCCGTAGGATAACTGCACGCAGAGCTTATCGTTAAGGGGTGGGGCACTAGCTGCCTCGCCCGTCGCTGTGTCGCTCGGTAGAGGAACGCACCTATCGTTGTATCTAGGTGGTACGATATTTTTTCCGTGAAGGGGATGAAAACAGAAGGAAGATGAGAAAATGGGCAGTGATGTTATTCTATACGATTGGCGTCGCGGCAGTCACGTATGTTTCGTTTCGTTTGGCTCTTTTTGGTATTTTCGAAGCAACGCACTTTCCGAACGGGCTTTTTTTGTCCGGGCTCACATTGCTTTTATTCGGTACGTTAGCGATTGGAGCGGGGATGAGAAAGTATATATTTTCTGTTTCTAGCAATAAGCAAGAGAGAGTAAAATGGCAAACGGTTGCTATTGTATGCACGGTAGCGGCAATTTGGGTGACGATTTGGTTTTTATGGAGCGGTGGAAAGTGAAAGCAGTTCACAAACGGTGAACGGCTTTATTTTTTTGGGCATCTATCTTTTTCCACCCTTTCCAGCGATAGAACAGGTAGAACTATTTTCGTTGGAGGGTGAGAAGATGTATATTTCGAGTCAACTTGCTTGCCAAATTGGGTTGAATGAAAGCATTGTTCTTTGCGATCTTTATCAGCTTTTACAAGAAACGGGCGGGGAGTGGGTTGTCATGACGTATGAGGAATGGCAAAAGCGCCTTCCGTTTTGGTCGGTCAGTACGCTCCGCCGTGTCGTGTACCGCCTAGAACGCTTAGGCTACATCGAATCCGGCAATTTTAACCGAAATAAAATCGACCAAACAAAATCGTACCGGCTGAATCACGAGGAGCTGCAAAAGCAACATATTGAAGTAGAACGCCATCTACAAACAGAAAAGGAACTTTTGGTTAGCCATCCAAACATTGTTCTAAATAATCAATTAGAAAATCTCAACCAACTATCTAACGCAACAGAGCAACCAGGGCAGATGAGCGTTGCGAAACGTTCCGCGAACAACGACGGCCGGAAAAACGACCAACGAAACGACAAGCAAACTAACGGCTACCGTAGCCAAACAGCTGGTCAACATGACCACATCGGTAGCCAGCGTGAGTGGATAGGTGACCAAGAGGAAGAGGATGCATGCAACGAAGCGGCTGGTCAATATGACAAGCCCGATGGTCAGCGTGAGCCGGTACATAAGCAACATGGCAAAGGAGATAACGAGCGCGAAATCGCTGCGCCATATGACAAATGCCGCAACGAACAAGCAACTAGCGAAGCGAACGCGCGCGCAAAGTATTTGTTATGCAATGATTTTAATAAAGAAAAAGAAGAAAAAGAAAGAGAAAAGAAAAATATTCTTTCTTTCTTTCTATCATGAGCATCATTTCTATCCTTCAAACGAACAAACAAAACAACGAATCACTGACTGGATTGAGAAAATGGGCGCACCGCTTGTCATGGAAGCGTTAAACACCGCGCTAGCATACGGAAGTACGTCATGGAAATATGCCGAGACGGTGTTAGCCGATTGGGAGCGAAAGCAATATAAAACGGTGGACGACATTAAGAAAAACCGGAAGAAGTTTTTCGTGATGACAACCGCTGCGCCGATTCGGAAAGAGTGTGTGCCGGATTGGCTTGAAGACTATCAAAAGCAATGGGAAACCCCGCAAGCTCCCGAGCCGCCAATCGACGTCGAGGCGCTAAAAGAGCGGTTGAAGCGGTACAAATAACCACCTTAAGCGCAGCTTTTTTGTTCCAAAAGAGCGGGAAATATTGTAAAATGGGAAGAGGTGAAAAGGAGAGGAGAGGATACGATGCCTGTTTACAACAAACTTGTTCGCGACAAAATTCCACAAATCATCGAAGCGGCAGGGAAAACGTTTACGATGCGAACATTAAGCGACGAAGAATACCGCCATGAACTGCGAAAAAAAGCGTTTGAAGAGCTGGAGGAATATGTGAGTGCCAAAGACGATGTGACAGCAATAGAAGAGTTGGCGGATTTGTTGGAGATTATCCATGCGCTTGCCGAATGCCATGGGGCAACGATCGAGCAAGTTGAGGCGGTTCGCGCGGAAAAAGCGGAAAAGCGGGGAGGTTTTCAAGAAAAGATCTTTTTGATCGAGGTACATGATGAGTAAAGTCGAGTTTGTCAAAAGCCATTTGATCGGAAAACTAAAAGAACATATCGAAACCTCATCCACGATTTATATATTAACGTCGTTTGTGATGAAATCGGGCGTGGAAGTCATCAAAGAACCGTTAAAGCAAGCAGCGGAACGGGGAGCCGATATTAAAATTTGCGCTGGCGATTATTTGTATGTCACGCAGCCGGAGGCATTGCGAGCATTGCTAGCAATCCATCCGAATATTGAAATTCGTTTATGGAAAAGCAACGGCGTTTCTTTCCATCCGAAAGCGTATTTGTTTGAAAATACAAACGACGGCTATTTTATTATCGGCTCCTCCAACTTATCGCGCTCGGCTTTAACAAGCGGCATCGAATGGAACATCGGGCTGCATAAGTGTGTCGAAGAAAACGTCTTTGCCAAAGTAATGAGCGAGTTTTTAACGCTTTTTTACGCCGAGCAAACGGTGCAAGTAAACGAGGAAACGGTAAAAGACTACGAGAAGCATTATGCCGATTACCACCAGCGCCATCCGAATTTAGTGCGGCAGTGGACAACGTCCGAAGAAATGGAACTTATGCTTCCAGCCACGCCAAAAGCAGCGGTTGATATGATGTACGAATCAAAGCCCTCCTACGGGTCAATCCAGCCGCGTTTTGCGCAAGTGGAAGCGCTCGCCCAGCTGGAAGCAACATATACGGAAGGATACGATCGCGCGATGGTCGTCATGGCGACCGGTCTTGGCAAAACGTATTTAGCTGCCTTTTTTGCCCGCAATTTTCATAGAGTGCTGTTTATCGCCCATCGCGAAGAAATTTTGCATCAGGCGAAACGCTCGTTTGCGCAAGTGCTTTCGGATAAGACGTTTGGCATTTACGACGGCAAAGTGAAAGAAGGGCAAGCCGATGTCGTGTTTGCGTCGATTTTTACGTTAAGCATGAAAAAACATCTCGAAATATTTGCCCAAGATGCGTTTGATTTAATTGTTGTCGACGAATTTCATCATGCCGCTGCGAAGTCATATGAACGGGTGCTTGCTTATTTCCAGCCACAATTTTTACTCGGCATTACAGCGACACCTGATCGCAACGACTATAAAGACGTGTACGCGCTTTGCGACGGAAACGTGGCGTACCGCATCGATTTTATCGAAGCGGTGCAGCGCGGGTGGCTTGCGCCGTTCCGTTATTATGGGGTGTATGACGATACCGACTATACGAAAATCGCCTGGCGTGGCAATCGCTACGATGAAGAACAACTATTGCAAGCGCAGCTGCGGACGGAAATGGCGGAAAATATTTTGCGAGCTTGGGAGAAACATAAGCAAACGAAAACGCTCGTGTTTTGTTCATCGATTCGCCAAGCGGATTTTTTAGCAAATTATTTTAACGAACAAGGCTACCGTACGGTGAGCTTGCATTCGAAACAAGTACATATTACGCGCACGGAAGCGATTGCGCTGCTTGAAAAAGGCGAATTAGACGCCATTTTCACTGTCGATTTATTTAACGAAGGGGTCGATATTCCGTCGGTCGATACGTTATTATTCGTTCGCCCGACGGAGTCATTGACGGTTTTCACCCAACAAGTCGGGCGCGGCTTGCGTCTTCATCCAGCGAAACAATATTGCGTCATTATTGACTTAATCGGAAACTACCGCAATGCCGATGTGAAACTTTCGCTTTTTGACACGAAGCGAGGGGAAACGAACAAGAAAAGAGAAAAGCTACTTCCAACTGTGCCGGAACAATGCGATATTGTCCTTGATGTGCGTGTCATTGACTTGCTAGAAGAAATGAGGCGGAAACGTCAGCCGCGCCGAGAAAAACTATTGCACGATTACCAAGAACTGAAGCAAGAGCTCGGCCGCCGTCCGACGTATTTGGAGCTCCATTTGCACGGACGAAGCGAAGCAAAAGAATACAGGGACGAGTTTAAATCGTACGTCGGGTTTCTTTATTGGGCGGAGGAATTGTCCGAGCGGGAAAAAGAAGTATTTTTGAAATACGAAGCCTGGCTTATCGAGGTCGAGCGAACAACGATGACAAAAAGTTACAAAATGGTCGTCTTGCAGGCGATGCTCAACCGCGGACCGTCACGCTGGCATTTGCCAATTACGCCGAACGAAGCCGCACCATTTTTCCATCAATATTTGACGGAAAAAGAATACCGAAAACGCATCGACTTCTCCGACGGGGAAACGAAGCGCTTATGGAAATACGACGAACAAAAAGTCGCGAAACTCATCGCCAAAATGCCGATGACCAAATGGAGCGGCAGTTCCAACGGGCTTATTTCGTTTGAAAATAATGTCTTCTCGCTTAACTTCTCCATCGCACCAGCGGACGAAGCAACTTTGTACCAATGGACGCAGGAGATTTGTGAATATCGGTTGCATGTGTATTTTGAGAGAAGAAGCGGAGGAAAATGAGCATAGATAACGAGGGAACAAAAAATGGTAGCGACGTATGAGTTTTTTGGATAAGGAAAAGCCGAGCAGTGCTGATGGCATTGCTCGGGGGTTATTTAAAATTAGTAATTTTATTACTAAAAAACAATTGACTATTTATTTCTAAATAAGGTATACTTAGCACAGAATTTATTTAACGAGCAGTTATCTTTGGAAGGTAATTAAATTACTAACAGCGAGTAATTTTTGGGGGAGAGTTTTTTATGAATTATGAACATGAATTGTCTTATTTGTTCGATATGTTGCGGGGAGAAGCAGGCGCAAGTGTTGGTAACTCATTACAGATGATTATGTCTGTCGCAAGCGTCAAATTTTTAGAACTACATAAAGAACAGTACAACCTGCCTAATACTCTTGCTTTAGAGTCTCTTTTAAAAGAAGGTGCTTTTTTAGCGGAAAAATTAAAAGCAATGTTAACGGAATTGGAAGAGCGAATTCCTTTTTTGAAAGGCGTTTATGAACCGATTTATTCGTCTAGTCCGTTCAGCGATAGCACGTTGTATCGTCTGTTCTCTCGCATTCATTCACTCGCCTTGTCGAAAGAACAATGGACGGAATTTATCGAGGCATTGTTCGCTCGTGCAAGTCATGCGGACGTATATGCAACTGGTTTCGCTTCCACACCTAATAGTGTCAATGAGCTTGGCATTCGAATTTTACAGATGCAAAGCGGAAGTTTTTATGACGGGACGTTTGGATTGGCTGGAACATTATGCGCTGCCCACCACTACGCCTTGCAAAACGATCTGGAAATTTCGCTATATGGCCAGGAATTTCATCCGCAAGCGTGGGCGCTTGGAAAATTACGCTTACTATTTCATGGACGTACAGACGCTCAGTTAGCGCAAGGGGATACATTGACACGACCAGCGTTTGCCGAAGGGAACCAGTTGAAAAAGTTTGATTATGTGATGATGGATTTTCCATTCGGTATGAAAATGAACAACTATGAAGCGCTCATGAATGATCCGTACCATCGCTTTGTATACGGAAAATTGCCGCGGACAAGTGCTGATATGGCGTTTGTATTACACGCCTTATCTTCGTTAAATGAAAAGGGGAAAGCCGTCCTTGTTGTCCCAAACGGAACGCTGTTTAGAGGCGGCCCTGAAGCAGTCATAAGAGAGCATTTATTGGCTGCGGATGTCATTGAAGCGGTCATCGCTTTACCGGCACCGCTGGACAATACAGCCATTCAAACAAATTTACTTGTGCTAAATAAAAACAAAGCCGCCGAAAGAAAAGGAAAAGTGTTATTTATTAACGCAGAAAACGAGTACGAAGAAGGAGGGAGAAGAAGAAAGCATCTCGGGGAAGAGCACGTTCGTAAGATTGCGGAAATCTACCATAACGGGCTAGAAATCGAAGAAATAAGCAAATTTGTTGCGGTGCGAGATATTCAAGAAACGAATTTACTAAGCAGCCGGTATTTGCAAAGCAGTGAGCTGGAAATCGAGCCGTATGGGAAAGTCAAATTCCATCTCGATCGCATAAAGAAATCGACGCAAGTACAACCGTTAAAGCAGCTTGGCACGTTTTATCGCGGCATTAATATTTCTGCAAAAGACTCGGAAACGGAAACTGGGGAATATAGAGTCATTAAATTATCAGATGTTCAAAACGGCGAACTATTAATCGAGCAACTCGCCTCCTACGAAATTAAAAACAATGCAAAAATCGAATCGTATCTCGTTCAAGAAGGCGATATCATTATTTCCAGCCGCGGCATGGGAATAAAAGTAGCGGTCATCCCTCCGCATGAAGGGAAAGTGTTGATCTCTCATAACTTTATCGGCATTCGCTTAAACCAAACGATCGACCCATTTTATTTAAAAACTTTTTTAGAAAGTCCAGTTGGGCAATATTTGTTGCTGAGCAAGCAAGTAGGGACGAACGTATCGATTTTAAGCATAAAGGACTTGGAAGACATTCCGGTTCCAATGCTACCTTTAAGCGAACAACAGGAGATGATGAAATCCTATCTCCAAGAGCAAGAGCGGATTGAGCAACGAATCAAACAACTACAGCAACAACAACACGAAACCAAACTAAAACTGTACGAAAAAATGGGCATTCGTTCGGGGTTTGAGACTATTGGGGGGAGGGTATAAATGGATAGAGGCAATTTTGATGACATATCGACGGCGTTCGACAATGTTATGTCAAGGAGTTTGGTATAATCTTAATAGAACCACGGGTTATTTAAATAACTTTCCTTGCGGTTACCACCGAGTGGGCTTGTTCCAGTGATAGTCCATCGAGTAGCCATCGTAATTGATGTGGACTAATTTTTAAAGGTTCCGAGCGATGATTAGAAGGCCAGTAAAACGTTCCTCGTTCGAGTCGACAATAATATAGCCAAAAATCGTTATGATTCCAATGAAGAATTTTCAATTTATCCTGTCCACGATTGCAGAATACCAAAAGGCTAGAAGAAAAGGGATTGAGCTGAAATATGTGTATTTTGAGAGGAAGGATGGATTGTTTCACTAGGAATATTGTTTTTGTCAAATAAAGATGGACTGCCTAGAGAGGGAGTGATTATATTTGCAGTTGTCGACATATCGACTTTAGAACCAAAAACTTTTGCAGAATAGATAGTCACGGAAAACTATAGCTCTAGGTGGTTTGGAAAATTTTGGATTCATCACCACAACAGGTATTTGACAAACGGTAAACTTCTCTGAACAAGTATATGTAAAAAACGTTAGTTCGCTAGTTTTCCCTCGGAAACATAAGTATAAGAATGTTACGAAAAAATTAAGTACAACCTTTGGTGAAGAACCGAATTTTTAGTAGATACTTGAAGATTTGGAGGATACATATGAATACATTTTGGCATTTTCCTGCGGTAGCGGGTGGGTTGATTAATTCTATTAATCATGCCGGACTGGAAACTTTTAGAGGTAACGCTCTAGAGTCATTAACAAGAGAAATCTGTCAAAACTCTTTAGATGCCGTAAAAAATGAAAAAAAACCTGTTATTGTAGAGTTCAGTAGTTTTACGACAGATATGAATAAAGTACCTGGCATCAACCAATTAAAAGATGTGTTCTTGAAATGTCAAGAGACGTGGAAGGGGAAAAACCAACAATGTGAGTATTTTTTAGAAAACGCATTACAGATTGTTCAACGCCCCACTATACAAATTTTACGAATCAGCGATTTTAATACAAAAGGGCTTGAAGGAGCGAAAGAAGGGGAACTAGGATCTCCATGGAGCTCATTGGTAAAGGAAGCAGGATCATCTAATAAGCATGAAAGCTCCGGTGGTAGTTTTGGCATTGGGAAATCGGCTCCTTTCTTGAACTCTAAATTGCGGACGTTATTTTATTCTTCTCTTGATATCACGGACTATGAATCATTTATTGGCGTAGCCAATATCATGTCTTTCAAAAAGAATGCAAACGAAATCACATTAGGGAATGGTTATTACACACATAACGAAAATTCCGATGCAATTCCTCATCAATTATTTTTAGAGCCTAGTTTTGTCAGAAAAGATACCGGCACGGATATATATGTAACGGCATTTGAGCCTTGCGAAGATTGGCAACAGGAAATCATTAGATCGGTACTGCATAACTTCTTTATCACGATTTATAGGAAAAAATTGGTGGTTCGAATCAATGATTTTGAAATTAGTGATAGGAATATTGCACAATTAATTAGCGATTTAGAGGATACGGAAGAAAATCGACATTTACAGCATTACTTCCATCTACTTACTTCCGATCAAACAATCAAAGTCGCTTATCCGGCCCAAAGGTATAAGCAAGGAATCTCTTTTGCCGAAGGGGAAGCCACGTTATATTTGATGAACGGCGAAGATTTAAATAGACGCGTGCTGATGACGCGAACGACTGGTATGCGTCTTTTTGAACAAAAAAATATTAGCGGCAGTATCTCTTTTACTGGAATATTGATGATTACAGGAAAAAACATGAATACGATTTTTAAGCAAATGGAAAATCCCGCTCATAATGAATGGTCGTCTGAGCGCTATGAAAAAGACCCTAAATTAGCGAAAAAAGTTTATGCGGATTTAAGGTCTTTTATTAGAAACGCGGTAAAAGAACATTTTCAAGAAAAAATTACAGACAGCATGGATGCGATTGGCTTAAGTGATTTTCTCCCTAACAAAAAGCTTGTCAACATGCAGGGAGTTAATAAAACAGAATCTCTCCATTCAAGCATTAAACAGATTTTGAAAAAAGAAATCAAGGAAGAGAGTAGGAAAGCCACAAGGCAAAGAGGTCTCACCACTGAAGATGTTGAGGCCCAATTAGCCGGAGAATACGGGATTACCCTGACTGGAGAGGAAGGAGGAAACGGATTGGGAAAACATAGTGGCGGGGGAAACAGTGGAGGCGGAGTTCAAAATCCTAGTGGTCAAAATCAATTGGATAAAGGCATGACTGGCGGCTTGGATCGACAAAGGCAGCAGAAACCAAGCAGTGAACCGATTCAAATTGCGCAAAGATATGTTTGTATTGACAAAGAACGAGGAAAGTATCGTTTTGTCATTACGGCGAAAAAAGCGATTGAAAAGGGCCGGCTCATCTTTAGAGTAATCGGGGAACAGAACGACTTTGATTTGCCGATTCAAAACGCGACAACCGACGATCCAAATGTGACAGTGGAAAAATGGGGAGCCAATAAAATTGATCTTCACTCAATTCCGGCCAAAAAGCCTTTTATTATCAATGTGGAAATCGAATATCCGAATTATTGTGCCATGGAGGTGGAGCTGTATGAAAATTAATGTCTCATATCCATACCCAGTATTGTATATGAACAACGATGATTACAAACAAACGAGTTTCTCCACCAAAATGGATGTCAAAGAAGAATTCGGCGAAGTAAAAATCGAGGCGCACTTTTATTTGGATAATCCGGAGATTAAAAGATTGATAGAGAACCGTTCCTGCGTATACTTGATTCACGTCGAATGTTCGCAAACGAGCTATCGGAAAGCGTTCGAAACGCATCAGGAACGTCTGGAAATTTCAATTGCGACTCACCAATTAAGGGGAAAGATTGTGCTTCATTCGTTTGTCATCGCGAAAGAAGCGATTCACAATTATACGAATGAATATTTAAATGATTGGTATAAAGACATTTCATTGACGTTTGAAAAAGGAAATATACTCGCAATCGGAGAGGCAATCGAAACAACGCTCATTGATGATCATACCGAGTTTTTGAATTTGCCTTCTATTGTGACGGTCACAAAATCTCTTAAGAATGATTATATGGATGTCGATATCCATTCGAACAATATTACGATTTATTTACCGGAGTACGAGTATCACCAATATGCCATGAGCGCCCATTTGCCACTGAAAAATACGATATTGGCGGCAGTCATCGTTCCGGCTTTAGTCTATGTTTTTTCTAAAATTAGCGAAGCGAACGGGGATTTGGAGGAATATACGTGGTATCAAGTGTTAGGTAAAATTTTCCAAGAAAATAATTATCCACTAGAAGACGTGGGAACCGACGTGTTATCTCCGCTAAAAGCGGCGCAGCTCGTTTTAAGAAAACCTCTGAAAGCGAGTTTTGAAGAAATCGAAAAGCTTCATAGAACGGAGGATTAACTTGAAGTTAAAATTCATCTCGGATGAAACATTAATGGATTTAAGAGGCAATTACGATTCTTATAAGGAACATTATTACAATGAAGATTATGAATGGTTTGACAACTATTTGAAAGAAGAGGGAAAGGTGCTCGAATCCAACATCCCGTTTGAAATGCCTGCGTTGAATATGGAAGCGGACTATGCCGCGAGCGATAAAGAAAACGTCAAAGCAATCTATGAGGCGTTAAAACACTTGACGGTGAATCAAGCGACGCAAGAGAGGCTTTGGGCCGGACTCGCACACTTGCAGCTGAGGGAATTTGCTTTTTATCGATTAAAGAAAGATCTGGAAAACAAAAACGACAAACGCATAAATACAGCTTTATTTTTCAAAAACGGAAATAAGCGTTCGTTATTTGTGCACATTTTAGCCCGACTTTGGTGGGTCGGCTATATGACATATGATGAATCGAACAAACAAGATCCTTATTGGTTAACGAACTTCTTTTGCAGCAAAGATTTTTCAGCAAGAAGCGTTATATTCTTTTCCAGCAACTTTACTTCCAATCGTACGATTACAAAAGGAATCCTAAAATGCCTCGTCGGACTTGAGGAAAATGGCATTGAAATTAAGCGGGATTATTTTGTTCAAGCGAATAAATACTTAAATATCGTTGGTGGGGCGATGATTTTAGATATGCTCACAGAGGAAGAAGTGGAGGATATGGTTAATAGACATTTACTAAAACATTTTGGATATCGAAAAGATTACCGTGTGCAATTTATGAACTTAGGCTCAATTGTGTAAAAAACGGTTGGTCATTGAAACATGTACTTGCTTTTTGAATTTAAACGTGATAACAATGTAGAAACAAGAGATATGTGGTATAAAAAGTAAAATTGAGTTTTTGGCTTTCATTATTATGATTGTCTTTATTTATTAAGTACAACTTTTCGCGAAGAACCCGTATCAAAGATTGAAATTTACTTTGCGATAAATGTCTCGAAGAATTAAAAACACCAGTACGAAATGTTCGGGATAAATTCCAAACTCTGCTGTACTGGAGATTAAAAAGCAATTGCTGAAAAGTACTGCTATACGTATAATCAATACCAACAAACCTTCCGAAAAATGGAGGAAGACAAAAAACAATGGCTATTGGAACTTCATAAGCAAATTGGGATATTTCAAATAAATGGGGATTAACAGAAAAAGAGTTAATGAAGGAGTAAACTCCTGAATTCATTGAAGAACGAATGTGGTAGGGAAGCGGCTGATTTATAAACCGATCATGTAACTAGTGAAAATGGGGGAATGATTCAATGACGACAATTCCAACAGAAATGCATTTAAATCTTAATGGCACATTTTATAAAGGATTAGATAAAAAGAACGGTTATTCTAATGAAACTAAAGCTTGTATTGAAAATACCGTTAGAAATTTATTGCAGAATGATACAAGTTTAAGTAGACCGGGAATGTTGTTGGGGAAAATTCAGAGCGGTAAAACTCGAACATTTATCGGTGTAACAGCTTTAGCGTTTGATAACGGATATGATGTTGCGATTGTTCTTACAAAAGGAACAAAAGCGCTAGCACAACAAACGTATGAACGGTTAAAAATGGAATTTGAAGATTTTAAACAAGATGATATTCTACAAATCTTCGATATCATGTCTCTTCCTGATAACTTAACAAACTATGAACTAGAGCAAAAAATCATCTTAGTTGTAAAAAAAGAGAAAAACAATCTAAACCGTTTAAAAAAAGCATTGTTCGAAACATATCCGTCTCTTGCAAGTAAAAAAGTATTAATTATTGACGATGAGGCAGATTATGCGAGCATCGGTTTTTCTAAAACAAAAAGTGAAATATACGAGATTAAGGTGATCGCAGGACAAATTGATGACATTCGTCAAAACTTGGAACAGTGTGATGTCTTGCAGGTAACGGCTACACCATACTCACTATATTTACAACCTGATAGCATCGAGCTTCGCGGTTTTGTGTTTAAACCGATTAAACCAGCTTTTACAGAATTGGTTCCCGTTCCAAAAGAGTACATCGGTGGGGACTATTACTTCCGGGAAAGTCAAGAAGAAAACACCATTGCCTATTATATTTACGAGCCAATTTCTCCTGAAGGGCTCATTGTATTAAAGAAGCAGGACCCTAGACGGTTTAAAATTGAGGAAGTATTAACTAGCAATAAAGTTTATTCGTTGCGCACTGCTGTGATGAATTTCATTGTTGGTGGAGTGATTCGGCGTATCCAAAGCCAAAAAGCTGGAGAACGTCCGAAAAAATACAGTTTTATTATCCATACGGAACAAAAAAAGCAAGCTCATGAATGGCAAGAAGAAGTCGTGATTGAAATAAAGCGACAACTATCCGTTATTGTTGATGAAAATCCAGAATTACTTACAGACTTAATTAAAGAATCATACGATAACTTGAAAAAATCGCTTTTACTGTTAGAATGCGATGTTCCAGAGTTTCAAAAGGTGAAATACGAAGTCATCCAAGCTATCAGAAAAGACCATATCATGATTACAAAAGTCAATTCTGAAAAAGATGTCAATGAGTTATTGGATGATACAGGACAATTAAAGCTCCGTGTGCCTTTAAATATTTTTATCGGCGGACAAATTTTAGACCGCGGAGTCACGATTGGAAACTTGATTGGTTTTTATTACGGTCGCAGCCCAAAAACATTTCAACAGGATACGGTGTTGCAGCACTCGCGTATGTTTGGCTATCGTCCGATACAGGATTTAGCTGTTACTCGTTTTTATACTACGGAAGAAATTTACGATGTAATGCGTAAAATTCACGAGTTTGACTCAGCATTGCGTGCTGCTATTGAAAATGGAAATGATAATGGAGTTGTTTTTATTCAAAAAGATGAAAGCAATAAAATCATTCCTTGTTCACCGAATAAAATTTTGATGTCTAAGGTGACAACTTTAAAACCTTTAAAGCGTTTGTTACCGATAGGTTTTCAAATAGCGAGTAACACACATATTTCTAGAACTGTACAAGAGATTGATAGAATGGTAGACTCGATTGTCAAAGGATTGGACCCGGTGCTGATTGATCTAAAAGATGCGGTTACTATTATAGAAAAAATTTATGAAACGTTTGATCCTAATGAGGGAGAGAGATGGGATGTTAAAGCGTTTATCTCCAGTATGGAGTATTTGGCAAGCAATATTCCTACTCAAAATATTGATAAAGTTTGGTGTATTGTGCGCAAAAATAGAGATATTGGACGCATTCGTCCACAATCTGGAAGATATGAAGACTCACCGGACACTCCATCTGGGAAGAATAGTGAGTTAACTGTAGCTAGAGAAGTTGCTTTTGAAAATCCTGTTCTTATTCTTACACGTCAAAAAGGATCACAAGAAAAAGGATGGAAAGGAATTCCCTTTTGGTGGCCTGTACTTGTTACACCAAGAAAAACACCAACTGTTGTATTTACAAGCGAAGTTCAAGACTAGAACGGAAAATCGTGCGATATGCCCCAAAAATGTCAGTGACGAAATGAAGTGGAAAGCTTAAATGGGGAAAGATTGATATTCTAACCTCTGGTTGACGCAATATGCAAGACGCGACATAACATTTCATCTATGTGGTGTAGGACGTATGGTTCCAATTGAGTAATAGACTGGGCAATGTCGTATATGCAACATATTGGTAATAACTTTATCTTGTGGCCACTTCCATAACTGTTCAACTGGGTTTAACTGTGAGGAATACAGTATCAAAAAGACAAAGTTAGGTGTTTTTTGCACTATCAAGGAATGCTTGCACCATGTTGGTATGATTCTCTTTCAACAAGCCAAAAAGTCCAGGAACCTTTTCGTATTTGCGGATGATGCGAGATGAGCTCGGTACTTGTTCTTGATTTCCTACATCTTCCTATGTTGCACGAAGCACCTGATAGCACATAAAACCTAATGACATTTCCCGGCGATTAGTTTTTTATAAATTTGAGTTTCTTTTGAAAAGTAGCTTAATCTCCTGGATTACCGTTCATCAGCTTGTAGGAGCGGCACCGATACGATGTGGAAGGTGTTTTGCAAGGAAAAGTAAGATGTTAGCGAACGACGATGACAAAAAGCTACAAAATGGTCGTCTTGCAGGCGATGCTAAACCGCGGACCGTCAAGTTGGCATTTGCCAATGACACCAACCGAAGCCGCCCCATTTTTCCATCAATATTTAACGGAAAAAGAATACCGAAAACGCATCGACTTCTCCGACGGGGAAACGAAGCGCTTATGGCAATACGACGAGCAAAAAGTCGCCAAACTCATCGCCAAAATGCCGATGACCAAATGGAGCGGCAGTTCAAACGGGCTTGTTTCGTTTGAAAATAACGTCTTCTCGCTTAACTTCTCCATCGCGCCGGAAGACGAACACATGTTATACGAATGAACGCGGGGAATTTGTGAGTACCGGTAGCATGTGTATTTTGAGAGAAGTAAGCGTCAAATTCTTCCCACCTAGTTCTGCCACTATATCCATGCCATAATTTCTTTAGAAATCTTTATGAAAGGAGTTTTGATATGGATAAAAACGAATTGCGACAGGAGTGGGAACAGCGCATTGCCTCCTACCGAGCAAGTGGTCTTACACAAGCCAAATGGTGTGAAAGGAATGGGGTAAAGGTTCACCAACTGAAGTACTGGCTCAAACGAATCGAAGGATCCAACGCTACACCAAATCCCTCTACAAAATGGGCATCCGTTGTGATGGCAGATGTATCGTTTTCTGAAGAGGATTCCATCCAAGTGAAAATCGGCGAATGTTCGATCGAGGTGAAGCAAGGGTTTCACCCTTCGCTTTTGGCTGATGTGGTGAAGGTGTTGAAAACGTTATGTTGAATGCGGCCACGGTGACCCATGTGTACCTCGCTCGAGGGAGTACGGATCTGCGAAAATCCATCGATGGGTTGGCAGCCATCGTCCAAGAAACATTCCAGCTCGATCCCTTTTCTTCTAGCCTTTTTGTGTTCTGCAATCGTGGGCGGGATAAACTGAAAATTCTTCATTGGGATCATAACGGATTTTGGCTATATTATCGCCGACTCGAACGAGGAACGTTTGATTGGCCTTCAGAGCACAGCCCGGAACCTTTACAAATTAGTCCACGCCAATTACGCTGGCTACTCGATGGACTATCGATGGATCAGAAACAAGCTCACTCTTCTGTAACCGCAAAGAAAGTTATTTAAATAATAAAAATTCAGGGAATTCCGCTGTTTTGTTGTATAATGAAGATATGAAAACAACAGCGAAATTCCCTCATTCTCATCTTACAATGGAAGATCTCCTTAAACGCTTAGAAATGCTGGAAAAGCAAAATGCGGAATTAAAGGCGGAACTAAAAAAGCAACAGGAGTTGGAAGCCAAATTAAAATGGTACGAAGAACAACTTCGCCTTCTGCAGCACAAACGCTTTGGCGTTTCAAGTGAAAAAATCCATCCCGGTCAATTGGAACTATTCAACGAGGTAGAAAACGAATCGAACCTTGAGTTGCCGGAACCTGCGTTAGAGTCCATTCGTTATCAACGCCGTCGGAAAACACGTGGTCACCGCGAAGCGATGCTGGAAAACCTGCCGGTGGAAACGGTCGAATACCGTTTATCCGATGAAGAGCAGGTCTGTTCGTGTTGCGGTGGAACGCTGCATGAAA
Organism: Anoxybacteroides voinovskiense; assembly: GCF_014196205.1. GTDB lineage: Bacteria > Bacillota > Bacilli > Bacillales > Anoxybacillaceae > Anoxybacteroides > Anoxybacteroides voinovskiense. The sequence continues at coordinate 34,204 of NZ_JACIDE010000015.1, read as the reverse complement.
TGAGTACGGAAGTGCGCCAAGAACTTGTCTATATTCCTGCGGAATTAAAAGTGGTGAAACACGTACAATATGTCTATTCTTGTCGCCATTGTGAGCACCATGAGATCGAAACGCCTATTCAAACAGCGCCTAGACCGAAATCGGTCATTCCGGGCAGTTTCGCCTCTCCTTCTATTTTGGCACATATTATGACGCAAAAATATGTAGAAGGGCTCCCGTTATACCGCCAAGAAAAACAGTTTCAGCGAATGGGCATCCCTCTTTCTCGCCAAACCTTTGCCAATTGGATGATAAAAGGAGCGGAACAATGGCTGAGTGTGCTGTATCATCGAATGCATGAACATCTTCTGGAGCTGGATATTATTCATGCCGATGAAACTACCCTTCAGGTTCTTCAAGAACCCGGAAGACCAGCTACTTCCACTTCCTATTTGTGGCAGTACCAGACAGGGGTAGAAGGACCTCCTATCATTCTTTATGAGTATCAGGAAACGAGAGCAGGGGAAAACCCAAAAAATTTCCTGAACGGTTTTCAAGGCTATTTGCAGGTGGATGGATACGCAGGGTACCATCAAGTGCCGAACGTAACCTTGGTTGGTTGTTGGGCTCATGCGCGTAGAGGATTTACAGACGCATTAAGATCCATGCCTGCCAATAGCGTGACCCCAGTGACCGCAACGGAAGGGCTGAATTTCTGTAACCAACTGTTTGCGGTGGAACGCAAATTAAAAAAACTAAAACCCGAAATTCGGTATGAAGAACGTCTAAAACAAAGCAAGCCTATCTTAGACGCTTTTTTGTCATGGCTTCAAAAGCAAAAACAGCACGTGTTGCCAAAGAGCGCATTAGGAAAAGCCATTTCGTATTGTCTGAACCAATGGGATAAATTAGTGGCCTTTTTAGAGGATGGGCGACTGGAGATCGATAATAATCGCAGCGAACGCTCGATCAAATCGGTAGTCATCGGAAGGAAAAATTGGCTTTTCGCGAATACACCACAAGGTGCACGGGCAAGTGCCATCATCTACAGCATAGTGGAAACAGCGAAAGCGAATCAACTAAATCCGTATTACTACCTTCGCTATCTTTTTGAGAAGCTTCCCAATATGGATTTGTCAGACAAGAACGCATTGGATCAAATGCTTCCTTGGTCAACCACACTCCCTGTTTCATGTATTGCTTTTCATCAGCTAACTAAATAATACCCCAAGCCCCGGCCTTCAAAAAGGTGGGGGCTATTTGACGTTTACTGAGAGAAAAAGTGGAGGAAAGCGATAACGTGGAAAAAGGGAGATGGAGCGCTTATGCTTTTCGTTTATAAAAGACTGCGCTGTCCGATTTGTTCGAGACAATTCCAACGCCTAGACAAAGTCGTACTCGACATTATTAACACCGTCATCCACCGAGAGTGCTATGAAACGACCGAAAGCCCACTTCTTCCAGTAAAGGACGAAGGAACGTTTCGGGAACTAGTGGCGACGTATGAGTTTTTTTGGGATGATTAACATTTGAAGTGGGCGGATATTAATCCCTCATGTTAAGGAGCTTTCTATCAAAAGGCGGAAACTCTAACGGTGTACAGAATCCATGACTGAAATAGGACAAACATTTGCGATCCTAGGGATAAATCCCCCTCCGAAGATTCTAGGTATCTGTCCTTGCAACTAGATACACACCCGAAGTATGTATAAATGCCTCTGAGCTCTTTTGTACCAAAGAATCAGAGGCATTTTGTTTGCATAGTAGCTATAAAACGCGGACTATTTGACATGGGGAGCAGAATATGATGTTTTCTTGTCAAAAAATTGTCTCAAAAGCGAACGATATACGAGCACTTTTGAGACGGAAATATAATATTATTTAGAACAAAGACAGTTGTATTATTCTTTCTTCCGCTTTTGTTGTCTCTTCAGACTCAATTTCTTTTATTCGCTCCCCCATTTTTTTTATTAGACCAACAACTAAGGCATTTCCCATACAGAAATAACGCATGCGTTCAGGCATACCTTCAGTCCAATTATCGGGGAAGCCGTTGAGTCTCTCGCACTCCACTGGGGTTAGAATTCTAAGTTTTTTTGTAACAGGATCTTCAATTACATGACTGCTTCGATTCACAGTTCCCTCACTAGTTAGCATTGTACGACCAGGCATGTCCAATGAATCAGGGAATGCCATACCACCTTCCGAAAATATATATTTATGACCAGTAGAAGAAGTTCTTTCAATCTTTTTTGGTCCCTTTAAATATTGAAATTTCTCTATTGTCTTTTTATCTAAATAGTATTTTTCTCCTACGTTTGTCTGAAGAATTTCACCTAAGGTAATAGGCGATTCCTTGATAGGAATCAGTTCTTCTGTGTATACATTACCGTTTTTCATAATACCGCTATTTAGAAATTTAGCCGAAAATTTATTTGAGATTTCTAAAATGTCACATGGCAAAGTAAAAGACAGGGGCTTATGCTTCTCGTTCGTACACTCTTCTACCGGAAATGGTTTTGCAAAAAATCCTTTATGATGTAATATGGTTACATTGTCGATTTTGTTCATTTTTGCAACGAAAGAAGTATCATTTTGTACTGCAAAAATGAAAATTCTGCGCCTTCTTTGTGCAAAACCATAATCGGCTGCATTAATGATTCTCCATTCTACTGAATAATTTAAGTCACGAAGACTTGCTAGCATAACTGAAAAATCTCTCCCACGTTGCTTGGCAGGAGATTTGATTAATCTGTCAACATTTTCTAATAATACATATCTAGGTCTTAATTCCTTTAGGATACGGACTATTTCCCAGAATAGAATGCCTTTTTTTCCTTCAATTCCTTTTTCTCCAGACAAACTCCGAGCTACAGAGTAATCTTGACAAGGAAACCCTCCAACCAGAAGATTTGCATTAAAACTTACTAGAGATTTTTCATCTACAGTAGCAATATCTTCGTTTGAATGCGTACCCTTATTTTTAAACTGTCTCACGTAGCATTCAAAGGCGTCTTGTGCTTTTTTTGACGGTTCCCATTGATTTGCCCATACTACTTCAAATCCACCGACGGATTCCAACCCTAGACGAAAACCACCGACACCTGCAAATAATTCTATAACTTTAATCATGAAGAACATCCTTTCGGTATAAAAAGTACCCAACAAATATTATAATAAAAAATGTCAAAAAGATCAACCGAATATTTTATATTAACCGCGGTGCTAGTTGGCTGCTAGCATTACAGGTTGCGTATTGTTTTTGAATCAATGTCTTTCTCTGGAGAGTACAAAGTACATGTTATGGTAAAGAGCCGAAAAAATATATAATGACAAAAGCTTCATTATTTTTATGGTTGTTTTTGGAAATAACAACTGTAGATGTTTTACGATTTCATAAAGAACATCCTTCGCTTTAGTACATTTACGGCGTAAAACGTACATCCGACTGCTTTTGCGGAAGTTTGAATGCTTTAATCTAACACGTTTTTTGTGGCAAGCTCGAGAATAAGGAATGCTGGTCTGTAGAGAGTTATGTTCTGCTATTAGGAAGGGAGCACTTTTGTGCAGCTTATCTGGATTTATTGGATAATTAGAGCATTTGATGTACAAAATAATTATAACATTTCAAGAACTAATGTTCTATGTTTGTCCTAGAAGTTGTTGCAAAATTTTTAATTGCTGATAGTGGTATCTTTTACTCGGATTTATCTTATAACGTGACGTAGGTTATCTGTTAAAGCTATAAAAATAGAGAGTATCTAAGTTAAGGAGCAGTAAGTATGAAGACTTATAAAATCTTGCCCACGAAAAAACTTTTGTATTTTTGCACGAGTGTTGATTATCCATTATTTTACTAAAAAACACAGAATCATTTGACTGAACACAAGCTTTTCCGCCTACGGCAGAAAAGCTAGGAATAGAGCAATGTCAACTGGTTTTTAATGGTTAATCAACACGTCTGGTATTTTTGGTTTTTATATCATGTGATGTGAAATAATCACATAACTTAAATGTGAATATTTATATTCAATACTGTAGTTGAGCAAATTTACATCCAAACAAACAAGGAGACATGAACCCGACTCCTTGGTTAAAATAGATGTGCTAACCAACCATTCACAAGGAGGCTCATGTTTCATGAATAGATTAGCACATCATTAAGGAATCCACAAGTTTTTCATGGCGTTGGGGTTGGCGCTTTATTTTTAGAAACCGGTCATCAAGCATCTCGTTCATATTGTGGATGCCTTGACTACCAAGGGATTTTTGGGAACGTTGACCGATGTCCATCACTGGAGTTTTCATTCCAACCATCGAACAACGCTCAGCCATTTTTTCACGAAAAGCCCTTGGGATGAAGAGACGTTGCTTCGCAAACCCCAGCAGTGGATTCTCGTCGTGTCGAACGCAGCTCGAAACGAGAGAATTCACCCCTTTTTGTTTCGATCGATGATACGATTTGCCAAAAAACGAAGCCTTCGTCACGAGCCACGCACGCCATTCAAGGGTGTGATTGGCATTGCTCCCACAAAGATCATCAATCGGTCTGGGGGCATTCGCTAGTTTGGCTGATGGTACACACCATGACTCAAGCATTCCCGTTCGCGTTTCGTCTTTATGATAAGGCGACGGGAACAAGCAAAGTCGACCTAGCGATGGAGATGCTTTCTTCGCTCAAGGTGAAGCCGAATCATCCGGTGTATGTGCTCATGGATTCATGGTATCCGTCCAAAGAGCTCATCGAAGCCTGCCTGAAAAAGGGATTCCATGTCATCGCGATGCTCAAGACGAACCGAATTCTCTACCCGAAAGGCATCGCCATCCAAGCCAAGCAGTTCGCCCGCTATCTCGAACCGCGAGACACCCGCCTCGTCACGGTGGGGAACGAGCGCTATCGTGTCTACCGCTACGAAGGCGCGCTCAACGGTCTTGATGATGCGGTGGTGCTGCTTACTCCGAAGGCTGCTCAGCCGATGACACCCGAACATCTTCATGGCATCTTGAGCACCGATCGGGAGCTGAGTGATGAAGATATCTTGCGTTACTATGCCCAACGCTGGTCGATCGAATGCTTTTTCCGACAGGCAAAAGACCAGCTGAAGTTCGATGGGTACCTTGTTCGTCACATTCGGGCGGTGAAACGGTATTGGGCAGTGGTGCTGTTGGCCTCCGTATACTGCATCGCCGAATCCCAACAAACCCTTTCCGCTGGACTGGAGCTTCTTCAATCACGGAAAGGTCACAGCGTCGTTGAGTTCATCTATAACGCTGCGAAGCAAGAGATTCCCATTGATGTGATCAAAAAACAGCTCCATGTCGCCTAAGGGGTACCCTGTTTGTCTCTTTTTAAACGATAATTATTGTAATGAAAATTGCTCATCTACAGTTCAATAAATTAATACACAATAAAGAATATATCGGATTCAAATAGGGATTTTATGTAGAAAAATTCCTTAAAACACTAGGTAGCGTTAAAAGTTCTATGAAAACCCCATATCCGTCATGCCATTGAGCATAATGGGGCATACTTGGATTTGGATTCAACATTGACTAACACTCGCCAAGGTGCGAAAGGGCTGTCAAGGGCGACGGGGTCAAAAAGAGGGCATAGGGAGTCATTCTTACTAAATTTCACCTTTTATTAGGTTCGGTTGGTCAAGGATTCGCTTCGCCGAATTTGGTCGGTTTTCTGATTCATGGAACCCGGCGGATAAAAAGGCTAGACCGCCTCTTTTCGAAGAAAGTCCTGAGCCATGGCGATGAGCTTCGGCCACCGAATACTCATTGGTCAGCTCGATTACTTGGCGGACGTCAAACGAAATCCCGTGCTGGGTAAAGAAGTGCTGCGGCAGCAGGTACAGGTAAATTGGATTGCCATCCACGATGAACGACAAGTTGTCCGAGAGGGATGGCAGAGTTCGCAGGACATCATCGATGGATTGGGTGGCCGAGAGTGTGTCTAGGTTGGCGCAACGTGATAAGACAGCATAATCTTTTTCCCGCGTCAAACATAAAGAATAGGTAATACCATCGTCTTTTGAAGCGAATATACTTCTCGTCCCCGCAGAACGAATCGGACAGCTGGACAACTCATAGGGGAATCGGCTCATAAAGGACTTATTTAAAAACGCGAAGTTGTTGGTGTAGTTGAGTACTGTATGATGGGGAATCGACAAGCGATGGATGTCTTTCATGACTACCGCCGTCATACGTCAACACGAGTCCCAAAACGTGCAGCGGTACGGCGAGCCGGGACAAATCGACTTTCGGCTTGATGGGCGATGAGGAAACCAACGGGAGAAAGTCAAACCGGAACTCCCGAAACAGATACTGCACTTTGAAGGCTTAAGGATTCTGCTTGAAACGTTGGCCCTTCTTCTTTGTCATTCGGCGAAGGTTCTTTTGGTAAAACGGACAGTCGTTGTTCTTGCACCTGTAGAGGTTAAATTCCTTTTGCTATTTGATTTTCTCAAGTGTCTTTTTGCAGTGCAGTGCGGACGACGAAGGAACGTTTGCTTAGTGAACTGGTTCCGATGGATGAGCCGATACTGGAATACTTTGCATTGGTATTAGTCTTTTCCGTCGTTGTTGACGTACAGGTAGGAGGAGAGTCGCCTAGCGTTGGGGACAAGTCAACGAATCCGGAACACTGTATTTGAACTTCGCCCGGCGTTGAATCGCCCGCAAAGGATGGTCGTGTTGTGCCTCGTAGCCTGCAAGAAGCTTTCGATAGCCCAGCGTTTCTGGCACACCGATGATTGGAAGGTCATCGACCTGAAGCTTCTGATATGGCTTTTGGATAGGTTCGTCCAAGTTCTGGATATTCAAGAATTTTCCGAGTAAGGAACCCATCAGATACACAATGATTTGATATTGTTTTTTGATTATTTGAAGCAAATAGGATAATAATTGGGGTAATAAGCTTGTCACTCCTTTGTTTTGGCTGTTGAGTGTCGTTACCTCAATGATGACAGAAAACACGGGGGTGGCAAGTTTTTTTCTTTCAATAATCGGAAAACAAAGGAAACTGTGAGCGTGGAGGATAAACTTTTGACAATATCAAACACTTGTAGGAGGGATTATAATGATTTACTATACAGTAGAAGAAATCATGGCAAAAGCAAGAGAAGCTGAGGGAAAGACGTTCGGAGAAATTGATAAATATGGTAGATTGGATAACAATAGAGCTAAAGGAGTACTTGGACAGGTAGTAGAGGAGAGTCTCTTTGGTTACAGCATAAATTCTAATTCTAAGCCAGATTTCGTAAATTTGGGTGTAGAACTTAAAGTTACACCTTTTAAGAAAAATAAAAATGGTACATTATCAGCAAAAGAGCGACTTGTCTTGAATATCATCAATTATATGGAAGAAATTAATTGCACCTTTGAAACGTCGTCTTTTTGGAAGAAAAATGAGAAATTGTTACTGATGTTCTATGAATGGATTCCAGGACTCGCTAGAAAGGATTATCAAATTTACAGAAGTATTTTATATACTTTTCCAGAAGCTGATTTAGAGATAATAAAAAATGACTGGGAATGCATTGTAAAAAAAATCAAAGAAGGGAAAGCTCATGAACTATCTGAAGGAGATACGGTTTATCTAGGAGCTGCTCCAAAAGGTGCCAACAGTGGTTCGCTTAGGGAACAACCTTTCAGCGGCAAAAAAGCTATGCAAAGAGCATTCTCATTAAAGCAATCATATATGACAACACTTGTTAGAAAATTTTTGAATAACGAACAATTTGTGAATTTTGTTTCGGCTGCTGATTTAAAGGAGAAAACTTTTAATGAAATTTTGCAAAATAAATTTAGTCCATATATTGGTTGGACAGACGAAGAAATTGCAAATAAACATAATATCCCATACAATAAAAATTCAAAAAGCTTAATAGCAACAATCATCAGTGCAGTCCTTGGGATTAAAGGCACAAAACTTCATCAAATAGAAGAATTTTCTAAAGCGAATATTGAATTTAAAACCGTTCGGCTTGAGCCTAATGGTAAGCCTAAAGAATCTATGTCTTTCGAAAACATTGACTTTGACAAATGGACATCTGAAACTTGGGAGGATAGCTATTTACGTCATCGTTTTTACGAAACAAAATTTTTATTTGTTGTCTTTGAATATAAAGAAACTATAGCTGAAAATGCTAATCGTAAATTATATTTTAAAGGAATTAAGCTTTGGAATATGCCGACAGAAACAATTGAGAAAGAGGTAAGAGAGTTTTGGGAGGAAGTTGTAAGACTAATTAACACCAATGAATTAAAAATTGAGTACGTAAAACGAGGCGAGAAGGTTGTAGAGACAAACAACTTCCCTAAATGTAATTTTAATGGTGTTATGCATATGAGACCGAAGGCAGCTAACGGGGATGATAAAATTTTACTTCCTAATGGTAAATATATCACTAAGCAGTGTTATTGGTTAAATAATACTTACATTGCGGAAGTTTTAAAAGATTTGGCTCTTCACAACAAGTATGAGTAAAATGTTTGTGAGAGGAAGCTAAATCCTCTTCCATATGTTTCAAGTGGAGGGTTTCCTTGAGCAGAATGTATATGGCAGAATAAAAGTACATAATTTGGCGGCGTAAAAGTGCAGAATCGCTGCCATAAAAAAAGAGCCTTGCCAGTCATCCCAAAATCCATTACCCTCCTACATGTAACAGGGATTTAAGCATGAGGAGGAATAGAAAGGATGCTAGCATTGGCTCAAATAGAATATATCAAATTTTTGCGAGAAGAAAAAGGGTTATCCATTGCAAAACAATTAAAGGTAAATTGGCGGACGGTGAAAAAAAGCGAACAGTGCACTGTCACTGTTCGCTCGAAGAATAAGCCTTTCTGACATCTAATCGTCAGAAAGGCTGAATTTTTTTATCATCATAATACGTGCTTGACAAGCGATACATTTTTCTGAATAAGAAGTTGCAAAAATGATTGATTTACTTGCTTTTTTTCGCGACATCCTTTTTTCACGCCGAATTGTTACGAAATACCAAGCTTACGTTTCTAAAAAATATTAACTTCTACGAAAAGAACAGGTACAATAATGGTGTTACGAATCTACTAAACAAACTGAAAGAACGAAGGTGAGAAGCGTTGTATACTGTTTTTGAGCATTTGTTTTCACTTATTAATAAAATAGGAAATAAAGGGTTTACGGATATTTTTCTTTATTTTCAGTTGTTCTTGTTTATTTCCATGATTATTTTTCAGTTTGTGAGAATTAAAAAAGAAATCAATGTAATGAATTATTTGAAGCCGAAGCTCATGGAATTTACTCGTTCCGTCGGTGTGGCTCCTAATGAAATCGATCAAGCGCTAAACGCTCTTTTTGCAAATGTGAAAAAATCAAAATATAAAGAGTTGTGGGAGCGTTATTATGAACGGGTGTCGCAAAAAAATGAGGATGAGCGTATCAACGTGGAGCCGTTTTTTGGATTCGATGTGATGCATTATCACATGGGATATCGCCATTTAATGGATATGGGAGCGGGCATTCATGTGAGTATCGGGGTGCTTGGTACGTTTGTTGGTCTATCTGTTGGGCTTTCTGAGTTGCATGTTGGGGATACAGAATCGTTGCGCTCTGGAATCGGAAGTTTGTTAGATGGGATGAAAGTAGCGTTTTATACATCAGTATGGGGAGTTTTTTTGTCGTTATTATGGACAGTATTTGATCGGTGGGTCAGTAGCCGTCTTGACAAATCCATTGACTGGCATTCAGAGAAGCTCGATTTTTTATTAAGTACAGATGATGAGGAACTATTTTTAAATCGCCTAGAGAAAATTTCGCGAAATCAAGCAGACCATTTAAAAACGTTGTTAACAGATGCATTGGAAAGAGCGATGCAGCCGGTGGTAGCGACGATTCAACATTCACAAGGAAATATACAGTCGGCATTTGGTCAATTAACCGACCAGTTCGCCAAATTGCAAATGGGAGTGGAAAATCAGTCTAAATTGCTTGAGTCACAAATCGAACTGACAAAAAATACGAGCCACGATGTGACGAATCGATTAGTTGATCAAATTACAGGTGGGACGCAGCAATCGATTACGCAATTTACTACACTTGTTCAAGACGCACAAAGCCTCCAACAACAAATGATGACAACGGTTGAGAGATTAATTGAAAACTTTGCAAGCACGGAAAAGAGCCAAGCAACCACGCTAGAACGCACAGAAAAAATGTTTGAACAATTTGCGAAAATGGCCGTTGAATTAGAAGGAATGCGAAATCATTATAAAGAAACAGCAAGTGTCATGGAGAATTTAGGATTGACGTTCCAACATATTCAACAAATGACAAAAGAACAACTTCCTGTGCAACATGAAGTCATAAAAAGCAACCAAGTATTAGCGGAGAAATATAGCGACTTAACCGAAGGATTTAAGCAATTTAATGCTCAGTTAGAGGCAAAGTATGAAACGCTCCTTCAACAAATCGTGACGACTTCGGACTCTTTATCACATTCATTCAAAGAAATGGCCGAACGCTTTGAACGCTCGCTTGTCACGCAGCAAAAGACACTACAAGAATCAGAGGTTCTTTTAACCAATATTCAGTCGGTTGTTTCTGTGTTGACGCCTTTAGCTCCAGAGTTGAAGGATGTAGCTGGAGATATTGGGCGTTTACAAGAGCAGCTGTTACATATGCAGAAGACACAAAATGAGTTGTTGCCTGAGCTTGTGCATCTAAGAAAACAAACGAACGAAACGGTAGAACATGCATTGCAAACAACGAAAATGTATATGCAAGACATAACAAAGCAGCTAAGTGTACTTAAAGAAAATTGGACAACGACGAAAGAACAATTCACAAAAATAACAGATGCGTTGCGTTTGTCGATGAAAGATTTTGCTGAAAACGTTGATAATGGTTTAAGCAAAACATACCATCATTTCGATGAGACGCTAACAAAAGCGGTGCAAGAAGTAAGCAATCTTGTTTATCAATTTAGTGAAGTGCAATCAGAGTTCATTGATACGTTTGAGGAAGTGGCAGAACATCTAGGTAAAATGAAAGCAGGGGCTTCATCATGAGGTACAGAAAAAGAGGAGAGGTAAACTATTGGATGTCTTATGCTGATTTAATGAGTGCAATGCTTATGGTCTTTGCACTGTTGCTAACGCTTGTTATTCTTGATTATCGTGAGCTACTTGAAAAGAAAGAGAAACAAATTAAAGAAGTAGTTAGCGTGAAAACAGAAATCATCCAAGCGTTAACGGAAGAATTTAAAAAATCAAATATGTCCATAGAAATCGATCAACAAACAGGAGCGATTCGTTTCCCAGGAAGCGTGTTGTTTAAAACGAATTCCTCGGAAATTTCCGAGGAAGGGAAAGCGTTTCTCAAAAAATTTATTCCAAAATATATGGGAATTTTATTGCAAGATCGATTCAAAAACGAAATTTCTAGTATTATCATTGAGGGACATACAGACAAACAAGGGTCTTATATGTATAATATGTCTTTATCTCAGGCAAGGGCGTATTCTGTTTTGGCATATATTTATAGCGATCAATTTCCGAACTTTAAAGAGCGTGAATTGTCCAAGAAATATATCACGGCAAATGGGAGAAGCTTTAGCAGTCCATTGACCAATGAGAAAGGACAATATGACCCTGAACGTTCACGACGAGTAGAATTTTTATTCCGTCTAAAAGAGGATGAAGCCATTAAAGCTATCGAAAAGTTGGTGAACGAATGAGATATGAGTATAAACCGTCTTTATTGCAAGGGTGGCTGCGCGAAAAACGGCAGCCACTTTTAGAAAAGAAAATAGAAAATAGTAATGAAAAATATCGTGGGTTATTAGAGCAATTGAAAGAAAAGTTCCAAAGTGAATCGTTTCAGTCAGAAGTAGAATTCATTCGCTGGGCAAATAAATTATCAAGACGAGAAAAACTGCTTTTGCCTAACTTATATGATGAAAAATTACCAGAAGGTATAAAAAAAGCGATGATTCACGTGTTTCAACAAACAGCGAAAAACGAACGTCGGCTGTTTCGTGTCATGGTGGATGTTGTGTATCAAACGTGCAATTTGGATGAGCTATGGAAAGTCTTAAAATATTCTTATGCCTATCACAAAGAGAAACTTGAAAAAAGAATGGAAGAGAAACAAGCGAAAAAATGGCGACAATTTTTAGTGAGTAAAGATCCAATTTTGTATTTAGCAACAGAAGCATATGGGAGCGAAAAAGGAATTTTAGAGGAGTTAGAAACATTTTATTTAAAGAAAAACTTCCCACTCTTTAAATTAGTGCTAATGGAAATTTTTAATTTAGCGGATGAACAGTTTTTTCTTCAAGAACAAGCACTTTATCAAGAACTGTTTATCTCAGCAACAAATGAAGAGCAACAAAAAATGGCTCATCAGCTCATTAACAAGTGTAAGTTGAATCACGTTAAACCGTTAGGGAAGCTTATATTTGAAAAGTTGAAAACATATAGAAGAAAGCCGATGTTGTGGCGGTATGTAGGGGAGGAAGAAAAACGGCGCTTTGCTCAATGGATATTGAAGTTAGAAATGAAGGACTTCTTTGGGGATGTAGACCAAAACCATGAGCGATACCGATATTGGAAAAAATTTATTAGTAAGTTAGAAGATGTTGTCGTCACGGACGGGCGTTCGACGCTTATTATGTATTTTTCGGACGTTGTTATTATGGAAGTGTTAGGAACAGGTGCGGTGTACATTTACCATTCTGCTGTTTTTCAAAAACATTTTCAGCCTAAAATTGACCGAATGTTAGCGGAAAGAGAAAAGTATAGCCATTCTTGGATGAAGCCGAGGGAGGTAAAACGGAGTGAACTAATGAACAAAGATTTGACACTCCCTGGGGGATGGCTAATTCATAACGGGGATTGGCAGCATAAGTTTGATGCATGGCTTCGTCGTGAACTTGGTTGGGAGGTAAGAAGAGATGTTCTTCTTCAAAAAGAAGCAGAAAGAAATGAGGGCGATTTTGACGCCGACTGAGGACGGGATTCATCTGTCGTTTCAAGTGCAAGATGGGAAAACGGTTTGTGATGTTCATCTTCCATTATCTAAAGAGGACATTGAAACGTATTATCGATATAACGGCTTCCAACAATATGTAGCGTGGGAAGAACTGTTCGATGCAGGGTTGCTCGTCGACTCGATCTTACCGTATGACCATTATTACGAGCTGTTGCGCGATGAACAAGGACGAGAAACGTTGCGCACGTTATCGTTGCCTATAGAAGAAACAGAAGTCGATGGACAGTTATTATTACAGTCTTTACCGCAAGAGGCTCAGTTAACGTTGCGATTGTTTGATAAAAGCGGACGGAATTTAGATCGAATTGGTAGGCCGATTGGTGCTTTTTATTGCGTGAAAGACGAATTATATTTACTTCCAGAGAAAGTATATCATTTAAAGAAAGCCCTTTCGCAAAGTTACGAATCAGGATATCAAAAAGTTGGGATTTGTCAACAACTCGCAAAAGAAGCAGGCATCCAATTAGAACATTTCCTTGAAAACGAAACGTATCATGTGGTTGATCAATATGATTTAGACATTAAAGTGCATAGTCATGATTATATTGAGCTAGTTCCTGTTGGAAGAAATGAGCTAGAAACGATGTATTTAAATCAACCGTTACTTGAAAAAGGGTTTAAAAACGGAGAGAAAAGAGAACGCTTTGTTCGTACTCCGCGTGTTCACGAAGATTTAGTTCACTTGAGTCAAAAACGGCATATTTTTGGGGAAGAGGTGCCGTTATTTTTTGAGAACCCTGCTGCGGTATTGCCTGAGCATGAGTACTTAATTGATTTAGAGAAATTTTCCGATCGTGTGAAAGGAATTATACCGATTGAGCGGGTTCGACCAACTTTTCACGAGAGTAACGGGTTAAAATGGTTTGATGAAACGAGCGGCATGCAAGTTCCTTATGACGTAGAATTTTTAAAAGAATTAATGCTTAAGCATCCTTATCAGCAATACGTGGAATATAACGGGAAGTGGATCTATTTAGATCCTACTCTTCGTAGGAAGTTGCTTGAATTGCCACAAGATGTTGATGAGCCTTTGAAACGTCATTTTATGCTTGACATAAAAGATAATGAAGAAGAATTGGAATATAAAGTCGATATTGCTAAACAAGAAATATTTTATGATTACTCCATTCCAAACGGGTTAAATGCAACTTTGTTTGCTCATCAAGTGGAAGGGTTTCGCTGGCTTTGTAGTTTGGCAGAGCAATGGCGAGGGGGATTGCTTGCGGATGATATGGGGCTTGGAAAAACGATTCAAGTCATCACATTTTTATTACACCAGAAAAGTAAAAGTAAGTTAAGCCCGACTTTATTAGTTCTTCCCATCGCCTTAATTGAGAATTGGATCGAAGAGATCAATAAATTTGCCCCAGAATTGATGAATAAGTTGTATGTTCATAAAGGTGGTCAGAGAATTAAATCGGCTGAACTCATTTCGCAATTCGACATTGTCATCACGAGCTACGATACATTAAAGATTGACCAATTGTTATTAGGGAAGATTAAATTTCAAGCGATCATTTGTGACGAGGCGCAAAATATTAAATCACACACGAGCCAACGTTCGCGGGCGATTCGAGCGATGCAAGCTCAGTTTAGATTAGCGATGACAGGGACGCCGGTAGAAAATAGTTTGGATGAGCTTTGGGCGATTATGGACTTTGTTCAGCCGGGGGCGTTGGGATCGTTAAAAGAATTTCGCGCAAAATTCGTGGAAACGATGGATTATGACGGATTATTAAAAGCGCTTCAGCCTTATTATTTACGTCGGACAAAACAACAAATTTTAGACGATCGTTTACCGAAAAAATATGTGACTGAACCATTTTATGTGGAAGCATCGCCGATTCAACAAGATATTGCATCATCCATGCTGGCGACAAAAGAAATGGGACACATCGCTATTTTAAATATGTTAATGAGATTGCGACAATTGTATGGACACCCAGGTGCAATCATCTCACAATATGAAAATCTCTCATATAAAGAAGTCCCTAAGTTAAAGCAAACGATTGAAATCATTGAAAAAATCAAGGAGAAAAACGAGAAAGTTATTATTTTTACTGAGTTTCGCAAATTGCACTTTATTTTAAAACGTTTATTTATGAGTATGTATGGTATTTCTGTTCCGGTGATTGATGGGGATACCCCGAATCGACAAGAAGTTGTCCGACGTTTCAATCAGCTGCCTGGCTTTGGGATTATGATTTTATCTCCTAAAGCCGCTGGTGTAGGACTAACGATAACAAGTGCAAATCATGTCATTCACTATACGAGATGGTGGAACCCAGCTATTGAAAACCAAGCGACAGACCGTGTGTATCGTATTGGTCAACAAAAAGATGTCTATGTATATCACATTATCACAACAGATAAGAAAAATTTTCCAAATGGTACAGTGGAAGAGTTAATGCATGAACTGTTAGAAAGCAAGCGAGATTTAGCGGAAAATGTCATCGTTCCATTTAATGTATCGGAAATTCAACAAAAAATTGTTGAGCAGATGGTATCGTGAGTAAAGGTTTCCAGGCCATTTTTTCTATATAAGTTGCAATAAAGAATTTCCGATTTTTCGTTTCCGTTTTCATCTCAATACGAGCTGATATGGTATAACGTGATAGGTAATCGGCTGGATGTAAAACAAAATTTCAACTTAATATATATCCCTTGTTTGTAACTATATGAAGCATGCTGACATGAATGCGGAGTAGTGAAAGACGCAATAGGTAGATGAGGGAGATGTCTTGCAAGATTATGGTGTGAAAAGCAAGGCGGAATAGTGTGTATGATGCAGTTTGTTTTCATGAAAAGGATGTCCTTGGGATGTCGATGAATCAAGCGAACTATCAACCTACAAAAATCGCATTTTCCACTCCATCGAGCGCCTTTTTCCACGGCGCTCGTTTTATTTTGCGCAAAATTTTCGCTAGAAAATCGATCTTGAATTCCACGTGCTTGATTTATCACAGTTTATGGTAAAATGGAAGAAATACCGCCGCGAAATTAAGCGAGCACCGGAATGGCCGTGGCTAACGATGCTGTCGGCAGTAGATAATCGAACAAAGGTGGTGGATGAAGAAATGTTGCGTGAATTAGAAGAATTGGCACGGAGTGAACGAGAAATTTTAGAAGCGTTGGAAGAATGGGAAAGTTTAAGCGTGGATCCGGAAAATCGCTACGCATACGAAATGCGGCTCAAATGGCTGCTTGATCAATTAACGAACATCCGAAGCGAGCGCGAGGCGATTGAAGAAGGCTGGAAAAAAGGACTAGAGCAAGGGAAAGAAGAAGGATTGAAAGAAGGATTGAAAGAGGGATTGAAAAAGGGTATGGAAAAGGGCATGAAAGAAGGCATGAAACACCTCGTTCGTGCGATGGCGAAAAAAGGAATGAATGCGAAAGACATTGCCCATTTGACGGATTTACCGGAAGAAGAAGTTCGTGAGTTATTGAAAGGAGAATGGATGCGATGAAGGAGAGCGAGGGAGCTCTCCTTGTTTTTTATTGCGCAAGCAGGATGAGAGGATTAGGTGGATTGTATAGTAAAAAGACCCAAATATCAATATGCTACAAAATCTTGACTCAATCTCATAAATTCCCTCCCTTCTCCTTTTCCAGCATTTGTGGCATACTATATGTAAGAGGGGGGAACATGATGACGAAGGTTGAGGTAAAACCGAGTGTTTTGCAATGGGCGATGAAACGTGCGGATCGTTTGGATAAGCTGAAAGATCAGTTTCCTCATATCGATAAATGGATTAGCCAGGAGAGCCAACCGACGTTGAAGCAACTCGAAAAGCTTGCGAAAGCGACGTCTATCCCTCTTGGTTATTTCTTTCTTCCGAGTCCGCCAGAGGAGAGGTTGAGCATTCCCCATTATCGTACGGTGAAGGATGAAGGGAGCGCGCAGCCGAGTCCAAATCTTTTGGAAACGGTTCAAACGATGGAGAGACGGCAACAATGGATGCGCGATTATTTAATTCGATTAGGCAACCAACCTCTGGATTATGTAGGCCGTGCGAACTTATCAACCAATCCAAAACTCGTTGCCCAAAATATGAGAAAAACGTTAGGGTTAGAAAATGATTGGGCATCGAGGCAGCCGAATTGGCAGGAAGCTTTACGAAATCTTATTAAAAAAATTGAAGATATTGGGATTATCGTGGTCATTAACGGAGTAGTCGGCAATAATACGCATCGGAAATTAGATGTTGCTGAGTTTCGCGGCTTCGTCCTTATTGATGACTATGCTCCCTTAATATTTGTGAATGGGAGAGATGGGAAGGCCGCACAAATGTTTACATTGGCGCACGAACTTGCCCATGTTTGGTATGGGACGAGCGCTGCGTTCGATTTAGCCAATCTTCAACCTGCTGATATTAAAATTGAAAGTATGTGTAACGAAGCTGCAGCGGAGTTTCTTGCCCCTGAAGACGAATTGCTTCGTTTATGGAGGCGTGTCGGCACGTCAGAGGATCGTTTTAAACAAATCGCCCGTCATTTTAAAATCAGTGAAATTGTGGCCGCCCGCAGAGCTCTAGACTTAAAACTGATTACAAAAGAAGAGTTCTTTTTGTTTTATGAAGCGTATATTAAACGGCTCCGACAAGAGGCGGAAGAAACGAAAACGGATGGTGGGGGCAACTTTTATGCTATTCAAAATATGCGCGTTGGCCGCCGTTTTGCTGAAGCGGTGATACGAGCTGCAAAGGAAGGGACGATCCTTTACCGTGAAGCCTATCGATTGACGGGGCTATCCGGAACCACTTTCGATAAGTTCGCTGAATATGTCGATGGCGGGAGATTTGTATGAGCTCTAACTATACGTTTGTGATTGATACGAGTGTTTTCATTGAAGCTTATAAGCGGTATTATTCTTTTGACATCGCTCCTTCCTTCTGGAACGCTTTAGTTCAGCATGCGGAAAACGGCCACATCATCAGCATTGACCGCGTGAAACAGGAAATGAATAGTTTCCATAAAGAAGATGAATTGAGCAAATGGGCGAATGAACATTTTGCTGGATGGTTTGAACCGACGGATAAGCCGGAGGTTATTAGCACATATGGGCACATTATAACCTGGGCCGTTCAGCAAGACCAATATCATGATGCAGCTAAAAGTGAGTTTGCAAGCGCTGCGGATAGCTGGTTAATCGCTTTCGCAAAAACATACAATTTTACAGTCGTGACACATGAGCAATTTGACCCCAATTCCAAAAGGCGAATCCTCATTCCGAATGTTTGTCGCGCATTCAACGTGCCCTACACGGATACTTTTAATATGCTACGCTGCTTAGGTGTTAAATTTTAGTATCATGTGTATTCCGTCCTTTTTGTACTGGAGAATTTGCAAAAATAATAGATTAGAAGTGTGGCCCAACTGTTCTTAGAGTAACAATGTGTAGATTGCTTTTTTCGTCAGCGGCCGAATCAGCTATAACAGAATTCGAGATGCCGCAAGGCGAGTGGCGCGATTGTTATGAAATGGTCGGTAAGTTAATGTAGTGTTTTTTTCACCATCTTCTTATTGCTGAGGAAATTTTCTTCATTTCCTCAGCTTTATTATTGTTTAGTGGGCATCGCCTATTTGCCTCTGTCGATTGAACGCTTCTTTAAGATTACGTTAGGTCACGCCGATTGGTTTGGTAATTATTTCCTTACTCATGGAGTATATATAGGTGATATATATAGGTGGTTTTAGGTGTGTGGCAGTTTTTTCGTTTACAAGTCGCGCAAATGGTGAAAGATGTTTATAATGGAGATGTTCTATTGGAAAGATGAGATGGGGTGAATGTATGGGTGTCAACAAGATCGAGCGTCTTTTTCAGTATCTCATTGAACTAAGTAATCAAGGAAGTAAGGTAATTCGCCGGTATCGTGAATATAACGATTTTTACATATGGGATGCAGAGTTTTTTAAGCTGGATAATTGTACCATATTTCCAAGCGAACCTCATGATGTGTGGCTAGAAGTAAGAAAGGTACATATTGACAAAAAGGAGGAAATTCCGCCGTCGCCTCCGGAGCTGCTACAAGGGTGGCTTGAAGATAATTATAACGATTGGAAGCTTGAAACAGTCCGTGTTAAACCAATCCGCGTTATCGTGGAAGAGGATGGTGAACGAGAAGAACGTTTTACGGACGATCTCAATCGGCAGCGGATGTATGAAACGTGGCTTGCGGAATGGAAAAACTGGAGAGCACATCTAGCACGTAAGAAACAAGAAAAGAAAACGTACGAAGACTTTTTTCAAGTGTACCAACGTTTTGAGCGCGAAGGGGAGCGGTTAGAGCTCGTCTTTGGTGCAGGGATGCTCACGTGGAGAAAAGAGGAAAATATTGAGCATCCGATTGTGACGGTGCGAATGGAGTTAGAGTTTTTAGCGGAAAAAGGCATATTCCACGTCAAGCCAGCAACTAACGGCATACAGGCGGAATTGGAAGCATTAAGCGGCTTTGCTATTCCAAATGCGCCACAAATTCAAGACATGGCAGATCAATGGCGAGAGATGGAACTGACGAAGGATATCTTTCATGTACTAGATGAGTCGTTTGCTAAGCTTGTCCATTTGCTTGATGCTAACGGGGAGTATGTTCGAGATACTCGCATCCCACTTTCTACTGGGGATGCCCCAAAGCTGTATCAACGCTTCTTATTTATGGTGCGCCCAAAAGATCAGCGCGTGCTAAAGCGGGATTTGCGCATGATTTTGCAAGGGATTCAAGCAGGAACGCTCGAGGTGCCCCTTGCGATTCAATCGCTTGTTGGGGAAGAGGTCGCCGCTATTCCGACTGATGCCGACGAATGGAAACAAGCACAAAAAGACTTGTTTTTTCCGCTTCCTGCAAACGAAGATCAAAAAGAAATTGCCAGACGTATCGCCGTTTCTTACGGCGTAAGCGTGCAGGGACCACCAGGGACAGGAAAATCACATACGATTGCCAATTTAGTGTCCCACCTACTTGCGCATGGAAAAAAAGTGTTGATTACGAGCCAAAAAGAAAGTCCGCTTCGCGTATTACGCGACAAAATTCCAAAGGACATTCAAAGCTTATGCGTTCCGGTACTTGGCGGTAGCCGTGATTCGTTGCAGGAAATGGAAAATTCTATCCATTCCATCTCAGAAAAGCTAGGAAATGTCGATATCAAGCAATTGGTTAAAGATATCGAACAGGCGAAACAGGAGCTAGAGAATAGCCGTCGACGGGAAGCGCAATATCGAACAGAGTTGCGTCGTCTGGCGCTGAAAGAACACGAAACGATCGATTGGGCTGGAAAAGTGATTTTTCGCGCGGACGCGGCGCGTATGCTGCAAAATCCGCCCGTTCCGTATGCTTGGATTGCCGATGATATCGCAATCGAGCGCGCGGCGCCGATGTCGGAGGAACAGTTTGCGGAGCTTTGGCGATTGAGGGGGGAACTAACTCCAACCGATTACCGCCTTTTGTTGTACGAATTGCCAGAGCGTCAATCAATTCTTTCAACGGAAGATTTTCACACGCTTTTAGCCGAAGGGGATGCGTTGGCCGAACGGGTGAAAGAAGGAGAAACCGACTTTTCCGTTCCATTGCCAAAAGAAGTGTTGCATGAGGCGATAGCTGTACTGAACTATATTTTAGCAGGGGGACATTTGTTTGAACGGCCGCTTTATCGCGCAATACTGCAAGATGTTGATAGCGGCGGTGTGCGCAAGGAAATTTGGGAGCAGTTTGCTTCTGATGTCAAGCAGACGATTGAGTCGTTGCTTCTTTCTTATAAACAATTAAGTGATTATGCCATCACTCCTCCTACGAAGCCGTTATTTGCGTTCAAACAAGACGTCATGAAAGCGAAAGAAGCGCTACAACAAAGGAAAACGGGAGCGATTTACTTTTTACTAAAAGGAAAAGATGTCAAGTATTTATTTAAGGAACCGGTGCTTAACAACAAGCCGGTCGAAACGGTGCAAGAGTTTGAAATCATCGAACAATACATCGCGGCGCAAGAAGAAAAAGAGCGGCTCATTCGAAAATGGAACAATATGATGGAACCGCTTGGGGGAACACACATTGAGGATAGCCCGACTGTGATTAGCCAAATGGATAATGAATTAGCAGTTATTCATCAAGTGTTTGAAATGGTGCGGAAGATAGACCAGCTTCGCTTAATGTTCAAAGAAGTCGCTGCCTCTATGTCTTTAAAATGGGAGGAACTGTCGACATATAATCTCCTCCGCCAAGCGGTCAACCAGGAGATTCGTAAATGTGAGCTGCGTGAGTGGCAGGAAAAATATGAAGGAATTCAAGTAGAACTGAAGCAACGAATGAAGCAGCATAACGCCCATCAAATATGGGAACAGTTGTTACAAGCGCTACAAACAAAAGACATACTTGCTTGGAAAGAAACACTTGAGAACCTTGATCGCCTGCAAGAAGCGAAACAAAAAGCGGCACGACTCGAATCGCTGCTTACTACGATGAAGAACGCTGCACCAAAAACGGCGCAATGGATCGAAAGTCTGTTAGGGCAAGATGAGCCGATGCCAGCATCGTTTCATGTAGCTTGGAGGTTCAAGGCTCTTCACACATGGCTCCATGAATTGGATCATTTTGATTCGGTGGAACTGGAAAACGCCATAAAACAGGAGCAACGTACTCAGCAAAAGCTTATTCAACAAATCGTTGCGGACTCGAGCTGGAAATATCAACTTGAAAGCATAACGGAAGAACAAAAACGGGCCTTGTTCGCTTGGAAAAAGTATATTAGGCGCTATGGAAAAGGAACAGGGAAAAACGCGGCGATGTATTTGCGGGAAGCGCAGCAAGAAATGGCGAAATGCCAAGGGGCGATTCCAGTTTGGATTATGCCGATTCAGCAAGTGTTAGAGAATTTTCCGGTCACGAATGAAAAGTTCGACGTCGTGATTGTCGATGAAAGTAGCCAATGCAATATTCTTGCTCTTCCTGTGTTGCTTCGCGCTAAACGCGTCATCGTCGTCGGGGATGACGAACAAATCAGCCCGTATGATTTAGGCGTGAAGTCCGAAGATGTCACGAACCTCGTTCAGCAATATTTGCAAGGCATTCCAAATGCGAGATTATTTGATTTGCAAACGTCGTTATACGATATAGCCGACCAAACTTTCCCGAAATCAGGACGGCTCATGCTAAAAGAGCACTTCCGTTGCGTGCCGGAAATTATTCAGTTTTCTAACGATTTAAGCTACAACGGCAACATGATTCCTCTTCGTTTGCCGACCAAGGAAGAAATGTTGACGCCACCCGTTATGGCGATTCGCGTTGTAGACGGCTATTGCTCGGATGGAACAGAGGCGATTAACAGACCGGAAGCGGAAAAAATTGTTCAGGATATCGCTGCGTTATTAGAAGACCCAGCATACGACGGTCAGACAATTGGTGTGATAGCGTTACAAGGAAATAAACAGCACGAGCTTATTGAAACGCTTTTACGCAATACAATCGGTGAGCAAGCAATTATCACACGAAAAATTCGCTGTGGCAACGCCTACGCGTTCCAAGGGGATGAGCGCGATATTATGTTCTTGTCGATGGTCGTCGCGCCGAATCGCCGCTTCCAATCGCTTACGAAGAAAAACTTCCAGCAAATTTTTAACGTCGCTGCAAGCCGCGCACGCAATCAAATGCGCCTCTATCATTCGGTGGGATTAGAAGACTTGAAACCCGAGGATTTGCGGCATCGTTTGCTTTCATATTGTTTAAATCCAGCGCGCATGCAAGAGGAGATGAAAGAGTTAGAGCAAATGTGTGATTCTCCATTTGAAGTGGAAGTGCTTCGCCGCATTCGCGCACGGGGATTCCGTGTCATTCCGCAAATGAAAGTAGCAGGACGGCGCATTGACCTCGTGGTGGAGGGGATGCGTAATCGTTTGGCAGTGGAATGCGATGGGGAAAAATTCCATGGGATTGAGAAGTGGGAAGCGGATATGGAGCGGCAGTATATGTTAGAGCGGATTGGCTGGACGTTTTGGCGTGTACGCGGTCGCGACTTTTACCGCGATCCCGATCGCGCTCTTGAAGGTCTGTGGGTTAAATTAGAGGAAATGGGGATTGAGCCTTATGAGGTGCAGTCGCTTGGTAATATTTCTTCGATAAATGAAGAGACTAGGCACGAAACACTAAGCCAGTCTACCCTTTATCAAGTTGCGTCCGACAACCAAGAGGTCCAACCTTTCAATGGGCAAGCAGGTGTTCGTGATTTTACCGTTCAAGAGAAGGCGATGGGCGATGTCAGTTCTTTCGAAATGACGCCTTCCATTCGAGGACGGAAAGATTTTAATGATAACTCAACAGTAGAGCTGCAAACTGTTCACACTGATTCTCGGAATGAAGCAGCTGCCGTTTTAGTGAACGTCAAACCAACGCCTGAACTAAAGTCCACTAAAGTACGGACGGTTGACAAGATGTCTATAAACACGGGAAAAGTTGAGGTAGTAGGTGCCCGTTTTAGTGATGAATGGGAGTTGATCGACGGCAGCAATATTGTCGATTATTTGCGGTTCAAAGGATTGGAAGTACTCGACAATCGAGAAAACAACGGAGCACTTTGGGTGCTAGGAAACGAGGAACTGGAAGATCTATTAAGCCCATTAAAATCGCATCGTATCACTTTTCGTTATTCACCGAACGGTGCTCAAGTAACTGTATACCGCCCCGCTTGGTATTGGGCAGGGGAAGATTGGGAAATGTAAGGGGAAGGAGGTTAGCCCTCTTATCACTCGAACGATGCACAAGGCACGTTGGTGCTTCACCGACGTGCCTATTTAATTTGCTAAAAAATGTTACGGATGAAATCTAGAATAGTTCACCTATTTTTTAGAAATCGCGTTATAATGTATGATGGATGAGAATAATTAGGAGTGTTGTGGAGCCATGGACAGCGCGAAGTATTCTTTGTTGATTTTTTCACCTGACCTTCATCTATCGTGTCTTCAACAGATCTGTCAGTATGTTCAAAGTGGACGAAAAGTATATGTGCTGACATTTGACGATCCGGAACTATTACTGGAAAATCCTGTTCTTCAAGAAGCGTATCAAAAAGAATTGTTGTACATATCGCTTGTACGCTATTCGCCAGAATGGGCAGAACGTCCGCAGTTTATTGAAGATGGTCGTGTGGATGATTCGAAGTTATTAGACTATTTGGCACAAAACAGTTCGTTCAATAAAGAACAATATTTGCTAGAACACGATGATACGAACAGCCATTGCATTGTGAAAGCAGGTGCAGGTACGGGAAAAACGACAACGATGATTAACCGTCTTATGTTTCTTAAGCATATCGATCCTTCTTTCGATTTGCGTACCGCGGTCATGATTACTTTCACGAACGAAGCGGCGGCACATATGCGGGCAAAGCTGTTGCAAAAGCTAAAAAACTATTATGATATGACGAAAGATCGGAAGTATTTAGAGTGGATGGAACAAATCGATAGCATGACGATTGGAACAATCCATTCGTTTGCCCGCAAGTTCCTTGTGTCAGAAGGACAGGCGCTCGGCTTTTCCCGCACGATGAAAATTCGCTCATATAAGCATGAGCGGCAGAGAGCGATTGAAAAATATATTGACCAATTTTCCCGTGAGCAACCAGAGATATACGATCGGTTTCGCCACATTCCTCATTATCAAATCATTCGTTCGCTGAACGAGATGATTGAACAAATTCAACATAAATCAATGTCCTCCGAACGAGTACAAACACTTGATTTTGGCAGCGATATTTACCAGTTTCACGCGCTTGCCGATTATGTAATCAAACGTGTTATTCGTGAACTCGACGAGCGAAAACAAGCAGAAGAAACATTAGAAATGGGCGATTTAATTAGCCGCCTAGCGTGGCTTTCTGATCTCCCTTCCGATGCATTGACACTTGATATTCGTTATTTGTTTATCGATGAGATGCAAGATACAGATGAGGTGCAAGTAGCGTTTATCAGTTGGCTTGTCGAAAAATATGGCTGTCAGCTGTTTGCGGTGGGGGACGTCAAACAAAGCATTTACCGATTCAGAGGTGCCGACTATACCGCCTTTTCTCAATTACAACAACGCCTTGAAGCAATAGGAGCTTCGTATCGCTTGTATGCTTTGCAGAAAAATTACCGCTCAACCCAAATTCTGCTTCGGCAATTGAACACGTTGTTTCGAAAATGGCCACATGTCGTGGAAAAATTTTTGTTTGACTACACAGATGAGTTGCTTCCTGGACGCGAAGGTCAAGAGGACGAAGAAGGGCTAGTGGCACTGGAATTAGATGATGTGTCGCTCAACTATTTGCTTTCTCGCCTCCAAGGGAAAAATATCGCAGTGCTTGTCCGCTCCAACCGTGAAGTGCTTGAGACGGTCAAACGGATTGAGCATATCGGATTCTTTTGCGATGCGGTCGTTTCAGGTGCTTTCTATCGCTCATTGCCTGTTCGTGAATTTTATTTGCTCATTCGCCGATTGACCCATCCGAAAGTAGCGAAAGACCGGTATTTGTTTCACCAAAGTTCTTATGGAGAAAACGACCTAACGATTGCTCGCGTGCTCTCCGCTTATTCTGCAGAGAAGCAGTTTATTCTAGAATTGCTCGAGCCGTTTGATCGGTCTGTCGATGAAAACTACAATTGGAATACGGAAGCAGCGCTTGATGTGCTGCAAAAAATCATTGCGGACGTCAAGCCGCATGAAGTGTTCCGGCTCCGCTACTATGCGCATTTGCGGAGGCGGTTTCCAGATGGAGATATGGAGTTACAGAAAAAAGAGGCGGTTGCCAAAATGAAAGAATACAAGATGAACCTAGAGCGGCTCTTGTATTTGTTGAAAAGAGAGCTCGGCGGCTTTCGCGCTACCTTATATGATATCGAAGCGTTTTTGGCAGTAAAAATGGCAACGGATGCAACAGAAAACGAAGAGAAATTAGAAGAAGAGGAAGTAACTCACCGCATTAAGGTGATGACCGTGCATAAGGCAAAAGGACTTGAGTTTGATTATGTCATCTTGCCGTTGACGAAAAGCAATTTTACGAAACAAGGGATGACTGATGTACTTTTCACTCCTCACAGTGCTAGATGGCGTGTCGGTTATTATATCAATTGGAATGGGGTTGAATTGCAAAATAGCCACTATAAAGAGCATATAGGGACAGAAAAGCAAGAAATAGCAGCAGAAGAAGCAAGGTTGTTATATGTCGCTTTAACACGAGCAAAAAGGGCGGTGTATGTTAATAGTTCTTCGCCAATGAGTCAATACACGGTGAAATGTTGGGATGACTTGCTCGAAAGTGGGGAGATGCTGCATGTTTAAAGTGAAATATTACAAGCATACAAAAAAGTTTTATGAACAGTTTCGAATGAAAAGTGGAGAAATTCATATTGCACAAAGTGCCGCTTTTGCCGACTATTTAAGCAGTATTGGTGGCCAAGCAAATTGCGTTTGGTCGTATCCGTCGTTTATTGAGGCGTTGTTTCCCAAGTGGCATCATCCTTACACGGAAGTGTATATACGATCGCTCATTCGCGATTACGTGCATCGCCATGCGCTGGAGGAAAAGGTCGCGTACTTGGAGAAGAGGCTTGATGATTTTTATGCAGCCGTCCGTTTTTTGGCAGAAATCGGGCCATTTTCTTTATCTCCTCTTCCTTCGTTAAAGTTAAACGAGGAGCAGAGGTTTTTCATTGGCATGATGGAAACATTACGCTCTGATAACGTCTTATTAGAATATTGGAAAGCGCGCGCCCACCTTTCGCGAAAAAGCGTAGCGGAAGCGTTAGGTCTTGAGAATGAAGCTCATGTGATTTGCATCCATCATATTGATTATATTGATGCTCCTAAAATGATGCTATTTTATTTACTTGCACAAGTTGGGTTTGACATCGTTTTTTACATTCCGTTTAACCCAGAGGCACCAAACTTATACAAAACGTGGCGTGACATTTATCGGCATGTGAGCAATGATGAAGGAAATTGGGAGTGCGTAGAGGCTTCTCAGCCACTAAGAGGGGCGAAGTTTGCCCAATACGTCGATGCTTCTTTTCCGCTTTCCGATGATCCGTTCCACGACATTCATTTTCTTTCATTCGCTCACCCGACCGATTTAAAAACATATTTGGAGCGTTATCCGATCGAAAAAGAGCGGCATGAGGTGTTGGCGACTTACGAAGAAGAGTTGAACGTGTATGTCGGTTGCCATCAAAACTCTCATTTTTATGCGAGTCGATACGGAAAATTTTTTCTATCGTTGCAAAGATGTAAAAAAACAGAGGCGGGCGTTCTTTTGACGTATGACGATTATGTGAACATGATGACCTCCGGATGGGTGCATTATGGAGAAATTGACGGAGCTCAAGCGCTCGCATTGTTGCTTGATTTGCGTGACTACATGGAAGGCATAGCGACATTTGCGGACATTATGGATCGGTTGCAATCACTCATTAATCTGCAAGAAGTAAGCGCTGCTTTCGATGAGGTCGCGAAAGAACAGGCGGGTCGCCATCGGGTCAAGCAATATTTGAGTAATCCGTTCCGCAGCTTTTCATACGTCCATCGTTCTCGATACGACATCACTATTAAGCAGCTAATGGAGTGTACGAAAGACTTAGCGCGCAAAGTGCAGCGTTTGTTACTAGGGGAGCGAGAGAAGAGAAATGTTCGCGCGTATTTTCGTGAATTAGAGCAAGTGTATGATTCTGTGAAAACACAATGGGACGCAAAGTCCCAAATGAAGATGGAGATGCTCTTTTCGCTTTCGATACCGGAGCATTGGGAGTTTGCGAAAGAAGAAATGCACTTGTTTCTTTCCCTCCATTTCGGAGCGAAGGAGCCTAAGCACGATAAAATTTTGAATTTCGATCAGTTAGTGGGCAAGGCATTGAGTGCGAAACATGTGCATCTGACGGGCATGTCATTTCAACTGTTTCCATGGAAAACGCCGGAACTGCCAAGCGTGCTGACGTATACGTGGATGAAAGAATGCATTCGTCGCTCGTTTATCGGCTTGAATCAAACGATGCGGATTAATGCTTTGCTAGTCGATTATTATTCGCGGCATGCAGCTAACAGCACGGCTGTATACGCTCTATACCACTTATTAGCGTTTGGAAATGAAACGGTCACGCTTAGTTATATCCAAAATTGGCGGGAACATGATGGACCGAGCATTTATTTTACTATATTGCAAGAATTATATGGTTTGAAGGAAACGACGTTTGCGGAAGAAGATGGGGAGTTTTCTTGGGAAGTTCCAGCAATCGAGGAGCCGTCGTTTTCTGTAGAACCGCTTCGACACCTTCCTGATTTGTTATGGCTTGACAGCGATTTTTGCAAGCGAAAGTTCTTTTTGAACGCGTTGATTGAACATCATCCCGTTTATGAAAACGACTTCCATCAACAACAAGCGTTTTCGATTATCGGTCGCCTTCTCAGCGAACAAGGGGAAGGAGAAGCGTTGTTCCGCGAAACGATATTTCCACTATTTCCGCAATGGACGAATGCGTTCAAACAAAATTTGCTCGATACGTCGGGAATTTCCGGATTACGAGTCTATAAGCAATACGAAAACGTCTATTATCCGAAGGCGATGAAATATCTTCAGCGTTTGAAAAGCAGGTATCTTGTCACGAAAAATTGGAAGGCGAGATATCAGTATGATCATGATACGTTTAAAGAGGATGAGCATATTCGCGAGTGGATCGACCATGTCGGCATCTATGAAGTGGAAGCAGAGAGCGGTGCGCATTGCCGTATGTGCCCATTTCTTCACGTGTGTAAGGATGGTGAGTATGTCATTGATGCAGCCAACAATTAATCTTCATAAAAAGCGGCTTGACTTTGCGAAAAAATCGGCAAGGGCATGGCAGAATTATTTTGACGCTCACGGCCTTTTGCCGAATATTACGTTGAGCGCGGAACAAATTTCCGTTGTGCAGCAAGAAGAAGAACAAATGTTAATTAACGGGTCGGCGGGCAGCGGCAAAAGTTTAACGCTATTGTATAAATTGCTGAAAGTGATGGAACAGGAAAATGACCCACGGCGCATTTTATATTGTTCGTTCAATACGACGCTCATTGAAGATGCACGAAAACGAGTTGCACAATCGCAGCGATTCCATGAAATGAAAGACAAGCATACGCTTCATATGACAACGTTTCATAACATGGCTGCTGAACTGTTAAGAGAAATAGGTTTTAAAAATGCTGAGTTTTTGCGAGTAAATTTACAAAATATACGCCGATACGAGGATGCAATTATTCGTCGTACAATCGCTCTCGTTGATTCATTTATGGATAGCGATGAATATCAACAACTGCCGCCTGAGCAAAAACTTTATAAAACACACGTGGGAACGTTTTTAATGGACGAAATTCTTTGGATGAAAGCGAATGGTTTTATTACGGAGCAGTCATACTACGATTGCGAGCGTTCCGGCCGAGGGAACAATCCGCGTTTAACAAAAGAGCAGCGACGTACAATTTTTCATTTATACAAACAATATCAAGAGTTGTTGAAAAAACAGTTTCATAATTATTTAGATTTAGAAGATTACGCGTTGTTACTTTTGAAACATTTAGAAGATATTCCAGAGTCGTTAAAGTATGATTATATTTTTGTTGATGAGGTACAAGATTTGCAGGCGATGCAGTTGAAGGCACTCATCGGGCTTGTAAAAAAATCGATTGTCGTTTCTGGCGATCCGAAACAGCGTATTTACAGACGCAGCCCGTTTTCGTACCGTGAATTAGGCTTGCACATTGAAGGGCGGAAAACAAGGAATTTGCGGACAAACTATCGCTCGACAAAAGAAATTATGAAGCTGGCGAGCAGTCTGCAGTTCCTAGATGAAGAAAATGATCGCTTCGATGACCAGCGATTCGTACGTGAAGGGAAGAAACCTAGTATTTATTACTTCCCGCATGCGAAGGAATTGAACCATCATCTCATCCGCCAAGTGAAAGACATTCATCGCCACGATCCGGAAGCGACAATCGCGGTCATCCATCGGCATGACGCGGATGGTCATCTCATTCGTCAATGTCCTGTTTTCCAGGAGCTCAATCGCAATTTTGACGTTGTGACGGTCTCGCAATATGGCAAGCGATTTGATTTGAATAAACAAAAAAAGCCGATCTTTTTCACTGATGCGTTCAGCGTCAAAGGGTTGGAATTTGATTACGTCTTTTTAATTCATTTTGACCGTGAACATTATCCGAATAAAAAGAGAATCGAGGATTTGAACAAAAGAGCGGGCGACAATAAAAACAGCGACAGCTACAACGCCGATTACGACGCGATATTAAACGATGAAAAGAAAGTGTTGTATGTTGCGGTGACGCGAGCGAAAAAAGAGGTACAACTGATGTACACAGGGAGAACGTTCCGCAGCATTTCACCGTTTGTGCGCGATTTTTACCGAGCGGATTATGACGCTTTTGGCTTCGATTCAGTGATTTATTCGAAATAGGGGTGAAGTGCCGTGTCTAAAATTCAATTTGAAATTAAACAAAAAATTGCCGTCTTGTCGGAGTCAACGAAGGGATGGAGCAAAGAGCTTAATTTAATTAGCTGGAACGGCTATCCGGCGAAATTTGATATACGGGATTGGGATGCAGCTCATGAGAAAATGGGAAAAGGGGTTACGTTGACGGAGGCAGAGCTTAAGGCGCTGTACCACGCTTTGCAGCGCTGGTTTGAAGGGGAAAATGAGGGGCAAGTTGTTTCTTGGCATGAGCCATTAGAGCGGTGGGCACAGCATTCTCCGCTGTTCATCCAGCAGTTGAAAAATATTTTGTTATATTTGCAAGAGCGCCAATACCCGCTGGAGAAACAAAGACAGCTGCTGTATGCTACCGTTTTTCCTGAGTTTGAAGAGGCACTCCGTTATGAAATAGAAACTATTCGTAGCATACACGAAGTCGAGTATGCCGAATTTGTCCAATTGCTTCGAACATTAAAACCGGAACAGGTGGAGCAGTTTTTTGTGACATTGAAACAGTAGGTGTATCAAGAAAACGGGTTCAAACACTGTTTTCTAAATTCTTAACAATGAGGTATATACGATGACATATGGAAAAATAGATGCCGATAAAAGAGTATTACAGAAAATTTTCTCCCCAGATTTTTGGTTTGTTATACCCGAATACCAACGTTCCTATGTTTGGCAATCGGAAAATATACAGGATCTAATTGACGATTTGTATTACGCATTTATGAATAAGCGCGATAGCGAGTATTTTCTTGGATCGCTTGTGTTAAAGCGAACCAAAAACAAAGACTTTGCGGAATATGAAGTGTTAGATGGGCAGCAGCGGTTAACCACATTCTTTTTAATGTTTGCTGTTTTAAGAGATTTGCTAGAAGAACGAGCGTTTAAAAATAACCTTCAGCAGAAAATTTATCAAGAAGCTGATGAACTCGATATGGTACCTGAAAGGCAACGTATTACCTACCAGATTAGGGATCAAGTAGAAGATTTTATAAAGAAATATGTTATTGCTTTAGATGGAACTACGTTAATTGATGAATTGAAAGTAGAAAAAGAAAAAGATAATGTATCAATTTCCAATATGGCTAATGCGATACTTGTATTAAGAGAGCAGCTAGAAGATAAAGAAGAACTAGGAGAATTTGTTAAGTTTATTTTTAATAAAGCGCTGGTTATTTACGTATCAACGGATAATACGGAAGATGCGTTTAGGATGTTTACAATATTAAATGATAGAGGTATCCCTTTAACGAGCGCAGATATTCTTAAATCAATGAACATCGGGCAATTGCATAATGAAAAAGAAATAAAAAAGTATGCGAAATATTGGGAAGAGATCGAGGGGCGTTTTGGAGAGGGATTTGATCGTTTTCTAAACTTCGTCAGAACAATTATCGTAAAAGAGAAAGCGAGAACAAATTTATTGGAAGAATTTGAGGAAAAGATTTATAAAGCTGGGAAGCTGACGCAAGGAAAAGAAACGCTGGATTTTATTAAACAGTATGATGAAGTGTACGAAAATGTCATCGAATTAGCTGACAATGAGTTGAGTAACGCATTTAAAAATCTCATTACTATTATGAAGATAGGATTCCGTTCAGAGGACTGGATACCTCCTGTCATGTATTATTACGCTAAGTTTAAAACAAATAAGATAGATGAATTTTTACGGAAGTTGGAATTTAAGTTTGCTGGTGATTGGATTTCTGGGGTAAATTCAACTCCGAGATTAGAAGCGATGAATAATATTTTAAAAGCCATTGAACAAACGGATGTGTCTAATGTGAATGATTTAATAAATAATGATGACATTTTTTCAGTGGATGTGGAGGAGTTTAAGCGACAGATTAGCGGTAACGTGTACAAAAAGCAATATGCAAAGTATTTGTTGTTAAAGATGGAGTATTTATTGGGGGATAATACTGTTCATTTATCTGGTTATAAAAACATAAGTGTGGAGCATATTTTGCCGCAAAATCCGGATAAGAATAGTCAATGGGCACAAGATTTCACAGAGGACGAGAGAGCGTATTGGACAGATAAAATTGCTAACCTTGTCCTCATTAGCAAGAGAAAAAATAGTTCGTTAAGCAACTTAGATTTTAAGCAGAAAAAGGAACGTTACTTAAAAGGACATATGGACGTTTTCAAAGGAAGCAAAGTATTTATTGACCAGAAAGACGAGTGGACACCAAAGGTTTTAGAAGAACGCCAGCGACAAATAATCGATTTGTTGGCAAGATGTCCATGAACAATGAACCACTGGAGGATAATAAATGGCTGTATATCAATTTTACGCAATCATTCAAAAAGATGAAGAGGACGATGGCTATATCGTCACGTTTCCGGATTTGGACAACTGCTTTACCTACGGAGAAACGTTGGTGGAGGCTGTAGAGATGGCAGAGGATGTATTGTTGACAGTGCTCGACTATATGGAAGAAATAGGGGAGGACATTCCTATTGCTTCTTCTGTCGAAAAGTTAAAGGAACTGTTGCCTAGCGGCGCCAGCCTTGTAAATATTGAGATTGATACACATATAAACGTGAAATAATTTACTCGTGTTTTCACGGAGTGGTTGTCGTATCCAAAAAACAGAAGTCGCGGGGCTTCTGTTTTTTGGTATCAAAGAGTCTTAAATAACCACTTCTTAGACAATCTGTTCTTGGCGTAATCGGTTGGCATACTGTTCGCAAAAAAACAGCTCGACGTGGCATAAGGGGTGACCTAGTTGTTTTTTATGGTAATTATTGTAACATAAATTGCTCAACTACTGAAAATAATTTATCGAGGGAAGAGGAGGAAAGTGATGAGACTTTATAAATTCACCGAATTATCTGACGATGCTAAAAGGGTGGCTGCTGAAGGCTATGTGGAAGATGCTCGCGCCTTTGGATTTGACCCAACAGTAACTTTAGAAGAAGCATATGAGATT
Organism: Anoxybacteroides voinovskiense; assembly: GCF_014196205.1. Taxonomy (GTDB): domain Bacteria; phylum Bacillota; class Bacilli; order Bacillales; family Anoxybacillaceae; genus Anoxybacteroides; species Anoxybacteroides voinovskiense. The sequence goes on along the minus strand of NZ_JACIDE010000015.1, from coordinate 768 downwards.
TTGGCCAATCCATGGGAACGGCACCGATACGATGTGGAAGGTGTTTTGCAAGGAAAAGTAAGATGTTATGGAAAAGGGGAAGTGCACTTTGAAAAAACGGGGATGTATTAGTAACCTACGACGTGTATGACGAATATATGCGCAACGGACAAACCGTGTCGAAAGACTTCGTCGTGGAAAAAATGAAACAACACGACCTATACGGTATCGCCTCCGAATCGACATTCCAACGAAGAGCAAGCACCATCATCGGCTGGGTCAAATGGATTGGCGACTTGCCGGAGTGAGAACGGGGAGAGGTGCTGTTTGCCCATTCGGGAAAAGAATGACGCAACCTACAAAAAATCGCATTTTCCACTCCATCGAGCGCCTTTTTCCACGGCGCTCGTTTTGTTTTGCGCAAGATTTTCGCTGGAAAATCGATCTTGAATTCCACGTGCTTGATTTATCACAGTTTATGGTAAAATGGAAGAAATACCGCCGCGAAATTAAGCGAGCACCGGAATGGCCGTGGTTGACGATGCTGTCGGCAGTAGATAATCGAACAAAGGTGGTGGATGAAGAAATGTTGCATGAATTGGAAGAATTGGCACGGAGTGAACAAGAAATTTTAGAAGCGTTGGAAGAGTGGGAAAGTTTAAGCGTGGATCCGGAAAATCGCTACGCATACGAATGTAAATTATCATTTTATCCCCGAATAAAACGCCTTCTTTTTTGCAAATTCCTTCGGAATGTCCCCCTCCCCTTTTCTGAAACAGTATGCTAAAT
>NZ_JACIDE010000014.1 GCF_014196205.1 Anoxybacteroides voinovskiense | reverse complement strand
TAGAAAACGCTTACAAACACTGGGTTATTTAAACCAAATATATCCAGAGAATCGAAATATCAAAAAAAATCTCCCACAAACTCTTGACTCAATCTATTAATTCACTTTGTTTGAGATATGCGTAGTTCGTTGGTACAATAGGAGTACAAGATTTTTCGGCTAAAGGAGTTATTGAAATGGCAAAACAGTGGAAAACACCTTATGAGTTGGTTGGTGGGGAAGAGATAGTAACAAAGCTGGTCGAAGCTTTTTATGCCCGCGTTGCCAAACATCCTGATTTACAACCAATTTTTCCAGACGATTTAACCGAAACGGCAAGAAAACAAAAGCAATTTTTAACCCAATATTTAGGCGGACCGCCGCTTTATACGGAAGAACATGGTCATCCGATGTTACGGGCGAGACATTTGCCATTTGAAATTACTCCGACGCGTGCGAAAGCTTGGCTTTCCTGTATGCGCGAAGCGATGGATGAAGTCGGTTTGTCTGGACAAGCGCGCGATGAATTGTATCAACGCCTCGTTTTAACCGCCCAACATATGATTAATACTCCAGAACACGACAGAAAGGAGCTTTCGTTTGAATGACAAGATGGCTGGGGGCAAGGTAGAGACGTTTGCCTTCCAGCATTGCCATAATGAAAAAAAGCCGTTGGAAATTTATTTGTTTATCGATCCACTCTGTCCGGAATGTTGGGCGCTTGAACCAGTCATCAAAAAATTGCTTATTGAATATGGGCGGTTTTTTACATTAAAGCATGTATTAAGCGGCAAACTAGCGACATTAAATATTCGAAAGAAGCAAAAATTTGAAGCGCTCGCGCATACGTGGGAGCGCACGGCTAGCCGCTCCGGCATGTCTTGTGATGGAAGTTTATGGCTTGAAAACCCAATCCCAGCACCATACGCAGCCTCGATTGCCATTAAAGCAGCTGAATTGCAAGGAAAGCGCGCGGGCATTCGCTTTTTGCGCAAATTGCAAGAAGTGCTTTTTTTAGAAAAACAAAATATTTCGGATGTGTCAGTGCTCGTTGAATGCGCAAAAAGTGTAGAATTAGATATTGACGAGTTTCTAAAAGACCTTCACTCCAATAGCGCAGCAAAAGCATTCCAATGCGACTTAAAAATTACCGCCGAAATGGACGTCCAAGAAGTACCTACGCTCGTCTTCTTTAATGAAAATATCGAAGAAGAAGGAATTAAAATTTCTGGTTGCTATCCATATAGCATTTACGTTGAACTTATTAACGATATGCTCGGCTTTCGTCCTGAACCAGCGCCACCGCCTCCGCTGGAATTGTTTTTACAATATTTTAAGTTTGTTGCCACGAAAGAAATCGCAGTCGTGTACGATTTAGATATACAAGAAGTTGAAACAGAAATGAAAAAACTGCAGCTAAAGCAAATCGTCGAAAAAGTTCCGGTGAAATATGGAACGTTTTGGCGATACGTGGAATAATCGAACAAAACAGGTTCATCACCGAAAGATGTACTTGACTTTTAAAGTAAATTATGATGCCGATATTATTCAAACAAGAAGAATGGTAAAAAATGAAAAAATGATCGTTTTGATTTTAAGTATCATGAACATTTTTCTTTGTCAAGTACATTTTGTGGTGAAGAGCCACAAAACATCCATGAGCAAGTAGGACAATTACTGCTCGTGGATTCATTGTGTCCACGTAAACGAAAAGATCCGGCCGAAGCCGGATCTTTTCGTTTATTGTCATTAAGACAACAAAGGGGATGGGAGAAATTTTTCACGGTCAAACAAAGGGGTATAAGGTTGTTTGTGATTTCATTCACGTATTTATCATATCAACGATTGCTCGATTTCGCAACCCTTTTGTTCAATTGTTCACGATTTTGTCATAAACTACTTATTCGTGCATGTTTGGACAACTCATGCTCATACGATGGAATAGAACCATTTTGGAGGGATACGATGAAGACACTTCCAATTATTTTTTGGCTGTTGGCTGTAGCGGTTTCCTTTTTTCTCAATTTATTAGGGCTTATGCATTTATTTCCGCTCTTTTTAACGATGCCGCTTTTGTTCGTTACCATTTTATGCACGCTTTGGACATTGAATAATCGCAATCGTTTTAAAGGATTTCAAAAACGAATGTGGTAGCCCACATTCGTTTTTGCGTTACGATAATAATTGTTCCATTTCTTCTAACTTTTGTGCGAATACGTCGCATGCTTCTTGAATCGGCTGCGCCGTTGTCATATCCACGCCTGCTCTTTTCAACACCTCAATCGGATAATCGGAGCTACCAGCTTTTAAAAACTCAATGTAACGGTCCACCGCTGGCTTTCCTTCTTCTAAAATTTGTTTGCTTAACGCTGTCGCTGCGCTGAATCCTGTCGCATATTGATAGACGTAATAGTTATAGTAGAAATGCGGAATACGTGCCCACTCTAACCCGATTTCTTCATCTACAACGATGTCGTTGCCAAAATATTTTTTGTTCAATTCATAATACATCGATGTGAGCGAATCCGCTGTTAACGCTTCCCCAGCTTGTGCCTTTTGATGAATCATATGTTCAAACTCCGCAAACATCGTTTGCCGGAACACCGTGCCACGGAACCCTTCTAAATAATGGTTCAATAAATAAAGCCGCTTTTTCTCATCATCGATCGTTTTTAATAAATAGTCATTTAATAGCGCTTCATTGCACGTCGATGCTACTTCCGCAACGAAAATTGAATAGCTGCCGTACGGATATGGCTGCGTTTTTCGCGTATAGTGGCTATGAACGGAATGACCGAATTCGTGGGCGAGGGTAAATAAATTGTTTACGTTATCTTGCCAGTTCATTAAAATGTATGGGTTCGTTCCGTAAGCCCCTGAAGAATACGCCCCGCTTCGTTTTCCAACATTCTCACGAACATCGACCCATCGGTTTTCTAATCCTTCTTTCACGATGTTTATATACTCATCGCCAAGCGGCGCAAGTCCTTTTACTAAATAATCTTTCGCTTGTTCATAAGTAATTTCCATTTTTACTTCTTTGACAAGCGGGGCGTATAAATCGTACATGTGCAACTCGTCCACGCCAAGCACTTTTTTCCGTAATCGGACGTAGCGATGCAACAAATGCAAGTTTTTATTGATCGTTTCCACGAGATTGTCATAGACGCTTTCTGGGATGTTATTGTTGCTTAACGCTGCGTGGCGCGCCGATTCATAGCGGCGAACGCGGGCAAAAAAGTTATCTTTTTTCACTGCACCGCTTAACGTGCTTGCGAACGTATTTTTATATTTTCCGTACGTTTCATATACCGCCTTAAACGCATCGTGGCGGACGCGGCGGTCTTCGCTTTCAAGGAAACGAAGGTAACGGCCGTGCGTCACTTCCACTTCATCGCCGTTTTCGTCAATAATTGCTGGAAATTTTAAATCAGCGTTATTGAGCATTCCAAACGTGTTGCTCGAAGCAGCCATTATTTCTGCGGCTTGCGCCAATAGCGCTTCTTCCTGTGCTGACAGCACATGTGGACGTTGGCGGTTAATTTCGTCTAACGCATGCTCATAAAGCTTTAATTCTTCTTTTTCCGCAAGGAACGACTGAATTTTTGTTTCGTCCATCGCCAAAATCTCCGGCACGATAAACGCCATTACGCTTGATGCTTCGCTATATAGCCCTGTGATGCGGTCGTTTAAGCCTTGATAGAACGAATTCGTCGTATCTTGGTCATAGCGCATATGCGCATATGTATATAGTTTTTCAATCCGCATCGATAATTCATCTTGGTATTGAAGCGCCTCGTAAAGGACGTCCGCCGACTCCCCAAGCCGCCCTTGATAGTCACATAACTTTGGTATCATGTTTTTTACTTGTTGAAATTCTTGTTCCCACGCTTCGTCTGTTGGGAAAATATCTTCCAATCGCCACGTTTCTTCGACTGGAATTTCACTGCGCTTCGGCAATGTTTTCACCGTTTTCTTTTCCGTCATACATCGTCCTCCTTCAAACATTATACTGTAGTAGTATTCGCTCTTTTTCGTTATTTTCCTCTCTCATTATAACGATTTTCTTTTTATACGCTCAAGCAAGCGGCGATCTTCCACTAGTGCTTCCTCTAGCGTGCGAGGGTACGTCCATTCCTTTACGCGACGAATCGCTTTTTTATGTACCCATTGCACATAGCCGAGCTGCGAAAGCCAATCAATATATTCGTAAACCGCCCTCGTATAAGCATATGCTTGGGCGAGCGGAAGATGACGCAAGACAATTTTTTGTTCCGCTATTTTTTCTTTTAGCGATGCATACAAAGAAGAAAGCGAATAGACGTCATTGCTTTGCAAAAATAATAAGAGATATGTTTGCCAAATAAATGCCGGGGTTTCAAACAAATAGCCGTGTGCAACTGGCCAGCCTGCCTCACAAGGAAAAAGTGCTGGCAAGTGGTGGGGATAAAAATCCGCACAAATCGCTCGATTCGTCGCCGAAGGGTACATCGTAAACGTAAGCCGCCATTTTTTCTTTTGTGCAAGCCACTCTGTCCAAAACAACGTAGGAAGCTGCACAGACGGAAGATGAAGTAACTCGTGAAAACATAGCTTTTCTAACTTTTCGACAACTGGAACGGAAAACGTGTAGTACGAGGAGAACGGAATAAGCTGTATAAGACGAATGAGTCGTTTCGTTTGTGGACAATAGTACAAAATCATCGGTTGGCATGGTGGAGAAACACTTTGTTGGACGAACAACCATTGAAAGCGTGGAAGTTTGTAGCGATACATCGTAAGCTGTTGCAAATGATGCGCTCCTAATATCCAAAGCGGCTGAATCCCTTCTTCTTTGTAGCAAGCATTGCGCTTCAAAAATAACGATTCGTTCAACGTCGAACATTGATATTCCATGGCATACACTCGATCGGCTACGACCGCAAGATCCGGCCGTTGCTGAATGGACGAAAAATATGGCTCTAATCGAACATTTAGCGCTTGCTCTTTAAGCCAATGAAATAAATCCGTTTTTCCTGAAAGATGATACGGCGACTCCGCTTCTTGTTCAAACGGACAAGCGCCTTCTTTTTTATGGGCGAAGTGCGGCATTCGCTTTGTGCCAAGTTTTAAAATCACTTCTTGTTGACATGCGGGGCAAAAAAACGATTCGTTTTTGCGCAATTGCATCAATTGCTCTTTCGTCCACCGATCGATAAGCGAAAACGATTGTCCGTTTTTTAATACTGCGACAAGCAAAAAACCACTTCCTTTCCTAGCGAGCAATGTCACTTATTTATTCGCGTACGCACGCTTAAAATCCTTCTCTATAAAAAGAAAACGCCTAAACTAGGCGTTTATAATAATGGCGATAATAGCCGACAGACAGATTCGACGACGCGAATCGAAAACGGTCGCTTTTTAAACGCATCATAGTCGATTCGCTCGGAATCGAGAAAGTCTTGCAAAAAATCTTCGACAAGTTTTTTTGTGCTTTCTGTGTGATACAAAAAAGCGTTCACTTCAAAATTTAAATGAAAGCTACGCATATCCATATTTGCCGTCCCAATCGACGCAAGTTCCCCATCGACCACAATGATTTTGCTATGTAAAAAGCCTTTGTTGTATTCATAAATGTCAATCCCTGCCTCTAGCAGTTCAGGGAAATAGGAACGGGAAGCATAAAAGACAATTTTTTTATCCGGGCGTTTCGGTGCTAAAATCCGCACATCGATTCCGCTTAATGCCGCTACTTTTAGCGCCGTTAAAATATCTTCGTCCGGAATAAAGTATGGGGAAGCAATCCAAATCGACTGTTTGGCTGATGTAATCATCGCAAAAAATAAATGTTTAATCACTTCCCATTCTTGGTCGGGACCTCCGGCAATTAGCTGCACCCCACCCCGATCGCCGCTAAACGTAAGCGTCGGCGACAAATAATTTAACGTCAATAACGTTTCTCCCGTCATGTAATACCAATCTTGCAAAAAGATGAGCTGCAACGTGCGAACTGCCTCCCCGCGAATCCATAAATGCGTATCGCGCCAAAAGCCAAAGTATTCGTTTTTCCCTAAATATTCATCCCCGATGTTCAACCCGCCAACAAAGCCAACCGTCCCATCAACGACAATGATTTTCCGATGGTTGCGGAAATTGATTTTATTATTTAAAAACGGCAAACGGACAGGGGAAAAAGGAACCATTTCCACTCCCGCCTCGCGCAGCTCTTGCACGTAAGCTTTTGACAGCTTCCAGCTGCCAACCGCATCATATAAAAAACGAACGTGCACCCCTTTTTTCGCTTTCGCAATTAAAATGTCTTTTAAACGTTGTCCGACATCATCATGACGAACGATATAATACTCTAAATGAATGTGATGCGTCGCTTTTTCCAATTCTGCAAAAATAGCGGCAAACGTTTCTTCCCCGTTCGTCAATACTTTCGTTTCTGTCGACAGCGATATTGGGCTTTTCCCAAGGCGATGCGCTAGGCGCAATAGCGGCTGTTGATGCTCTTTTAATTCGTTCGTTTGTCGAATGGAAGCGCGTTGCCCTTCGTATTTTAAAAACATTTGCTCATCAAGCATCGCTTTCTTTTTAAATAGCCGCTGCTTCCGGTAGTTTCGCCCAAACATAATATAAAAGAAAAAGCCAACGAGCGGAAAACTTCCAAGCACCACAAGCCATGTTAACGTCTGAGCAGGCCTTCTATTTTCTAGCGAAATTACAAAAGCAATAAAAATAACGGAGCATGTGATGAGAAGGCTAAGAAACCCAAGTAGCCAACCTTCCCAATAGCTTTTCGTAAAAAACAAAAAAACGCTTAATAGCAGTAAAAAAATAAGCACTTGTAACGTATTTCGCAATGATATTCACCCTATCCTATCTACTGCCCACGATGCGTGAAAAAACCGATTTCAACAGCGGAAATCGGTTTTTACTTTAATGGAAAATGTTTTGCTAGCGTCGCTAACGCATTTTCATGAATAATTTCTTTTCCGTACTCTTCTAATCGGTGAACGGTAACTGGCGAATCGTTCCCGAATTCTAACAACAAGCAAAGCCAGTTGTCCACTTCGGCCTCCGTGTACTCTTCGGAAAATTCGACGTATAAGTAATAGCGACCTTCAAATAAAAACAATCGGTTTCGGATGTGCGAAAAATCCGCACGATGCGCCAAAGCAATAACGTCTTCAATATCTTTAAAAGAAATCGTAAAATGTAAAACACTTTCGTCGTCTTCTTGTATCAACTCTTGGTCGCGTTCAATGTGGAAATGTTGGTCAAGAAGTTCTTCGATTCGTTCATCGACCGGAAATTCGCGTAACCGCTCTTCTGGAAGCGGAAGTTCCAACTTGCTTCCATCTTTAGAAATTTGCGCCTTTGTCACCAACACTTCTAGTCCTTTGTCGAGCGCTTGCACTTGAATCCAAAGCGGTCCATCTAGCGAAAAGTCCCCTTCGTTATGGACTTCATCCATCATTTCCCAAAACAACTCTTCACTTCGTTCGCGGTTATACCAAATTTCTTCACGGTCAAATCCGCGTTCCTCTATATCAACGTACGAAATATAAAACTTCACCGTATGCTCATTAATACGCTCCATTTCCATTGCCATCTCTCCCTTCTGAAAAAAATAAGATTGAAGGGACTTTTTTACCCCCGCCAAGGATATACCTTGTACCTCTATTTTATGATAAAACACGCAAGAAGGGAAATAAAAAAACCCCATTTTTAAAAAAATAGTCTGAAAGAAAACATGTCCTACTATACATAGTGATGAAAGAAAAAAGAAATGAGGGACATATATGATAAGCGAGTATGTGACATCTATCCTTCTCATCATCGGCATTGATCTCGTTCTTGGTGGAGATAACGCAGTCGTCATCGCCATGGCAAGCCGCAATTTGCCGGAGCATAAGCGCAATACTGCCATCGTCCTCGGCACGACGCTTGCCATTATCGTGCGAATTTTGTTGACCGCCACCGTCGTCGTTTTGTTGAAAGTCCCGTTTTTACAGTTTGCCGGCGGCTGTTTACTGCTTTGGATTTCATTTAAATTATTAGTCCAAAAAGAAAATGCCCCTGCGCACATTAAGTCGGAAACATCGCTTTGGAAAGCGGTACAAACGATTGTCGTCGCAGATGTTGTCATGGGATTAGATAACGTCGTCGCCATTGCTGGTGCTGCCAACGGCCATCCGTCGCTTGTCGTATTTGGCTTTCTTGTTTCAGTTCCGATTATCATTTTAGGCAGTAAATTCATTCTTTATTCCATGGAACGGTATCCTTTTCTTCTTTATATCGGAGCGGCGCTGTTAGCCTACACAGCTGGGAAAATGTTAACGGCAGAAGAACGGATGCAATTTTTGTACGATAATATCCCTCTTGTCCGTTCTTTCCTCCCGTTTCTTACAGCTTTACTCATTGTCTTGTTCGGGGGAGTCGCAAAAAAACGGCACCGTTTTACGTGAGTAGAGAAAAAACTTCTACATGGAATCCCATGTAGAAGTTTTTTACTGGTTGACAAGGCGCTGCGCTTCCCGAAGTTGATAAGCGCGCACTTTCCGCGGCAAAAAGCGGCGAATCTCGTCTTCGTTATAGCCGACTTGCAGACGTTTTTCGTCAATAATAATCGGTCTCCGCAAAATGCCTGGATGTTTTTGAATGATCTCATATAAATCTTGAAGTGGCAACGTTTCGAGATTTATATTAAGTTTTTGAAAAATTTTTGAACGCGTCGAAATAATTTCGTCTGTCCCCGTTTCGGTCATACGAAGAATTTCTTTAATTTCTTCAATCGTTAACGGCTCCGCAAAAATATTTCGCTCGACATACGGTATATCGTGCTCTTCTAGCCAGATTTTCGCTTTCCGACACGATGTGCAGCTAGGGGATGTATACAATTTGACCATCGCTTTCACTCCTTTTAGCAGGATGGCTTCTATATTATAATGTACATGTTTACTTTAAAATGACTTTCATGTTGTATATTATACAATAAATCCAAGCAAAAAGGTAGATTTTTTCAAAATCTTTTCCGGTAACCGCTTCCCTCCTGCTAAAAAATCATCTACAATAAAAAAGGAAAGGTACAGGCAAGATGGGAGGATGCGATATGGGACAATATTTCCTTGATTTAGCGATTGTCGGTGGGCTTGTCATCGGCATTACTGCATTGATGGGGGTTATTACAAACGGCATTGGCGAAAGCGTATTCGGCGGAACAAAACGGACCGAACATGTAGACGAGTCAATGAAAACACAAACTGGCTGGCGGCTTGTCGGCGGCAAAAAAAGCTAAACAAACGAAAGACGACGTAAAAATCTCGAGCACTCACCTCGAGATTTTTTTAAAATCAAAATAGTAAAATTAATAAAAATATTTTATAATAACAAAAAAGAGATCTCTCGAAACGAGAGATCAGCTGTATATCGCTTTATATTTTTTGTATTCTTCTTCCGAACATAATACAAAATGCCCTGGCGTAATTTCGCGGAATTCCAGCGGTTCGCCTTCTTTGTAGTTGTGCTGCGATGGGTCGTAAACCGTGCGTCTGCGCACCCGTTCTGTTTCTGGGTCTGGAAGCGGGATCGCCGACAACAATGCTTTTGTATATGGGTGGATTGGGTTACGGTACAATTCTTCCGCTTCCGCCAATTCAACCATTTTTCCGAAATACATGACGCCGATGCGGTCGCTAATGTATTTAACCATGGAAAGGTCGTGGGCAATAAATAAGTAGGTTAACCCTTTTTCGCGTTGCAACTTTTTCATTAAGTTAACGACTTGCGCTTGAATCGATACGTCAAGTGCCGAAATCGGCTCATCGGCAATAATAAACTCTGGCTCTACGGCTAATGCGCGCGCAATCCCAATCCGTTGGCGCTGACCGCCGGAAAATTCGTGCGGATAGCGGTTTGCATGTTCGCGATTTAATCCGACTGTCTCCAGCAGTTCATAGACGCGCTTCATGCGTTCTTCTTGCGTTTTCGCTAGCCCATGAATGTCAATGCCTTCTGCGATAATATCGGCAACCGTCATCCGCGGGTTAAGCGACGCGTATGGGTCTTGGAAAATCATTTGCATTTTCCGCTTCAGTTGTTTTAATTCTTGCGACGTCTTTTTCGCATGAACGCTTACGCCGTTAAACAACACTTCCCCGCTCGTCGCTTGATATAATCCGATAATCGTCCGCCCTGTCGTCGATTTTCCGCAACCGGACTCCCCTACAAGCCCAAGCGTTTCGCCTTTGTAAATGTCGAACGTTACGCCGTCGACGGCTTTAATCACTTGCCCGTGCCCAACCGGGAAATATTGTTTTAAATTTTTAATTTCAATTAATTTTTGTTTTTCAGCCATGTTATTCACTCTCCTTTACAATAACTGGTTGTGGATAGTTAGAGGAGAGCTGGCGCAACCGCTTCTTTACTGCTTCAGGTGGCTCGACTTTCGGTGCATCCGGATGAAGCAACCACGTTGCGGCATAATGTGTATCAGAAATTTTGAACATCGGTGGTTCTAGTTCAAAATCAATTTTCATCGCATATGGATTACGTGGAGCAAACGCATCTCCTTTTGGCGGATTCGTTAAATCCGGCGGTGTGCCAGGGATGGCTGCGAGCTCCGATTTATCATCGCTATCGAGGCTTGGCATCGAAGCGAGTAGTCCCCACGTATACGGGTGTCTTGGGTCATAAAAAATTTCATCGACCGTTCCCATTTCGACAATTTTCCCTGCGTACATGACTGCCACACGGTCAGCAACGTTGGCAACGACCCCTAAATCGTGCGTAATAAAAATGATGGACGTTCCCATTTTTTTCTGTAAATCTTTCATTAATTCTAAAATTTGTGCTTGAATCGTTACGTCCAATGCCGTCGTCGGCTCGTCCGCAATGAGCAGTTTCGGATTGGATGCTAACGCAACGGCAATCATCGCCCGCTGCCGCATTCCACCGGAAAATTCGTGCGGATATTGATTTACCCGCTTTTCAGGCATTGGGATACCAACAAGACGAAGCAACTCAATCGCCCGTTCTTTCGCAGCTGCCTTGTCCATTTTTAAATGTTTCACTAACACTTCCATAATCTGATGTCCGACTTTCATCGTCGGGTTGAGCGACGTCATCGGATCTTGGAAAATCATCCCGATATCTTTTCCACGAATCGCTTCCATTTCTTTATCTGTTTTTTTCGCTAAATCTTCGCCATTAAAAATGATTTGTCCGCTCTTAATTTTTCCTGGTGGTGTTGGAATTAAGCGCATAATCGTTTGCGACGTGACGCTTTTTCCCGAACCAGACTCACCAACGATCGCCAGTGTTTCGCCCTTATTCAAATGAAAGCTGACGCCGCGGACTGCTTGTACTTCTCCCCCGTACGTTTGGAAGGATACTTGTAAGTCTTTTACCTCCAATAACTTTTCCATGTCTTCACCCCTTACTTACGCAATCTTGGATCTAATGCGTCACGCAACCCGTCACCGACAACGTTAAACGCAAAAATCGTTAAGCAAATGAACGTAGCCGGGAAGAATAGACGCCATGGATAATATTGCAATGCTTGTACCCCTTCAGAAGCCATCGTTCCCCAGCTTGCTAAAGGTTGTGGAACTCCAAGACCTAAATAACTTAAAAACGCCTCTGTGAAAATAGCAGATGGAATCGATAATGTCAATGTGACAAGAATTGGACCCATCGCGTTCGGAATTAAATGTTTAAACATAATTCTTGACGTGTTTGCCCCTAACGTTTGCGCTGCTAACACGTACTCTTGGCTTTTCAACTGAAGAACTTGTCCGCGAACGATGCGCGCCATGTTAATCCAACCGGTAATCGTCATCGCTAAAATCATCGTGCCTAACCCTTGCCCTAACACGACCATTAATAAAATAACTAAAAGCAAGTAAGGAACCGCCCATAAAATATCAGCAATTCGCATCATCACGTCATCTGTTCTTCCACCGCGGAATCCAGCAATTCCTCCCCAAAGGACACCGATGAATAAATCGATTAACGCTGCTGCTAGTCCGATGAATAACGAAATGCGCGCCCCATACCATGTCCGGGTGAAAATGTCACGACCAAGGTCGTCCGTTCCAAACCAATGTTCTGCCGAAGGTGGTTTGTTTGTGTTCATTAAGTCGTTTGTCGAGTAATCGTATTTCGTCATATGTGGACCGAAAATCGCCATAAATACTAATAGAATTAACAACACGAGCCCAAACATTGCTAATTTATTTTTGCGAAAACGAATCGAAACGTCTTTCCAAAAAGACAAACTCGGCTTCGAAATTTTTTCCGCTTCGCTTAAATCAACCGATGCAGGTTGAAACATTTCTTTCGGAAGTTGCTGCATAACTACTCTCCTTTCTTCCCACCGGCTAATTTAATACGTGGATCAATTAAACCGTAGGCAATATCCACGAGTAAAACCGAGAACAGGAGCAAAATGCTGTAAAAGACAGTGACTCCCATAATCGTTGTATAGTCACGGTTGGAAATACTTAATACGAATTGACTTCCAAGCCCTGGAATACCAAAAATTTTCTCAATGACAAAGCTTCCTGTCAACACCGCAGCCGATAATGGACCTAAATATGTGACAACTGGCAATAATGCGTTACGAATGGCGTGTTTCACCGTAATTTGTCCTTTCGAAAGCCCTTTTGCTTTCGCTGTACGGATATAGTCATTGCTTAGTACTTCCAACATGCTTGAGCGAGTGAGGCGGGCAATGAATGCCATCGGTGTCGCTGCAAGCGCCAATGCTGGCAATACGGTATGTTGAAGCGATTCCCAACGAGCGACTGGAAACAGTCCTAGTTTAATCGCCAATACATATTGTAAAAGCGACGCCATAATAAAGCTTGGAACAGATATGCCGAGAACAGCAAAAATCATGGCTCCATAATCTTGCCATTTGTTATGATTTAAGGCAGCAATAACCCCTAATAAAATGCCGAGGCTAACCGCTAATAATAACGCTTCCATCCCAAGGAAAAACGACACAGGGAAGCCTTCATTAATTAAATCATTGACCGTTTGTCCTTTATATTTAAACGACGGACCAAAGTCCCATTTCGCAATGGATACTAAATAATCCGTGTATTGTTCATACCACGGACGGTCAAGTCCATAATATTCATTTAAATTTTTCTCAATTTCCGGAGGCAATTTTTTCTCGCCTGAAAACGGTCCCCCCGGTGCGGCTCTCATTAAAAAGAACGTAGCGGTAATAATTAAAAAAAGCGACAGCAAAATCGACAATAACCGTCTTGATATATACCGCAACATATTGAAACACCTCCATTTTTTTGCAAATACTCTATATCGCGAAATGAAGGTATATGGGAAAATTCCCATATACCTTCATCCACCATCTTATTCAAAATATGCCCATTTGAATTGGACGTCGCCAAGACCTGACAATTCAACGCCTTTTAAGTTGTCTTTTTGCACCCAAGTTTGTGTATAGAAGTAGATAGGTGCAACTGGAAGCTCATCCATTAAGATTGCTTCTGCGTCTTTTAACATTTGTTTCCGTTTTTCTGGATCTTTTTCTTTTTGCGAGTCAATCAACAATTGTTTGTATTTCGGATTTTCCCAGTTTGTATCGTTGTTGCCGCCTTTTTTGTCACGGAACAATTCTAAGAAGTTGATTGGATCGTTAAAGTCACCTAACCAACCCATGCGGCCAACTTGATAATCGCCAGAATGCAATTTGTCAATATAAACATTCCATTCAGCGTTTTCAAGTTTTACTTCAATGCCTAAATTTTTCTTCCACATATCTTGAATCGCTTGAGCGATTTTCGCATGTGCTTCAGATGTGTTAAACGAATATGTGATTGGCGGTAATTGTTTCACATCTTTTAAGCCAAGCTCTTCTAACCCTTTTTTCAAATATTCCTTTGCCTTTTCAACATCGTTATCTTTAAAGTAACCTTCTTTGTTCTCTGGGAACATTGTTGGTGGCACAGCCGCCATCGCTGGTACTTGTTCCCCTTTTGTAACGTTTTCTACGATTGCTTTACGGTCAATCGCATATGCGAGTGCCTTACGAATATTTACGTTGTTGAATGGCGCTTTTTCTGTGTTAAATTTTAACCAATATGTGCCCGCAATCGGTTGCACATGAAGCTTACCTTCTTGTTTTAATTGCGGAAGCGCATCTGTTGGCAACGTACCTGTTGGCGAACCAGCCCAGTCTAACTCACCGTTATTGAACATCGAAAGTTCTGTGTTCGGATCGTTAACCATCGACATGCTGATTTTTGTAAGTTTTACGTTTTTCGCATCCCAATAGTTTTCGTTCTTTTCAAGAACGATTTTATTGTTATGCTCCCAAGTTGTCATTTTGAACGGTCCGTTTGATGTGTAGTCAGGACCAGCGTTTTTGTACCAATCCGGATTTTTTTGTGCAATTTTGCTGTTTACTGGATAGTACGTATAGAACGCTGTTAGTTCTAAGAAATAAGGTGTTGGGTTTTCAAGTGTAACTTGTAATGTTTTGTCATCAAGCGCTTTGACACCAACGTCTTCTGCTTTTGCTTTTCCTTCGTTAAACGCTTGACCGTTTTTAATGTAGTAAAGCTGATAAGCGTATTGCGATTGGTTTTTCGGATCAAGCGCCCATTTCCACGCATACTCGAAGTCTTGCGCAGTGACAGGGTCACCGTTCGTCCATTTTGCATCGCGCAATTTGAACGTGTACGTTGTTAAGTCATCAGAAACATCATAGCTTTCTGCTGCTGCCAACTTAGGTTTTCCGTCTTTAATAACTGTCAACCCTTCAAACGTTTGGCGCAATACAGTACCAGAAGTCGAGTCGTTCGCTAATCCTGGATGTAAAGAGAATGGCTCTGTGTTAATGTTCACGCGCAATTCTTGCGAAACATCGGCTTTTTTCTCGCCGCCTGTTTTTTCACCAGCAGATTCTTTTTTGTTAAACCCGCCGCACGCAGCAAGAAAGACGCTCAGCACTAACATAAGGCTGAACAAAAGTGATAGTCTTTTCTTCAATGGATTTCCCCCCTAAAAAAATTTTTATATGCAAAAGCCCGGCGTCAAAGCGCGGAACTTTTGTTCATAATATCAGTTTGTTCCCACTAAATTATGTACCATTTCTCGTCTGATTTATCAGAATATTTTACCTGTGTTTTATTATAAACGTTATTAATATATTTGAAAAGATTTTTTGTCACATTTTTATGTTTTCTGAATTTTATTTTGATTAAAACTGTTGCGGTAACTTTGTTTTTTCAGCTAGTTAGCATTTTATAGTGTTTTTCGATAAATGTAAATGATAAAATTTTACATTTCTTAAAATAAAGCGCTTACATCTTTCGTTTTTACTTTAAGTTCAAAAATGATAAACGTTCGGTTTCTTCTTATATTTAGTCATGCATCTCACAAAAATTCATTTTTTAAAAATAATTTTTGAAATAAGATATTTAGGGAATGAAATTATTAAAAAACACTTTGTCATTCAAAATTTGTATGAGTAAAATGTTTGTGGAAGGAGGGTAAATCCTCTGTCCTCTTCCTTGCATAAACGAGAAGATTGTTTTAGAATGGTAACAAAAAACGATGCGATGAGAAAGAATAGTACATATTGCGATCGCCTTCAGAGAGCTTGTGGGTGGTGGAAACAAGCGGCTAGCAATATGGAATGGGCTTTTGAGCATCCGGCTGAAGCGAAGTAGGCTTGGACGTCTGCCTTACGTTACAAAGGCGCCATCTGCTTCTGTCAGATGGAACGGAGTGATTGCGCGCGTACTGCGCAATAACTAGGGTGGCAACACGGTTCTATCGTCCCTAACATCATGGGAAGATAGAGCCTTTATTATTTTATGACAAAGGAGTGGTTTCATGAAAACAATTTTGTCTGGCATTCAACCAAGTGGAGTGATTACGCTCGGCAACTATATTGGGGCAATGCGTCAATTCGTCGAATTGCAGCACGAATACAAATGCTATTTTTGCATCGTTGACCAACACGCCATTACCGTGCCGCAAGACCCGAAAGAATTGCGACAAAACATTCGCCGCTTGGCAGCACTTTATTTAGCCGTCGGCATCGATCCCGCGAAGGCGACGTTGTTCATCCAATCCGAAGTGCCAGCTCATGCCCAAGCCGGATGGATTTTTCAATGCCTTGCTTACATCGGGGAACTTGAGCGCATGACGCAGTTTAAAGATAAATCGGCAGGAAAGGAAGCGGTCAGTGCTGGGCTGTTGACGTATCCGCCGCTCATGGCTGCCGATATTTTGCTGTACAATACCGACATCGTCCCAGTTGGTGAAGACCAAAAGCAACATATCGAACTGACGCGCGATTTGGCAGAGCGCTTCAATAAGCGATATGGCGACATTTTTACGATTCCAGAAGCACGCATTCCAAAAATCGGTGCGCGCATTATGTCGCTTGCTGACCCAACGAAAAAAATGAGCAAATCGGACCCAAACCAAAAATCGTACATTACGTTACTTGACGACGCCAAAACGATTGAAAAGAAAATTAAAAGCGCCGTTACGGATTCGGAAGGCATGATTCGCTACGACAAAGAAAATAAACCAGGCGTTACGAATTTGTTAAACATTTATTCGATTTTAGCGAATAAGTCGGTGGAGCAATTGGAACAAGAATACGCCGGCAAAGGATACGGACTGTTTAAAGCAGACCTTGCCCAAGTCATCATTGACGCGCTCACGCCAATTCAAGAAAAATATTATCATTTAATGGAAAGCGACGCACTCGATCAAGTGCTCGATGAAGGAGCAGAAAAAGCGAACCGCGTGGCGAGCGCCATGTTAAAGAAAATGGAAGACGCCATCGGCCTCGGCCGAAAGCGAAAATAAAAAGATGTCCCGTAAAAGGGGCATCTTTTTATAAGGTAAGAAAGTATAAAATTTTACGATTAGGTGGGGCGTTGTCTAGCTCCAAGCGCCATCGGCTCGAGTCGCTCCGCCCCACACTGCGGCGGCAACAGCCTCCTCGGTGGGGCTTGTGCGATCTTCGCCGATAGGCGGGCGCTTTGCGCTTTTCTTATTTCACGTGTGGCTCTTGTTCTATTTCCCATAATTTCTCAAAGAATGGTTGTCCTTTGACGAGTTTCTCGCATAATTGCACATGTTTTTCCGACCAACCGTGCTTCGTTTCCTCGTATAATTGACACCACGCTTCGTCAAACGACATTTGTTGAATCAATGGATATTTATGCGGCGCCCACTCCGTATACCAATAGCGCACTTCCGCGACATTTTTCGTTGAATAAAGCTGATCTAACGCCATAAATAATAGCTGCTTTAATTGCCGCTCTTTGCGCGTCAGACCGCTCATGAGCTCCGGCGCAGGCGATAAAATATGGTACTCTTTGTCATATGGTGGGAGCGGGTACGTTTCTTCTTGTTGTCCGGCAGCCATTTCATAAACGAGTTGTTCTTGTCTTGGAATTAGGCGGCTTTTGCGAATTGGAATGTTATACCCGAGCGTATCTACCGCTAAAATCCCTTTCCCATCGGTCACGACAAACCCGTAGTCTAGCGGAATACGCTCGTGGTTTTTACGAACATACGCTTTTTGATACACATTGTCAAGAAGCGATTGCGGAATTTCCGATAAACTATTTTCGATGTAATGAAATAAGGCTGAAGATACTTTTAACAACGGGACTTGATCAAGCAATTCGACTTGATCGTCTTTTCGCCATTCATGAAAGTGGCAGACGTTATATCCATTCTCTTCCCCTTCAAACCAATTCACCCAAATATCATGAAGATATAACATAACGATACCCCTCACTTCAAAAACTATTTGTCCATCAGTATAGGCAGAGGGAGAATATTTTATTCCACGACACCCTTTTTTATCCATCATTCTTCTTGAGAGGGAAAAGAAAGGCTTAGCCACATAAGAAGGATGCCAACAAGAAAAAAATAACATTCAATTCGTGTGCTAATGAAACGAAAATAGTCAAGCCATCCTCGTTCCACTGTAAGAAGGTTTAAATAAGCAATCGAGGTGACCCCACCAATGACCGACAGCCCAAAACCGACTAAATAGATAAAAATTCGCATCGTTTTCCTCCATCACCTTGTCCTAATCTACGTATATGTGCAAAAACGGACGGTGATGACGACGTTTTACTCGAAGTTTGCGACTTGAACGATGCGTTCTGATGGCATTTCGATTAATGATAAGAAACTTTCTTTTTCCAACGCCTGTTGAACGATATGATAACCGACGGCATACCCAAGCATTCGCGGGTACCACCCACGCCCGTAAAGAAGACGATCATGTAAAGGGTGGGACGAGGCAACCGCTTGATGAGGGGCAATGTATTTTTTCCAAAACTTTTGCACCTCTTCCTCTGAATAATACGTCGTCCATTTTGCTTCATATGCTTTGCCGACAAATCGACCAACTGCCTGCTCAGCAAGTCCTTCTAACATAATGCCGTCAAGCAGCGTATATATGTTTTTCCGCTGTTTATCCAACCGGCAAACATGGCTATACTCATGGGTTAACACAGCCGCAATTTCTTTCGTTTCATGGTGCGGCAATAAAAATAAAAAAAGTTTATCGTGGTATGCAAGCCCGCCTTTACTGTTGAAGTCACGGGCAAACGCCTGATGGTGAGCGTTGGCTGGAAAAATAAAAATGGGGATATCCGGTCCATTCCAACGTTTGCGTAGCTGTTCATATAATGTTTCGACTCGCTCCCATATTTTTTTCCGCTTCATTAACGTTACTGTTTCGCTTCCTTTTTCTGAGGACATTCCGTGGTGAGTAAGATGGAGATAAATTCCGCGGGCGGTCGCTTGTTCGAAATAAGGAATAAGCCGCTCGCATCGTTTTAACGGATGCTCTTCTATCCATTCATCTGTCCGAACAATCGGCATGCCGTTCCCTCCTTTCCCAACATTGTATGTGAAGAAAGAAAAAGAGGTGAAAAAAGGCGACCTCTTTCCGAGATCGCCATTTCGGTTACTCATATTTTTTGAAAATGAGCGTGGCGTTATGGCCGCCAAAGCCGAGCGAATTGCTTAATGCAGCGCGCACTTCTTGTTTGCGCGCGACGTTTGGCACATAATCGAGGTCGCACTCCGGATCTGGCGTTTCGTAGTGAATGGTCGGAGGAATAACTCCGTCAACAATCGATAAAATCGAGAAAATCGCTTCGACAGCGCCTGCTGCTCCAAGCAAATGCCCTGTCATCGATTTTGTGGAGCTCACCGCTAGCTTATAAGCGTGGTCGCCAAACACTTCTTTAATCGCCATCGTTTCGTATTTATCATTATAATCTGTACTTGTTCCGTGCGCGTTAATGTAATCGATGTCTTCTGGCCTCAATCCTGCATCCGCCAATGCTTGACGCATCGCTCGCACCCCGCCTTCTCCACCTGGTGCTGGTGCAGTAATATGGTATGCATCGCCTGTTGCACCATAGCCAACGATCTCGGCGTAAATGCGCGCTCCTCGCTTTAACGCATGCTCTAGTTCTTCCAATACGAGAATACCAGCGCCTTCTCCCATCACAAAGCCATCGCGGTTTTTATCAAATGGTCGGCTCGCTGTGTTCGGATCTGGGTTTGTCGATAATGCCGTATTGGCACAAAATCCTGCTAACGCCATTCTTGTAATCGGTGCTTCTGTTCCACCGGTAATCATGACGTCCGCATCGCCACGCTCAATGACTTTGAACGCATCACCAATCGAATTCGCCCCTGTCGCACATGCCGTGACCGTACAAGAGTTAATTCCTTTCGCTCCTAATACAATCGACACTTGCCCTGCCGCCATATCCGGAATCATCATCGGTACGAAAAACGGGCTTACGCGCCGATACCCGCGCTGCTGGAAAACTTCAAACTGTTGCTCAAACGTTTCCATTCCCCCGATGCCTGAACCGATCCATACGCCAACGCGCGGAGCATTTTCTTCCGTAATCGTTAAATGAGCGTCTTTTACCGCCATCAGCGATGCTGCAACCGCATATTGCGTAAAGCGATCCATTTTTCGCGCTTCCCGCTTATCCATGAACTGCTCTGGATTAAAATCTTTTAATTCCGCTGCTACTTTTGCCGGAAAATCGTCTGGGTTAACACGTGTCAACGGTCCAATACCGTTTTGTCCGGCAATGATATTTTTCCAAGTTGTTTCGACATCATTTCCAAGGGGAGTAACAGCTCCAAGACCTGTCACTACGACTCTTCGTTTTTTCATCTGCTTGCCTCTCTTTCCTTTTGTAATGACTGTTGTCAACGGCCCCATCTCAATGCGATGGCGCCCCATGTTAAGCCGCCGCCAAAGCCAACCATAATAATAAGATCGTCATCGTTAATTTTTCCTGCTTCTAATTCTTCCACGATCGAAATCGGAATGGACGCCGCAGAAGTATTGCCATATTTTCTAACCGTTGTTGACATTTTATCCTCCGGCAATTCTAGTCGCTGCCTTGCTGCTTCGACAATTCGTATATTGGCTTGGTGCGGAATTAAGAAGTCAACATCTTGTTTCGATAAGCCGGCTTTTTCTAGCACGTGAATGCACGATTCGCCCATTTGCCGAACGGCAAACTTAAACACTTCTCTGCCGTTCATAACGACATATTCTTCATGATATAAGTGTTTTCCTCCTGTCCCATCTGCTCCTAATTCGAACGATAAAATGCCTCGTCCTTCCGAAACAGGTCCCATGACGACCGCCCCTGCGCCGTCGCCAAATAGCACCGCCGTATTGCGGTCGCTCCAGTTCACGATTTTTGACAACTTCTCAACACCTACTACTAATATATACCGATAAGCGCCAGTGTCAATAAATTGTTTTGCTGTTACCATGCCATAAATAAATCCTGCACAAGCTGCGCTAATATCAAGCGCTGCCGCTTTTGTCGCGCCAAGCCGCTCTTGTAGCATACAAGCAACCGATGGGAATGGGCGGTCTGGGGTGACCGTTGCCACTAAAATTAAGTCGATGTCTGCCGCTGTAATGTTTGCATGTTTGAGCGCGTTTTGTGCAGCAAAATACGCCATATCGGATGTATCCATATCATCTGGAGCAATTCTCCGTTCTTCAATTCCAGTACGTGTCCGAATCCATTCGTCTGATGTATCCATCATTTTTTCTAAATCCGCATTCGTCACGACCCGCTCGGGTAAATAGCGACCGACTCCGATAATGCCTGCACCCATACTAAACATCTCCTTTAGAATTATATAACCAATTACTATTACTTGGTACTAATTTTAATGGAGTTTTTATAAATGTGCAATATAAATCTGCCCTATCCCGCGTTTGTCTAATCGATAGTTGATCCATACACATACACTATTAATAAGGAGAAAGGAGGGAAGCACATTGAAACCTGTACAACCAACCGACCGATTTTCCCGCTTAATGTTTGGCGCTTCTCCGCCGCAGGAGCGTACTAAACAACTTTCTTCCCCATCGTAACAACTCGACCTACTTCAACTAATGCAAGACATTGATACAATTGTGTCTTCGTTTTATCAACTAAAACCGTTCGTTCGCGCGATTTCTTCTTTCGTTGATTCGTTAAAAAAATAGCGAACCCTCCTCTATCGGAAAAGCAAACGATAGAGGAGGGTTATGGCAATGCATTATGTTGCTCATAAAATTGGTGAATAGAAGCTGCAAAACAATATCGCTTCTCCGGCAAATGATAGACAACGTCAACAGGAACGTCTTGGTTTCTTGCTTGCTCTTCATAGTTGCGACAATGAAGTGCCGAAGGATAAGGAGTAACTCCTGACAGCTGCCATATTTTCACCGGCACTTGCCGCGGTGTTCGCGTTAGGGACGGAAGGACGTTCTCTACTTCTGTTTCTAGAATTTCGTACGCCGTCGCAATTTCCTTTCTCATTCGTTTATAAAAAAATTTATTTTCCTTCTCATATGCAAGTTGCGCCCGTACGTCTAAACATGGATTAAGCAACGCAACCGCTCGAATTTTCGTCGGTATATCGGCAAGCAATTGCAACGCAACGAGTGCGCCGATTCCTTCTGCCAATATATATACACGATTGTTTAATATTTCACTTTTCAATACGTAGTAGATGAGTTGTTTAGTAAGCCGAACCGCTTTTGGACAACCCCAATGACGCCCGTACAAATGAGAGGAAAAAACGGTGTATCCGTAAGTAAGCAACTCCTCAAGTAATTTTCTTCTTCCGTGATGCTCTAACCAGAAACTCGTACTATCTGTCACGTAGTGATTCACATCGCCAAGTAATAAAATAGCAAAGCCGTTCGGCCGTTCCGGCAAATGAAGAATGCACCATTGGTCGTCGAATTGAAAAAAACGTTGCCGAACTGTCATTTGACTTCACCCTTACTTTCTTTAAGAACATAGTAGTACAGTAAAAGATATGTAAACATAAAAAAATGGCGCAGGTAAATGCCTAATAAAGAAGAACATTTTCGATTTGGATAAATTGTGATAACATATGGGGAGAAGAGGAGAAATGAGGTGAGTAGCGTGAAATTTTTCTGGACATTTTTTTGGACGTTTTTACTAGCGCAAATGGCGACGTACGTTATCGGTTCTATGCAAGGAATTTATTACCAATTCTCAACAGGTGCGTTGCTAGGGGTAGCGATGACCGTTTTTGTCATTATCATCGCTAACGTATTGCCGAACGAGCCGGTACATCGCCATCATCATTAAAACAGGGAAAGGCTGTCCGTTTAGGATAGCCTTTCCTTGCTTCTGACGGTAATTTTTCCATTTTCGTAATCGATGAACACGGTGCTGTAGTCTTTTATCTGTCCGGAAATGATTGCTTTCGCAAGCGGTGTTTCGATCTGTTTTTGAATAAAACGCTTTAATGGGCGTGCCCCGTATACATGGTCAAAGCCAGTAGTTGCGATATATTGTTTCGCCTCTTCCGATAACGTTAATGAAATATGGCGATCGGCGAGACGGGCGCTCAACTCTTTTACAAATTTCTCGACAATTCCTTTCACTTCGTTCATTGTGAGCGGCTTAAATAAGACGATATCATCGATACGGTTTAAAAATTCCGGTCGGAAATGAAGGCGAAGTTGCTGCAGTACTTGTTCGCGCGTTTTTTCTAGAAGTTGTTCCCCTTCTAGGAGTAAATGCGAACCGATATTCGATGTCATAATAATGACCGTGTTTTTAAAATCGACTGTCCGCCCTTGCGAATCTGTAATTCGTCCATCGTCAAGCACTTGTAATAAAATGTTAAATACTTCCGGATGGGCTTTTTCGATTTCATCAAGCAAAATGACCGAGTACGGTTTTCGACGCACCGCTTCCGTTAATTGTCCCCCTTCTTCATAGCCGACATAACCAGGAGGGGCGCCAATTAAGCGGGAAACCGCGTGTTTTTCCATATATTCCGACATGTCGATACGAATCAGTTGTTCTTCGCTATCAAATAACGCTTGTGCTAATGCCTTCGCTAGTTCTGTTTTTCCGACACCGGTCGGTCCTAAGAAAATAAATGAACCAATTGGGCGGTTCGGGTCTTTAATACCGGCACGCGCACGCAATACAGCATCGGCAACAAGTTCCACCGCCTCGTCTTGCCCGATGACACGCTCATGCAATAAATCGTGCAGCCGCAACAACTTTTCCCGCTCCCCTTCAACTAATTTTGTCAGCGGGATGCCTGTCCACCGCGAAACGACTTCGGCAATTTCTTCTTCGGTTACTTCTTCGCGAAGAAGCCGTCCCTCTTCATTTGCCTTATTCATCTCCTGCTCTAGTTGTTTCAATTGTTTTTCAAGCTCTGGGATGCGACCGTGGCGCAATTCAGCTGCTTTGTTTAAGTCATATTCATTTTCTGCTTCTTCCAATTCGCGTTTCGCTTTTTCAAGCGCCGCCCGTACGTTATGCACTTGCTGAATTGCTTCTTTTTCTTGTTGCCATTTCGCTTTCATACTGTTTGCTTTTTCGCGCAAGTCCGCTAATTCTTTCGTCAGCGTCGCTAAACGTTGTTGGCTTGCTTCATCCGTTTCTTTCTTCAGCGCTGCTTCTTCAATTTCAAGCTGCATTACACGACGCATGACTTCGTCTAACTCAGACGGCATCGAGTCCATTTCTGTACGAATCATCGCACACGCTTCATCGACAAGGTCAATCGCCTTATCCGGCAAAAAACGTTCGGAAATGTATCGATCTGATAATGTCGCAGCGGCAACGAGCGCGCGGTCATGGATGTTCACCCCATGGTGAATTTCAAAGCGTTCTTTTAGCCCACGCAAAATCGAAATCGTGTCTTCGACGGTCGGTTCTTCGACAAGCACTTGTTGAAAACGCCGTTCTAATGCTGGGTCTTTTTCGATGTATTGCCGATATTCATCGAGCGTTGTTGCTCCGATACAGCGCAATTCTCCGCGAGCAAGCATCGGTTTTAGCATATTGCCAGCATCGATGGCGCCTTCTGCTTTTCCAGCTCCGACGATTGTATGCAATTCATCAATGAATAAAATAATTTTTCCTTCACTTTTTTTCACTTCGTTCAATACCGCTTTTAGCCGTTCTTCAAATTCGCCGCGGAATTTAGCGCCTGCAATTAATGCACTCATATCAAGAGCAAAAATCGTTTTATCTTTCAATCCTTCTGGAACGTCTTTGCGAACAATGCGCTGGGCAAGCCCTTCGACGATCGCTGTTTTTCCGACCCCCGGCTCTCCGATTAACACGGGGTTGTTTTTTGTCTTGCGCGATAAAATGCGAATGACGCGGCGAATTTCGCTGTCGCGGCCAATGACTGGGTCGATTTTTCCTGCTTTTACTTCCGCGACTAAATCACGCCCGTATTTTTTTAACACTTCGTATGTTGCTTCCGGAGTCGGTGTCGTCACTCGTTGATTCCCCCTTATTTCTCGCAATACGTCTAATAATTTGGCACGGCTAATATGGTATTTTTTCCATAGACGGGCGATGTCTGTTTCTTTTTCGTTCGTAAGTGCCAATAAAAGATGTTCTACCGATACATACTCATCATACATTTGTTTTGCTTCTTGCTCAGCAGCGATGATAAGCTGCTGTAGACGATGGGACATATACACTTGATTTCCCGCCCCAAGCACTTCCGGTTTTTTCGTTAACAGTGCTTGAACATCTTGATAGAAAGCATCGACGTCAATATGAAATAATTCTAATACCCGCTTTGCAAGCCCGTCTTGTTGTTGCAACAACGAAAGCAGCAGATGTTCTACGTCAAGTTGTTGGTGATGGTGTTGCATCGCCATCGCCTGGGCGGAAAGAAACGCCTCTTGCACTTTCTCTGTCATTTTCGTCATGTCCATTTTTTTCACCACCTTTTTGACTTTTTTTGACCTTTGATTTTATTATACCACGTTCTTCTAGCAGTGCAAAAGCCATCCTCTTGACGAAGATGGCTTTTGGTTTACGGTTTGCGCATATACGTCCAATGGCGATTATGGTTAGACGTCTCCGGAAACGTATCTCCGGCTTTCAGCTTTAATTTTTTCGGATGTTTCACATTATCACCTGTTTCGCCAATTTCGATATAGACGCCATTGTTCGGTGCTTTATCCCCTGGTTTAAAATGGCGTGGTTGTCCCATGGTGATTCCCCCTTTTCAAAGTTTATCTTTAGCATATCCGCTTCCCTCTCGATTCATAAAGGAAAAAAACACCGGAAACCGGTGTTTACGCTAATAGTGATACTAAAATAGCTTTTTGGACATGAAGACGATTTCCCGCTTGTTGGAACACATAGGAATGATCGCTGTCGATGACATCTGCCGTTACTTCTTCCCCACGATGAGCCGGCAGGCAGTGCAAAAACATGTAATCATCTTTTGCGTATTCCATTAATGGCGAATTCACTTGAAACGGTTGAAAAACAGCAAGTCGCTGTTCACTTTCTTGCTCCTGTCCCATGCTCGTCCATACATCCGTATAAATAACATCTGCTGCTTGTACTGCTTCTTCTGGCGAATGTGTTACAGTAATCGTCGCTCCTGTTTTCGCTGCCGCTTCTTTTGCTGCGGTGACGTACTGTTCTTTCGGCTCATAGCCGACTGGACATGCGACAGCACAATCCATTCCGACTTTCGCTGCTGCAATCATTAACGCGTGGGCGACGTTATTGCCATCACCGACATACGCCAGCTTTATCCCTTGGAGCTTCTTTTTCACTTCATAAATCGTTAACAAATCGGCGAGCGCTTGGCATGGATGGTCATCGTCCGTTAATCCGTTAATCACCGGCACGTCAGCGTACTCGGCAAGTTCTTCAATTTTTTCATGCGCAAACGTCCGAATCATAATCGCATCCACATATTGCGACAATACTCTTGCCGTATCAGCAATCGTCTCCCCGCGTCCTAGCTGCAAATCGTTGCTGTTTAAGTAAAGGGCATGCCCCCCTAGCTGCGTCATGCCGACTTCAAACGACACTCTCGTCCGCGTCGACGGTTTTTCAAAAATCATCGCCAACGTTTTTCCAACAAGCGGAGTGTATCTCTCCCCCGCTTGTTGCTTTTGTTTTAGTTGCTCGGCAAGCGATAACAGCTCATGAATTTGTTCTGACGATAAATCGATTAATGTTAATACGTCTTTCCCTTTTAACGAAGAAATTGTTGTATTCATTCGATCACCACTTTCTCTGTTTGTTTTAACCACTCTTGAATCGAGCAAACGGAAAAATCATTCACTTCTAGTGCGGACAAAAATAATGCGAACGTTTCGATTTCCGTAAACGTTAATAGCTGTTGGGACAACGCAATCATCCGTTGCTTCATACTTCCTTCGTTTTTTTGCCAATTAAAAAACGCTAGTGCTTCTTTTCTCTTTGCCCATTCTGTAAACGGAACGCCTTGAACAATCGTCAGCTTTGCTTGTTTCATCTGTTCTAACAATGGTGCTACTTCGTCATTTTTTGCATCGACATAAATTTCACACGCCCCTTCCTTTTTCGCTAAATAGGCGTGGAACGCTTTTGCCGCTGCTTCTTCGACGGTTTTAGCAATGCTAATTCCTTCCCCTGTTGATTTCATTTCCGGACCGACAAGCGGGTCAACTTCTGGCAGTTTATGCATCGAAAAAACAGGGTATTTTAATACAACGTACGGGATATGCGTTGCTTCGGTTGGCACGTTTAGTTCGTTTAAGCATTTCCCAAGCAATAATTTTGTCGCAATTTGCGCTAATGGGATTCCGGTAATTTTGCTAACAATCGGCACTGTTCGACTCGCGCGCGGGTTCACTTCTAACACGTACACTTCCCCGTTGGCGATGACGTACTGAATGTTCATAAGCCCTTTGAATTGAAGTTTTTTCACCATTTTTTCTGCATATTGTTTCATTTTTGCCTGTTCTTCTTCTGTCAGCGTCTGCGCCGGCAAAAACGCAAAGCTATCTCCGGAATGCACGCCTGCTTTTTCGACATGTTCGATGACCGTTGGCAACAATATCTCCTCTCCATCCGTTGCTACGTCCACTTCTGCTTCTTTGCCGCTTAAATAAGCGTCGATTAACACAGGGTACGTGAACAAAAACGGTTGCTTCAGTAGTTGCTCTAGCTGTTGTTCATTCTCAACAATAAACATTCCTTTTCCACCAATAACGTACGATGGACGGAGCAATACCGGATAACCAATCAGCTTTGCTTTTTCCACCAGTTCTTGTTCCTCGGTTGCCATTACTCCTGGAACGTGTGGAATATCGAGTTCTTCTAATAGTTGATAAAAACGGTCGCGATCTTCAAGCTGGTCAATGACATCATGCGATACCCCAAGAATGGTTACACCTGCTTCTTCTAATCCTTTGACTAAGTTAATCGCTGTCTGTCCGCCGAATTGAACGACAACTTTTTCGATTTGTTCAGCTTCAATGACATTAAGAACATCTTCTAATGTTAACGGTTCAAAATAAAGCCGGTCAGCTACAGCAAAATCGGTGCTTACCGTTTCTGGATTATTATTAATTAATACCGTTTCGTATCCTTCGGCTTGCAGTGCATATACGCTATGAACCGAACTGTAGTCAAATTCAATCCCTTGCCCGATACGAATTGGCCCTGCGCCGATAATTAGCACTTTTTCTTTTTCACTTTGCTTGCGCTCATCTTCCCCGAAATACGTCGAATAATAATAGTCCGTTTCCGAGTGAAATTCGGCGGCGCACGTATCGACCATTTTATACGCAGGGACAATGCCGAACTGTTTTCGCTTTTCGCGCACGCTTTGTTCGCTCACGTTCCATACGTCTGCTAAAAATGCATCCGAAAACCCTTTTTCTTTTAATAACCGTAACGTCGGTTCGTCGATGCTCATTAAATCCGTTGCTTTTGCTTTTTGTTCAAGAGCAATGAGCTGATAAAAGCTATTTAAAAAGAAGCGGTCGATTTTCGTTAGTTCATGTACCGTTTCGATCGTTTCTCCGCGACGGAACAGCTCTAAAATCGCAAAAAAGCGGCGATCGTCTTTGTTGTGGAGCAATTCATGTAGTTCTTCATTCGTTTTTTCTGCCAGTTCTTGTAAAAACAGCCCGTTATTTGCCCCTTCGAGCGAATGCACTGCTTTTTGAAAAGCGCGTTCCATATTGCGGTCGATGGCCATCACTTCGCCTGTTGCTTTCATTTGTGTGCCAAGCATCCGATTTCCGTTCGGAAATTTATCGAACGGCAACCGCGGAAACTTGACGACAACGTAATCAAGTGCTGGTTCAAAACTTGCGTATGTGTTTTTGGTGACCGGATTAAGTAGCTCTGCTAACGTATAGCCAACCGCTAATTTCGCCGCAATGCGCGCAATCGGGTATCCCGTTGCTTTCGATGCTAACGCCGAGGAACGACTCACACGCGGATTGACTTCAATTAAGTAATAATTTTTGCTGACCGGATCAAGCGCAAATTGAATGTTGCATCCGCCGATAATACCAAGGGCAGAAATAATTTTCACAGCGGCAGAGCGCAACATATGGTATTCTTCGTCTGTCAACGTTTGCGATGGGGCAACGACAATCGAATCCCCTGTATGCACACCAACCGGATCGACGTTTTCCATGTTGCAAACGGTAATGCACGTATCGGTATGGTCGCGCATGACTTCGTACTCAATTTCTTTATAGCCTGCCACGCTCCGCTCGATTAAGCATTGCGTAATCGGGCTTTCCGCTAACCCTTTTTCCACAAGAGCGACAAATTGTTCCATCGTTTCCGCAATGCCGCCACCGCTTCCGCCAAGCGTATAAGCGGGACGGATGATGATCGGAAAACCAATTTTTTTAGCAAATGCAATAGCCTCTTCCAACGTGGTAACAATTTCGCTCTCTGGTACTGGTTCATTCAATTCATACATGAGAGCGCGAAACGCTTCGCGATCTTCTCCCTTTTTGATCGCTTCAATTGGTGTCCCGAGCAACTTCACCCCGTACTTGCTTAAAATTCCAGCTTCATGTAGCTGAAACGCTAAATTTAGTCCTGTCTGTCCGCCAAACGTGGCTAACAGCCCGTCGGGTCGCTCTTTTGCAATCACTTTTTCGATGCTGTCGACGGTCAATGGCTCAAAATAGACAGCGTCCGCGTGAACGTCATCGGTCATAATCGTTGCTGGGTTATTGTTCACTAAAATGACGCGATATCCTTCCTCTTTTAGCGCGATGCACGCTTGCGTTCCGGAATAATCAAATTCCGCTGCCTGCCCGATGACAATCGGTCCGGAGCCGATGATTAAAATCGAATGCAAAGATGAATCTTTAGGCATATACTTTCGCTCCTTTATTTACCTTCTGCAAAAACTCATCGAAGATTTTATCCGTATCGCTTGGCCCCGGATGCGCTTCTGGATGGTATTGCACCGATATAATTGACTTCTCTCGATGCACGATTCCTTCGACGGAGCCGTCGTTAACGTTTGTAAACCGAACGATAAACGGCGTATTTGCTAAGCTTTCTTTCTTGACAACGTAGCTATGGTTTTGCGACGTCATCAATACTTTCTTTTCCAATGAATCATACACCGGCTGATTGGCGCCGCGATGGCCGAAGCGAAGTTTTTCCGTATCCGCTCCATACGCAAGCGCGACAAGCTGATGCCCTAAACAAATCGCTAGCGTCGGATAGCGGTCAATGATTTCGCGAATGACTGGCAATTGGTTGGCAAGTTGCTTCGGGTCTCCCGGACCGTTCGATAAAACGATGCCGTCCGGCTGCAACGCGACAATCGCAGAAAGCGGTGTATCATAAGGAACGACCGTTACTTTGCAGCCACGAGCTAACAATGACTGCAAAATCGATTTTTTAAACCCGAAGTCAATTAACACAAGATGCCGCTCCCCATCCCCATGCGTTTCGATTGTTTTTGTCGATACGTCACCGACAGGAAAAAGTTGTTCGGTTGCGTCGAACACGCACTCTTCCGCTAGTGTTAAGACCGCCGGCATCGTTCCTTGCGTTCGAATTTCTTTGACGAGCGCTCGCGTATCCACATGTGTGAAAAGCGGAATATTCCATTGCGCTAAATATTGTTGCAAGCTATATTTCGCTTCATAATGGTATCCTTTATTACTTGCTTCATACACGATAACCGCCTGCACGTGCGGGCGCTTGCTTTCGAAATCTCGTTCATTAATGCCGTAGTTGCCGATAAGCGGATACGTGAACACAATCATTTGGTTTTTATACGACGGATCCGTCAATACTTCTTGATAGCCAGTCATGCCGGTAAAAAATACGACTTCTCCGCTCACTTCACCGTTTGGAAGCGCCGTGGCAAGCTGCCCTGTAAACGTCTTTCCATTTGCTAAATGAAGATGCGCCTTCATGTTTGCCACCTCATCCACGAATTTTTATTAACAAAAAAGAATTTTTATACATATGTTTCAATAAAGATACAGCTAGTTATTAGCTGTTTCATTTGCCAACGTCTGCTCGAGAATCGCCACAGCTTCGTCTAGTTCTGGTTTTTCCACAATGAGCGGCGGCAATAACCGAATAACGTGCGGTCCAGCGGTTAATACGAGCAATCCTTTTTCGTGGATTGCTTGGATCAAGTGTGCTACTTCTTGATGACATTCTATGCCAACGAGCAATCCAAGCCCACGCACTTCTTTCACTAGTTGGTGCTCATGTAACGCGCTTTGTAATTTTGTTAAAAAATACGTCCCTTTTTCCTGCACTTCTTGTAAAAATTCCGGTTGAAAAATGATGTCCAATGTTGCTTTAGCCGCTGCCATTGCTAATGGATTTCCGCCAAACGTAGAACCGTGCACCCCAGCGGCAAACGAGTCACACAAAAACGCTTTTCCGATCATTGCCCCTACTGGGAATCCGCTCCCTAATCCTTTCGCTACCGTAATAATGTCCGGTTCCACCGCAAAATGCTGATAAGCGAACGCTTTTCCTGTACGGCCAATGCCGGTTTGTACTTCGTCGACGATGAACAATGCACCATATTGTTGGCAAAGTTGCGCAACTTTTTGCAAAAATGAAGCATCTGCTTTTCTAATTCCGCCTTCGCCTTGCACAATTTCTAGCATGACAGCTGCAACTTGCTCATCCATCGCCTGTTCTAACGCTTCTATATCGCTAAACGGAAGATGTACAAATTCTTGTAAAAGCGGTCCAAATCCTTGATGAATTTTTTCTTGTCCGGTCGCTGACATCGTCGCAAACGTCCGCCCGTGAAACGATTGTTTAAACGTAATGACTTTATGCCGCCCTGTATGTTTTCGGGCTAGTTTTAATGCTGCTTCGTTCGCTTCTGCCCCACTGTTGCAGAAAAAGACGTAATCGCCACAGCTATTGGCAACGAGCAATTTTGCCACTTCTTCTTGCAGTTCGTTTGTAAATAAATTCGACACATGCCATACACGGTTTAATTGTGCCTCTAACGCTGCTTGCACGGCTGGATGACGATGTCCAAGGTTGCAAACAGCGATGCCGGAAACAAAATCTAAATATTGTTTACCGTCTTTCGCAACGACGGTTGTTCCTTCCGCCGATTCAATACTAATGTTCCAGCGGGTATACGTAGGAAATAACGCCCCCATTAATAGACCTCCACTTCTTTCCAAATGCTCGTTCCATATAATTTCCCATTTGCATAAAACGGAGTTTTTCCGCTGACAATCATCACTTCTCCTAATTTTTCCAACGCCGCAACGGCTGCTTTCACTTTCGGAATCATTCCACCTGTAATAACTCCAGTAGCAATCATTCGTTCAATGTCGTCGACCGTCGTTTGCTCCACGACGACTCCGTCTTGTAAAATGCCAGGAACATCGGTAACAAATAAAAGCTGCTGCGCGTTGAGCGCTTTTGCTACTGCGCCTGCTACTGTATCGGCGTTAATGTTATACGTTTGCCCTAATTCATCTGCACCGATTGGCGCAATTACCGGAATGTATCCGTCGCGAAGCAGCGTTTCTAAAAATGCGCAGTTGACATTCTTCACTTCGCCAACGTACCCTAACGTATGAAAGTCGATAGCCGTTGCTTCTAAAAGATGTGCATCCACACCAGAAACACCGACCGCTGATAATCCGTATTGTTGTAATATGCCAACAAGCTGCTTATTCACTTTTCCAGCTAAAATCATTTCGGCAACTTCCAATACGTCTTTCGTCGTTTTTCGCAGCCCGTTGACAAATTCCGTTGGCACGCAAAGTTTTTTTAGCATTTGCCCGATTTCTGGACCGCCCCCGTGAACGATGACGATCTTTTTCTCTCGGGCATATAGTTGCAAGCTTTCAAAAAATGATGGCGATAGTTCGCTTAACACACTGCCGCCGCATTTAATAACAATCGTTTCCCCCACGAAAACCTCTCCTTTACGTGCGATAGCTTGCATTAATTTTGACGTAGTCATATGTCAAATCGCATCCCCATGCGACCCCTGTTCCGCTTCCAAGATGCAGGTTTACTTCAATGACGATTTTTTCGTTTTGCAAATAAGCGGTTGCTTCTTCTTCCGAAAATGGTTGCGGTTCGCTCATCTTTAGCATAACAATTGGTCCTAGCGAAACATCGACGCAATCTGGATTGACTGTTGCGTCCGCATGGCCAATCGCTCCGATAATCCGTCCCCAATTAGCATCCGCACCGTACACCGCTGTTTTGACAAGATTGGAGCCGACGATTTTTTTCGCAACGCGCTTTGCTTCCTCGTCATTCACTGCTCCAAAGACGCGCGCTTCAATGAGCTTCGTCGCCCCTTCTCCATCTTTGGCAATTTGCTTCGCTAAATCTTCGCACGTTTGTTTTAGCGCCTGATAAAAATTTAACCATTCTGGATGCGCTGGCGTCAGTTCTTCATTCCCAGCAAGACCGCTTGCCATGACAACGACCATGTCGTTTGTCGATGTTTCCCCGTCGACCGTAATTTGGTTAAACGATACATCGGTAATGGAACGAAGCGCTTGCTGCAACGTATGAGAAGCGATATTTGCGTCAGTTGTAATAAAAGCAAGCATTGTCGCCATATTCGGGTGAATCATTCCCGACCCTTTCGCCGCCCCGCCAACCGTCACGGTTTTTCCGTCGACCGTCGTTTCGTAGCACGCTTGTTTCATCACCGTATCCGTCGTTAAAATTGCTGTTTGAAACGCATGCGCCCCTTCTTCGAGAGCAACAGGTGCTAATTGCTTCATTCCTGCCCGAATTTTTTCCATCGGCAAAAACTCCCCGATGACGCCAGTCGACGCAACTGCCACGTAATGTGGTGGCAAATTAAATTGCTCGGCACACAACGCTCGCATTTCATAAGCGTCTTTCAGTCCTTGCTCCCCCGTACAAGCATTGGCGCAAGCACTATTCACAACAATCGCTTGCAGCTTTTGTTCTTTTGCAATGCTTTCTTGCGTCACCTTTAATGGCGCTGCTTGAAAATGGCTTTGCGTATACACCGCCGCACAAGAAGCCGGCACATCGCATACAATGACACCTAAATCTTTTTTTGTATAGCGCAGCCCGGCATGGACGCCTGCTGCTTTAAACCCTTTCGGTGTAACAACCGTTCCATTCGCTACAACATATACTTGTGTTTGTTTCGTTAACATTTGTAATCCCCTTCCTATGGATACATCGGTGCAAACAACAGTCCGCTCGTTTCATCCCATCCCATCATGACGTTCAAGTTTTGAATGGCCTGACCTGCCGCACCTTTTACTAAATTATCAATCACTGATACGACCGTTATCCTTCCTGTTCGTTCGTCGTACGTAACGCCGATATCGCAATAATTCGAACCGTACACTTCTTTCGTTGCTGGAAACTGCCCAGCTTTGCGAATACGGACAAAAGGAGAAGAAGCATAACTTGTTTTATATAAATCTATTAAATGATTAACTGGCACATCATTTTTCGCCTTCGCATAAATCGTTGCCATAATTCCGCGCGTCATCGGGACGAGATGGGTACTGAATGTAATTGGTCGGATGTGTTCGTTCCAATCGGTCAACATTTGCTCGATTTCTGGAATGTGCTGATGAGCGTTTACTTTATAAATTTTTAAGTTTTCGTTTACTTCGGAAAAATGGGTGTTTAACGATGCTTGTCGTCCTGCTCCTGATACGCCAGATTTGGCATCAACGATAATCGAATCTTCTTCTACTAACCTATTTCGCACAAGCGGCGCCAAGCCAAGCAACGTTGCGGTCGGGTAACAGCCCGGATTAGATAGAAGCTCGGCATTTTTAATTTGTTCACGATTCCATTCGGTCAATCCATATATTGCTTGTTGCAAATAGATTGGTTGCGCTGTTCGTCGTTTGTACCATTTTTCGTATACTGTTCGGTCTTTCAAGCGAAAGTCGCCGGATAAATCAATCACTTTTACTCCTCGTTCTATCAACAGTGGCGCGAGTTCACTCGATACTCCCGGCGGCGTCGCAAAAAAGACAACGTCACATGTCGAGGCAATTTGTTCGATATCAATTTTTTGCAACAACCAGTCGTCCTTTTCACCGATGTGCGGAAAGCTGTCGGAAAGAAGCGTCCCGTCTTGTGACGAAGAATAGACGAAACAATTGGTGACATATGGATGATGTTGCAAAAAACGCAGTACTTCTACCCCGCCGTACCCCGTGGCGCCAATGATTGCAATATTCATAACGAGCCTCCTCGAACTCATTCTCTCTCATGTAGTTATCATTATAATACTGCATAAAAATAAAATCAAATGTATATTTAATTATTTTTTATTTTATTTCGCTCATTTCGTTTTATTACTTTCATAATTTTCTAATATATAAATAGTAAAAACAGTAATAATCTCATTGACTTTCCATCGTTTTTTCGCTTAAATCGATAATAGCTACTACTTTTAGTAGTATTCGTAAAGGTGGTTGAAATATGGAAAAGCAAACAGTGGAAATGAAAGAACTGGTGAGCAAGGCGCACCGTCAGCTCGAAATAAAAAAAGATACGTATTTATTCCGTGAAGGCGAACAAGCGGAAGAAGTGTACTACATTCAATCAGGGAAAATTCAAATTAGCAAAATTGCCGCAGACGGACAAGAGCTTGCGTTACGCATATGCAGCAAAGGAGATATTGTTGGCGAGTTGACCCTTTTTGCGGAACAGGCAAAGTATTTATTGAACGCGAAAGTGCTCGAAGATGGAATCGTTTCCTGCATTCAACGAGACGTGCTCGAAAAAAGCTTGCTTGAAAATAATAAATTGGCGCTTGAATTTATGAAATGGATGAGCGATCATTTCCGAAAGACGCAAACAAAATTTCGCGACCTCGTGTTACACGGAAAAAAAGGGGCATTATATTCGACGCTCATTCGCATGTGCAATAGCTACGGAGTGATGAAGGAAAACGGCATTCTCATTGATTTACAACTAACCAACCAAGAGCTTGCAAATTTTTGTGGCACCTCCCGCGAAGTTGTCAACCGCTTATTGAAAGATCTCCGCGAACAAGGAATCATTTCCATTAAAAGAGGAAAAATTACTGTGCATAACCTAACTTATTTACGAAACGAAATCGATTGTGAAGATTGTCCACCGGAAATATGTAGTATCGATTAACTAAAAGGAGAAGCAGCTGCTTCTCCTTTTACCACGTCAGTAAAACGAGCATCGCTAGCCCAAAGTAAACCGCATTAGCAATTTCTAAAACACCAACTTTTGTTGCTGATACCGATTTTCCGTATAAATAAATGGCGCGAACAACACTTGGTACGTAGGCGAGCGCTACCCATGGATAGCCAATGAATATAAGAATGGCAATCAACAACAAATGGTACGCCCATGAAATCCATTTATAGCGCGGGTTTTTCTTTTCACGAATCATCGTTTTTACATAAAACGTACTGCCGATAAAAAAGAGAAAACAAAACATATATAATTCCCACGCTTGGACGGTTAATGTACCTCGCCCAATATAAAAACTCGCTAGTCCGCCGATGCAAAAAGAGGCAATCGCAGCAACATCGTTTGCCAATGCTCGTTCGTCTTTCTTTTTAGCAAAATAAAGGTTAATAAAAAAGAACGGGATCATCGCGATGCCAAAATAGACAAGCTGCCAACGAAAAACAAGCGGAATGGATAACATAACGAGCGAAACGAAAAAATACCGGTAAAACCAGCGCATATATTCTTGTTTTCGTTTCGTTTTCACCGCCATTAAAAACGGATATGTCGCTAAATAAAGCCCTAGCCAGCCAAGAAAGAGCGGAACGTGCAACCAAGAAAGGCCTCCTGCATATGCTCCTAACAAAAACGGAATGATTAACATCGCCCACGCACCGTGTTGTTTTGGAACAATCATCCTTCTCTCTCCTTTCATCCGCCGCTAACCGGTGGAATAAAAGCAACGATATCTCCCGCTTGCAGCACTCGGTCGTCAGCGGCATATTCTTCGTTTACCGCGACCATGACGTGTTGCAAATCTAGTCCATAATCGGATGCAAGGTGTTGTTTCAATTCTTTCACCGTCATCGCTGAAATGCCTAGTTGAAGTCGCTCTTTTCCGATCGTTTCTTTCAAGTAGGCGAAAAATAATAATGTGATCACACAACATCCTCTCCTTCCGGTTTTCCCGTCGGATATGCTTTCGTTTCAAGCTGATTGCCGACCCACTCTGTCCCATCTTCCCAATATTCTTTTTTCCAAATCGGAACGATTTGTTTGATTCGTTCAATCGCATAGCGATTCGCTTCATACGCGTCTTTTCGATGCGGGGTCGAAACAGCAATCACAACCGCAATATCAGAAATTTCGAGCCTGCCGATTCGATGGGTAATCGCCACTTCTGCTTCCGGCCAACGCTCTTTTATTTCAGTGCCGATTTGTGCCAGCATTTTTTCCGCCATCGAAACATACGCCTCATATTGTAAAAACAGCGTACGTTTTCCGTTCGTTAGTTCTCTTACCGTACCAATAAACGTTGTGACGGCTCCTGCTTCTGGACGAATCACTTTATGCACTACTTCTTCTATGGAAATCGGTCGGTCGGTAATCGTAAAAAATTTCATTGTTTCACCTCGTTCATCAGCCATTGCAAATATTGCGTTTCGTCGTTCAACGAAAAAACAGGGTATGGCATCTCTTGTAGCGAATCGATCGGCTCCCAAGTGATGACTGCTACAATTTTTTCTAAATGGCAAAGCCGCTGCCAATCGGCTGCGTTTCGGACGATCACAATTTTCGGGTATCGCTCATCTTTATATCCTTCCACAATAACAAAATCAAGTGGAAGAAGCGAATAAATGTGTAAAATTTGTGGCAACGTCCATGAGTGAATGGCATGCAGCTGCAGCAACCCCCCGCCTTCGACAGATGCCGCAAGCGCTCCAGCTGCGTGGTGCCGACCGGAATCGTTCGCCGTACAAACGTCTGGATAGCCACCGTGTCCGTGATGTTTAATCGTCCCAACTTTATAGCCTTCTTCGGTTGCTTTTCTTACCCATTTTTCGACTAACGTCGTTTTTCCGCTATTTTTATACCCAACAACTTGCCAAACGTTCATTGCTCGCTTCCTTCTTCATTTTCTAATAGCCAAATTTCAACAGCGTCCCCTTTCGAAAATCCGCGCGTTCCTCCTGGCAATACCATAAAGGCGTTCGCTTTTGCTAACGATGTGACGATATTCGACTTGTCCATTCCAACTGGAGTAACGTACAGCCTCCCTTCTTTCGCATGCACGTAACTTCTCACAAAGCGCGTAAACGGGTTTGGTTTCGGGAAATCAGCAAGCAACGTCGCCGTTGTTTTATATAAGTACGGCTTTGCCGAATAAAGCATTGTACGAATGACAGGGCGAACGAATAATTCAAAGCCAACATAACAAGCGGAAGGGTTGCCCGATAAGCCAAACAATAGTTTTCCTTCTTTTTGTGCGACTGTCGTTACACTTCCAGGGCGCATGGCGACTTTATTAAATAACACTTCCGCCCCAAGCCGTTCATAAATGACCGGCAAGTAATCGTAGTCGCCGACGGAAACGCCGCCAGTTGTAATGAGTAGATCGACTTCATCCAACACGTTTTCGATTGCCGCAAAGCAACGGTCGGCATCGTCCATTAATTTTCCGAAATATACTGGAAGCGCACCTATACGATACACTTGCGCTTGAATCATATAGGCGTTGCTGTTGCGAATTTTGCCTGGAACGAGCGGCTCGGAAACGTCTAGCAGTTCGCTTCCAGTCGCAAAAATGCCGACTTTCGGCTTTTTCGCAACGTGAACGTTTGCGTATCCAAACGTGGCTAACAGCGCTTGGACTCCAGGGTTAATGAACGTTCCTTTCGGGACGAGCATTTCGCCTTTTTTTGTGTCTTCTCCTTGAAACGAAATGTTATCCCCAGGGCGAAACGGACGTTTGATCGACATATACGTTTTCCCATTTCGTTCGTATTCGTTCGCTACTTCAAACATAACGACCGCATCACAGCCGTTTGGGATTTGGGCACCAGTCATAATGCGCACCGCTTGGAACGGAGCGACTTCTTTTTCAGCCACTTGCCCTGCACCAATCGTTTCGATGACTTCAAATTCGACGGGATGGTCAAGGCTTGCGGCAGCAGAATCGGCAGCGCGAATCGCAAAGCCGTCATACGGTGAACGGTCAAATGGTGGCACGTCATGGTCTGCACGCAAATCTTCCGCCAAATATCTTCCGTACGCTTCTTCTAGCGCCACGATTTCTTTTTTCCCTGATTTCGCAAATTGCATCACT
Organism: Anoxybacteroides voinovskiense; assembly: GCF_014196205.1. Classification (GTDB taxonomy): domain Bacteria; phylum Bacillota; class Bacilli; order Bacillales; family Anoxybacillaceae; genus Anoxybacteroides; species Anoxybacteroides voinovskiense. The sequence goes on along the minus strand of NZ_JACIDE010000014.1, from coordinate 36,849 downwards.
TTTTGTATCGCTTCCATCACTGGAATCGGTGTTCGCTTCTCAACCACGATTATCCCTCACTTACTAGCTTCGATTATTAATTATATTGTAGCGAAAATAGCGCAGAAATAGTTGTGACGTCTGTCACATTTTCCTGTGCCACGGACATTTGGCACGAATTGTTCAAAATCTGTTCGAATGTGTGATGCACGTCACGACTTCATAAATGAAAAACAGCTATGCTTACATTGTAACCGAAAAACGAAAATGGAGGGTTAAAGATGGAAACAATGTTTACAGCACAATCAACTGTCGGTGAAATCGTCGCCATGTTTCCGAAAGCAAGCGACTTGTTTAAAACGTATAAAATTGACTTTTGTTGCGGTGGAAACCGTTCGCTTGCCGCAGCGTTAGCTGAGAAAAATTTACCAATCGAAGATATTTTACATCAATTACAAACAATGTACCAACAATCGCTTGAAAAGGTAGAAAAAAACTGGCTCGAGGCTTCCTATACAGAATTAATCGATCATATTATCCAAAAACACCACCGTTTTTTAATGGAGGAATTGCCGCAGCTTAGCCCGTACGTGACAAAAGTATTGCGCGTGCACGGGCCGGAACAGCCGCATTTAGTGCAAGTGCATAAACTGTTCAACGATTTAAAAACCGAACTAGAGCAACATTTAATGAAAGAAGAAACGAAAGCATTCCCGCTCATCATCCAGTTTGAACAACATCCAACAAAAGAAAACGAACAAGCGATGAAACAAGTCATTGAAGAACTCGTTGCCGAGCACGATACGGCAGGAGATATTATGAAAGAGATTCGCCAAATCACGAACGATTTCACGCCGCCTTTCGATGCGTGCGGAACATACCGGCTCGTTTACAACCGGCTAGAAGCGCTAGAAGAAGATTTATTCACGCATATTCATCTCGAAAACAACATCCTCTTTCCGCGCATTCTTGCTAACGCGGAATAATCAGTAAAACGGGATCGCTCGATAAGCGATCCCGTTCTTTATCCACCAATATACGACATCTCGATTTTCTTGCGCATTTTCGCTGTTTGCTCCGTTCGCTCATCAGAATAACGGTCGGTTCGCTTGTTCCACGTATCAATAATGAGCTGTTTCAGCGCCGTTCGATCTGCCCCTTGTCGCAACAGTTGTTTCAATGATACCCCTTCCGTAGCGAACAAGCACGTATAAAGCGTTCCGTTAGCCGAAATGCGTGCTCTTGTGCAACTCTGGCAAAACGATTCCGTCACCGACGAAATAAACCCGACTTCTGTCGTCGTCCCGACATAACGATACCGGCTTGCCACTTCGCCAAAATATGCTTTCTCCACAGGCTCTAGTGGGTGAGTCGCTCGAATCGTTTCATATATTTCTTTTTTCGTGACGACTTGCGATAAATCCCACGCATTCGACGTTCCGACATCCATAAACTCAATAAACCGCAACGTCATACCTGCTTCTTTAAAATATTGCGCCATCGGCAAAATTTGTGAATCGTTCCAGCCTTTTTTCACGACCATATTTACTTTCACCATAAGCCCAGCTTCTTTTGCCGCTACTATTCCGTTTAAAATCGGTTGAACGCCAACGCCGACGCCGTTCATTTTTTTAAACACTTCATCGTCGAGCGCATCTAAGCTCACGTTCACCCGCTGCAATCCTGCCGCTTTTAACGTCCGAGCCAGTTTCACTAAATGAACGCCGTTCGTTGTTAACGCAATATCCCGTATTCCACGAATCGCTGTCAATCGTTCAATAAATGAAGGCAACCCTTTTCTTAACAACGGCTCGCCGCCAGTAATCCGAATCTTTTCGACCCCTAACTCGGCAAAAACTTCCGCAACAAGCACCATCTCATCCAACGTCAGCAATTCCTCTTCGTGCAAAAAACGAAAGTTAGGGCCGAAAATTTCCGCCGGCATACAATAAACACAGCGAAAATTGCATTGATCGGTCACAGAAATGCGCAAATCACGCAACGGACGATTCCATTTGTCAACGATAACCGGCTTTGTTTGGCTCATAGCGCATCCTCTCTTCAAGCATAAATTCTTTATCCATCATTATTTTACGCATCGTTCTATTTTCACTATAGGGAACAACCGTTCATCGCGCTGTGACATCACTCACACAGCAAAAACGGTATTACGAATAAGTATACCATATCAATCGAAGAAACAACGTCCGAAAACGTTCTACAAATTTTGTGACATTCTTGTGACATTTTTCTCATTCCTCAACCGTGTGTGATATGTATCACATCTAACAAAAACGGTTGTTTTTACAATAAAAATAGGGAAAAGCGAAGGCGATGTTGATGCTAAACGAGAAAAATTCCACCACGAGGTGAAAAGACATGATGACTGCCCTTCAAGCGTTTGAAGAAAAGAAACGGTTTGTGCATTTAAAAGAACTGCTCCGTTCAGCAAACCATATTCAAAAAATAAAAAAAGGAACGTTTTTATTTCAAGAAGGAATGGTCGCTAACGAGTTATATTTAATTCTTTCTGGAAAAATACAAATGAGTAAAATGTCGCAAGACGGCAAAGAGATGTGCTTTCGCATTTGTAGCGCTGGCGAAATTATTGGGGAACTCACCTTGTTTACAAACGATCCGAAATATTTATTGAACGCTAAAGTCATGGAAGACGGCGAAGTCGCTGTCATTAAAAAAGATTATTTGGAAGAGCAGCTGCTCCTCAATCCAACGTTGACGTTCGAATATATGCAATGGCTGAGCAACCACGCTCGCCGCACGCAAACGAAATTTCGCGACCTCATTTTGCTCGGCAAAAAAGGAGCGCTTTATTCCACCCTTATTCGCATGTGCAATAGCTACGGCATTCGCCTAAAAGACGGCAGCATTTTAATCGATTTGCCATTAAAAAATCAAGACTTAGCGAACTTTTGTGGAACGACGAGAGAAAGCGTCAACCGAATGCTAAACGCCTTAAAACAAGAAGGCATTCTTTCCATTCATAAAGGAAAAATCACCATTCACGACCTCGACTATTTAAAACGAGAAGTGCAATGCGAAAACTGTCCAGTCGAAATCTGTAGGATTGAATAAGAAAAGCGAAGGCGACTGTCCAGCTGCGATGGGGCGAATGTTCTTCCCCCTCGAGGTGCTCGCCACCTCGAGGGGGAAGGTTATTTGACCCCCGAGCAGCTAGGAGCCGGAGTTAGACAATCAAGAAAAGTAAAAGCGACTGAAAAAATATATGGGACTGATCGAAAAGGTCGCCTCTTTTCAAAGGGGATACAATATATAGTTTTGCAACGGCACGTATATACGGTTATAAGAAAGGGTGGCCCGTTACTTTTGGGACACCCTCCTTGTTTATAATTTTTTTGCCTTCATGCGACGATACACTACATAGTGTCGGTTCAAGTACGTAAGCGGGACGCTCCATACGTGCACGAGCCGGGTAAACGGCCATATGCCAAACAACAAAAACGCCGCCAATATATGCACTTGAAAGCCAATCGGCGCCGCGCTCACCAGCTGTGGATATGGCTGAAACGTTAAAATGCCGCGAAACCACGGACCAATCGTATCCCGATAATCAAACGCTCCTCCCGTGGCCGTATAGCCGACCGTATTCGTAAATCCTGTCATAATCACCACCGTTAACAAGCCAAGCACGACAAAATCGCTCGTTTTGCTATTTTGCAAAATGCGCCGCACCGTTAACCGCCGCCAAAATAAAAGCACAATCCCGATAACGGTCGCGATCCCTGCTGCTCCACCAAACCATACCGCTCCAAAATGATACATTTCATCCGATATCCCAACCGCACGATAAAACGGCTTCGGAATAAGAATACCAGCCACATGTCCGAAAAAAACAAACACAATGCCCCAATGGAACAATACACTTCCCCACCGAAGCTGCCTTGATTCTAAAAATTCGCTTGATTTCGCCGACCAACCAAACTGGTCGGTATTGTAGCGATAAATATGCCCGACAACAAACAATGTGAGCATCATGTATGGATAAATGAGCCAAAAAAATTGGTCGATCGCACTCACCACGTTTCCTCCCTTACGATGCTTTTTTCTCCTGCAAAAACGAATCGATCGCAAGTGCACACCCACCGATAACAGCATAGTACGGATGGTGGGCATTTTTTAGCTGTTCGGCGAGCTTGTCAATATTTTTTTTATGAAACGAGAGCATTTTTTGCGCCTCTTCCATCGGGGCAATCGCCGCAAACTCTAAAACAAGCGGCAAATAATCCGGCAATTCCTCTTCCACTAACGGAAAACCTGCTTGCCGAAATTGTTCTTTTAACTGAATAAACAACTGCCCCCGTTCTTTTTCGTCTCCCAATGCATGATACGTTAAATACAACGTCGTTTGTTCGCTAAAATCAAACGTGCGAACGTATACTTCACATCGCTCACTAAGTGCAGTTGTTTTTATATAGTCCAGAAACTGCAAAAACAGTTTCCGGACCGTGTCGTGGCACAACGATGCTACTTCTTGCTCTATGACAGCTAGCTCCAACTCCTCTGGGTATTGTAAAAAACATGATGCGAGCATAAAAATTTTCTGATGTTCCCTCATCTTCCTCACCCCCACTGCTCGTTATTTAACTGATGAAAACTCGACATGTCATAGCCGACCGCACAGTCCGAACAACCGCCCATCTCGCCATAGCCAGCAGCACCTTGTTCAAAAAATAAGTGTTGTGCCTTCTCTTTATGGGAAGTTGGAATCACGTAGCGATCGGAATATTTTGCGACAGCAGACAAGCGGTACATTTCTTTCGCTATTTCTTCCGTCATACCTACTCGCTCTAGCACGCTTACATCCGGTTCTTTCCCTAGATTCACTGCCCGCATGTAGCTGCGCATCGCTACCATTTTTTTGAGCACGGTGCGAATCACTTCCGTATCGCCAGCCGTTAATAAATTCGCTAAATACTCAATCGGAATGCGCATTTGGTCAATTGCCGGAAACATGACGTGCGGGTGAATGACATCCGCTGTCCCTTCAAACGCCCCCATCATCGGACTAAGCGGCGGAATGTACCATACCATCGGCAACGTTCGATATTCTGGATGAAGCGGAAGGGCAATTTGTTGCTCGACAGCGAGCTTATACACAGGTGACCGCTGCGCTGCTTCAATCCAATCTTCGCTATATCCCGCCTGACGAGCAGCGGCGATTACTTCTGGGTCATTTGGGTTTAAAAATACATCTAAATGGGCGCGGTATAACTGCTTTTCGTCTGTTACAGAAGCAGCAGCCTCTACTTTATCTAAATCGTAAAAGACGAGCCCGATATACCGAAGGCGACCGACGCACGTTTCCGAACAAACGGTCGGAAGCCCCGCTTCAATTCTTGGAAAACAAAACGTACATTTCTCCGCTTTATGCGTTTTCCAGTTAAAATACACCTTTTTGTATGGGCAACCAGTCATACAAAACCGCCAACTTCGGCACGCTTCTTGGTCAACGAGCACAATTCCGTCTTCGTCCCGCTTATAAATCGCCCCCGACGGACAGGAAGACACGCACGGTGGATTTAAACAATGTTCACAAATGCGCGGCAAATACATCATAAACGTTTGCTCGAATTCAAATTTTACTTTTTCCTCAATTCCTCTGACGTTCGGGTCACGTTTTCCTGTTTCGTGGACGCCGGCTAAATCATCTTCCCAGTTCGGTCCCCACGTCAGCTCCATATATTCGCCTGTCAACTGTGATTTTGGGCGCGCGACAGGCTGATGCTGCTTTTCAGGGCTATTGATTAACGTTTCGTAGTCGTACGTCCACGGTTCATAATAATCGTCAATCGGCGTAATGTCTGGATTGTAAAAAATGTTTAACAGCTTATTCACACGTCCGCCTGCTCGAAGCTCTAATTTTCCATCACGTAATACCCAGCCACCTTTGCGGAGATCTTGATTCTCCCACTCTTTCGGGTACCCAATCCCCGGCTTTGTTTCCACGTTGTTCCACCACATATATTCCGCCCCAGGTCGGTTCGTCCACGTATTGTTGCACGTAATGCTGCACGTATGACAGCCAATACATTTATCTAAATTCATGACCATGCCAAACTGCGCTTTAATCCTCAAGCCAATTCACCTCCCCTTTATCGAGCTTACGAATGATGACTTGTTCGTCCCGTTGGTTGCCGGTCGGTCCATAATAGTTAAAGCCGTAACTTAATTGCGCATAGCCGCCAATCATTTGCGTCGGTTTGACGTGAATACGCGTCGGGCTATTAAACGTTCCGCCACGCAAATGACTAATCGCCGAACCTAGAACGTTAATGTGCCGTTCTTGCACATGGTACATAAACGCAACCCCACGCGGCAGGCGATGCGTCACCACTGCTCGCGCGACAACAATGCCATTACGGTTATACATCTCCAGCCAATCGTTATCCGTAATCCCCACTTCGTTTGCATCATCTTTGTTCATCCATACGTGCGGTCCACCGCGGAACATCGTTAACATTGGCAACGTATCCCCGTACGTGCTATGATACGACCATTTAAAATGCGGCGTTAAATAACGAAGGGAAATTTCTTTTCCATTCACTTGCGGGCGGTGGTCGTGGTCGTAGAAAGCAAGCTTTCGGAGCGGTGCTTTAAACGTCGGCAACTCTTCCCCGAATTCGATCATCACTTCATGATCGAGGTAAAAATGTTGTCTCCCTGTCAACGTGCGCCACGGAATGAGCCGCTCGACATTTGTTGTAAACGGCGAATAGCGTCGATTGCCTGTTTCGCTGCCGCTAAAAACCGGCGTCGATAATACTTGCTTTGGCTGAGCGGTAATCGTTTGAAACGTAATATGTTCTTCCGCCCGCTCTTCAACAAGATCTTTTAGTTTCCGTCCTGTTTTCGTTTCTGCCGCTTTCCACGCTTTTAACGCCAACGAACCGTTCGTCGTGCTCGATAGCGCTAAAATCGTTTCCGCAACGTTGCGGTCGCTCACTAAACTTGGACAATCACGAAATGACGGAGACGCGCCGTTTGCATCGAGCAGCCACTCATATTCTTTTTTTGCCTCCCACCCCATTCCTTTTGCTCCGATTTGCTCTTTTACCATTGGGCCAAGTGCAATAAATTTGTCGTACACCTTTGTATAGTCGCGCTCGACAATATGAAGACGTGGAAAATTCACCCCTGGAACTGGGGTACTACCGGTTTGTTTCCAATCATCTACCGTCCCAAATGGCTGGGCAATTTCATCTTTTGTATCATGCAATAACGGTGTTGCAACAACGTCTTTTACTGGCTTTGGAAAATATTTATTCGCCAACTCAGAAAACGTTTTCGCTAATTGTTTAAAGCAGTCCCAGTCGGATTTTGCTTCCCACGGCGGGGCAATCGCTGGATTAAACGGATGCACGAACGGGTGCATATCGGTGCTGCTAATGTCGTATTTTTCGTACCACGTCGCCGCTGGCAAGACAATATCGGAATACAGTCCTGTCCCGCTCATCCGGAAATCAACGTTAATCATTAAATCGAGCTTTCCTTCCGAGACATCGGCTTCCCATGTGATGTCATTCGTTTTTAGCTGTTCATTTTGTTCACTTAAGTTCGCATGGTGCGTGCCGAGCAAATGCTTTAAAAAGTATTCATGCCCTTTGGCTGAACTGCCAATTAAGTTTGCCCGCCAAACAAACAACACCCGCGGAAAATTGACTGGGTCGGACGGATTTTCGATCGCAAACTGAAGCTTTCCTTGACGAATGAGCTCGACAATCGAAGAAATGGCATCTTCATTCGAACTTGCTTTTATTTCATCGAACAGGCGAATCATGTTTGCATTAAATTGCGGATACGACGGAAGCCAGCCGAGCCGAGCCGCTAAATAGTTATAGTCCCCGCCGTGCTCATAACGCGGGTTCGTGATTAACGGCGAAATTTGCGCAGCCATCGTTTGATCTTCATATTTCCATTGCTCTGTCGCAAAATAGAAAAACGATGTTCCGTTTTGCAGCCGCGGCGGTCCGCCCCAGTCGCGCGCCATCGCGACCGTTTGCCATCCTTCTAACGGACGAACTTTCTCTTGTCCAACATAATGCGCCCAGCCGCCGCCATTCACGCCTTGAGAGCCGGTTAAGAGAACAAGATTTAAAATCGCTCGGTAAATGGCGTCGGAATGGTACCAATGGTTAATCCCTGAGCCCATGACAATCATCGAACGCCCTTTCGAATCGACGGCGTTTTGGGCAAATTCACGGGCAATTTGAGCAACAACATGGCGATCGACACCAGTGAACGCCTCTTGCCAAGCAGGGGTATACGGCTTTAGGTCGTCATAGTCCGTCGGATAATCGCCAGAAAGACCGCGCGAAACCCCCATTTTCGCTAGCAGCAAATCAAATACCGTGGTGACGTACGTGCCTTGTTTCGTCTTTTTTACAGGAACAGACCGTGTTAACACCGCTTTTTCCTCCGCTTCAAAATGCGGAAGATGAACGGTAACGAGCGCATCTTCCTTTCCTAAAAGCGTCAGCGCTGGAGATACCCCTTCTAAATCTAAGTTCCATTTTCCGCCTTCTTCCCAACGGTGACCGATCGTTCCGTTCGGCACGACAAATTCGTTGGACTGCTCGTCAAATACGACCGGTTTCCATTCCGCATTCGTCACGGACATGCCAAGGTCGCTTGCACGTAAAAAACGATCAGCGATATACCCTTCCCCCTGTTGCTTTAGTTGAATAAGAAACGGCAAATCGGTAAATGTTTTTGCATAGTCCATAAAGTAATCCGTTTGTTTGTCCACGTAAAACTCTTTTAAAATGACGTGCGTCATTGCCATCGCTAATGCTCCATCCATCCCTGGCTGCACCGCCAACCATTGATCGGCAAATTTAACAAATTCCGCGTAGTCTGGACTAACGGCAACCACTTTCGTCCCTCGATAGCGCGCTTCGACGTAAAAATGAGCGTCCGGCGTTCGCGTTTGTGGCAAATTTGAGCCCCAAATGAGCATATAGCTGGAGTTAAACCAGTCAGAGCTTTCCGGAACGTCCGTCTGCTCGCCCCATATTTGCGGCGATGCTGGCGGCAAATCGGCATACCAATCATAAAAGCTTAACATCGCTCCACCAAGCAAATTTAAAAATCGCGACCCTGCCGCATGACTGACCATCGACATCGCTGGAATCGGCGAAAACCCAAAAATACGGTCAGGGCCGTATTGTTGGATTGTATGTAGCAGGGATGCGGCGATCATGGTGCTCACTTCATCCCAACTTGTGCGAACAAACCCCCCTTTCCCACGCGCCTGTTTGTATCGCTTCGATTGCTCCGGATCTTCCACAATCGATTTCCATGCTGCCACCGGATCAGTTTCACGGCGCAACGCCTCGCGCCATAATTGCAAAAGCGCCCCACGAACGTACGGATAGCGAACACGCAAAGGGCTGTATGTATACCAAGAGAAGCTCGCTCCACGCGGGCAGCCACGCGGTTCATATTCTGGCATGTCAGGTCCTGTTGTCGGATAATCGGTTTGTTGCGTTTCCCAGGCGATAATGCCGTCTTTTACATGCACTTTCCAGCTGCAGGAACCAGTGCAATTGACCCCATGCGTCGTGCGCACTACTTTATCATGTTGCCAACGCTGGCGGTATCGCTGCTCGGATTCGCGTCCATATGGCGATAACTCCGCATGGGTGGCTATTTTTTCTGATTTTCCGAAATAGCGTAACTTTTTCATGAATGGAGAAATGTGTCGCTCCATAACAAGCTCCTTTCTTTGTTTAAAATAAAAGTCGCTCTTCTTCTCGGCTATGAATTTCGTTGATAAATAACAACGCGCGAAAACGATCTAATACGTCGCGATTTACTTCTGTTTGCATTCGTTGTTTAATCTCCGCCACAATCATACGCAACAAATCATGGTCACGCTTCAGCATGGCGATTATTTCTACTAGCTGTGGCTCTCCCTCTAACTTCTCCTTATAAAACCCTTCTTCTTCCGACTGAGCATGGGCGAGCACACGCATTTCCCAATGTTCGACAAGCGTATCCGCTACTTCTTGTAATGCGTCGTTTTTCTTTTCCTCGTATAGTTTTTCGAGTAAATCGGTTAAATGTTTTGCCTCGATAAAGGCACCGTCATGTATGGAACGATGGGCGTCTAATTGTCGCAGCGACGGTCCGGACATCTCCTCACTCCTTCCTCTTTCCTACCTATACAGTTTTTCTATTTTTTTAGTAATTATTCCATTAATCCATAAAAAAAAGACGGCTCTTTAAGCCATCTTGTTATTTTTCAAGAAAAAATAAATGTTCTGGTGGGAGATGTATTTTTTTCTTTGTTTGCCCAAAGGAAGACCATTCTTTTCTTGGGACTTTTACTTGCAATTGAAAATGTTTCGTTTCTAAAATCGCTTCCACAACGTTCATTCTCGTTTTTGTTTGCACGATGTCGTAATCAAACGTATTGACACACTCGTTTTCTACAAACATAAGATGATCGTAATGAATCGCGACAAAATCGAAAGAAGATGGAGAAGTGGCTTTCATAAATAACTCGCTATCTCCAACAACAGCAATGACACCTTGGTCAACTGGACGAATGTTTGCAACAGGAAAAATATTTTTATATCCGAGCATTCGAGCGACCGTTACGTTCACAGGTCGAGCCAATATTTCTTCTTTTGCCCCTAACTGAATAACGCTTCCGTTATGATAAATAATCCATCGGTCGCATAACCGGTCCGCTTCCTCAAGGTTATGCGTGACTAATAGCACCACGCCGGAAAAATGTTTGTCAATAAATGTGAGCAGCTGTTGCTCTAGCGTTTCTTTCATGGAGGGATCGACTGCCGAGAGCGGCTCATCTAACAATAAAACATCCGGCTCAATAATAAGCGCGCGCGCTAAAGCGACCCGCTGTTGCTGCCCGCCGGACAATTCCGCTGGATAGCGGTCTCCGTATCGCTCTAACTCCATGTTTTTTAGCATCTTTTCCACTTTTTCTTCTACTTCTGCTTTCGGTTTTCCTTTCAATCCAAACGCGATATTTTGCTTAACCGTTAAATGAGGAAAAAGCGCATAATTTTGAAACATATAGCCGATTTTTCGTTCTCTCGGTTTGATGTTTACTCGTTGCCCCGCATCGAAAAAGGGACGGTCATTTAGCGTAATTATCCCTTCATCTGGTGTTTCAAGCCCAGCGAGGCATTGCAGCGTCAAACTTTTCCCTGATCCAGACGGTCCTAAAATGGCGGTAATCCCTTTTTCCGCGGTAAAGGAAACATCTAATAGAAAATGAGGAAACGTTTTTTTAATGTTTACGTGCAGCATGTGCTCCATCTCCTCGAACCATACGTTTTTCGATGCGCCTCATCACATATAATAGCAACACAGACACACTCGTCATGATGATAACAAGCACATTCGCTAACCGATGGTTGCCCGCAAGCAACGCGTCGTAAATGGCTACCGGCATTGTTAACGTTTCGTTCGGAATATTACCAGCGACCATTAACGTGGCGCCAAAATCACCGAGCGCTCGGGCAAAGACAAGCATAATCCCAGACGCTACGCCGCGCCAAGAAAGCGGAAGAATGACAACAAAAAAAATATTTATATCTGAGCGCCCCAATACTTTAGCAGCACGTATCAAATTAGGATCAATACTAGCAAAAGCAGCACGCGACGATTTAATTAAAAACGGTACAGCGACAACGAAAGCCGCAATCGCTGCACCAACTGGTGTAAATACAATCGTTATCCCGAACGTTTCTTCTAAAAACTTTCCAATCGGACTTTTCCGACCAAGCAGAACGAGCAAATAATACCCAAGCACGGTCGGGGGCAAAATTACCGGCAATGTCGTCAGCGCATCGATGAAATCAGCGACTTTTCCGTGGGAACGACTCAAGTAATAAGCGATTGGAATGCCAATCAGTGCGGCAAGCACCGTCGCTGCCGTCGCTACTTTAAGCGATAAAAAGAGCGGGAATAAATCGAGCGACTCCACCATTATTTCCCCTTTGGAAGCGAAAAGCCGTATTTTTTCATGATTTCCTGTCCTTCCGTGCTGCGTAGAAAGGCAACGAATTGCTTCGCTTCCTCCCGATGTTTTGTTGCTGTCATTACTGCCACCGCTTGCTGAATTGGGGCATGCATCGCTTCTTTGATAAGATGGAAATCGACGTGGCTCGTCTTCATAAGCGACAGCGCCACAATGCCTGCTTCCGCATTTCCTGATTCTACGTATGCAAGCGTATCGGCGATGTTTTTGCCATATACAATTTTCGGTTGAACTTTTTCCCAAATTCCTGCATGTTGCAACGTTTGCTTCGCTGCTAATCCGTACGGCGCATGGTCAGGGTTCGCGATGGCAATTTTTTTAATGTCATCTTTTAATAAGTCGTTCAACGTTTGCACCGATTTCAATTTCGTCGCGATGCCGATGCGACCTAACGCATACACATGAGCTGTTTCCGGCACAACGAGTTTTTCTTTTGTCAGCTTGTCAATCGCTTGAACGTTCGCAGCAGCAAATACATCAAACGGCGCACCGTTTTCAATTTGTTCCGCCAGCTGTCCCGTCGAGCCGAACGAAAAAACGACACGCGTCCCCGTCTTTGCTTCAAACCGCTTTCCGACTTCTTGAAAAGCGAGCGTTAAATCGGCCGCAGCCGCCACTTTCAACGTAGGTGGGTCGGTTTTTGCAGCGCATGCCCCCATCAACAAACTTAAAAGCATCATAAAAACAATTCCTTTTCGCAAACGATTTCCCCCTCTGTCGCCGTTCAGAAAAAAGGGAATATCGTTTAACGATATTCCCTTTTCCCATTAGCATTTAATTTCGGCATTCTTTCTAGCATAATAGTACCAGTTTAAAATGAAAGATACAACATAAAACGCAATGAAGAAATAAAACGCTGTAATTGGTGTTCCTGTATTTTGCGCTGCCCATCCGAACAACTTCGGAATGAAGAACGAGCCATATGCTGCAAACGCTGCGGTAAATCCAAGCACTGGCGCTGCTTCCTTCGGCGGGAAGATGATTGGAATCATTTGGAATGTCGAACCAGAACCTGCGCCTGCTGCAATAAACAAAATTAAGAACGAAATTAAGAAGCCGACAAATTGTTTTTCTAATGTAAAGTACATGACTGCGGCTGCACCAAGCCCCATTGTAACAATGACATATGTCGTTACACGTGCACCACCAAGTTTGTCAGATAACCAACCACCGACTGGACGAGCGGCTGCCGCTAAAAAGGCACCTAAAAAGGCGAGCGATACGTGCTCAGGGAATTGCGATTTTAATAATAGCGGGAACGCTGCCGCATAGCCGATAAACGAACCGAATGTCGCGATATATAGCCATGTCATAATCCATGTATGTTTCCGTTTGACGATGACGAACTGTTCTGCGACTGACTGTTTTGCGTTCGGAAGATTATCCATTCCGAAATAAGCGATAATCGTAAATACAATAATCGGAATGACCCAAATAAATGCAGCGTTTTGTAACCATACTTTTGTTCCATCTGTCAATACTTGCGCCTCACCGCCAATAGCGCCAAACACCCCAGCAGTAACGATCAGCGGAGTAACGAACTGAACGACCGATACCCCCATATTTCCTAATCCACCGTTAATCCCAAGCGCCGTTCCTTTTTCTTTTTTCGGATAAAAGAAACTAATGTTTGCAAGTGCAGATGAAAAGTTTCCGCCGCCAAGCCCACAAAGCGCAGCAAGCAATAACATTACCCCATACGGAGTGTCCGGATTTTGCACCGCTAATCCTACACCAATTGCTGGCAAAAGCAAAATACCGGTCGAAAACACTACCCAGTTCCTTCCGCCAAACTTACCAACGGCAAACGTATATACAAAACGAAGCGTTGCCCCGACAAGCCCTGGAACCGCTGCCAATGTAAACAATTGGCTTTGCGTAAAATGGAACCCAATATCGTTTAAGCGCGCCGCAACAACGGACCAAATTTGCCAAACGATAAAGGCAAGCATTAATGTCGGAACAGAAATCCAAAGGTTACGTCTTGCATGCCGTTTCCCTTCTTTTTCCCAAAACACTGGATCTTCTGGATTCCAGTAAGAACCGATTCTCCCTTTTTTCTTTGTTGTTTCACTCATTTTTCGTCTCTCCTTTTTTAAAATCATTCCTTTTGTTTTCATCATAGAAAACATGAAAAGAAAAAAATGTAACTTTCATCACAAAATTATATTGTTCAAATAATGTTAAAAAATTAGTGCAGTTCATTTACTTTTTTTCGTAAATAGTTCATGAACAAGACGGCAACTAACATCGTAGCGGCGACCCACCAAAATCCGTACGAATACGAATTCGTCCATTGCTTAAATGTGCCTAAAATGTTCGGCAAAAAGAATCCGCCTAATCCGCCGGCCGCTCCAACAAATCCCGTGAGCAAACCGACTTCTTTTGGAAAAACGTTCGGGATGACTTGGAACAATGCCCCGTTTGCTGTTCCGAAAAAGATAAGTGTGACAAATAAAAGCGATAATGCGACGTAAACTGGCGGAAGAAAACCGACAATCGTCAACGTAATCGTCGCACCGATAAATAACCAAACAAGCAAATTCATTCCTCCGTATTTATCCGCTAAATACCCGCCAATTGGGCGAACAAAACTGCCGGCAAATACAACAAGTGTGACGAAATCGCCAGCCGTGACTTTGCTGACGCCGTATTGATCGAAAAAGAATAACGTTAAATAGCTCGTCATGCCGACAAATCCGCCGAACGATAAACTGTAGAAAAAGCTGAACAGCCACGTTTCTTTCATTTTGATGACGCGAGCATATTCGGATACTTTCGTTGGTTTAACCGCTGTCGGACAATCTTTCGCAAAAAGGATAAAGACAATGAGCGCAACGAGTAACGGAATAAGCGCCAAACCGAATACACTATTCCAACCATATGCTTCAGCAATGCGTGGACCGAATAACATCGCCAATACAGTACCGCTGTTTCCTGCTCCAGCAATCCCCATTGCCAACCCTTGATGTTCTTTCGGATACCAACGGCTTGCTAATGGTAGCGCTACCGCAAAACTTGCTCCTGCTACCCCTAACAAAAGACCGAGCGCATAAATTTGTGGCAAACTATCTGCCAACAGCCAGCCCCAAAGAAGTGGAACCATCGTCAACAACATACCGATAATACCAATTCTTTTTCCACCGAACCGATCGGCTAACAATCCCATCGGAATGCGAAGGATTGCTCCTCCTAACACCGGGATTCCGACCATCATTCCTTTTTGCGCAGGAGTCAACCCTAAATCTTCCACAATAAACGTCCCTGTCGCTCCTAAAATGACCCAAATCATAAAACTAACGTCGAAATAGAAGAAAGATGAAAGCAGTGTCGGCAAATGCCCAACTTTTAAAAATTCTTTTAACCTCATGTCCCTTTCCCCTCCTCTTCAACAACCCTAGGCGTTGTTGTCACCATCATCATACGGAATTCACGGAAGAAAATTTGTGAAGTTTATCACAGTTTTTTACGCTGTCACATATTTGTTAAAAAAATGTGAGGGCCGTCACTAATTACAGTGTGAGCGAAAAAAGGAAGGAATATCACGAGTGTTGATTATCCATTATTTTACTAAAAACACAGAATCATTTGACTGAACACAAGCTTTTCTGCCTCTTCCCTCGAACAAGAACGCCGGCGGGCAAATGTCATTTGCCCGCAAAGCGTTCATTGTTCGAGGAGGGCATGCGTACAGCATGCCCAGTCGGCAAGCGGTTCGCTTGCCGACTACGGCAGAAAAGCTAGGAATAGAGCGATTTCAACTGGTTTTTAATGGTTAATCAACACGCCTGAAGGAATATAAAAAAAACTGACCCATCATTCGAGTCAGTTTTTCCGTAATGCTTTTGGAATGTAGACACAAAACGGTTCGCTTTCTAAATAATCGCCTGTGACCGCATACGCCCGTGACCGCGAACCGCCACAAACGTAGCGAAACTCACAGACACCGCACTTTCCTTTGTATTTGTCTGGATTGCGCAAGTCTTGAAAAATCGGCGAGTTACGATAAATCTCAGCGAGCGGCGTTTCTCGTACGTTCCCTGCTTTTACCGGCAACAAGCCGCTCGGATACACGTCGCCAATATGGGAAATAAACACGAACCCGTTGCCGTCGTTTACCCCTTTTGGCGCTCGTCCAAGCCCGTCGACTTGACCAGTGAGCCCTTTCATCAGCACATCTTCATACCGAATTTCGCCGGTTGTTTGTTTTTCTCGCATTTTTTGCTGCAAAACAACGCGTCGGTAATGTTGTCCTGCCGTCGTTTTAATGTCAAACGGTACGCGCTTACTTGTTTCATATAGCCAATGAAACACTTTTTCATGTTCTACTGGCGAAATCATATCTGTTTCTTTTCCACGCCCCGTCGGCACGAGGAAAAAGACGCTCCAAAGCACGCAGCCGAGCTTCTCGACAAGCGCTACCATTTCATCTAATACATGCACGTTGTAGCGGGAAATAACGGTATTAATTTGAATCGGAATATCTAGTTCATGCAAATATTGAATCGCTTTCATCGTTAAATCAAACGAGCCGCTCGTTCCGCGAAAATGGTCGTGAATTTCAGCCGTTGGCCCGTCCAAGCTAAACGCCCAACGCGCTAATCCTACTTCTTTCGCTTTACGAATCGCCTCTTTCGTCACATTTGGCGTCGCACTTGGTGTCATCGAAACACGCAATCCTTTATCGATCGCATATTTCGCGATATCGTATACGTCCGGCCGCATTAACGGATCTCCGCCGGTAAACACAAGCAGCGGCTGTTCCATGTCATAAATGTCATCGATTAACTTTTTGCCTTCCTCCAACGTCAATTCGCGCGGGTCGCGATGATATTGCGCTTCCGCCCGGCAATGAAGGCATTTTAACTGACAGGCTCTCGTCAGTTCCCAAATAACGATAAATGGATTTTGTTGAAAGTCTCGCACAGCTTTCCCCTCCTCGTTTCCATTGTAAATCATTCGGGGAGAGGAGGCGTGTGATGTTCATCACAACTCTTTTTCTGTCACAATATCGCCATATTCTGTTGCGTCGTTTATGTTGTGAAAAACGCGTGCCTCTTCGGAAAAATCCGTTTCATTCACATAGCGAACGCGACGTTTTTCTAGCAATAAAAACATCCGGTTATTTCCCGCCATCAACAGTTGTTCCATATCGCCAACCACTCGACGATGGTATGCGCCAACAAGCGGTTGAATACGTCCGAAATGAGCAGAAACGACGATATCGAACGAATCATCGATGAAAGAAACCATCTTCCGAATGGTTCGTTCCGTTATGTATGGCATATCGCACGGAAGGACAAATACCCAGTCTGCCTCCATTTGCTTCATAACGGTATAAATGCCGGCAAGCGGGCCTTGGCCGCGGTATTTTTCGTCATCGACGATTATTTTTTCGTTTGTTTCTTGTTGAAAGCGTGCCACAAGCGTCGGATGGCTGACAATATACAGTTCTTCGACAGATGGACGCAGCGCTTCAACCGCGCGTTGAAAAAAATACACGCCATTTTGCTTTGCAAACGCCTTCGGGCTGCCAAAGCGGCGTGACTCTCCGCCCGCTAAAATCGCCCCAGCCATTCGAAACACCTCAATCACCTCGTCCATTTTTGTTTCACTTTACCATGTCAAACGAAAAAAGAAAAGGTTCCCGTTAAATCGGGAACCATCTTCTTTTTTATTTTTTTCCAATAGCGACACGCCAGACGTCTGGTCCTTCTTCTAAATATTCCCATGTGAACTGTCCTTCTCGTTCCATCATAAATTGGTAATGAAGTGGACGCGGGTCATGATCGTTCGTTAGCTCCATCACTTCTCCTGATTTTAAGCTGTCAAATAAACGAAAAATCGCTGGATGTCTATCTTTCGGTTCATATGCAGGCGCATAAATTTTTGCGGCAAATTGGCTCATAAAACGAACCTCCTTTATAGTATAATGATTTATATACACATCATAGCGGCTAGATGTTGTCCATGAAGTGATGGACGTCACAGTTCGTTATGAAAAATCTCAACACGTTTGAAAGGGGAATAGCCCTTGGAAGAGTTCGTCGGCTTTTGTGCAAAGTGCGGTAAACCGATTCATTGTTTATCCGGCTTTTTAAACGGCGTCATCAGCGGCGAAAAAGAAACGTTGTATTGCTTTGAGTGCTACGAGAAAAAAGACATAAAAAAACAGTAGCGAAGGAGGACGGCGAACCTCCTTTTTTTAAAAAATAAAAAGTTGCCCTAAAAGCAACCGCTCTTAGGACAACTTTGTACGTTTATTCCACTTCTTTCGCTAAGTCCGGAACTGGCAGTGCTTGTTCTTCTTGATGGGTCGGTTTGCGCAAATGGAACAACGCTTTCACGCTAAAGACCATGAGCGTAATGACGCCGACCAAGAAAATCGTATCTGGAATTGCCCGAAGCGTAAGTAAACGTTGCACGATGTCTTGTTTTAGAAAGTCTGGCGAACGCGATGCCCAGTAGCCGTGCAAGAACGCTTCTTTCAATTGCATAATGCCAATCGGCAACAATGTCACAACAATCATTCCAGCAAGCCCAATGTTTAACATCCAGCACGCGAATTTAAGCCATTTGTCGTTCCACGCTTCTGGTTTGACGATGTTGCGAAGCGAATAAAGCAATACAGCAATACCGAACATCCCGTACACGCCCATCATCGCGCCATGGCCGTGCGTCGGTGTTAAAAATTGTCCGTGTTCAAAGTAGCTAACAGCCGGCAAGTTAATTAAGAAACCGAGCACCCCTGCACCGACTAAGTTCCAAATCGCTGTCGAAATTAAAAACCAAAATGTCGCTTTATACGGGAAGTCGACTCCACCGTCGCGCATCATTTTGTATTGCTCATACGCCTCAAGGACAAGCAACGTAAGCGGAATCACTTCTAGCGCAGAGAAGACTGCACCAAGAGCAATCCAAATTTCCGCTGAACCGTTGTAGTAATAGTGGTGACCGATTCCGATGACGCCGCTGCCAAGCAAAATAATGAATTGGAAATAAAGCGCACGAACGGTCGATTTTTTCGTCACCAATTTCATCTGCACTAACAAAAATCCGATGACGACAACGGCAAATACTTCAAAAATTCCTTCTACCCATAAGTGGATAATCCACCATCTCCAGAAATCCGCCATCGTAAAGTTTGTATCCGGATTAATAAAGAAGGCAAATACGTAAAAGAACGGAACAGCAATTGCTGAGTAGAATAACAAGTGGATTAACCCGCCTTTATCGCTCTCACGTTTCAATCCGCTCTTAATCCCACGATACACAATAAACAACCAAATCAACATGCCGACAACTAATACAATTTGCCAAATACGACCTAATTCAATATATTCCCACCCTTGATCACCAAATAAGAACCATTTGTTTCCTAAATATCCGTTCACTCCTAGCCATTCACCGAGCATACTTCCACCGACGAGCACAACGAGCGCCCAGAACAGTACATCGACAAGCATCCCTTGTTTTTTCGGCTCGTAGCCACCGACAAGCGGTGCAATGAAAATCCCCATCCCTAGCCATGAAGTAGCAATCCAGAAAATTGCTAGCTGTAAATGATACCCTTTGGCAATATTAAATGGCAGGATGTCGTGAATCCATTTGATTCCAAAAAAGCTATCTGGCTCAACGTAGTAGTGCGCCAATAGCGCTCCGAACATCGATTGAACGAAGAATAAAACCGAAACAACCGCAAAATATTTCCCTGTTTTTACTTGCGAAGCAGTTAACGGCTGTTTGCGTAGATCGATAATCGGGAATTGACCGTCTTTATACGCTTCTTGCATACTAAGCTGATAGCGGTGCTGAATGAATAAAATGATCGCAACAAATAACACTAAAATCGTTGCACTTGCCCCACTCCACCAAATCGCCGAGAACGACATCGTATTTCCAGCATCTTCATAATATGGCCAGTTGTTCGTATACGTAATCGTATCCCCGTTTCGCAACGTGCTTGATAGCCATGCGGTCCAGAAGAAAAAATCTGCAATTTGTTTCGTTTGGTCGCCATCCGCTACCCAAGCACGACCACTTTTTGGCATATGGCTTTCTTGGATAAGCCCTTTTTTCAATCCCCAGCCATCACCGTTTGTAAATACGTTTTTGTAGTAATCACGCACTTGCTCTAATCCATACACTTGCGCATCCGTTAAAACGAGCACATCTGTTACAGGGTTATAGCGATTTTTTTTCATTTCTTTAATGACCTTTTGGCGAACGATTTGTTGTTCATCGCTCGATAGTTGCTTAAATGGCTTATGGTACAATTCGTTTGCTTTATAGTCTTGCATTCCTTCCGTATACACTTTTAATGCTTGGGCAGTGTAGTCAGGTCCCATGTAAGAACCGTGCCCGAGAACCGTTCCATAATCCATCAACCCGTATTTTTGGAACACCGACTGGCCGCCGATAATCGATTCTTTTGTCAATAACACTTCCCCGCTCTCGCTGCGGACTTCTTTCGGGCGCGGTGCCATTTCTTTAAAAATCCAATATCCGCCGACTAATAGAACGGTAAAACTGATTAAAATAGTAAAAATTAAGACAGACTTTAAAAAGCTGTTTTGTGTTGAACGAGCGACCGATGCGCGAACGTTCCGGTTTATTTCCATATCCCTCCACCTTCCTTTTCGTTCCTTTCGTTCTCATTGTAGCGCTGAAAAAACTTGCGTTATGTGAGGTATCGCAAACGTTCCCTATGATTTTCGTCACACGTTCACAAAAAGTTATGATTTATGTCACAGCTTCTCATTAGAAAACAACGTAAAATTTTGCTTAGAAATTCCATAAGGAGTGGATGATATGACGAATGATTGGATTAAAACAAGGCTGAAAAATGTCGCGCTTTTTCGGGAATTATCCGATCAAGAACTTGACTCAATCGTGAAAATTTCTCAAGTACGTGTCTACAAACCGAGAACGTTCGTCTTTATGCAAGGAGAGCCGCTTGAACGCGTCTTTTTTATTCAATCAGGAACGGTAAAAATTTATAAAACGGATATTAACGGCAAAGAACAAATTGTGTCGATTTTGCAAACAGGAGAAATGTTCCCGCACGCTGGCTTTTTCCGTCGAGGAAGTTATCCGGCTCATGCGGAAGTGATGGAAGAAGCAACGCTCATTGCCATTCCAATCGCCGAATTTGAACAGACGCTTATTTGCTATCCTGAATTATGCATGAAACTATTTCGCGTGATGGGAGAAAAAATTATCGACTTGCAAAACCGTCTAGAAGAACAAATTCTCCATAATACGTACGAACAAATTATTTTACTGTTATTGCGACTGACAAAAACAAATGCGGTCTTGCAAGGACGCTTTCACCGCTTAACGACGCATTTTACAAACCGCGAACTCGCCAATATGATTGGCACATCGCGCGAAACGATTAGTCGCACGCTCAGCCAATTGAAGCGAAAAGGACTGATCGATATTGATGACAATGGCTATTACTTAATTGATGCAGAAAAATTGGAAAAGGAGATTTTTTTATAATATGTGACAGAGATCACAATACCCATGAGTGAAAATCACTATCATAGAAAGTGAAAAGATCATGAAAGGGTGAGCGCGATGGGAAAAATCGTGGAGTTGGATGTTCGTGAAGATTTGCAAAAAAAGTTGGAGCCGTTCCAAAAAATTATGACCGCTGTTCAACCGCTCGAAGCGGGTGATACGTTTATTTTGCATGCACCGTTTAAACCTGTCCCACTTTTTGCGGTCATGAAAGCAAAAGGGTTTACGTATGAAGCAGAACAGCTCGACAAAAAACATTGGAAAGTGACGTTTGTCAAGCAGGGGTGAGAACGATGATATTAGATAATCGTGGATTAGAGCCACCGCAACCGATGATGCGGACGCTTGCAGCATTAGAAACGCTTCCTAAAGGAGAAACGTTAACGATTATTAACGACCGCCGCCCGATGTTTTTATACGAACAGCTTGATGAACTTGGCTATCTTTATGAAACGAAAGAGCGCGAGGACGGGAGCTTTGAAATTACGATTACAAAGGGATGACGACGATGTTTCCTTCGACACAACAAACGTATGAAACAAATATTCGCTTGCCGTTTTCTTTTATTTTATTTGGCGTCGTTGCGTTCATCGCTTCTGAAGCGATTTTGCTTGTTTCAGGCACATCGCTCGTTCAAGGGGCGTTTCGTATCCCTAGCGTATGGGCGGCGATGCATTTAGCAGTGCTCGGTTGGGCGTTAATGATCGCGATGGGCGCGATGTATCAGCTCGTTCCAGTCGCCTTTTTAACGCCAATTTGGAACGAAACGTTAGGGTTTGTGCAATTTTTTGTCACCGCGCTTGGCATTTTTCTGCTTTCGATTAGTTTCCTTTGGAAAATGGAGTTCGTGTTTTTCGCTGGCTTGTTGCTTGCGCTCGGGTTTGTTCTTTTTTTCATCCAAATGGTGATGACGCTTAAAAAACAACCGGCAAAAAACATCATGACGTTATTTGTCAGCACAGCACTTTTTTGCTTGCTATTGACGGTTTCTTTAGGAATAGCGCTTTCGTTTCATTTTTTTAGCGGCAGCGAAATAGCAGACCATTTGTTCATGCTAAAGACACATCTATTATTAGGACTTGCCGGATGGTTTACGTTGCTTATTATCGGCTTTTCTTACAAAATGGTGCCGATGTTTTCGTTGGCACACGGATTTTCGATGACGCTTGCACGCTACGTGTACGCTATTTACGTCAGCGGGCTCGCCATTACCTTTTTCAGCTTTTTAACGAACAGTTCTACTCTTTTCGCTAGCGGAACAGGACTTTTGTTGCTTGGGTTTGCACTATTTAGTTACCATATCGTAACGATTTTGCGAAAGCGGGTCAAGAAAAAATTAGATCGTCCGTTTTTATTTGCGCTTTTCGCAATCGCTATCGCGCTTTGCCTACATGGATTCGCTTTTCTGTTCGCGATCATAGGAAATACGGCCGGTTTTGGCGTGATTATATACGGATATCTTTTCGGATGGATTATTTTAAGCATTGTCGGCTATTTATATAAAATCGTGCCGTTTTTATGGTGGACGCACTGCTATAGCCAAAAAATCGGCAAAGAAAACGTACCGACGTTAAAGCAAATGATAAATGAAAAATGGACTGTTTTTACCTGCGGGTTATTTTTCGTTAGCTTCGTCGGTGTCATCCTAGCGCTTGTTGTTTCTAGCTTGCCGTTATTTTATGCCGCGCAAGGCGGAATGGTTATTTTTTCCATTTTGTTTGCAGGAGCAATCATCTCCGTATTGCGGAAATAAGGGAGGAAAAGCAAATGGAATTAAAAGAGATGGTCATCGAGCAGCTTCGTACCGTATACGACCCAGAGCTAGGCATTAATGTCGTTGATTTAGGGCTAATTTATGATTTGCGTATTGATGACGGAGTTGTATCAATTGTTATGACACTTACCACCCCTGGATGCCCGCTGCACGATTCCATTGTTGGTGGTGTTAAACGAGCGCTTGCACACATGGAAGGGGTAAAAGATGTCGATGTACAAATTACGTGGAATCCGCCATGGACACCAGAGCGAATGAGCGAAGCCGCACTACGGCAATTGGGGCATATTTAAGAAAAGCGGAAACGACTGGGTTGCCCAGCTAGACAAAAAACGCAAATAATGAAAGCGCAAGGCAAATGCCCTGCGCTTTTTAGACGTGCTCGATAAACCACTTAACAGTTTCTAAAAATGCTTCTCGCGTCACTTTATGGCCAGCCTCATCGTCCGAAACGAATTTCAGCTTCTCGTTTGGATAAAGTGGTTTTATTTGATGATAAAACTCATATGTATAGTGGTAAGGGACGACTTGGTCACGCTCCCCATGCCACATCATGAGCGGACGGCCACGTAATTTTTCCGGCTGTCTTGCGAGGTCATACGGTGCTAAACGCTCGCGTTCTTTTTTTAGCTGTTCGTCTGACAATGGAATGGATAAACGCATTTGCTTTGCCAGTTCAATTTGCGCGTCAAAAAATGCTTCATAGTTCGGGCTTCCCATTAGCGAAACAGCTGCTTTAATCCAAGGATATGTCGCAAGCGAGCCAAAAGTGACAATCCCCCCCATCGATGTACCGGCAACACCGATACGATCTTCTTGGACAAGATGTTGCGCACATAGCGCTTGTTTTATTTGCCCGACTTCATGAATCGTTTGCACAACAATGTCCCAAAATGCTAAATGAAGCTTTTCGTTTGTCAACGATTGTTCGCGTTCGCCATGATAAATGGCATCTGGCAACACGACTCGATAGCCAGCTTCCGCCAATAAATACCCAAAATGAAGATTATGTTCTTTTGCGCTCGTAAAGCCGTGCACAAACATAATAAAAGGCAGCTTTTCTTGTCGCTTTTCCGCCTTCACCACATGAAGTACCGGAATGCCAGCAATTTTTTCGTTTTGAATAATAACCATACTGCGAAACCCCTTTTTTTGTTATTCTCTTCTTTAGTGTAACATGTAGACAAAAATTTTGGAAAAGAGTTACACTGAAAATGTCTTTATCGTTCTTTTAAAAATTTTGGATACGTAAAGGAGACCGTATGGAACAGTATTTAATCGCATTGGATTTAGACGGAACGTTGTTAAAAGAGGATAAAACGATTTCCCCTGCAACAAAAGAAGTCCTTTTCCGCGCCAAAGAAGCAGGGCATCTTGTCGTCATCGCCACCGGCAGACCGTATCGGGCGAGCAAGATGTATTACGAAGAGTTAGAACTAACAACCCCTATGATTAATTTCAACGGTGCTTTTGTCCATCATCCAACAGACGATACGTGGGGAATGTTCCACTCCCCTCTTGCGCTCGAAACGGTAAAGGAAATTATTGAAGTAAGCGAAACATACCATGTCAAAAACATTTTGGCAGAAGTGATGGACGACGTTTATTTTCACGAACATGATGAAAAGCTCTTAGATATCGTCAAACTTGGCAATCCGAAAATTGAAATTGGAGATTTGCGGCAATTGCTAAAAGCCGACCCGACGAGCGTCCTTATTCATAGCGACGAGCAACATGCCGATGCGATTCAACGCTATTTGTCTTCGGTGCACGCGAACGTCTTGCACCATCGACGCTGGGCGGCACCATGGCATATTATTGAGATCGTTCGCACCGGCGTTCATAAAGCGTTTGGTCTAGAACGTGTGGCAGAATATTACCAAATCCCAAAAGAGCGTGTCATCGCATTTGGTGACGAAGATAACGATTTAGAGATGATTCAATGGGCAGGATATGGCATTGCGATGGGGAACGCCATTGAGCCGCTGAAACAGGTGGCGAACGATATAACAAAAACGAACGAAGAAGACGGCATCGGCGTTTATTTAAAGGCGCTGTTAAAGTTGTAAGCAATTGCCTTACTAACGCTTCCTCGTTGTGGCTACAATAAAAGTGACGCACGTTGCGTCTTCACTTTTTAAGGGGGAATGCGTCTTGGGCAAACGAAATAAATCGAAGCGATTCATTCAACAAAGCGTCGATACAATCGAAAAACACGATGAGCGAATTCCTTATCATATGACGTATGCAGAGGCAGAAGAACGAAAAGCAAGACAAGCGATCGATATGTCGATTGGAGGCGAGTGACGATGAGCAATCGTCTATTCCAAGAAGCAAAAAAAGCGGTCATGCTGGCGAAGGAAGCTGCGAACGAGCAAGCAAATCATACGAACGAAGCAATCGCCATCGCCAAAAACGCCCTTTCTTCTGCTTACGCCCATTCCAACGTAGCCGAAAAAGCGCAACTGCGCCAGCTGCAAGAAGAATTGGATCATCTAAAATAGCGATGCGGAAAACCCGCATCGCTTTTTGTCAAAAGATAGGAAAGTATAAAATTTTACGATTAGGTGGAGCGCTGTCTAGCTCCAAGCGCCATCGGCTCGAGTCGCTCCGCCCCACGCTGCGGCGGCGAAGCCTCCTCGGTGGGGCTTGTGCGATCTTCGCCGATAGGCGGGCGCTTTGCGCTTTTCTTAATTTCCTGCGATATCTGGATACTTATTCATAAACCGATAAATAATCACTGCTAAATCAGCCCTTGTTAACGAAGAGGATGGTTGAAACTCTTTCGATTTCGTTCCAGGCATAATTTTTAATTTACTAATCAACCCAACATGACCTTTATGTTGAATCTTATTTGCATCTTTAAACGAAATCGGAAACAAATCGGTTTGCGAAGCAAGCTTATCATATCCTAACGCACGAACAAGGGTCACGGCGACAAATTCTCGCGTTACTTGGCTTGTCGGGTGAAAATATTCTTCATCTACTTTAATTAATCTGCGGTCAACCGCTCTTTGTAAATACGGGTAGTAGTCTGCCTCTTTTTTTACATCTTTGAATGGTGCGGCTGCGTTCTCATTATACCACGTTCCGTAATCCCCAATCGCTCTCATGACAACCTCGACAAATTCCCCTTTTGTCACTACTCGCTCTGGATATACTTTCCCGTTTTCCACATCGTATATATTGTAATCAATCATTGCTTGCAGCGCCTGTTCTTGTTTATGTCCTTTTATATCTGTTGCTACATTTTGGTCGTCGACTACCCTTCCAGTGGAAGCATCTTTCCATTTCCCATCAACGGCATCTAAATATTTTTCCTCCCAAGACGGGGTTGGTTGATAAACTAAAATAGCTGTGCTATTTCTTTTTTCATCCGCCGTTAAGGTCGTAAAGTAGCTTAAGGCAAGCTTTTTATCCTCTAAATACATTTCTTCTGCTTTTTCTAGCGAAACGACTTTGGTTGGCAACGGAAACGATACGTTACGCCACTCGGTAAAGAAACGAATAATTTTTCCTGTTTCCGCAGAAACGGCTACACTTATTCCTTGTCCTTGTACTGGAATTCCATTTTCTTTGCGATAAAAGTACATTTCGTAAAAGAGCGGGTTCGATTTGCTGTCATACCGTACTTCCTGCGGCAACGTAGCATATAAACGATCCACTTTATCAGGAGCCACTTTTTTTACAAAATTTTTTGCGATTTCAAGTGCCTGTTCTTTCGTGTAGTTCACCTGCGGGTTTTTGTTTGCTTCCGATTCTTTATAGTACATCACATTGCGGTCAAATCGAGTAAGTTCCCCTGTTTTTGCATTTATTTCTGCATACATATAGTTGGTATCTTCTCCATTATCTCGAAAGCCAAGCACCCATACAGAAGTTTCCCCCCGGTCCTCGTAATTCACCGAATCAAGTTCGATAGAATCCGGCAGCTCCATTGTTCGTTTCACTGCTTCTATGGCTTCTTTTTGCGTTAATTCTTTGCTTCGCGGCGGCAAAGGAGTAGCGCTTTCTGCTAACGGCTTATCGTCTATCGGTGCTGTTTGCTCCACCGGTTTTCCGTACATATCAATAAATTTTCCGGTATGAGCGTCGATAATGGCATTAAAGTTCGCTTGATAATATGGATATGCATTCGTTTTCGGTACGTAGATTAATTTTGGAGCCTGCTTCGATGAATAGTCGATTTGGTAACGTAACTCTAATTCCATGCGGTCTTTTAACAACTTTCTTGCTTCGTCTAAAGAAATGACGTTTTCCTTCTTTTCAAATGTTACTTCATCATTCCAATTATATTCAAAGTTCCGAATTTCCCCATTCCCATCAATCGTTATCATAATATTGTTTTCATAATATGGTACATGATCGACCATTTGATAAAAACGGATCGCGTAAAATCGTCGTTCTCCGTACGGTAATCTCCTTTGCTGTTTTTTCAATTGCTCATCGATGACAAGTTCGTTTAATTTCTTTGGATACAGCTTTTGAATGTATTGTTTCGCTACATCCACTGCTTGATCATAACTTACTTTCGGTGGAAATGGCATGTTTCCTTCTTTATCATGATAAATATTAATATTTACAACATTTCCTGTTTGAGCGTTTACCGTTATATAAATTCCATGGTATCCTTTATCTTCTTTATACCACGACATTTGCCACACCGGCTTATTTCCATACCATTGTGTCGAAAAAGTTATGCCCTGAAATTTATACCCTTTGTCAATGTTAATTGTTTTTTTCGCAATTTCAATCGCTTGTTCTTTCGAAATCTTCACTTCTTCCATATCAATCGCTGTAGAATTGACGCCTACTTGTTGATACAGTTTTTGCTGTGAAGGTAAATATAGTTCCTTCTCCGCTGCTTTTGCGGTAATCGGTCCTGTGCTTGTAACAAGCACAGCAGCTACTAAAAACTTCGAAAGCCAATCTTTCTGCATTGTAATCCCCCTTTTTATAATTTCTGGAATGAAATCCATTTATTTAGACGAATAGCGCATTAAAAAGTTTCAGAAAAAAACAAAAAACCGCCCAAAAAGGGAGACGGTTTGTTGCTACCACTTATTCTTTCCGAAAAAACCCAAACACCGCCGTCGTCTGGACGATGTTAGTGAATGCTTGTGGGTCTACTTCTTTAATAATTCGCTCTAAGTCAAAGAGCTCGTATCTCGTAAGAACGATCATTAATACATCTTTCTTTTCTTGCGAAAAAGCACCGGTAGCCGGAATCGTCGTAATGCCGCGGACGAGTTTGGCGTGGATCGCTTTTTTTAGTTCCTCTCCTTTGTTTGTCACAATCATCGCGGTCAGCTTTTGATGTCGAGTATGGATGGCGTCAATGACCCTTGTTGATGCATATAGCGTCACAAGCGTATAGAGCGCCTTTTCCCAGCCATATACATATCCTGCCGTTAAAATAATGACTGCATTCAACGCAAAAAAATACGTGCCGACAGGACGGTCTTTCATACGCGACAATACTAAGGCAATAATATCAAGCCCACCGGTCGAAGCCCCCCACTTGAGCGTCCAGCCAACCCCGATTGCCCCGATGACTCCGCCAAATACAGCATTTAACAAAATGTCGTCAGCCACTCTTTTCACCGGAATCATTTCTAAAAAAAGCGACATAAACAAAACGCTCAAAAAACTATAAAGCGTAAACGACTTCCCTACTTGTTTCCACCCTAAAATCGCGACAGGGATGTTAAGCAGGAACAACAAAATCCCCGTCGAAAGATGATAAGGGGTATAGTCCGCTGCAAGCTTCGACGTAAGCTGAGCAATCCCAGCAAATCCGCTCGTATAAACATTTGCCGGAATCAAAAAGAAATTGAGTGCTACAGCGTTTAACAATGCACCAATCAGTACAACCGCTAATTTTTTTATTTGCAACCAAGCCATTTTTTCACCTCATGACCAAACAGAAAATTGTTTTTTCATTTAAAAATCGTTACACTTATTTAAGAGCAAAATGATGAAATAAGTAGGTGAGTATTATGTCCATTCACATTGTAGCCGATAGCGGCTGTGATTTGCCATACTCTTTTTTACAAGAGCGAAATATTTCTTTTCTTCCGCTTATCGTCCATTTGAATAACAATGATTATGAAGACTTTGTCACGATCGAGCCAAAACAAGTGTATGATGCGATGCGAAATGGCGAAGTGGCGAAAACATCGCAGGCGAGCCCACTAAAAATGCGGGAACTGTTTACCGGGCTTGCCGAGTCTGGACGCCCTGCGGTATATATCGCCTTTTCGTCCCAATTATCAGGAACGTACCAAACAGCTATGATGGTGCGCGAAGAAGTGCTTGAGCAATATCCTGAATTGCAATTAACGATTATCGACTCCAAATGTGCTTCGCTCGGTTTAGGGCTTGTCGTGATGAAAGCGAGCGAACTTGCGCAGAAAGGAATGCCGTACGAGCAGCTATGTGAAACGATTAGCGCCTACTGCCGCCATATGGAGCATATTTTTACCGTCGACGACTTAGAATTTTTGGCGCGCGGCGGCCGCATCAGCAAGACGTCTGCGTTTGTCGGTGGGATATTAAACATTAAGCCGCTGCTTCATGTTGAAGACGGAAAATTAATTCCAATCGAAAAAATTCGCGGTCGAAAAAAAGTGTTCAAGCGAATGATTGAACTAATGGAAGAACGCGGAAACGACTTACAAAAGCAGGTCATCGGCATCAGCCACGGCGATGACGAGGAAGCTGCGTTAGAATTAAAGCGGATGATTGAAGAAAAATTTGGCTGCACTCGCTTCTTTATCTCGCCAATTGGCGGCGCGATCGGCGCCCACGCCGGTCCAGGGACGTTAGCGCTCTTTTTCTTAAACGAATACATCGACGCCTAACCGTCCAAACTATCGGTGTATGATTTAGAAAGGGGTGCACCGAGATGTCACACACGAGCGACAATGATAAAAAAGCGCGCGACAATCAAGCGAAACATCACGAAAAAAACATGCTCCGAGAAAAAAATCGCCAAGCTGGGAAACACGCTTACTCGAAAAAAACCGACCATCTGTAAAAGAGCTTGCTTTCGCAAGCTCTTTTACATGTTTTTCCGTTAATTATATTGCAAACGATATATTTATATAACAAATTCATCTCTCCATCATAATTAACAAAACTACTATTTTTACCTTCGAATCGTTCATTGAACATTTCAAAAATTCTTCACAAATAACATTTCCTCCGTGAAAATTATCACACGTGTCAAGCTATTCCAGCCGCTATGATAATGGTGAAACAAAGTTATTTTGATGAAGGGGGAACAAAAATGAAACGAAAAACAAAAATGATGTGGACGGCTGCTGCGTTAAGTGTTTCGCTTTTAGCAGGCTGTAGCGGCAACAATTCTGCGGCAACGAGCACACCAAAAAAAGAAAGCGCTAACACCGCTTCTGCGCAAGGGACGACGCAAACATCGCAAGTCATTGAACCTCATAAAGGGCTAAATCAACCTCCAGTCCCAATCAAAATGGAACGAACCGGCCCACACGACGTCAACGTGGAAATGACAGCACAAATTACCGACATTGAAATTGACAAAGGGAAAATATATAAAGCGTGGACGTTTAACGGGCAGGCACCAGGTCCATTAGTTGTCGTAAACGAAGGGGACACCATTCATTTCACACTGAAAAACATGGATCCAGCCATTCCACATAGTATGGATTTCCATGCCGTTCACGCTGCGCCATCAAAAGATTTTGCGAGCATACAGCCAAACGAAACCGGAACATTTTCCTATCCAGCAAACAATCCGGGCGTCTTTATGTACCACTGCGGCACATCGCCTGTTTTAGCACATATCGCTAACGGCATGCACGGCACCATTATCGTCAAACCGAAAAATGGATATCCAACAGATAAAAGCATCGACCGCGAATTTGTACTTATTCAAAACGAATGGTACAAATACAACGACATGAACGACTTTGCGAATGGCGTCCCAAGCCACGTCGTCTTTTCAACAAAAGCGTTAAAACCAGGGGAACCGAATACAAACGGGGATACGTTTACATTAAAAGAACATCCACTTGTTGCGAAAGTAGGCGATCATATTAGAATTTACGTCAACAACGTCGGTCCGAATGAGGTGAGCTCCTTCCATGTTGTCGGAACGGTACTAGATGACGTTTACTTAGACGGAAACCCTGCAAACCATTTGAAAGGATTGCAAACGGTCATGCTTCCAGCGAGCGGTGGCGCGGTCGTGGAATTTACCGTCACTCGTCCTGGAAACTATCCGATTGTCACGCACCAGTTTAACCATGCACAAAAAGGAGCCGTCGCCATTTTAAAAGTCACCGAAACCGGCGAAGACGACGGCAAGGCCACTATGGGCCATTAAAGCACCTAACGAAAATATACCATAAAGAGAAACGATTTAAAAGGCTTGACAATACAACAGCTCATTCGGATGAACCGAATGGGCTGTTGTATCAGCAAAATGGCATCCATACTGCTAGGGGTGAGTGTATGCATAAAAAAATTCTCTTTTTTCTCCTTTTGCTTTTATCGCTTGCTGCGCCAAAAGCAATGGCAAAAGAAATTCCCGTTCATAATGAAAACGAACTCCATCGCGCATTACAGCTCGCCCATCAAGGCGATGTCATTACTCTAAAAAAAGGAACTTATCGTGGAAAGCTCGTCATCAACCGCTCGGTCACAATTCGCGGCGAAGATGGAGCAATAATTATCGGAACAGGTGAAGGGAACGTCATAACCGTTGCCGCTGATGATGTCGTGATTGACAGCTTAGACATTCAGCAAAGTGGATCTCAAGACGCTGGTATTTATATTACTGCCAATCGCACAAAAATATTGAACAATATTATTCACGACGTGTTCCACGGAATCGTCGTTCGGAACGGATATGGCAATGAAATCAGGCATAACCAAATCACAAGTTTTGCCGAAAAAAAAGCGTTTAAAGGCTTTGGCATTTACCTTACCGAAGCACCGCAAACAAAAATAATAGAAAACAATATTTTTCGCTTACAAGACGGCATTTACATCTCGTACTCCAATTTTTGCGAAGTGCAAAAAAATAAAATATGGAACGCAAGATATGGCGTTCATACGATGGACTCGAAAAATATCGCCATCGCACAAAATGAGGTAAGCGCAAGCCGCAATGGATTTATGATTATGCAAAGTGACTACGTACTAATGACTGGAAATGTGCTGCAATGGAATACAACGATTGACGGTGTCGGCATTTTCATGTTTGATACGTTTTATTCCGAAATTACGAATAACATCATGCGCGGAAACAAAAAAGGGATGTATGTCGAAAACGTCCAAAAAAGCTCGATTCGCTATAACATATTTGAGCAAAACGACACCGGGCTAGACATCGGCAAATCTTCTAAAGAAAACACCATTTATTTAAACAACTTTTTAAAAAACATACGGCAAATCATCTCTGCGAAAAATAACAAAAACACCTTCAGTTGGGAAGGGTTGGGGAATTATTACGATGATTGGCAGCCGATGGATTTGAACCGCGACAATATTGTTGACTATGCCTATAAAAGCGGCGATGCTTCTTACTACCTCATGACAAAAGAACCGCTTTTGCAAATTTTTTATGAAAGCCCTGCCGTCCGTTTATGGAATATGATTGAACAATATACACCAATTCCATCCGATCAGTTTATCGTTGATCGGCATGCATTGGCAACGCCTGTAGCTATTCATATTCGTACCGAGGCAAAGGAAAAGAAGAATGAAGCTGCTCCTTTCCCTGGCCAACAACTAAGTGTTTTTCTCTTACTGACTTTCTGGAGTGGCGTTACCTTTTTAGCGACGAGGAGGAAATATCGTGAAACGTAAACTACTCACTTTTTTGCTTGCCCTTTCGATGACAGCAGGATGCTCTGCCCAAGCAGCTAAGCCTGTAGAAATTAACGAAAATGTCGATAGCTGTGATACATGCCATATGGGGATTCGTGACGCATCGTTAGCAGCGGAAGTATTAATTGATGGAAAACCGATGAAGTTTGACGATATCGGCTGTATGGTAACTTATCTACAGCAACATAAAAACATCGACGCTGCCTTTGTCCATGCACATGATTCGAAAGAATGGATTGATTTTCAAAAGAGTTATTTTGTTCACGACTCATCCATCGAAAGCCCAATGGGATACGGCATCGCCGCCTTTTTAACGAAACAAGCAGCAGAAAAATTTGCGAACGAACACGGTGGGCAAGTGTTTTCCAAAGACGAACTTCTTAAGCAAAACATGATGGAATTCAAGATGCATAGCCATTAAACGGAGGAAAAAGCGATGAACATTCCACTCATCTATTCGATGGTTCGCTATGAGTTGCGCATGTTGTTGCGAAACAAATGGCTGTTCAATATGATTATTTTATTTCTCGTTCTTTCCGGGCTTCTTTATTTTTATGGCATCCAATCCGTCCAATCCGACCCTGTGGATGTCCAATATGGACTGGATTCTGTGAACCAAAATATGAATACGTCCGGCGTCAATCCGGAATATTTTGGGCTGAAAAAAATAGTGATCGATACAAGATCGGCCGCGGAAATCGAAACATCTTCGTATACGAGAGCGATTTCAATGCTAATGAACTTGTCTTTATGGCTTTTGCCGGTCATGTGTTTAATTCTCGGCACAAATTCTATTCTTGCAGATAAAGAGAGCGGTCGATTTGCTTTATACAAAACATATGACGCTCCGTACGTTTACTATATGCTCAGCAAATTTTTCTCGCTTGTCTGCTCGCTCATTATCGCGCTCGGTTTATCGTATGGGGTGTTTGGGCTTGTCTTAGCAGTAAGCGGTCATTGGCATGGAGCATCGATTTTTCAAACATTTCTTTTGCTTAATGTATTGCTAATTGTCGTTTTTTCTGCCCTTTCGTTAATCATCGGCGCAATTAGTGTGACGAGAATGCAAGGACTGTCGCTGACGTTATTGACATGGAGCTTTTTCGTCTTCATTTACGAATTCGTCATTTTTTCAGTCATCGATTTTATTCCATATTCTCTGAAGCTAAAAAGTTTGTTATTTTTTCTCTTGCTGAACCCTGTCGAGACGTTACGAGTATGGGCAATCGAGCAGCTAAATGCCAACTATATTTTCGGCCCGGAGTATTTAGTATTAAAAACGTTTAGCCAAACTGGAATACTCAACATTGCAGCAATGACCGCCTTATTGGTGATGGCATTGGTCGCGATTTTGCTATCTACGTATTTATTGAAAAGAAGGGAAGGATAAAATGGGCGGCTCAACTATTTTAACGATCGATGGTGTTTCCAAGTCATATAAAAATCGCTGCGTGCTGCATCCTGTTTATCTTTATATCGCCCGTGGAGAATGCGTGGTGCTATGCGGAGCAAACGGAGCTGGAAAAAGTACGCTCATTAAATTAATTACCGGGATCGAACAACCTACTGCTGGAACGATTTCGTTTTCTACAGAAAAGAAAAAACGATTTGCTTATATGCCAGATCATATGAACTTTCCAAAGGAATTGACCCCGCTTGAAATTACTAGCTATTACGGAAAGTTTTTAAATACAAGTATGGTAACGATTGAAGCAACGTTGAAAAAAGTTGGGTTATGGGAAGAGCGACATCAAAAAGTTGGCTCCTTCTCTAAAGGGATGTCACAACGCTTAAATCTCGCGCAATGCCTGCTTTCCGACGTTGACCTTTATATTTTCGATGAGCCAACAAACGGATTAGATCCGTATTGGGTGATTCAGTTTAAGCAACTTATTCGTGAGTTGCGAAACAACGGAAAAACAATTCTCCTTAGCAGTCATATTATGCGTGATGTTGTCGAAATCGCCGACCGGGTAGCAATTATGTTCCAAGGAGAAGTGAAAGCGTATGGCACGTTGCCCGACATTTACCGAACGTATCGATGCCGCACGCTCGAAGACGTCTTTCTCTCCCTTCACGTAAACCCAAAAAACGAACCCTTTGTTACGCATGTGTAACAAAGGGGTTTTCTAATGAAATCTTACATTTCGCACCCTCTCGACAAACATCTGGAGGATTTTTTTATCTTCATGTCGAATGAATCCTTGAAACACAAGGAGAGCAAAGGAGTTTCTACATCATGAGCGTTCAAATCCGTGCCATTTATGAAAGTTCCTATTTAAATATAATAAGTACCATTTTCAAGGATCTTGGCCTTCCTCCGTTGATTGATCGTCTCGTTCCGGTGGATCCCCAATGCCAAACCCGAGCCAGTGATGTGGTCTGGCTGCTCACCTTGGATATTTTGAGCGGTCAGCAAGCACTCGCTCATGTGGAACGATGGGCGCATGACATCGATTTGCCTAAGCTAATCCGACCAAGGCTATCCCCTTCTTGGTTCAACGACGATGCCATCGTCCGCCATTCTCCTTAGCGGAGAAAAATGGAGCCACCTACCGGGTGTGGGAAACGACATCGACGTACGAAGGTCATTCGGTTCGGTTGATTGTCGTTGAATCCAGCGCGCTCGACCAACGAAAAGGAAAGACGCTCGAAAAAAAACGAAACCAAACAAGTTTTTTCTTTTAAGCGGTTGGTCGTGTTTTTTTTGGAAAAATTAAATTAGTAATTGTCCCTAGCAATAAAGCACCAATTAATGCCGCGAAAAAAGATTTTATTATGGGTACAATTATTCCATTAACTGGTGTAATACTTATAACAAAGGATAAGAGCAGAAAGAAAAAAGATATTATATAATCTTTTTTCCGAAACCGTCCCATTTAATCGCCTCCTTCTCTTAATTACTTTATCTGATAATAGTGTCTTTAAAAATATTACCATACTTATCACACTTGATTTGATTTCTTACGTCTAAGTATTGAACAACAAGTCCTATTCCTGAATATTCTAACCCATAGTGAAAATTGGCTCTTGTATATACTGTTGCCCAAGAACCATCAGCTGCAATTGTTGTCCCCTCTCCGTAGTTGTCTATTTGCCATATAAAACCAGTAAAACGTTTTTTTACCCATCCGTCATAAAAATATGGGGTTACAGTAGATTTATCGTATCTAAATTCACCTTTTGTATAAATTTCCCAAAGAGGAAGACCAACCCAACTATAAGCAACATATGTTTTTGAAACGGTACCTGTATAATAAGTTGCAGCGTCGGCTGATTTAGGTTGCAGTATATTATTAGTTAATGTGGAGGTTAAAGATTCTTGGTTATCTGTTTGTAACGCTAAATCTCCCTCAATTTCATAAATTTCAACAAAAAATAAGTTCTCATTAGTACACGGCTGTTGATTATCCAAAATTAGGCATACTCTTCCCGTATATTCGAGCATACTCAAATAAGACAGCTGCCATCTCGGATTTCCATTCGAGAGGAAGTTGTCCAGAGAAAAAACGACGAACAAACGAAAGAAAGGTAAGGGACGAGGTTGCCCGTTTTTCCGTGCGATGATATAGCCATCTCAGTAGCACATAAGCGATAAATGCCGCAAAGAGCTGGTTGTATACCGCATCCTCGCTGGTGCCAA
>NZ_JACIDE010000013.1 GCF_014196205.1 Anoxybacteroides voinovskiense | reverse complement strand
CTCTCGAATGGAAATCCGAGATGGCAGCTGTCTTATTTGAGTATGCCCGAATATACGGGAAGAGTATGCCTAATTTTGGATAATCAACAGCCGTGTGAAAATGTAAAGGATGGGCGAACCGCCCTCCTTTTTTTGTAAAAATATTAGCCTTAAAAAGCGTTTACTATTTTTTGAAGCGTGAAAGAATCTTTAATAAATTGAAAAAATAGTTCGTTTGCCCTACTTTTGGCACTATTTCTAAAAAACAATTTGTATATAATAGAAGTAAAGGATTGCGCGTCAAAGGGGGATAAACGTGGAAAGCGTCATTTCGAAAGGAAGCACAGTGGACGAAGCCGTTCGTTTAGGGCTTGAAAAGCTGCAAACGACGCGTGACCAAGTGTCCATTGAAATCATACAAACAGAAAAAAAGCGAATGCTCGGCTTGCTTTCGCAAGAAGCGGTTGTGAAAATTACAAAAATTAGTGAACCGCAACCAGAACAGCCAACGGCGAAAGTATGGGTGAAAGACGGACAGCTATATTACGAGTGCACCCCGACAGAACGCCCAACAATTGCAAAAGGGAAAGGCGTTCGATTGTTTTGTAACGGGAAAGAAATATACGATATGCTAACAATTGAAGAAGGCGACCAACTAGAAGTTCGCGTCGAAGAGGAGGAGAAAACAGAAGCGGCATGGAACATTACCGTCGACTCAAGAAAAATGCAGGCGGTGTTAACGGTCGAGCCGGCGGTTCGTAAATATTACGTATTGAACGATATCGCGCCAGCAAAACATATAAAGCTGCAAGCAGAGTTGCGGACAGAAGCAGAGCATACAATCCCGTACGAAGAAGTGATGAATCGGCTCCAGCAGCTTAGAATTGTATATGGCATTAACGAAGAAAAAATCAAAGAAGCACTGCAAGCAAACGAAAGAGTAAGTGTAGTCATCGCAGAAGGCAAGCCACCACAAGACGGGAAAGACGGCTGGATCGAATTAAAAGCAGGGGCGAACGAGTCGAAAAAACCGAAAGTGCGGCAAGACGGAACGGTTGATTATCGGGAAATGGAGATTATTTCAAGTGTCCAAGAGGGAGAAGTTATCGCCATCATCCACCCACCGGAGCCAGGTCTCCCAGGGAGAAGAGTGACAGGCGAATTGATTCCTGTCCGCGATGTGTTTCCAATTCATGTGCAGCTAGGAAAAGGTGTGATGATTTCTTCCGACGGCACAAGCCTTGTCGCCACGCAATCAGGGCGTCCACAAATTGTGAAAAAAGGACGAACCGTCATCGCCTCGGTTATTCCAAAACTCGTCCATCAAGGTGATGTCGATTTATCGACCGGAAACATTCGCTTTAAAGGCGACATTGAGATTACCGGTAATGTGCAAGATGGAATGGAAGTGGAAGCAGTCGGAAGCGTTGTCATTTTCCAAAACGTGAACCGCGCGAAAATTCAAGCGCAACAGTCCATTTTTATTCACCATAACTTAATCGGCGGAACGGTTGTATCTGGTGAACAAAAACTCGTCATTGCCGAACTGAGTGTGCTGTTGCATGAAATTCGGCAACAACTAGAAAAAATGATTTTAGCTCTCCAGCAACTCATTATGTTTTCGAAGTTACAAGAAAAAGATATTTATATTGTGACAAAGAAATTGTTAGAAACAAAATTTCAATCATTAATGGAAGCGGTAAAAAAATACGAGTCGATTTGCCGAACAAAAAAAGAAGTACTTAGCGAACCGTGGCTAGAACTAAGCACCCGCTTGCAATCGTGTTTTATGGCAGAACAGCCGAATCATTTTCACTGTCTAGAAAGCTTTGCTGAGCTGCTTCGCCAAATCAACGAGTTTACGAGCCAATACGAGCAAACAGACACAGATTCGGTCGAACTGTCGTATGCGTTAAATAGTGTCATTCACTGTAGCGGAGACGTCATCGTTTCCGGGAAAGGGTGCTACAACTGCAACATTTACGCCGGCGGAAAGTTAGTCATTGACGGAATTTTGCGCGGCGGAGAAGTATATGCACAAAAAGGAATTCAAGTGAAGGAAGTCGGCTCTTCTTTTGGCATTAAAACGACGTTGGCTGTACCAAAAGGAGAAACGATTCAAATCGACCACGCGTGGGAAGGCACCGTCATCCAAATCGGGAAAAAAGTATACACCTTTTTAGAAACGCGCAAAGGAATTCGCGCAAGATGGGACGAAGAAAAAGATACGATAGAACTTCAGTAGTCGGGGAGTGCAGCTCCCCTGTTTTTATTTTATAATTAGAAAAAAACGAAATGGGGGAATAAGTGATGTTAATTGCCTTGGATATGGACGGTACGCTGTTGAATTCTAGCGGACGAATTAGCGAACGAAACAAAGAGGCGATTGTCGCAGCGCAAAAAGCAGGGCATATGGTAGCAATTGCCACTGGAAGAGCATTCAACGATGCGCGCAAGCCGCTAGCAGAAGCAGAGCTCGACTGTCCGGTTATTGGGCTAAACGGGGCGGTGATTGTTCAACCTAACGGGGCGATTACACGAGATGTTCCGTTAAACAAAGACGCACTGCTTCCGACATTAGAATGGGTTCGGTTGCAACCGGACATTTATTGCGAAATATATACAAACGACGCAGTGTACGTCGGGCTGCATAACCGTGAACATTTAGTGGCAATGGCAGCTAGCGCCGAGCAGGACGTCAAACGAATCGTGGAAAAACAATTTCAGCAAGCGCGTGTGACATACGTTCCAGACATACGCGAAATATGGAACAGCGAATTGGTTTTCTATAAAATTCTCATTTTTTCTTTGCGCCGATCGTCTTTAGAAAAAGCAGCGCAGCAATTTCACTTGCTTCCAGATATAACGGTTACTTCTTCGCATCCGCACAATATCGAAATAAATCATCGACAAGCGACAAAAGGAGAGGCAGTGAAACAACTGGCAGCTACCTATGGAATCGATCTCAAAAAAACGATGGTGATCGGCGATAGCCTCAACGACCTTCCGATGTTTGCCGTGGCAGGCTACCGGGTAGCGATGGGAAATGCCGCGGAAGAGGTAAAGCAACAAGCGGACTTTATTACCATTACAAACGACGAAGACGGCGTAGCACATGCGCTCGAGAAATTAGTAGGGCAAGAGTGTTTGGTAAAATGAGCGTTTAAGAATCATATTTCGCGAGAAGCGGAATATGGTCTTTTTTTTGAACAAAATATTAAATTTTCTTTTAATTGCAACAGGGAATTTGTTGTCTATGTTAGAATATCTATACAAGGGGCAAAATAACAATAGAATAGGAGGGGAGAAGTTGTATTTATATGTGAACGAACGAGCAAAAATATCATCTTGGGGGTGGATGTATGCTACATATCGTAGCCTGTATTAAACAAGTACCAGATACGAAGATTATTAAAATGAACCCGAAAACGAACACGATGGATCGCGCAAGTGCCCCGGCGATTTTAAACCCGTACGATGCCCATGCCGTAGAAGAAGCTGTTCGGTTAAAAAAGAAGTATGGCGGAACAGTTTCTGTATTAACGATGGGACCTCCTCCAGCCGTAAAGGCGATCAAAAAATGCATTGAACTTGGCGCAGATGAAGGGTATATGATTTCTGACCGTGCGTTCGCTGGTGCAGATACCCTTGCGACAAGCTATGCGCTCACAAAAGCGCTCGAAAAAATCGCGAAGCAACGCCCGATTGACCTTGTCATTTGCGGAAAAATGACGATTGACGGGGATACAGGCCAAGTCGGTCCTGGCATTGCTCGCCGGTTGAACATTCCTCCTCTTACTGGCGTGAAAAAAGTCGTTGAAATTAATAAAGAAAAAGGATATGCGATTGTTCATCGCAAGTTAGAAGACGGCTATGAAGTCGTCCAATCAACATTGCCGTGTTTGTTTACGGTCGAAAAAGACATCAACGACATCTCCTTTGCACCATTGCCAAACATGATTAAAGCCGCACGATACCAACCGACCATCTGGACAGCAGACGACTTAGAAGACGTCGACCGCAAACAACTAGGACTCAAAGGATCTCCAACGATTGTTTCAAAAGTATGGGCGCCGCCAAAACCAGAAGGTGGCGAATTGCTCGAAGGGAGCACAAAAGAAAAAGTAGAACAATTGCTTTCGCTCGTTTTAGCGAAGAAAGAGTTGTTTCAATAGGAGGAGAGGAGCATGACCTTTGACGATTACCGAGGAATATGGGTGTATTTAGAAGTAAAAGACGGGAATATTGCGCCTGTTTCGCTTGAATTATTGGGGGCAGGAAGACAGCTTGCCGACAAACGGAAAACAGAATTGGCAGGCGTATTAATTGGAAGCGGGGTAAAACCGCTTGCCCAAACAGCGTTTACGTACGGCGCAGACGTCGTTTACGTATACGATGACCCAATTTTTGCATATTATCGAACCGAGCCATATATGCGCGCATTGCTCGATTGTTGCGAGAAACATAAACCGGAAGTGCTATTATATGGGGCAACACCGACAGGAAAAGATTTAGCAAGCGCCATCGCCACCGATTTACCGACAGGCTTAACGGCCGATACGACGATCCTCGATATTGAAGAAGATACAGGGTTATTGTTAGCGAGCCGCCCTGCATTTGGCGGAAACATTATGGCGACGATTTTATGTAAAAAATATCGTCCACAAATGGCGACCGTTCGTCCGAAAGTGATGAAAGCGCTACCACCAGATCCGTCGCGAACGGGGAAACTAGTAGAAGAGCATATTGAATTGCGCGAAGAAGAGATGCGGACGAAAGTATTAGAGATTGTAAGAGAAACGACGAAAAAAGCGCGAATTGATGAAGCGGATATTATTGTTGCTGGTGGAAAAGGCATGGGCAGCAAAGAAGGATTTCAACTTATTCACCAACTAGCCGAAGTGCTTGGTGGCGCAGTTGGGGCGAGCCGTGATGTCGTCGAAGCAGGATGGATTGACCACCATCACCAAGTCGGACAAACGGGTGTGACGGTGACGCCAAAAATTTATTTTGCGATCGGCATTTCGGGCGCGATTCAGCACGTCGTCGGCATGCAAAACTCAGAGCTCATTATCGCCATCAATAAAGACCCGAACGCACCTATTTTTCAATCATGCCACTACGGTATTGTCGGCGATGCGTTTGAAATCGTTCCGCTTTTAATCGAACGGTTCAAAGAAGAAATCCCGAAGCTAAAAGCAGCTGCCGATGTGAAGGAGGAGATTCGCCATGCCTGAAAAATTTGATTGTATTGTCGTTGGCGCAGGTCCGGCTGGAACAGCTTGTGCCTATGAGCTAGCGAAAGCAGGGGTCAACGTATTATTGCTTGAGCGCGGCGAGTATCCAGGGGCGAAAAACGTCATGGGCGGGGTGTTGTACCGCAAAATGATGGAAGATATTATTCCCGAGTTTTATAAAGAAGCACCGCTCGAACGCCCAATCGTCGAGCAACGGTTTATGATGATGGATAAAGAATCGGCTGTCACGTTTAGCTATAAAGGGTTAGAGTGGGGACGTGAGCCGTACAACAACTTTACCGTATTGCGTGCCAAATTTGACCAATGGTTTGCCGAAAAAGCAGTCGAACAAGGAGCGCTTCTCGTTTGTGAGACAGTAGCGGTCGAATGCATCGTCGAAAACGGGCGCGTGGTTGGCGTTCGGACGGACCGACCAGATGGCGACATTTATGCCGATGTCGTCGTATTAGCGGACGGCGTCAACTCGCTCTTAGCGAAACAGCTTGGCTTCCACCGCGAATGGCGACCAGATGAAGTCGCTTTAGCGACGATGGAAATTTTAAAACTCGATAAAAACATCATTGAAGACCGGTTCAATCTCGAGCCGAACCAAGGCTGTACGATCGAAATTTTTGGCGATGCAACGAAAGGAATTGTCGGCACGGGATTTTTATATACGAACAAAGATACGCTCAGCATTGGTGTCGGAACGCTTTTATCAGGATTAATTAAACATAAAATGAAGCCATATGAATTGCTTGAGTACGTGAAAAACCATCCGATGATTCGCCCATACATTCAAGGAAGCGAACCGGTCGAATATTTAGCGCACTTAATTCCAGAAGGTGGATACCATTCGATTCCGAAAGTGGCAGGTCATGGAGTGCTTGTCGTTGGTGATGCCGCTCAGCTTGTCAATGCGATTCATCGCGAAGGGTCGAACATGGCGATGACATCTGGCCGACTAGCAGCGGAAACGATCATCATGGCGAAAGCGCAAAACGACTTTTCCGAAAGCATGCTTGACCAATACCGAATGAAGCTCATGGAAAGCTTTATCGGGCAAGATTTGAAAAAATATAAAGACGCGACGCATCATTTTGAGCGCTTCCCGCAATATTTTGAGCAATATATCCCGATGATGAACCGCGCCGCAAGCCAAATGTTTACGGTCGACGGCGCATCAAAATGGGAAAAACAGCAAAAAATTTGGCGTGACCTCGGCTCGGCGAAACAAAAGTTTAAGCTGGCGCGCGATATGATGAAGGCATGGAAGGTGATGAAATGATGAAGGCGCAAACGATCGAAGAAAAGCAATATTTAGTCCGCTTCAATGCGGATACGAAATCGCATCTTCACGTGCTTGACCCGAATATTTGTTTAACGAAATGCCCGGATAAAATTTGTACGATTTTTTGCCCAGCCTCTGTGTATAAATGGGAAGAAGTTCGAATGCACGTCGGCTATGAAGGCTGTCATGAGTGCGGCAGCTGTCGCATCGGCTGCCCGTATGAAAACATTCAGTGGGAATATCCACGCGGCGGCTACGGCATCGTCTTCCGTCTGGGGTGATCGCCATGTTTCACATCGGAGACTGCGTCGTCTATATGGATGGAACGAGAGGAATTGTGTTAGAAGTGACTGACGATCGTTGCCACGTCTTATGGGAAGACTACTTCGTCAGCTGGGAGAAAAAAGAGCTATTGAAAGTCGATAAAGAGCTAACGAAAAAACAAGCAATTCGCGTTTCCTCTAACATCAGCCACCCTTTATTGTAGGGTGGTTTTTATATACAATTTATTCTGAAAAATGAATGTACGGAAAGAACATATGAGTTTATAATTGGGATTAGAAATCGGTAACGATAAGAAGATAAAAATAAGGTGAATTTTATG
Organism: Anoxybacteroides voinovskiense; assembly: GCF_014196205.1. GTDB lineage: Bacteria > Bacillota > Bacilli > Bacillales > Anoxybacillaceae > Anoxybacteroides > Anoxybacteroides voinovskiense. The sequence goes on along the minus strand of NZ_JACIDE010000013.1, from coordinate 69,583 downwards.
TTCTTTCAACTTCTATACTCGCTTGTTATTACGTTTTTGTTGTATGTACTTATTGAACGAAAAGGAAAACAACGAGAGAAGATGCTATTTTACACGTGTATTTTCATTTTTCTCTTTCTTTTATCCCGATTGTGAAGATAGTATAAAAAATTTTGCAGAAGGCATTTCCATCATCTGTGGGGTTTTTGCGTTGCTTTCATCGTCTTTGGCGAGGAGACCCCCACTTCAATGACCAAAGGGAGTAAGTGGGGGAGGAATCGCTTTTTTTGTGTTTTTGTATCACTAAAAAATATGATATAACTCACATTTCGCACCCTCTCGACAACAATCGGGAGGATTTTTTTATCTTCCTGTCGAATGAATCCTTGAAACACAAGGAAAGCAAAGGAGTTTCTACATCATGAGCGTTCAAATCCGTGCCATTTATGAAAGTTCTTATTTGAATATAATAAGCACCATTTTCAAGGATCTTGACCTCCCTCGGTTGATTGATCGCCTCGTTCCCGTGAACCCTCAATGCCAAACTCGAGCCAGCGACGTTGTCTGGCTGCTTACTTTGGATATCTTGAGCGGTCGGCAAGCACTCGTTCATGTGGAACGATGGGCGCATGACATCGATTTGCCTAAGCTAATCCGACCAGGGATTTCCCCTTCTTGGTTCAACGACGATGCCATCGCGCGTCATCTGGATCGACTGTACGACGCCAATATCCACGCGGTTCTTTCGGCCTGTCTTGTGCAAATTTACAAGAAAGAAGGCATCCCTCTTCGGGTGTTCCATGCCGATACGACCGATGTATCGGTCTACGGTACGTATGAATCGGTCTCGCCGGATGTCTTGCAGATTACGCATGGCTACAACCGACATCATCGTTGGCAAAAGCAGATCGGATTTGGGCTGATTGGCAACGAGGATGGCATTCCGTTTTATGGAGATGTACACAACGGCAACCTGCCGGATAAGACGTGGAATCCCGAGGTGTTGTCCCGTGTACAGAAACAGCTGAAGCAGGCAAAGATCGAAGAGGAATGGATTTATGTTGCCGATTCTGCCGCCATGACGAAAGACACACTGGCGCAAACGAAGGCCGCCAACGCCTTTTTGATCACAAGAGGTCCTTCTTCGCTTCGGATCGTCAAAACCGCGCTGGCCGAAGCCGATGCCCAAGACACGCCATGGAGCGCGCCATTCTCCTTAGCGGAGAAAAACGGAGCCACGTACCGGGTGTGGGAAACGACATCGACGTATGAAGGTCATTCGGTTCGGTTGATTGTCGTTGAATCCAGCGCGCTCGACCAACGAAAAGGAAAGACGCTCGAAAAAGAACGAAACCAAGAAGCAGAGCTTCTTCGTCAGAAACAAACCCAGTGGGAAAGCCGTCTGTTTTCGTGCCGAGAAGACGCCGAACAAGCCCTAGCGTCTCTAAAGGCGTCCCTTCGTCTCCGGTTCCATCGCGTCGAGGCGTCGGTCGAAGCGATCGTGCGCCCGAAAAAACGGCGCGGACGTCCGAAAAAAGGGGCGGAACCGGACATGGAGACGCTGTATGCCCTTCGCTTGAACGTGGAATTCGACCAAACTGCGTGGGAACAGGCAAGACGGAAAGCGTCCCGGTTTGTCCTTGTCACGACTGTTCCGGAGGAATGGAAAGGTCAACCGATGGACGCGAAAGAGATCTTGAAATTGTATAAAGGCCAAATCTCGGTGGAAATGAACTTCTCTTTCTTGAAAGACCCGTTCTTTACGGATGAGATTTACGTAAAAAAACCGGAACGGGTCGCGGTATTGGGTGATTTGTTTCTGTTGGCCTTGGCGATTTATCGCGTCTTCCAGCGCCGGGTGCGTCAGTTCATCACTCCGGAACACCCATTAAAGGGGGCGGGAGGCCGGAAACTGACCCGACCGACCGGACAAGCGATTTTTCCATTGTTTTGGTATGTCAGAGTCGTCCTGTTGGAACTGCCGGATGGACGAATTCAACGCGCGTTAGGTCAACCGCTCACGTACGAGCAGCGAAGGATTCTGCAAGGATTAGGGATGGACGAGAGTATTTACGTCTAACGGGATAAAGAACGACCAGCTATGGTAAAAAAAGGATACCATCACTTTTGGTGTTGGTTGAAAAGTTATTCTAAAAAACTGAATAAAAAATCCTTTTGTTCCGTCCTACCAAGGTGCGAAATATGAGATATAATATATTTAGTGAAAGAGAGGCGAGACAAATGGACATGACGTTAACAGCCAAAATAAAAATTTACCCAACAGCGGAACAAGCAGAAGTATTGAAAGCCACCCTTTCCGCTTATCGGCAAGCATGCAACGCTGTATCTGTTGTGATTTTTGACACAAAAGTGCTTGCACAAGCCAAGTTACACGACATGACTATCGTCCACTTCGAGCAAACTACGCGTTGCGTTCGCAAATGGCGCAATCTGTGATCAAGACTGTCATCGCTAGATACCGTTCCCTAAAAAGCAATGGTCATGAATGGACATTGGTTCGCTTTAAAAAACCTGAATATGATCTCGTTTGGAATCGAGATTATTCGCTTGTTCAAGGGTTATTTTCTGTCAATACGCTAGAAGGACGGATCAAAGTGCCATTCGAACCAAAAGGCATGGAACAATATTTTGATGGCTCATGGGCGTTTGGCACAGCCAAACTCGTCTATAAGCATAACAAATTCTTTTTGCACATCCCAATGACCAAAACAATTCCAATCGTAGATGAACCCCACATTCGCCAAGTGGTCGGTGTCGATGTAGGTGTTAACTTTCTTGCAGTAGCTTATGATTCGCAAGGGAAAACAACCTTTTTTAACGGACGAAAAATCAAGCATATGCGTGCGAAGTACAAACGAATGCGAAAAACCCTCCAGCAAAAAGGGACGGCTTCTGCGCGTCGGAAGTTGAAAAAAATTGGACAACGAGAAAATCGTTGGATGACGGATGTGAACCATGCCGTCACGAAGGCACTCGTTCGTCAATATGGAGAACGTACCCTTTTTGTATTAGAAGATTTAACAGGCATTCGTGAAAAAACAGAACGCGTACGTATCCACGACCGATATGAAACCGTATCGTGGGCTTTCTATCAGTTCCGTCACATGTTAGATTATAAGGCACGTTTGCATGGGTCAAAAGTGATTGTGGTTGCTCCGCATTACACCTCTTTGACATGTCCAAAGTGTGGTCATACGGAAAAAGCCAATCGAAACAAACGTATACACACCTTTTGTTGTCGAACATGCGGATATACCTCAAACGATGACCGCATTGGTGCTATGAACCTTCAACGAAAAGGAATAGAGTACATCGTTGAAGGAACGACACAGGCATGACCTGCGTCGTTGGGTAGTTGTCAACCTGCCCCTGATGCAACCTCAAGTCAAGGAAGGAGGACGAAGTCCGCTCGCACTTCTGGGGAGTTGCAAGCCCCCACTTCAAGCGTTAGCTAAGTGGGGGTAGTTGACTGGCTTTTGTTTTGCTGTTTTTCTGGTTTCGTTGTTGCTCATTTTGCTTGTTTGTGCGGTGGCAGAAGGTGTTCTTTTGTTCTTCGATAAGAAATTTCATTAGTGACGATATAAGAGACATCTTTTCTCTTGAGAAGGGAAGGGTTTACCGAATCGTTCTCCCTCTCAAGAGGTCACCAAACGAAGTGCGGTAGTAGGATTTTAAATCTTTCTTGACATAATACCATAACGTATTACCAAATAAAACGTTCATGAGTAATGAGTAGTTCACAAGTCTTCTGCTTATAAAAAGGGAATAGAGAGAAGTTTAGTTTTGCGTTGTGTTGTCTTTTTCGATAAATGTAATCTTATAAAAAATTATTTTTCATACAAAGGAATGCAATTCGAATGATTAGAACTGTTGTTTTTGTCTTGGTTAGTTTACTCTTGACTGGTTGCACAGGAACAAAGTTTTTTGAAGGGACGCTTTATAGTATTGGAGAAAATTATTTTGTCGTGGACTGTTCCCATGAAGTGAAGAAAAGGAAAAATAATGCAGAGGATATAAGCTATCCTTGTACAGTCCGAATCACAGATCAAACAAAATTCAGTGATGAAAATGGCAACAAATTAAATGTTGACGACTTTACGGAAGGAGTAACCGTGAAAGTCATTCTTGCCACTCCTCAGACTATAAGTCAAAGTAAAGAAAGCAGAGATGTTGAGGCTAGGGAGATTATATTGCTTAATCGATAGAATCTGATCCTTCAAGTGAAAAAACTGCCCGTTCGGTCGCAGAAATTGATAGGCTGGTTATCTGAATTCTGGCACTTTTAAAGCTGTTGTTTGTAAACATATTGGTAACATATAGAATCTGGTCTTGGATTAAAAAGGGGATACTCTAAAGCTTTATCATTCCACCATCCCATGTGGGGTGGTTTTTTGTTATACTTGTTGCATCGATATATAGAAAGGATAGCAGACGATGGAACGAGAACATTTGTTATTAATCGACGGGATGGCGTTATTGTTTCGATCGTTTTATGCGACAGCACCACGTTGGATGATCAATAGCCGTGGGGTGCCGACGAATGCGGTATATGGGGTAGTGAAACAAATCGAAGCGGCGACACATGCGCTTCAACCGACGCATGTCGTTTGTTGTTGGGATATGGGAAGTACGACGTTTCGCACCGAATGGTTTCCAGATTATAAGGCGAATCGAGGTGAGCCGCCGCATGAATTAATTCCGCAGTTTGATTTGGCGAAAGAAGTGGTTGAGATGCTAGGTATTCCGAATATCGGCGTACTTGGTGCCGAAGCGGACGATTGCATCGGCTCGCTCGTCAAGCAATATCGTGATGGGATGAGTATTTCGATTGTGACCGGAGACCGTGATTTATTCCAGCTTCTTTCAGAACGTGTCACTGTCTATTTGCTGGCAAAAGGCATCGGCAACTACGAGGCGTATACGCTCGAACGCTTTATTAAAGAAAAAGGCATTAAGCCACATCAACTCATCGATGTGAAAGCGCTTATGGGTGATCCGAGCGACAATTATCCAGGCGTGCGCGGGATCGGGGAAAAGCAAGCGTTTAAACTCATTCAACAATACGGCTCGATTGAAGGAATCTTGGAAAACTTAGCGAACTTAACAAACGCACAGCAACAAAAAATAACCGAACATCTCGACTTGCTTCATTTATCGCGCAAACTAGCAGCCATTCATTGCGATATTCCAATTTCGTTGCGCTTGGAAGAAGCAAAATGGGATGGCGAGCCTAGGCGATTTAGGGAAGTGTTAGCAGCGATTCGGTAAGAGGTGGATACGTTTGAAAACATTAAAGGGAAAAAAGGCGGTAGTAACAGGAGTGAGCCGGCAAAATGGAATCGGTGCGTCAATTTGCGAGGCGCTAGCTGAAGCAGGAGCAGATATTTTTTTCACGTATTGGAGCGCATACGACCGTACGATGCCGTGGGGGATAGAACAAGACGAACCGCTTCACATTCAACGAAAGCTAGAAGCGCTCGGTGTCGTGTGCCATTCCTTGGAATTCGATTTATCTAAGGAAGAAGCCCCGCAAATATTGCTTGATAAGGTGTGCGAGGTGTTTGGTGTACCGGATATTTTAGTAAACAACGCGTGCTATTCTGTTTCGCTTCCTTATTCAGCGTTAACAAGCGACATGCTAGACCGACATTATTTTGTCAATGTAAGGGCGCCGATCATGTTAAGTGTGGCATTTGCCAACATGTTTGAAAAACCACAAGGTGGGCGAATCATTATGATGACATCAGGACAGTCGCTTGGACCGATGCCGGGAGAAAGTGCATATGCAGCGACAAAAGGGGCAATCGATGCGTTTGTGAAAACGTTCGCCGTCGAAGCAGCCGAGAAAAAGATCACCGTAAACGCCATCAATCCAGGACCTACCGATACAGGGTGGATGAACGAAGAACTAAAACAATACCTTCTTGCGAAATTTCCGTTTGGTCGAATCGGCACACCAAAAGACGCCGCGCGCCTCGTTCGCTTTCTAGCAAGCGACGAAGCTGAATGGATTACCGGGCAAGTCATCCATTCGGAAGGTGGATTTGTGCGGGGATAGGGGGGATAGAATGAATAGAAAAAAAGCGCTATTATTTGCTTTTTTTCTTATCCCCGTTCCATTTATTTTTCACTTTTATGAGTATGGACGACATATGGAACGGAAAGAAGCGCCATTTTTACTGATTGGATTTTTGCTCGCTATTTTGCTAGGGGGCGTCATCGCAGCAAAGATAAATATATTGCTCGTTAGTTTGTTGAATGGAATCAATTTAGTGTTCTCTCTACTTTTCGCCGCCGTTTTTATTCCAGATGATCCTGGGTGGTTTACCGTAGTAGGGAGGAACGGAGCAGTCGTTTTTATTTGGGTGATTTATTTCGCTGGGCAAATGGTCATAAAAGGAGTATTGCATGTTGTGCGAAAATAAAACCCAGCCCCACATAGAGGCTGGTTGTTATTTCCGCACTTGCCCATTCCCGTACACGAGCGTTTTTGTTGTCGTGATGGCGCGCAAACCCATTGGACCACGAGCGTGCAGTTTTTGTGTGCTAATGCCGATTTCAGCGCCGTATCCGAACTGTTCGCCGTCGGTAAAGCGGGTGGAGGCGTTATGGTACAATACAGCGGCATCGACGCGAGCGAAAAATTGTTCCACGTGTTCCTTGCATTCGGAAATAATCGCTTCGGAATGTTTCGTGCCGTAGCGATCGATATGTTCAATCGCTCCGTCCACCGTTTCGACGAGTTTCACCGCTAAAATAGGGGCTAAAAATTCAGTCGCCCAATCTTCTTCTGTCGCTTCACGGACGAACGGATATGCAGCCGCAAGCCGTTTGTCGCCGCGCAGTTCAACCCCTTTTTCGTGCAACGTTTCAAGCAATTCTTTTGTATATGTCCACTTTTCGTGAATCAATACTGTTTCGACCGCGTTGCATACGGACGGGCGCTGGAGTTTCGCGTTCAGAACAATGTCGATCGCCATTTGTTTTTGCGCGGATTCGTCGATAAAAATATGGCAGTTGCCGACGCCTGTTTCTAACACAGGGATCGTGGCGTTTTCGACGACCGATTGAATAAGGCCAGCGCCACCGCGCGGGATGAGGACGTCCAAATATTCTTTTAAACGAAACATGTGTTGTGCCGTTTCGCGGCTCGTATCTTCTAGCAGTTGAATCGCATCGATTGGAATGGCAGACCGATTTAACGCTGCTTGCATGACCGAAACGAGCGCTTTGTTCGAGTGAATGGCGGAAGAACTGCCGCGCAACAAGACAGCATTTCCTGTTTTTAAGCAAAGACTAGCCGCATCGACTGTCACATTTGGCCGCGCTTCGTACACCATCCCAACGACGCCAAGCGGTACGCGAATTTGTTTCAAGATTAGCCCATTTGGTCGCGTCCATTGTTCGATCGTTTCACCGACCGGATCTGGTAGGTCGATGACTTGGCGAACGCCATCGGCGATTTGATGGATGCGTTCTTCGGTAAGTTGCAACCGATCAAGCAAGGAAGGGGAGAGCCCGTTTTCTTTTCCAATCGCCATATCTTTTTCATTTTCGTGTAAAAGATATGGCATTTGCGCAATCAACGCTTCTGCGATCATCGAAAGCGCTTCGTTTTTTTCTTCCGTCGATAAAATCGCTAAACGTTTCGCGGCTTGTTTCAACTTTTTTGCTTTTGTTAGTAATTCACTCATCCGTTTTCGCTCCTTTCGTTTTAGCGGACAGGCGTCCTTTTTAAGCAAACTAAATGATCGCGATGAATGACTTCTGGGCGGTGGTGGAAAGAATATTTTTTTGCTTGTTCACTTGCCATTCCTTTTACTTTTTGTAAGTCATCCGCCGCATAATATACTTGCCCTCTAGCGATCACATCGCCTTTTTGGTTGACGACGTTGACGACATCGAGCGCTTGAAACGAACCGAATACATTCGTTACCCCAGCAGGTAACAAACTTTTCCCTTTATGCAAAAGGGCGTTTTCTGCCCCTTCATCAATTTCAATCGTACCTGCAACTTCAGAATGGTACGCGATCCATTGTTTACGCATTTGCATATGTTCTTGAAAAGGGGAGCCGATATACGTTCCGTCGCCTTTTCCTTCTAAAATATGTTTCAATTTTTCTTTTCCTGTTCCTGTACCGATAAAGACGCTGACGCCGAAAGAGAGTGCCTTTTGGGCGGCAAGCAGCTTCGATTTCATGCCTCCTGTTCCAACCGTTGACCCGCTTCCGCCTGCTTGTTCCATCAGTTCGTCAGTAATTTCGGAGAGAAAATGATATTTTTTTGCTTCTGGGTGGCTCGGATGTTGGTCATATAGCCCGTTAATATCCGTTAAAATGATTAAGGCATCCGCATGCAAAAATCCGCTCACCAAGGCAGACAATAAATCGTTATCCCCAAACGTCAACTCTTCAACAGAGACCGAGTCATTTTCGTTAATAATCGGAAGCACGCCACGTTCTAGCAATGTAGAAATTGTCGCAAATAAGTTGCGAAATCGCTCGCGATCGTAAAAATCTGCGCGTGTCAACAACAATTGCCCGGTAACGATATCAAACGAACGAAAGGCGGAAATGTAGCTTTGCATCAGCATTCCTTGCCCGACAGCGGCAGCGGCCTGTTTCCCCGCAATCGTTTTCGGACGCGAACGATACCCAAGCAATCCAAACCCGGCGGCGACTGCTCCGGAAGAAATGAGGATGACATCGTGCCCAAGCTGTTTCATATACGCAAGCGCTTCGACATGTTCGCGAAGTTTTTGCTCCGAAAGCGTCCCGTTTTTTTCGGTTAGCGAGCTGCTTCCGATTTTCACAACGATTCGTTTTCTTTTCACGTTTTCACCCCCTAGAAATAAAAAACGCTTTTTCGCCCTTATAGAAAAGGACGGAAAAGCGTTGTTTCCGCGGTACCACCTTTTTTGGCGCAATGCGCCCACCTCTTGCCCTGTAACGTAGGGGAGACGGCTTATGTTTGCATAAGCGGCCATATAGGGTAGGTTCAACCGACTTTCCGTGAGGAACCTTCCAGCCTACGGATTCCACTCTCTTGCACGTTCCATCGGTCTACTCGTCCCGTACCGTTTCCGATATAAACGATTTTTTCAGAATTATCTACGGAAATGTTCGTTTTGTCAAGCCCGAATTTTCCCATCGATTCCGCGCAGTTTCCGCTCGTGTTGCATCGTTTTTGCGGAGAGAAAATCAACCGTTTCTTGCGTTTCGGTGAGTTCGACGCGCAAGCTAGCGATTTTCGTGTCTAATCGATCAAACCGCTCATTGACTTCTGCGCGAAACTCTTGCATTTCTGCACGGAGCTGATCGCCCATTTCATGCATTTCCGCACGGAGCTGATCGCCCATTTCATGCATTTCCGCACGGAGCTGATTGCCCATGTCATGCATTTCTGCACGGAGTCGCTCGCCCATTTCGTGCATTTCATGGTGAATTTTTTCCGAAAATAACTCTAACGCTTTCACAATTTCTTGTAACAATACGTTTTCTTCCATTCTTTTCTCCGTCCTTGTGTAAAATAGTGATAAACAATTGGTTGCAAACGTGAGGGACTATGATTGGCGATAAAGGCTGCGAAGTTTTCGTTCATGCTGAAGCGTTTTAGAAGAAAGCAAATCCACTGTTTCTTGCGTGTCAGTTAGTTCATCGCGTAGCTGATCAACTTTTTCGTTTAGCTGCTCGAACTGATCGTCCATTTCTTGTTTAAGAGCGTCGATTTTTGCTTCTAATTTGCTTTCCACACCGCGGATTTCTGCCCGAAGCTGTTGTCCCATCTCTTGCATTTCCGTCCGAAGCTGTTGTCCCATCTCTTGCATTTCTGCCCGAACCTGATTGCCCATTGCCTGCATTTCCGTACGGAGTTGATTGCTCATTTCCTTCATTTCGTGATGAATTTTGTCCGAGAATAGCTCGAGCGCTTTGACAATTTCTTTTACAATCGTTTCTTTTTCCATTCTCATTCACCTCCCTTTCCCTATTATAAAATAAAGAAAATGAGAGAGAAAAGAGGAAAAAAGGCCCCTCATCTTGCAAATCAATGAGGGGCTCTCCTTATTCGGCTTCGTCATTAAACTTGTCTAGCATGGAAATGGTATCGATCAAATGGTTGTTAAAAATTTGTCGGGCGATGGCTAATAACTCTTTAATCATCGGGTCGCGTAACGAGTAGACGACGCGGTTTCCGTCTTTCGTTCCGTAAACAATGTTTTTGCTTCGCAATACAGCGAGTTGTTGCGAAACAGCCGATCCTTCGCTGCCGATTAACGTTTGCAGTTCGTTAACGTTTTTATCTCCTTCACACAATAATTCTAAAATGCGAATTCGTAACGGATGAGCGAGTGCTTTAAAAAAATCCGCTTTAAATTGCTGAAGTTCTAAGTTCAACGCTTGTTCTCTCCTTTGTTTCTTGATAGCTCTTCATATCGATCGAGCGCCAATAAAATTCCTTCGATAATCGCTTCTGGTCGAGGAGGGCAACCAGGGACATAAACGTAGACAGGAACAATTTGATCAACACCACCGTAATTAGCATAAGTACGCCCGAACATCCCACCGCCGCATGCACAAGCCCCAATAGCGACAACCATTTTTGGCTCGGAAGCAGCGTTATACGTTTTTATTAGCGCCTCTTCTAAATGTCTTGTCACCCCGCCAGTTACCATTAGCATATCTGCATGGCGAGGGGAGGCGACAAAATCGACGCCAAACCGTTGAATGTCGTAAATCGGATTAGTTAATGTATTCATTTCAAAATCGCAACCGTTACAAGAACCAGAATCGACATGGCGAATATGCAGCGAACGTCCGAGCACTTCTTTCATTCGTTTTTGCAGCGTCCATCGCAAATCAGCTGTTTGCTCTTTTCCGCTTTTCATTGTATCATACTTCCTTTCCCGCTGTTAAAAGTTTCGCAAATGTTGCTTGTTTGGTCACTGTTAGCTCGGTTTTAGTTTTTGTTGCTAGCCGATACTCGTTGGTGATTTGAATCGCGTTCGTTTCACACATTTCTGCACAAATGCCGCAAAAAATACAATTGGCATAAGATAACGAAATGGTGGAGGAATTGTCATTTTGCACGAGCGTGATCGCTTTCGCAGGGCATGATGTTATGCATGCTTGGCAGCCAGTGCATTCATTCGAGACAAAAATCGGTTTGCCGCGAAAACGTTCCGGCGCTTCTGTCAATAGATCCGTTTTTGTTACCGTCTTTGTTTTCCATATTTTTTTGATAAGATCAAACATCGCTATTCCTCCCTTTTATCGGTCGCAGCAAGCATAGCAAAGCTCAAAACTTTTATTAATGAGCGGAAAATCAGGAACGATATTTCCTTTGACTGCAAGTGGAACCGCAGGCCAGTTGCTGTAAGTAGCAGAACGAACCCGATAGCGGTAGACCGTTTGATCCGGACCAACCATGAGCCAATGCACCGTTTCTCCGCGAGGCGACTCGCACCATCCCATTGCCGAACGATACGGCGGTAGCGGTGGGAGGGGAGTGAACGTATCGCCGCTAGGAAGGGAGTGCATTAGCTGTTCAATAATCGCAATTGATTCTAACACTTCATCAACACGAATGCGCACCCTAGAAAGAACATCGCCAACTTCGTAAACCGGGACGTGAAATGAAACTTGATCATAGGCGGCATACGGCTGGTCGCGGCGAATGTCGACCGAGCGCCCCGACGCTCTAGCGGCTACCCCGACGACTTCCAACTGATTTGCATGTTCTAAAGAAAGCACGCCGGTCGTCGCCATTCGGTTCATGGCGATATCATGAGAAAACAGCAAGTCAACAAGTTCTTGAAACTCCTTTTTGACATATGACAATGTTCGCACAATATCTTCTTTCTCTCGTTCGGTTATATCGATTCTTATCCCGCCAAGACGAATGATGCCGCGTAAATAGCGGTGGCCAGCAACGCGTTCATTTAATTGCTGCAGCGTTTCCTTTAAGCGCGCCCCTTGGCTAACTCCGACCGCAAATCCAAATCCAGCGCATATGTTTCCGACGTCGCCGATATGGTTATACAGCCGTTCCAATTCTAAAAACAGTGTACGCAAATAGGCGGCGCGGGGTGGAATTGTCACTCCGCCTAGACGTTCTGCCGCTTGAGCAAATGCTGTGCTATGCGAAAGCGCGCAAACACCGCATATTCGCTCGGCAAGAAACAATGCTTTTTCTAGCGGCATTCCTTCGTTTGCTTTTTCTAAGCCGCGATGGGTAAAAAATAAGCGGGCATCTAAATGTAAAATCGTATCGCCAACTGCCCCGAAACGGAAATGGCCTGGTTCAATAATGCCGGCATGAATCGGTCCGACAGGTATTTCCGTCACGTCTTCGCTGTCGTACGGCATAAACGATTCTCTGCTCTGGACGCGCGGAGCATGGCGGTCGAGCGGAAAATCTTTTCTTAAAGGATGAAGATCTTCCGGCCAATCTCCGTGCAAAATAAGCGGGCGAGGATCTGGATGTCCTTGAGGCCTAAGCCCTAACAAATCTTTTACTTCCCGTTCATACCAATTCGCTGCCGGCAACTGTACGGAAACGGATGGAAATGTCGGGTCGAGCGGGTCGATCAACGTTTTCACGGTGATGAAATGACGGAAAGAATCGAAGGAAAATACATAATATAAGGCGAAAAAGCCGTGAATATCCCGCTCATCATTTCCGACCATCGTAAACAACCGCCCTTTTTTCTCGTGCCAAAGAAAATAACAGACATCAGGAAGTTCTGTTTTTTCTACAAGCATAACCGTTTCTTGTGCGCCGTTTTGTTCCATCGACCGCACTTTATTTCCAAGCTGTTGTTTCATTCGTGAAAGCCACTGCTTTATCGTTTTTTCCATTATGATTTGCCCCCTTGCAACACAACCGCCACTTGTTGAATGATTTCTTGAAAGAACGGTGGAACGTATAACCCGAAAAGGATAACGGCTACTAATGGAAGAAAGAGCGCAGCTGTCGACCAACGGCTCATTTCTTTCTTTTCTACTTTCGCCGGTGCTTCTCCGAACGCCATTCGTACGACATAATACATCATCCCAGAAAAAATAAGGACAACGAATAAAAGGAAGAGAACGGTCGCTACTAAATGCCCGCTCTGAAAGCCAGCGCGCATAATCGTAAATTCACTGACAAAAATGTTAAACGGTGGTGTGCCAGTAATCGCAAACGCCGCAATTAAAAAAATGCTTCCGGTAATCGGCATTGTTTTTAATATACCAGAAATGCGTTCCATTCGTTTCGAATGATAGTTTTGCGTGATATTTCCAGCTGCAAAAAATAATAACGATTTTGCCATAGAATGATGAAACATATGGAGAACAGCCCCATAAAGACCAAGCGCTCCACCAATGCCAACACCGAGCGTAATAATGCCCATATGTTCGACGCTAGAGTAGGCAAGCATACGTTTTAAATCATGTTGAACGAGCATAAACGGAACGGTGATGGCAATCGAAAGCAACCCAAAAAAGATGAGATACGATGCTGCTTTTCCATCTAGCGTCGTATTGACAATCGTGTATATACGGAAAACACCGTACAGCGCCGTATTCAACAATACCCCTGATAGGACAGCACTTACCGGAGAAGGAGCTTGGCTATGGGCATCCGGTAGCCAAAAATGCATCGGCGCTAATCCAGCTTTTGTGCCGAATCCAACTAACACAAAAACAAAAGCAATAAGCGTCCATTGCGGATTTAGCTGTTTAGCTGCTTGATGTAATACGGTCCAATTTAATGAATCCGCGCTTTCTCCAAACAAATCCACTCCGGATAAATAAAGAAAAATAATTCCTAATAATGCAAAGGCAATCCCGACGCTTCCCATGATTAAATATTTCCAAGCGGCTTCTAACGACGTCCCTTTTCGATAAAAAGCGACTAAAAGGGCGGATACTAACGTCGTCAATTCGATGCCAACCCAAAGAAATCCAAGGTTATTGACAACACTGACCGCTAGCATCGTTCCGAGAAAAAGATGAAACCATAAATAATAATGCCGCACTTTATTAGCGTCAATGATTTTTTCTGCTACCTCGTGATGCATATATCCAACCGAATAAAGGGAAGCAACAAATCCAATCAGTACAATTAGCATGACATTAAAAGCACTTAAAGCATCGATGTAGATTAGGTGATGCCATCCGGTGATTGGTGCATGAAAAAATACGTTGTTGGCGATAAGCAGACTAACGAATACGTTTAACAATGCGGTGGTTATTTGTAATTTTTCACCAATGTGAATGTTTATTTTCCAGCATAGCACTGCTGTCACCAAAGGAATGATGAGCAGCAACGACACTTCTCCCATGTCAATCATCCCTTCAAGTTGCTCATTTTTTCAATATTTAAGCTTTCAAACGTCGAATGAATCCGAAGCGATAAAATTCCAATGATGACGACTGTTACGAGCATATCAAAGAAGATGCCTAACTCTACCATCATCGGCATGCCGTAGCTAATAGACTGCGCCACTAAAAACAAGCCGTTTTCAATCGTAATAAGCCCGATCCCTTGCATGAGCGCCTTTTTATGGTCAATCATAATAAATGTACCGAGAAAGACGAGCGTAATCGATACCGGAAGATACGGTTCGCCGAATTTGGTGCTCGGAAGATGGAGGCGGGAAGTAACGTAAAAACCCGCTACCGACAAAATAATCGCCATTAAGAGCGACGTGTATTTCGAAGTCACTCGTTCTACTTGTCGGTGGACGTCAATTTTTTTAATGGTATAGTGCAAAATAGCTGGAATAATCATCGCTTTGACGACCAACGTTAATAACGCCGCAATGAGCAGGTGAGAAAGTTTCGTTTGATACCACATCGCACCTGCCGTCAGTGCAAGCACAAACGACTGAAACGCTAAAATCGGCACAGAGTCGCTTATTTTTCGGATTTGTAATAACCAAATCGCGCTAATCAATAGCAGCATGGCAATCCATTGTTCCATCGCTCATCCCTCCTATTCAAATACCCGAAGCAAAATCGCCATTAAAGATAAAATCATCGATGAACCGAGCAGCTTCGGCACTTTAAACAGCCGAATTTTTGCATACATTGTTTCAATGAACGCAAGAAGCATACTAAGAGCAACTAGCTTTGCAACATATAACAAAAACGACAGAATGATTTGTGAAGCATCGCCGGAAGCAGCAATCCCCCATGGGAAAAATAAATGGATGAAAAGGCTTAAAAGCAATAGTTGTTTTATTTGCGCTGCCCACATCATGAGCCCTAAATACCGACCGGAATATTCAAGCAACATCCCTTCATGAACCATCGTCAACTCTAAATGAGTATCCGGATTGTCTACCGGAATGCGCCCCGTTTCCGCAATGACGACGATAAGCATGGCAAAAAATGCAAGCCCATACGATGGGGTAAACCAATCCCAGCCGTTGTGCAAAAGGGAAACGACAAGGTCAGAAAGCTTCATCGTTCCGCTAGATAAACAAACCGCAAACAGCGCTAACAATAACGCCGGTTCAGCGATGGCAGACAACGCCATCTCACGGCTTGATCCCATGCCGCCGAACGAGCCGCCGGCATCAAGAGCGGTAAGCGCGGTAAAAAAACGCGCAACGCCAAACAAATAGACGACAAGAATGACGTCCCCGATGAAATTCCAGTCATTGTTAACAGTATACGTAGGAATAAAAAGCCCTGCCGTTACAATCGAAACAAAGACGATATACGGCGTAACGATCGATAGCCATGATGAATGATGAGAAAGAACCGCGTCTTTTTTCATAAACTTTATGACATCATAATACGGTTGCCAAATGCTTGGTCCGATGCGGTTTTGCATCCGTGCTTTCGTTTTTTTAATCACCCCTTGAATAAACGGGGCAAGCAAAATGACAATCGCTATCTGTAAAAACATAGAAAAGATCCATCTCATGTATGTTGCGAAGATAGCCGCCAACCTCCCGCGACTTCTTCATTCCCTCCTTCCATTATCGAATCCATAACAGTAACACGACCAGCGTGATAATCATATAGGCTAAATAACTTTGCAAATTTCCGCTTTGAATGGCTCGCAACCGTTGTGACAACCAAACCGTACCAAGAATGAGCGGGCGGTATAGCTTTGTTTCGATGATCGCTTCTGTTTTTAACCGATGGCGAATTCGTTTCGGGTAGTACGCGTATTCTCCATGTACTTCTACTTTTCGTTCGATTCCATAGAGCCTTTTGAAAATCATTAGCACAGGATGGGAGTAAGACGTCCCGGTATATTCCATCGTTTGGACAAGCGGCGTTCCACAGTTCCACGTTTCATCGTAGCGATTGTTGCTTTTTCCAACCAATACGCGAAGCAACGCTATCAATAAAAGGAATAACGCTAAGAAAATCATCCCCATCCATCCGAGCGAAATCGACTCGACCGAACGGTGGAACGGGATGTACAACATCGCGCGACCAGTTACTGACTGATGGAAGTAGCTTTCGACGATTTGGTTCGTCATGCCCAAAACTAATCCTGGCCATACGCCAAAAACGACGGTACCGCAAGCAAGCACAACCATCCCAATGCGCATCGCAAGCGGTACTTCAGTTGCTTTTGCAGCGTGCGACGTACGCGGCAAGGCGAGAAACGCAGTACCGAAATGTTTCACCACACTTCCGGCCACAAACGCTCCTGTCAAGCCGAGCGCTGCAGCTAGAAGGCCGCCGACGGTCTTCCAAATAGGATGATCGAGCGAAAACGAAAGATGAAGCAACGACTGAAACGTCGCCCATTCGCTCATAAACCCGTTAAGCGGCGGAAAAGCAGCGAGCGACATGCCACCGATGAGAAAGAGTACAGCAGTCCACGGCATGCGGCGAATGAGCCCTCCTAGTTCGTTAATGTTTTTTGTATGCGTCGCATAAAGAACAGAACCTGCTCCCATAAACAGCAATCCTTTAAAGACGGCATGGTTCAATACATGGTATAAAAGTGCCGTCAACGCTAACGCCCCTAAGAGCGGTTCGTGATACGAACGGAACAAAAGGGAAGCCCCTAATCCCATAAAAATAATCCCGATATTTTCCGCGCTGCTAAACGCAAGGAAACGTTTTATATCGTTTTCCGCTACTCCAAATAAAATGCCCAATACGGCAGAGAGGACGCCAATCCCAAGCACGACTGCCCCCCACCATGTCGCCCCGCCTTTTAAAAAGTCGTAGTTCACTCGAAGCAATCCGTAAATGGCTGTTTTAATCATAACGGCAGACATTAAGGCGGACACATGGCTTGGTGCGGCCGGGTGCGCCCGCGGAAGCCATACGTGCAGTGGAATCATCCCTGCTTTTGTTCCAAACCCGATCAACGACAGGAGAAAAATGATGTTTTTAACATAATCTGGAAAACGTGTCGCCGTTTGCGTAAACGATGAAAAATCGAGCTTCTTTGTAAAGAAAAAGAGCGTTAAAAACGAAAGAATGATAAAAACTGTGCCAAAGTGGGTCATGACAACATACACATACCCTGCTTTGCGCGTTTCTGCTTTTTCATGTTCAACCATTACTAAGAAAAAAGAAAGAAGCGACATAAGTTCCCATGCAATTAAAAACGAAACGCTATGATCGACCGTGACGACGGCGATCATGGATAGTACAAATAAGTTCAACCCGCTCCCAAGCAGCCCAATTGGTTTTTTGCCGTAATATTCTGTGACGTATCCGAGCGAATAAATCGACACAGCGATCGTTATAAATGAAATAACGAAGAGAAAATAGGCGGAAAGCATATCGACTTTCAATCGCAACACAACATCGGATACGATGGTCCATGCAGTCACGATGATTGGTTGCTTTGTCGATAAAACAAGCGCTGCGGTCGTTGCCCCAAACAATCCGCCAAGAAAAGAACTGCAATGAGCGAGAACGTTTGCCCATTTCGTGCGTCGGTTAAAACAAAGAGCACTGAATGCGCCGAAAACGAAAAGAAGTAGCGACAGCACAAACAGGCGTATTGCAAACTCTCCCATCTTATCACCTCTAAATAAATGTATAATGGAATATTCAATAATTCAAATATACTAATGAACACAAATACTTACAAGAAAATTTTTTCGCGAACCGTTTCCAAAGAGAAGAAAGCGCTTACAAAATCACAGATGATGTCGTATACTAAAAACGTAGGGGGTTTATTCACAGCAAGGGGGATTTCAATGAACAAAGACAAACGATTCGACACGCTCGTCATTCACCACGGATACGATACGAAAGACCATCTTGGCAGCTTATCTGTCCCGATTTTTCAAACGTCCACGTTTACATTTGCAACAGCAGAGCAAGGAGAGGCGCGTTTTGCTGGCCAAGAGGAAGGGTATATTTATTCGCGGCTTGCCAATCCGACAGTAAGGGCGCTTGAGGAAAAAATGGCATGTTTAGAAGGGGGAGAAGCCGCGCTTGCGTTTAGCTCAGGGATGGCAGCGGTATCCGCGGTCTTAATGGCGCTGACAAAAGCGAACGACCATATTATTTGTTCGCAAGGGGTGTACGGATGCACGTTCGGACTGTTGCAGCTGTTGAAAAACAAATACCACATTTCCCATGATTTTTGCGCGATGGAAACAGAAGAAGAAATTCGCCAGCTCATTCGTCCAGAAACGGTGTGCATTTATGTCGAAACGCCGATTAATCCGACAATGAAGCTGATTGACTTGCAAATGGTCGCTAACGTGGCGAAAGAATATGGCATTCCCGTTGTCGTAGACAACACGTTTTGTTCGCCATATTTGCAGCAGCCGTTATCGCTTGGCTGCGATATCGTCATCCATAGTGCCACAAAATATATTGGAGGGCATGGGGATGTCATCGCTGGCATTGCGGTTGGCACAAAAGAAAAAATAGCAGAAATCGCCAAAACAACACAAAAAGATGTCGGCGGCATTCTTTCTCCGTTTGATGCGTGGTTGTTATTGCGGGGAGTGAAGACGCTCGCGGTACGAATGGAGCGCCATTGCGACAACGCGGAAAAAATCGTCGAGCAGCTGAAGCGACATCCGCGTGTGGCAAGCGTCTATTACCCAGCGGATGTTGACCATCGCGACTATTCGATTTATCAAAAGCAAATGAAGCGTGGTGGGGGGCTCATCTCGTTTGAAGTAAACGGAACAAAAGAAGACGCTCAGCGGCTTTTAAACCATTTACGCCTCATTCATATCGCTGTCAGCTTAGGCGATACCGAAACATTAATCCAACACCCAGCGACAATGACCCACGCCGTCGTTCCAGAAGAAGCACGAAAAAAAATGGGCATCAGCGACTCGCTCCTTCGCCTATCCGTCGGACTAGAAGCATGGGAAGACGTTTGGGAAGATTTAGCGCAAGCATTAAATCAACTGTAACGAATCAAGGGCAGCTTCTCATGGCTGCCCTTTTTCTGTTCCGACATCATCTGCCACTTTTCGTCCGTCATAAAACACCCTCTCCTCGTCGAGCGGTTTTTCTTTTGCGGTTATCGTGTGCGGTGTAATTTTTAAAACGACGGTTCGGCTGCCCATCGAAGACCGGTACGTTTCGACATGATGCTTCGAAAGCGGTGCGGAAAAATAGCCAGGAACATATTTGTTTAGAAGTTGTTGCATCGCTTCTGTCGCTTCGTCCAAATCAGCCACGATTTCTGCCGTGCCAAATAACATGACACTCATATATCCTGTATCCGTTTTTGCTGGAACGGGATGCACCATCGTTCCAAAATGTTCGCTCACAGTAAAACAGACGCGCGCATTTCGTTTCAACACCTCCATTTTTCGCCCTGCTTCTGCCCCGTGAACGTACACGGCGCCGTTCCACCAGACAAAGTTTAACGGAACGACGTACGGCTCTAGCCCATCCGCTAGCCCTAAATACCCCGTCATCGCCGCCGACAAAAACGCGGAAATTTTCGTTTCATCCGTACACGCTAGCATCGGTCTTCTCATCTCGTACATCTTCTTTCCTCCTCGTTTTTTATTACCATTGTAAAGGAGGATATGCATGCTGAGTAGGGAAATTTTCTTTCAACGGAATAGATATTTTAAAGTATAAAATCTTATATTTTTTTATAACATTTGTATTGAAAATTCATAAAATTTATCTTATGATAAAACTATGAAAAAGGACATGAAAAAACTGAACAAACAGCAACATGCGTACGAAGTCATTCGTGAGCGAATTATGACTGGGGTTTATGCCCCAGGGCAACGCATTGTCACAAGCCAAATCGCGGCGGAGCTAGCGATCAGTGTCATTCCTGTTCGTGAGGCGTTAAAAAAATTAGAGGAAGAGGGGCTTATTCAATACAAACTAAACATAGGGGCAATCGTCACGCCAATCGATCACGACAAATATTTGGAAGCACTATCGGTACTGGCTGTGTTATCTGGCTATGCTACGGCGTTAAGCGCCAAGCAGTTCCCGAAAGAAAAGCTAAAAGAGCTGCGTCAGCTCAACCAACAGATGAGCGAAGCGCTAGACGAGTTTAACTTTCGTCGGTTCGGACAGTTAAACCGCACCTTTCACATCACCATTTACCAATATTGCGGCAATCCGTTTTTATTAGAAACGATTGAACACGTTCACGAACGAATTGATTCGATTCGCCGTATGGGAACAGCGTTTATTCCAAAAAGAGCAAGAGAATCGATCAAAGAACATGAAGAAATGATTGCGATGATGGAGCATAACGCTGCGTTTTCGCTCATCGATCAGTTTGCTAGAAACCATAAATTACACACGCTCGAAGCGTATCGAAGCCACGTGTTAGAGCAAGAAAAGCAACAGCGCATCGCTTTTTTTGAATAAAAGGAGGTGTCAGTCCCGAAAAGGGAAAAATTTTTTCATCTTTTATATCTGAAAATTTCAAATATTTAAAAAGGAGTGAATTATTTTGATGTCGATTGCTGAAGCAAAAGAACGTTTGCGCGGTTCCATCGCACCAATTGTCACCCCGTTTTTAGAAAATGACGAAGTGGACTACAAAACGCTAGAACAATTAATCGACTGGCACATGGAAAGCGGGAGTCACGGCATTTCCGTGACAGGAACAACAGGGGAACCAAGCTCGCTTACGTTGCAAGAGCGGGAAAAAGTGATGGAAACCGCTATCAAAGCGGCAAAAGGGCGCGTTCCAGTTGTGCCTGGCACAGGTTCAACGAACCATGCGGAAACGTTGCATTTGACGAAACTTGCCCAAGAGATGGGAGCAGATGCTGCAATGGTCATCGTCCCATACTATAATCGTCCGTCCCAACACGCGCTTTACAAACATTTTAAAACAGTCGCTGACGCTGTCGATATTCCGATTATCGTCTACAATATCCCAGGAAGAACAGCGGTGAATTTAGAAGTAAAGACGCTCGCCCGCCTCAAAGAAGACTGTCCAAACATTATCGGCGTGAAAGAATCGAATAAAGATTTTGAGCACGTCAATCGCGTGTTACTTGCTTGCGGTCGGGACTTCCTTTTGTTCTCAGGTATTGAGTTATTATGTTACCCGATGCTTGCGATTGGTGGAGCGGGCTATATTAGCGCTACTGCTAACGTTGCACCGGAAAAAGTAGCAGAAGTGTATAACGCATGGATAGCAGGCGATGTGAAGCGCGCACAAGATTTGCATTACGAACTAATGCCGCTAAACGACGTGCTATTTAAAGATACAAACCCAGCGCCATTAAAAGCGGCACTAGGAATGATGGGAAAAATTTACCCAAAATTACGTCTACCGATGGATTTGCCGTCACCAGAACTACAACAAGAAATTCGCGAAGTATTAGAAGGATATGGACTATTATCGAAAGCGGGGAGCGGGGAGAGATGAAACATGCACGTTTTATTGCCGAAGGAAGGGAGCAAACAGGCATACTAAACAAAGAAGGGACGCATATTACCGCAGCAGGCGGCAAGCAATATGCTTTTCATGATATTCAAGTATGGCTTCCGCCTATTCAACCGAACAAAATGATCGGTCTTGCATTAAATTTCGCCGACCATGCCGAGGAGCTAGGGCTAGAGAAACCGACCGAACCGGTACTATTTATTAAGCCAAACTCTTCACTCATCGGCCATCTAGCACCGATTTACTATCCGAACGGAGCTACATATATGCATTACGAAAACGAATTAGCCGTCGTCATTGGAAAGACCGCGCGCAATGTGAAAGAAAAAGATGCCTTTGACTATGTAAGCGGATATACGATTGCGAATGATGTTACCGTTCGTGATTTTGTCAACAACTTTTACCGGCCACCAGTCCGCGCAAAAGGGCATGACACGTTCGGTCCAATGGGTCCGTTTTTTGTGGACAAAGAAGATATTAACGATGTCAGTGATTTAGAATTGCGCACATACGTCAATGGCGAGCTTCGCCAGCGCGGAAATACGAAAGATTTGATCTATTCCATCCCGGAACTGATTGCGTTTATTAGTTCCTTCATGACGCTTGAACCAAACGATGTCATTTTAACAGGAACGCCGAAAGGGTTGTCGCATATTTACCCAGGGGATGTTGTCCGTTTAGAAATCGATGGATTAGGAGCGTTAGAAAACTACGTATTAGACGGACGCACCGTCGATAATCGAGGTGAATCATATGCTGTGCAACAAGATTGAAGATACGAAGTTATATATCAACGGGGAATTTGTCGACAGTGTTTCCGGTGACACGTTTGAAAATTTTAATCCGTTCACGAATGAAATAATCAACCGTGTGGCGGCAGGCGATAACGAAGACATCCATCTTGCCGTTTCAGCCGCGAAAGAAGCGTTCCGCAACGGTCCATGGCGAACGATGAAAACATCCGAACGGCTCCGATATATCCAACGGATTGCGGAATTGATCGATAAACATGTCGAAGAAATCGCCTATTTAGAATCGCTTGACACCGGATTGCCGATTAGCCAGACGCGAAAAATGATTGCTCGGTCGGCAGAAAATTTCCGGTTTTACGCAGCAATGGTCCGTTCCCGTTTAGTAGGGGAAGCGTACCAACAAGATGACGAATTCCTTAACTACACTGTTTACCAACCTTTAGGGGTAGTTGGGCTCATCACTCCTTGGAATGCACCGTTTATGCTCGAAACGTGGAAAGTCGCTCCTGCACTTGCTACTGGAAATACAGTCGTCCTAAAACCTGCCGAACTATCTCCACTCACGGCCAACAAACTCGCACAAATCATCGCAGAAGCGCAACTACCAAAAGGTGTGTTTAATGTTGTTCACGGATTTGGTGAGACAGCAGGAGCCGCGCTTGTTGCCCACCCAGATGTCGCTGCTATTTCTTTCACAGGAGAAACCGTAACAGGCTCACTGATTATAAAAAACGCCGCCGATACGATGAAACGCGTATCAATGGAATTAGGCGGAAAATCGCCGCTCATCGTCTTTGAAGACGCCGATTTTGAACGCGCACTTGATGCGGCGGTATGGGGCATCTTTTCCTTTAACGGGGAGCGATGCACAGCTAACTCGCGCGTCTTTGTGCACACGTCATTGAAAGAGCGGTTTGTTGCGGCATTAAAAGAGCGAGTGGCCAATATTCGCATCGGCGATCCGCTAGACGCCAAAACACAAGTAGGACCTTTAATTCATAAAGACCATTGGAAAAAGGTGACGGAATATATCACGCTTGCGCAACAAGAAGGGTGCACGGTGTATAGCGGACAAGTGCCAGAATCATTCCAACATGGCAATTTCGTTGCCCCGACGTTATTGTTAAACGCGAAAAACGAGATGCGGGTGTGCCAAGAAGAAATTTTCGGACCTGTCATGGCAGTCATTGAATTTGAAACAGAAGAAGACGTTATTCAAATGGCCAATGACGTCAAATATGGGTTGGCGGGTTACGTTTGGACGAACGACATTAAACGGGCACACCGTGTTGCCCAAGCGATAGAGTCGGGCATGATTTGGATTAATGCGCAAAATGTCCGCGATTTACGCATTCCGTTCGGCGGAATGAAATATAGCGGAATTGGCCGAGAAGGTGGTCATTATGCATTCGAATTTTACACCGAGCCGAAAGTCATCCATGTTGCCATTGGCAATCACCATATTCCTCAGTTCGGGAAATAAATATTATTTTCTATAAAAAGAAATGAAAGTGCTTACAAAATAAAAGGGGGATGAACGATGAAAAAATGGGTTTCTATTTTTGTAACATGCTTGCTTGTTTTCTTATTAGCAGCATGTACTAGCAGCCAAGAAACGAGCGGAAAGAAAGAGGAAGCTGGCGGAGGCGGAGAAATTAAAATCGGGGCTATTTTTGACACCTCCGGAGTTGCTGCTCCGTTAGGAAAAGGGGAAATGGACACGGTTCAAATGCTAGCAGATCAAATCAACGAAAAAGGTGGAATTAACGGGAAGAAAATTAAACTTATTGCCATCGACAGCAAGTCAGATCAAAACCAAGCCGTATTAGCGATGAAAAAAGTAATCGAGCAAGAAAAAGTGGTTGCAGTGATTGGTGGAACGACAAGCGGAAACTCGCTGGCGATGTTACCAATTGCCATGAAAGCACAAATTCCGTTTATTTCCGCTGCATCAAGCAAACAAATTAACGCACCTGACGATGGCGCAAAACGTGATTGGGTGTTTAAAGTGGCTCAAGGCGATGACGTTGTCATGCCAAAAGTACTCGACTTTTTGACGAAAAAAGGATGGAAAAAGATCGCTTGGCTTAACGTAGCGACAAGCTATGGAACGAGCGGGCATGCCGAGTTTCAGCGGCTCGTGAAAAATTATGATTTGAACGTTGTCATAGAAGATGAATTTGAAGCGACAGTGAACGATGCGAAGGCAATGTTGACGCGCGTGAAAAAAGAAAATCCAGACGCGATTATCGTCTGGGGAACGGTGCAAGAAACGTCGGTTGTCGTGAAAAACATTCGGGAACTAGGAATGAATGTTCCGATTTTAGGGAGCAACGGTCTTGGCTCCAAGCAGTTTATTGAATTAGCAGGCGATGCGGCAAACGGCGTCTATTTCCCTGCTGGAAAGCTACCGGTAATCGAGCAAATTCCAGCGAACGATGCACAAAAAGAAGTCATTACAACCTATAAAAAAGCGTTTGAAGAGAAATTTGGCTACCCTGCTAGTACATTTGGTGGTCATGCGTATGACGGATTTATGATGCTTACAAAAGCGATAGAGGCAAAAGGTACCGATCCAAAGGCAATTAAAACCTTTTTGGAAAATATGAAAGAGTTTGTGGGGGTCACCGGAATATTCAAAATGAGCGAGAACGACCATAACGGGCTAAATACCGATAGTTTAGTAATGATTGAGATTCAAAACGGGCAATGGAAGATTACCGAATGATGTAGTGGAGGCGATTACATGGAGGTGTTTAGCCAGTTTATTCAACTGTTCTTTTCTGGTTTGACGATTGGTAGTATTTATGCATTAATTGCGATCGGCTTTGTCGTGACGTATAACGTAACAGGCGTACTTAACTTTGCCCAAGGAGAATTTGCGATGCTTGGAGCGCTTACGGCGATTTCTTTATCGGGAGCAGGGCTGCCGCTATGGGCAGCCATCTCCCTAGCCATTGCCATCGTTGTTCTCATCGGAGCGTTGTTTGAAAAAACAGCCATTTATCCGGCGCGTCATTCTTCGGGGGCGACATTAATCATTATTACGATCGGCGTTTCGTTTGTTTTCCGCGGCTTGGCCATTTTTATATGGGGCACGCAGCCAAAATCGTTAAGACCGTTCACTGCGAACGACCCGATTACGATATTTCAAGCAGTGTTATTGCCGCAAAATTTATGGGCGATTGCGATTTCCCTTGTCGGTGTATTTTCGATGGGATACTTTTTTAACAAAACGTATATTGGAAAAGCGGTTAGCGCATGTGTTGTCAATAAATTTGCGGCGCGGCTTATGGGAATTCATCCCGAAAAAATGTCACTCATCGCGATTTCCATTAGCGCAGGGCTCGGTGCATTGGCAGGAATTGTGATTGCGCCCATTTCTGGCGCTTCCTATAACATGGGAATGATGCTTGGCATGAAAGCGTTTGTTGCCGCGGTCATCGGGGGATTGACAAATGCTCCTGCTGCAGTTGTCGGGGCATTTTTGCTCGGCATTCTCGAGTCGTTTGCCGAAGGGTTTTGGTCGGCTGGATTAAAGGATGCCATCAGCTTTGCGTTACTGTTGATGATGTTATTTGTAAAACCAAACGGCCTGTTTGCAAAAGCAACAGGGAAGCGTGTATAAGGGAGGGTGTCATGCACGAACGTCGTCTAGGTACATGGCTATTTGCGCTCGGTATTTTGCTTTTTCCACTCATTGTCCATTCGAACTACTTGCTTAGCATTCTCATTATGATCGGGTTTTACTCGCTCGTTTGCAACGGGTTGACGATGTTGATGGGATATGCGGGGCAAATTTCATTAGGGCATGCTGCCTTTTATGGAATCGGCGCTTATACGACTGCTTATTTATCTGCAACGCATGGATGGTCACCGTGGCTTAGCATCATTGCTGGTGCTGTCATTTCTGCTTTCATTGCTTTTATTGTTGGCATTCCAACGTTCAAGTTGAAAGGGCACTACTTAGCACTTGCTACACTCGGCTTTGGAGTAATTGTATACACGTGTTTTAAAGAGTTTACGTCGATTACTGGAGGGATGAACGGATTCTTTGGTATTCCGTCTATCAAGCTGTTCGCATGGGAATTTAGTAACGACGCTCGCTTTTATTACTTAATTTGGACCGTTGTTCTTCTCTCGCTTCTATTCTCACAAAATATCATTCATTCGCGAGTAGGGAGAGCGTTGCGCTCGATTGAGGGAAGTGAAGCCGCTTCTGACGCCGTAGGAATCGATATTATGAGATACAAATTGCAAGTGTTTGTGTATAGCGCCATTTGCGCGTCTATCGCTGGAAGTTTGTACGCTCACTATGTGACGTTTATTAATCCGCAAGCATTTGATGCAATGCTCTCGATCTACTTTTTAATTATGGTAATCACCGGCGGAGCATCGAGTATTTGGGGAGCGGTCATCGGTTCTAGTGTGTTTGTTTTATTGTCCGAGCTACTAAAAGAAGTTGTGCCGCTTGTCTTTTCGAATGCTGGAGGAGAATTTGAAATCGTCTTCTTCGGCGTATTGCTCGTCGTAATGCTTATTTATATGCCAAACGGATTAACAGCTGCGTGGAAAAAAATAACGGGGAAGTGGAGAACAAGCACCACGTTATCTCCAGCCGCTAAAGGGGGCGGTGGGCGTTGAAACGGAACGGGCAAGTTCTTTTAACGGTGGAACATATAACGAAGCAGTTTGGCGGCGTGGTAGCGGTCAACGATGTTTCGTTCGACGTAAACAAAGGGGAGATTTTGGCGGTGATTGGACCGAACGGTGCGGGAAAAACGACGCTGTTTAATATCGTTACCGGCATTCTTGCGCCGTCATCAGGAACGGTTCGATTTAACGGAACAGACATTACCGGAAAAAAACCGTATCAAATTGCCCAGCTAGGAATGACACGGACGTTTCAAAACTTAGAAGTATTTACGAACATGTCTGTCATCGAAAATGTCATGACTGGAGCACACAGGAATATGAAAACTAGTTTTTTGCAGGCAGGGCTTCGCGTGCCATCAGTGAAAAAAGAAGAAAAAGCGGTAGAAGAGAAGGCGATGCGTTGTTTAGAAAAGGTCGGTATTGCTCATCTTGCTTATGAGCGGGCGGAAACGTTGCCGTATGGAAATCAGCGGCTGCTAGAAATTGCTAGAGCAATCGCCGCAGAGCCTGCGCTCATTTTATTGGATGAACCGATGGCAGGGCTGAATGATGAGGAGTCGCGATGGCTAGTAGAAGTGATTTTGCAGCTGCGTAAAGAAGGGCTGACGTTTGTATTTGTTGAGCACGATATGGAAACGGTCATGGCGATTTCCGACCACATCGTTGTCCTTGACAATGGTGTGAAAATCGGCGAAGGAACACCAGAAGAAATTTATCGGAATAAAGCGGTGGTAGCGGCGTATTTAGGGGAGGAGGAGACGGTGTGCTAGCGGTAAACAACTTGCATGTGTATCACGGCTATTTGCATGTAGTAAAAGGCATTTCGTTTCAGATTCAGAAAGGCGAGTTGTTGGCAATTGTCGGAGCAAACGGGGCAGGCAAAAGCACGCTTCTCGGTACGCTCGCAGGTGTTTATAAGGCAGCAGAAGGAACGATAGAGCTGGAAGGAGAAGACATCACCCCTGCAACAATGCAGACGCTTGTAAAAAAAGGGATTTGTTTAGTACCGGAACGTCGGCAAATTTTTGATTCGCTGTCGGTGAAAGACAACTTGCTCTTAGGAGCGTATCATCGCTACCGCCGCGACAAAAAAGAAATTCCTCGCGATGTCGAACAAGTGCTTGAATTGTTTCCGCGCTTAAAACAAATGTTAGACCGGCCTGGTGGACTGCTTTCCGGAGGAGAGCAACAAATGCTGGCAATTGCACGTGGATTGATGGCAAAACCGAAATTAATCATGCTTGATGAACCTTCTCTTGGCCTAGCACCACTGATTGTGAAAGATATTATGACCATTTTGCGGAAAATGTGCGATGAACTCGAAACAACAATTATTTTAGTCGAACAAAACGTAAAAGCGGCTTTAAAAGTAGCCGATCGCGCCTGCGTTCTTAGCCATGGACAAATTTCTATTTCCGGAACTGCGCAAGAGCTAATGAATAATGAAACGGTGCAAGCAGCATATTTTGGAAAAAAACAGAGCAACTTAGTGCGTGAAAGTATTAGTTGAGGGGGAAAAAAGATGGGAGCGGCAGAAAAAGTGTCCACGCTTTCGCATGACTTAATGGCATTTTTATCAGGGGAAAAATTAGTGTTGCTGACAACGATGGAAGCAGAACGGAACATTCCGAATGTAGCGGCAATTTCGTGGGTGAAAAGCGTCAATGAAACAACGATTCGTTTCGCGGTTTCGACGAATTCGCGAATTGTGTCGAACATTCGTGCCAATCCGCACGTTGTCTTTACGGTGATTGGACTTGGCACGGTGTACTCCATTCATGCGACTGCTGTTATTGTAGAAGACGCGATGAGCGGCGTTTCGCTGAAACTAGCGAAAATCGAGGCGACGGTCGAAGCTGTTTTTGACAGTATGTTCTGGGGATCGCAAATTACGACAGAACCTGCATACGAAAAAACGTATAATGTGGACAAAGCGAAAAAACTAGACGAAGAAGTATATCGAGCGCTAGTAAGATGATTATTTCTAAACTAAAAAAAGGGGGAGTTGTTTATGCCAGCAAGAACAGGGGAGCAATATTTAAAAGCGTTGAAAGAGGCGAAAAATCGTATTTATATCGACGGGCAACGCGTCGAAGATCCGACAGAGCATCCAGCATTTAAAAACGTTGCGCGTTCGGTTGCCGATTTGTACGATTTGCAGTACGAAAAGCGCGACAAAATGCTGTACACTTCACCGACAACCGGGGACTTAGTGGGGCTTTCGTTTATCGCGCCAAAAACGAAAGAAGACTTAATCGCCCGAAGAGAAATGTTTACCGAATGGGCTCGGTATTCCGGCGGAATGATGGGGCGTTCGCCTGACTACATTAATACAAGTATCATGGCGTTTGCGTCTGCCGCTGAATTTTTCCGCCAAGGCAATCGTGACGGCATTGACTTTGGCGAAAATATCGTGAAATATTACGAATACGTCCGCGAAAATGACTTAGCACTCACACATACACTAATCCATCCTCAAGTTAATCGTGCCAAAGCGCAACACGAACAAAATGACCCACACGTATCTGCAAGAATTGTGAAAAAAGATGCTGATGGTATCTACGTTTCTGGTTGCCGTCTGCTCGCCACATTAGGCGGAATTACGGACGAATGCATCGTCTATCCGTCTACCTTAAACAAGGCGACTAATAACGATGATCCATATTGCATGGCATTTGCTTTTGCGAATAATACCCATGGCGTTAAATTCGTTTGCCGGGAATCGTTTGATTACGGGAAAAATCAATGGGATCACCCGATGGGAGCACAATTTGACGAAAGTGACGCCATCGTCATTTTTGAAAACGCCTTCATCCCGTGGGAGCGCGTCTTTATCGTGCATAACGCGGATTTATGCAACCGGACGTACCGAGAAACGAATGCAGTTATTCATATGTCGCATCAAGTTGTCGCGAAAAACATCGCCAAAACCGAATTTGTGCTTGGGGTTATTTTAAGCATGATTGAAGCGGTTGGAATTGAGCAGTTCCAGCACGTTAAAGAAAAAGCAGCAGAAGTGATGATTATTCTTGAAACGATGCGTTCCCATTTATATCGCGCAGAACAAGATGCCAAAATAGATCGCTATGGAAACATGACGCCAGACTTTTTGCCGCTGGATGCTGCTCGAAACTGGTATCCGAAAGTATATCAGCGGATGGTTGAAATCATTCGAATTTTAGGCGCTTCTGGCTTGATGGCCATTCCAACCCATAAAGATTTTGAAGATGCAGAGATTGGTCCGCTCATGCATCGCTATATGCAAGGGGCAAATATTGATGGGTATGAACGAGTTCAGCTTTATCGCCTTGCTTGGGATATTGCCATTAGTGCGTTTGGTAACCGTCAAGCACTATACGAATATTACTTTTTCGGTGACCCAGTTCGCATGTCGAACGTGTTTTATGATCACTACGATAAAGCACCGTACAAGCAGCAAGTCAAAGAGTTTTTAGAGCGGGCGAAGCGTCGTGCCGGCATTACTTCCGTCACACTGTCTTAACGAGGGGGGATTTGTGTGAAAAGACCGTTTGACATTGTTCGCTTGCACCATGTAGAAGTCACGGTGACCGATTTAGAACGGGCGTACGATTTCTACGTCCATGGACTCGGGTTATTCGAAACAGCGCGCGATGATACGCACCTTTACCTTCGAGCGTTAGAAGATGCGAACCACCATTGTTTAGTGTTGACGAAAGGCGAGCAAGCTAGTTTAAACCATATTGCTTATCGGGTGAGCGCCGACGAAGACCTCGATGAATTGGAGCGATTATTTACGAAACTAGGAACGAAGAAAAAATGGATTCAGCCTGGAGAAGAACGCGGGCAAGGGAGAGCACTTCGCATTCAAGACCCTGGCGGATTGCCTGTCGAGTTTTTCTTTGAGATGGAAAAAGCAGAGCGAATGTTGCAAAAGTTTCATTTGCACAAAAACACAAAAATAAAGCGCATCGATCATGCGAACTGCCTCATTACAAACATTGAGGAAGTATATCGGTGGTATAGCGACCACTTAGGCTTTATGACGAGCGAATATACAGTAAAAGGATATGGAGAAGACGAGAAAATGTGGGCGGCGTGGATGCATCGAAAACCGAGCGTTCACGACTTGGCGCTTATTAGCGAAACAGGACCGCGCTATCACCATACCGGTTTTTGGATGGACGATGCCAAATCGATTTTAGATGCGTGCGATCATTTAGCGGCGATGGGGTATGCGCGCAATATCGAGCGCTCTCCAGGGCGGCATGGGACGTCTAACGCCTTTTTCGTCTATGTGCGCGACCCAGATGGAAACCGCATTGAACTGTATACTGGGGACTATTTTACGAACGACCCAGATTGGGAACCGGTGAAATGGCATTTAGACGACCCGCAGCGTGCGACATTTTGGGGCACAGAACCGCCAGTCAGCTGGAAAACCGAGGCTGTCCCTGTGCAAGACATTTTAACAGGTAATCTCATCGAACCAAAACCGCTAGCGCCTAAACCGCAAGAAACCGTTTGAACATGGATTGTCAACAGAGTGAAGCTAACAGGTAGGCTGTTAGCTTCTTTTTGCGGATATCGATAAAATTCGCCAAGAAAATAGATTGACAATTTAAAATATTAGCGCTATTTTTAACTTAAATATAATGTAAAACATTTATAACGTTTTATAAACGTTATAAATGTTTGTTTTTGATAAAAAAATGAAAGCGTTTGACAAAGGGGATGGGAAAATGATTTTACATGAAGTGGAAACATGGTCAAGACGAGAGTTGGAGAAGTTGCAGCTTGCGAGGCTGCAACAAACGGTGCAGCGGGTGTATGAACGCGTGCCGTTTTATCGCCAGAAATTAGTTGGACGAATGACCCCAGAACATATTCGGTCGCTAGAAGACATTCAGAAGCTCCCGTTT
The DNA here is from genome assembly GCF_014196205.1 of Anoxybacteroides voinovskiense. Classification (GTDB taxonomy): domain Bacteria; phylum Bacillota; class Bacilli; order Bacillales; family Anoxybacillaceae; genus Anoxybacteroides; species Anoxybacteroides voinovskiense. The sequence goes on along the minus strand of NZ_JACIDE010000013.1, from coordinate 37,446 downwards.
ACGACGAAAAAAGATTTGCGTGACCATTACCCGTTTGGGTTACTTGCGGTCGATTTGCAGCAGACGGTGCGACTCCACGCTTCAAGCGGCACGAGCGGAAAACCGACGGTTGTGGCGTATACGAAAAACGACATTGAAAACTGGGCGGACATTGTCGCACGGGCGATTGCAATCGCTGGGGGAGAGCGGGGGCAAGTGCTGCATAATGCGTACGGGTATGGCTTATTTACCGGGGGGCTTGGTCTTCATTACGGCAGCGAACGGCTTGGGATGGTGACCGTACCGGTATCGGGAGGAAATACCGACCGACAAGTGATGCTTATCGAAGATTTTCAGCCACATGTCATTTGTGGAACCCCTTCTTACATTCTTAACATTGCAGAACGAATGAAAGAGCTCGGGAAAGACCCGCGGCAAACGTCGTTGAAATACGGAATTTTTGGCGCAGAGCCGTGGTCGGAAGAAATGCGGAAGACGCTAGAAGAAACGTTTGCGATTAAGGCATGTGATATTTACGGATTAAGCGAAGTCATCGGACCAGGAGTGGCGATGGAATGCCATGAGGCGCAAGATGGGCTGCATATCGCAGATGACCATTTTTATGTCGAAGTCATCGACCCGAAAACGCTTGAGCCACTACCAGATGGGGAAGAAGGAGAGTTAGTATTTACAAGTTTAACAAAAGAAGCGTTCCCTATTCTTCGCTATCGTACAGGTGATATTGCGTCGATTGCAAAAGAGCGCTGCAAGTGCGGCCGAACGACGACACGAATGTCGCGCGTCAAAGGGCGTGTCGACGATATGCTCATTATTCGCGGGGTAAATGTTTTTCCGTCAGAAATCGAGCATTATTTATTAACGATTCCAGAACTAGCCCCGTATTACCAAATTCACCTATTCCGGAAAGGAACGCTTGACACTGTCGAACTCCAAGTCGAAATAAATGAATTGTTCGCACAAGAAATCAGCGGCGATTTGAACGACGTACGCGTTGCATTACTCAAAAAACGCATTCAGCATGTACTGAAAAACTACTGCCTTATTTCGATTGATGTTCACGTCTGTGAACCGAAATCGCTCCCGCGCTCCGAAGGAAAAGCGGTGCGCATTGTCGACCATCGGAAAGAAAAAGTAAAAAAATAATTAATTATTACAATTTTCATAATTGAAATGTTTATAACGTTATTTTATAATTACGTTAAATAAACGTTATAAACAGGAGGGGATATAGATGGCGATTGTTACATCGTTTGAACGTTTATCGGAAGAAGACAAATATCAGCGGTTTATGGAGAGAATCGAGGCGGGGGAAAAGATTGAGGCGGATGATTGGATGCCAGACGAGTACCGAATGACGCTCATTAAACTTATCGCTATGCATGGCATTAGTGAAATTATGGGTGCGCTTCCAGAGAAAGAGTGGGTGCCAAAAGCCCCGACGTTGCGGAGAAAGCTAGGGATTATGGCAAAAGTGCAAGATGAGATGGGACATGGGCAACTACTTCTTCGCGTCGCGGAAGACTTAATGGCTCCGCTTGGCAAAACGCGCGAAGAAATTATGCAAGATTTATTTAGCGGAAATTTAAAGTTTCATAACGTCTTTCACATGCCGGCGCCGACGTGGGGAGATGCTGGCTTAATTGGGTGGCTAGTCGACGGAGCGGCGATCATTACGCAAACGAACATGCTCGATGCTTCCTACGGCCCGTACGCTCGCGCGTTAAAGCGAATTTGTGCGGAAGAAGTATTCCACGCCCAGCACGGGGAATCGATTATTTTAGCGCTAGCGGAAGGAACAAAAGAGCAAAAAGAAATGTTGCAAGGTGCGCTTAACCGTTGGTGGGATGCGTTGCTTATGTTTTTCGGTCCTGATAGCCCTTCCACTACTGGAACGTCGAAACAAGACATTACGATTAAATACCGCATCCGGACAAAAACGAATGAGCAGCTTCGCCAAGATTTCTTTACAAAATATGTGCCACGCATCTTATCGATTGGGCTTCAGCTTCCAGATGAAACGATGCATTACGACGAAACAGAAGGAAAATGGATATATCGCCAGCCAGATTGGAATCAATTTAAAGAAATTATCCGCAACAACGGCCCGAAGTCGAAAGAACGGCTTCGCCTGCGCGAATTATCGTATCGGCATAACGCGTGGGTTCGTGAAGCATTAAGCGGCTCCAAAGCAACGGTATAAGGGGGGATGGTCATGAGTGGATTTTATGAAGTATTTGAAGTGTTCAGCCGCAAAAACGACACCGCACCGCTTCAACATCAATTTAGCTTGCTTGCCCCTAACCATGAAATTGCGTTAGTGATGGCGCAAGAAAATTTCATGCGGCGCGAGCCTGTTTCCGATATATGGGTCGTGAAACGCTCTGATATTCGCCAAATGACAGAAGAAGAAAAAGGAGCATTAAAGCGGCTTGATAACAAAGACTATCGGACAACGAAAGGATACGGCTACTTAAAAAAGAAATGGCGGCAATATGAGCAAGAAATGTTTGATGAAAAAGAAATTTTATCATGGAAGGGGGAGATTCAGCGATGATTGTCACAAAACTAGAAGAGCTTCACCAGCTTCCAGAATATAAAGAGGCGCTTGTCGAATTGTTATTTCAGCTTGCCGATGATGATTTCATCATTGCTTATCGCGGCTCGGAGTGGTTAGGTCTTGCCCCTCATATTGAAGAGGACGTAGCTTTTTCCTCCATTACGCAAGATACGATGGGGCATGCGGCGATGTATTATCAATTGCTAGAAGACATCGGAATGGGGCGTGCCGACGACCTTGCGCACGGACGCGGAGCCAATGAAAGACGAAACGCGATTTTATTAGAGGAAGTAAATGGCCCGGGACATTATTTATATGAACCGCAATATGACTGGGCGTTTGCGGTCGTAAGAAACTACTTCTATACGCAAGCGAAAAAAGTGCGTATCGATTCATTGAAAAACTGTTCCTACGAACCGCTCGCGCAAGTAGCGGTGAAAGTGAATATGGAACTTTATTATCACCTGATGCATTGGAGAACGTGGTTTGTGCAGTTAGTCAACGCTGGGGGCGAAGCGCGGGAACGAATGAGAAAAGCAGTGGAGAAAGTGTTCGACGATTTCGCCGGCGTGCTTTCACTTGGCGAGAAGGGAGAAAAAATGGTCGAATGCGGCTTAATCGATAGCGAAGAAGTGTTAAAAGCGCGCTGGCTGCAGGCGGTGAAGCCAGTGTTTGAACAAACAAACCTCGAGTTGCCAAGCGAGTTTCATATGAAGCGCGGCAACGGGCGAAATGGCGAACATACAGCGGATTTAATCGAAGCGCTCGCGACATTATCCGAAGTTTACCGCATGGACCCTCTAGCCATCTGGTAATCTTTTTGAAAGGAAGAGAGCGCATGGTGGAAAAACTTACAGCTGCGCTCGCGGCTGTTAAAGACCCAGAAATTGATTCGATTAGCATCGTGGAGCTTGGAATGGTGGAAAATATCCAATTCGTCGACGGAGAAGCAATTGTGAAGTTGTTGCCGACGTTCATCGGTTGTCCGGCGCTCGACATTATTCGCCAACGTGTCGAACAAGTGTTGAGCGATTTAGAAGGAGTCGAACAGGTAACGGTAGAATTTATTCACCATCCCCCATGGACATCGGATCGCATTACCGAACAAGGGCGGGAAAAATTAAAACAATTCGGCATCGCTCCGCCCCCAAAACAAACCGGTCCAAACGGGGAATGGCAAGTGGAATGCCCGTATTGCCAATCGTCTTATACGTTGATGGAAAACATTTTCGGACCGACCGCCTGCCGCAGCATTTTTTATTGCAAACAATGCAAAAATCCGTTTGAAGCATTAAAACCAATTTCCATTTGGATGTAAAAAAGAGCGCGTGTTGCTCGCCATTTAAGAATATTCACTACGTTCATAGAAAAGGAGAAGAGAAAAATGGTAAAAATGATTGCTCTTTACAAACAACCGAAAGATAAAGAAGCATTTGATGCGCATTATTTCGGGACGCATGCCCCAATTACGGCAAAAATTCCAGGGCTTCGCAAAATGGAAGTAACGAAAATTGTCGGCACGCCGATGGGAGGCGAAAGCGAGTATTATTTGTTATGCGAAATGTATTACGACAGCCATGAAGCACTAAAAGAAGCGATGAAAACGAGCGAAGCAAAAGCATCAGGAAAAGACTTAATGTCATTTGCCGGGGAGCTTGTCACCTTGATGATTGGTGAGGAAGTTGGCAATGAATGAGTTTTTGCATATTCAAACGCGGACGGAAGGAATGGTCGCAATTATTGAGTTAAACCGTCCGCACGTATTGAATGCACTAAACCGCCCGATGGTCACCGAAATTGTTCACGCTATCGAAGCATACGATCGCAACGATGACGTGCGCGTGATCGTGTTAACCGGAAAGGGAAGAGCGTTTGCGGCGGGAGCAGATATCGACGAAATGGCTAACGATGACCCGATTACGCTTGATTTGCTCAATCAGTTTGCCGAATGGGATCGATTGGCGCTTATTAAAAAACCGATGATTGCTGCGGTTCACGGATTTGCATTAGGTGGGGGCTTTGAACTAGCGCTTTGTTGCGATTTGCTGTTTGCTTCCGAAACGGCAGAATTTGGCTTTCCGGAAGTAAATATTGGCGTCATGCCGGGAGCGGGAGGGACACAGCGGCTAACGAAGCTAATCGGCAAAACGAAAGCGCTCGAATGGCTTTGGACCGGAGAGCGGATGTCGGCGAAAACCGCTTACGACCTAGGAATCGTCAACCGGCTCATTGCGCCAGAGTTGCTCATGGAGGAAACGATGACGTTCGCGGAAAAGTTAGCGAAACAGCCTCCTTTATCCGTCCGTTTTATTAAAGAAGCGGTCCATAAAGCGGTTGATTATTCGCTATATGAAGGGATGCAGTTTGAACGAAAGAATTTTTACCTTCTGTTTGCCTCCGCAGACCAAAAAGAAGGCATGCAAGCATTTATCGAAAAACGGAAACCGAAATTTCAAGGAAAATAAGGAGGGCCGTTCGTTGTACGAAACGATTCGTTATGACATTCGGAATCAAGTGGCGTGGTTGACATTGAACCGCCCGGATAAATTGAATGCGTTTACAGAACAAATGAACAAAGAGATTACAGTAGCACTCAAACAAGCAGCAAACGACGAAACTGTTCGCTGCTTAGTCATCACAGGCACAGGAAGAGCGTTTTGCTCAGGAGAAGATCTCAGTGGTGTTACAGAAGACATGGATCATGGCGAAGTACTTCGGACGCGCTATGCACCAATGATGAAAGCGCTTCACTCTTTCGAAAAGCCAGTCGTTGCGGCAGTAAATGGGGTCGCCGCAGGGGCAGGGATGAGCCTTGCGTTAGCGTGCGATTTTCGCCTTGCGTCGGAAAAGGCAAGCTTTGTAGAAGCGTTTATTCACGTCGGCTTAATCCCGGATGCAGGTAATCTTTATTATTTGCCGCGTCTTATCGGTCATGCGAAAGCACTTGAGTTAGCGGTTTTAGGAGAAAAAGTGACCGCACAAAAAGCGTACGAGCTCGGGCTTGTGACTGCTGTTATTTCGGAAGAGGCATGGGAAGAGGAGGTCGCTCGATTCGCCGAAAGGCTAGCGAATCTACCGACGAAAGCAGTCGGGCTAATCAAACGGTGTTTACGGCAAAGTTGGGAACTATCTTTTACTGAATATTTAGAAAAAGAAGCGTTTGCCCAACGAATTGCAGGGCTCACCCAAGATCATCGCGAAGGTGTTCGCGCCTTTTTTGAAAAACGGCGAGCGATATTTCAAGGAAAATAATAAAACGTCCGAACGGTGCTCTCTACCAAGCGACGATACGAAAAAATGAAACATTTTCACAAAAAAGGAGTGTGTGACTAGTGGCAACGGTTAGAGAACAAAAAATGGAAAAACTTGAAACGAAGCGTGACATGTATCACTTAATTATTAACGGGGAACGTGTCGAAAGCTCTTCCGGAGAAACGTTTACGACGTATAACCCAGCAACAGGCGAACCGGTCGCAAAAGTAGCAAAAGGGACGAAAGAAGATGCAGAGCGCGCCATTTTAGCGGCACGGCAAGCGTTTGATTATGGAAAGTGGCGTCATTTTCCAGTGAATAAACGGGCGCGTATTCTCAACAAAATTGCCTCGATTATGCGTTCGCGTTTTAACGAATTAGTAGAGTTGGAGATTTTAGATACAGGAAAAGCGTTGTCGGCTGCACAAGGACAAGTGATGCAAGCAATCGAAGATTTTGAGTTTTATGCAAGTGCGATCGTAAGCCATCGCGGCACGGTCAATAATATGCCAGGCGCATTTCATAACTTTACCGAAAAAGAACCGGTCGGTGTATGCGCGCAAATTATCCCGTGGAACTATCCGTTAATGATGGCAGCATGGAAAATCGCTCCAGCCATCGCTGCTGGCTGCTCCGTCGTCGTTAAACCAGCTTCCTTAACGCCGCTCACATGCATTGTGCTTGCGGAAATTTGCCACGAGGCAGGTGTTCCGGAAGGGGTCGTGAACGTCGTCACGGGCTCTGGCTCGGAAGTCGGCAACTATTTAGTCGAGCATCCGCTTGTTGATAAAGTGGCGTTCACCGGTTCAACACCAGTCGGAAAAGACATTATGGAAAAAGCATCGAAAACGTTAAAGCGTGTTACATTAGAACTTGGCGGAAAATCACCGAACATTGTGTTTGAAGATGCCGATATCGACGCGGCGGTCGATGGTTCGTTATTCGGTATTTTCTATAACACGGGTCAGTCATGCGAAGCACGTTCGCGTTTGTACGTCCATGAAAGCATTTACGATGCGTTTATGGAAAAGTTTGTGGAAAAAACAAAAAAACTAATCCTCGGCAACCCGTTTGACCAAGGAACGCATGTTGGGGCAATTATTAGCCGTGAGCAACTAGAAGTCATTGACGGCTACGTTCGTTCGGCAGTCGAAGAAGGAGCAACGATTGTCACAGGTGGAAAAGAGGCGAAAGTCGAAGGATTTGAAAACGGCTATTGGTACGAACCGACGATTATTACGAACGTTCACCATCAAATGAAAGTCGTCAAAGAAGAAATTTTTGGTCCAGTCGTTGTCGTTATGGCATTCAGCGATGAAAAAGAAGTCGTCAAATTAGCAAACGACAGCGAATACGGATTAGGTTCCGCGATTTGGACGAAAGATCATGCCCGTGCGCTTCGCGTCGCTAAACAAATTCAAGCAGGAATAGTGATGATTAACAGTCCGTTCTCGGCATTCCCAGGCACACCGTTTGGCGGATATAAACAATCTGGATTTGGTCGGGAACTTTGTGTAGAAACGCTCGATTTATATACGGAAACGAAGAGCATTTTATCGTATTACGGAAGCCGTCCGCTCAATCCTTTCGGTCTGTAACATTTTCCGAGCACTTCCATCTGCGGATGGGTGCTCGTTTTCACTTTTGTCTTTTACATGCATTTTTGATCACACGTTCATTTTTGTACTACGATGGCAAAGGAGAGATTCGATGATTCGCCAGTTAGTTGTTGTTGGTTCAGGCGTGATGGGACGAGGGATTGCATATGTAAGTGCGGCAGGAGGATTTACGACAACACTCGTAGATATTAAGGACGAACAATTACAAAGCGCAAAAAAAGAAATTGACGCTATTTTTGAAAAAGCGGTGTCGTTAAACAAAATGACCGCCTCGGCAAAACTAGACGCACAAGCACGACTTACGTATTCGACAGGTTTAGTGGAAGCAGTGAAAACGGCGGATTTAGTCATTGAAGCTGTTCCGGAAAAATTAGAGATTAAAAAGCATGTGTTTGAAACAATCGACGAACATGCGCCACAAACGTGCTATTTTGCGACGAATACGTCGACGATGAGCCCGACAGAGATTGCTTCTTTTACAAAGCGGCCAGAAAAAGTCATTGCGATGCATTTTTTTAATCCTGTTCATAAAATGAAGCTTGTGGAGATTATTCGCGGATTAGAAACGAGCGACGAAACGGCAGAAGTGATTCAACAAGTGGCGGAACAAATGGGGAAAGAAACAGTTGTCGTCAATGAATTTCCAGGGTTTGTGACGAGCCGGATTAGCGCGCTAGTCGGCAACGAAGCGTTTTACATGCTCCAAGAGGGGGTAGGTACGCCAGAACAAATTGATAAAGCAATTAAACTTGGACTCAATTATCCGATGGGACCATTTGAATTAGCCGATTTAGTCGGATTAGATACACGTTTGAACAACTTAAAATATTTGCATGAAAAACTAGGGGAAAAATACCGGCCAGCTCCGCTACTAGAACAATATGTCAAAGCAGGCCGTCTCGGAAGAAAAACAGGCAAAGGAGTTTATGACTATACAGGAAAAGAATAAGTGAAATGAGCGAATTTTTTGCTAAAAATAACGGATTTACGATTGGTTAGTGAGTAAGATCTATACCAAACGTGCAGAAGGGGGAGAGGTAGAATGAAAGAAGTCGTCATTGTCGATGCGGTGCGGACGCCGATCGGAAAGTATAAAGGAGCGCTCAAAGACGTTCGCCCAGACGATTTAGGAGCGACTGTTATTCGTGCGCTCATCGAACGTAACCCGTCACTTCCAGTCGAACAAATCGAAGAAGTGGTTCTTGGTAATGCCAATCAAGCGGGGGAAGATAATCGAAACGTTGCCCGCATGTCGGCGTTATTAGCTGGTTTGCCGGTTGAAGTGGCTGGAACAACAGTGAACCGTCTATGTGGCTCTGGCTTGGATGCGGTTAACTACGCAGCACGGGCGATTATGATAGGAGAGGCGGACATTGTCATCGCAGGAGGAACGGAAAGTATGACGCGGGCGCCTTTTGTCATGGCGAAGCCTGATCAAGACTTTCCGCGCGGCAATTTGGAAATGTTTGATACGACGATCGGCTGGCGGTTTATTCATCCAAAGCTCCATGAAATGTATGGAACCGACAGCATGCCGCAAACAGCCGAAAACGTTGCTAAGAGGTACGGAATTTCACGCGAAGCACAAGACGAATTTGCATATGAAAGCCAAATGAAAGCGAAGCGAGCGATCGAGGCAAATTTGTTTGCGGATGAACTAGTTCCTGTCGTCTATCGTGACCGGAAAGGAACGGAAGTTGTGGTCGAGAAAGATGAACATCCTCGTCCAGATACAACGATTGAGAAATTAGCGAAACTACGTCCATTATTTGAAGGTGGAACCGTCACGGCGGGAAATGCTTCTGGCGTCAATGACGGGGCGGCAGCATTGCTTCTAATGAGCGCCGAAAAAGCGAAAGAGCTTGGCGTGACGCCGCTTGTGAAATATACGACCTCCGCCGTTGCCGGTCTAGAACCAGCCGTAATGGGGCTCGGTCCGATTTATGCGACACAAAAGGCGTTAAAGCGCGCGGGGCTAACAATCGAGGAGATCGGATTGGTCGAATTAAATGAGGCGTTCGCTTCGCAAGCGTTAGAATGTATGAAACAGCTTGCGCTTGAGAAAGAAAAAGTGAACGTGAACGGAGGAGCAATTGCATTTGGACATCCGCTCGGAGCAAGCGGCGCGCGAATTTTAACGACGTTAATTTACGAAATGAAACGCCGACATGTCCGATATGGTCTAGCGACGATGTGCATCGGCGTTGGACAAGGGATTGCGACCATTGTAGAAAACATCGATTAATCAAGGCGATCCATGAGCGAAATGCTGCTCATGGATTTTGCGCTTTTTTTCTTTTTCGTGTTGTCAGCGTTATAAAAATTTGCTAAAATACTGAACCATGAAAGCGCGTCAGGAAAACGTTGTATTTTGAAAACAAAGGGTGTCTGCGATGAATACGCGATCGATGATTTTTACGATTTACGGCGACTACATTCGTCACTACGGCAATCAAATTTGGATCGGCAGTTTAATTCGTTTGCTCAAAGAATTCGGGCATAACGACCAGGCCGTGCGTGCGGCGATTTCCCGCATGAGCAAGCAAGGGTGGGTGCAAGCCGAGAAAAAAGGGAATAAAAGCTATTATTCGTTAACCGAGCGCGGAGTGAAACGAATCGAAGAAGCAGCAAAGCGAATTTATAAAATCCGGCCAGAAAAATGGGACGGAAAGTGGCGCATTTTCGTCTATACAATCCCAGAGGAAAAACGGGCATTGCGTGACGAGCTCAGAAAAGAACTTGTATGGAGCGGGTTTGGCACGATTTCCAACAGCTGTTGGATTTCACCGAACAATTTGGAAAAGCAGGTGTACGATTTAATGGATAAATACCAAATCGAGCCGTACGTTGATTTTTTTATTGCGCAATATGACGGACCGCATACGAATGAGCGGCTTGTTGAAAAATGTTGGGATTTAGCGGCAATCAATCAGAAATATGAAGCGTTTATTTCCGAGTACAGCCAAAAATATGTCATTGATAAACATAAAATTCAGCGCGGAGAAATGTCTGATGCGGAATGTTTTGTTGAACGGACGAAGCTCGTGCACGAATATCGGAAGTTTTTATTTATCGACCCAGGACTTCCGGAAGAGTTGTTGCCGCGGGAATGGATGGGGAGCCACGCCGCATCATTGTTTAGTGAATATTATAAAGAATTGGCGAAACCGGCAAACCGCTTTTTTGAAGAAGTGTTTACCGACGGTAATGAGCTAGAGAAAAAAGAAGAGCAATACGACGTGTACGACCACCCGTTAATTGCAGAATAAAGAAAAGCACTGCGTTCAAACAGTGCTTTTTTATTTCTCCCCCAACAACTCCCGATATTCTTTTCCTTTTTGGACATATGTATCGATCGACAGTTGAATAAGGGCAAGGTCTTGTTCGGTAATTTCGCGAACGACTTTCCCAGGAGCCCCCATAACTAACGAACGAGGCGGAATTTTTTTGCCCGATGGAATAAGCGTATTGGCGCCGATAATGCATTCTTCCCCGATTTCTGCACCGTCTAAAATCGTCGAGCCCATGCCGATAATGGAGCGTTTGCGAATCGTACATCCGTGCAAAATGACGTTATGTCCGACCGTTACTTCGTCTTCAATGACAAGCGGAAATCCTTCGTACAAATGGCATGTCGAGTTATCTTGAATGCTGCATCGCTCTCCGACGATAATCGGCGCTTCATCGCCGCGCAATACCGCATTAAACCAAATCGTCGATTCTTTTCCGATCGTGACATCGCCAATAATATGGGCGCCAGGAGCAACGAATACCGTTTTATCTAGCGTTGGCGTCTTTCCGTTGTATGAATAAATCATTTCCATCCCCCTTAAAATGTGATAAGGTTATGATAAGTATAACATATTTTTAACGGGGTGGGAATTTCATGAATGATATTTGTCGCCTATTAAACATTCGTTATCCGATTATTCAAGGGGGGATGGGGAATATTAGCAATGCCCCGTTGACAAGCGCTGTTTCGGAAGCAGGTGGACTTGGTACAATCGGGGTTGGCACGATGGCGCCTGATGAAGTGGAGGCGATTATTGCCGAAACGAAACAACGTACAAGCCGCCCGTTTGCGGTCAATATTCCGATTCAAGTGACACCGTATGCGGAAGAAATGGTCGCGCTTGTGGAAAAATATCACCTCCCGGTCGTGTCGCTATCTGCAGGAAATCCTGCGCCATTTATCCCGCGTTTGAAAGAGCGAGGGGTGAAAATTATCGTCGTTGTCGCATCGGTCAAGCAAGCAAAAAAGGCGGAAGCAGCGGGGGCGGATGTGCTTGTTGCGGAAGGGTACGAGGCAGCAGGGATTAATTCCAATTTAGAGCTCACGACGATGACATTAATTCCGCAAATTGTCCAAGCTGTTCGTGTGCCGGTCGTTGCCGCAGGGGGAATTGGCGATGGAAAAGGGTTGTTAGCGGCTTTGGCGCTTGGGGCGCAAGGGGTCCAGTTAGGAACTCGGCTTATTGCCACGCAAGAAGCGCCATTTCATGAGGCGTATAAACAGCGGATTGTAGCTGCTGATGAAAACGAAACGGTCATCGTCGGGCGCTCCGTTGGAAGAGTGCGGAGAATTATGCGCACCCCGTATGCCGAGAAGTTATTGCAATATGAAAAAGAAGGAATTACGTTAGAAGAATTTAACCGCCATACGTCCGAAGACTATCATCGTCGCGGCGCATTGGCGGGCGATTTTTCGGAAGGATTCGTCAATGCGGGGCAAATTGCTGGGCTTATCGAGCATATCCCGACCGTCCAACAATTGTTGGACGATATGATGAACGAAGCGAAGGAACAGTGGAAAAAGCTTCATGACTTATTTGGAGAATAAAGCATCCCGTCGATCGGGGTGCTTTTTCATATTTTTAAGAAAATTATTGACTTTTAAATTATTCAGTTGATAATATTTATTTATCATAACGTTATTTACACGTTAATAAATATTTTTATGATACTAATAATGTAAACGTTTACAAATTGAACGCTTTACACCACTAAAATGTTTGATTTTAAAAGGAAATCCGCTCTATTGCCACATTTAATAAAATATCATTTTTATATAACGTTTATAAAACGTTATGAAAAAGAGGTGATATAAATGAAACAAGGGATGAAAATAGGAGATACGGCGGTCGTGCAAGCGGTCGTCACTCCAGAAATGTTTGCACAATTCGAAGGAACTGTTGTCCATCCAGCGTACTCAACAGTATCGATGGTCTATCATATGGAATGGGCGTCGCGGAAAATTATTTTGCCATATTTAGAGGAGCACGAAGAAGGAATGGGGGCGGCAGTGACGGTGAAACATGTAGCGCCAACCTCTGAAGGTTCACTCGTTACGGTGACCGCCACCGTAAAAGAACTGCGCGACAACGTAGTGATTACGGACGTGGAAGCGAGAAATGAAACAGGCGTCATCGGCATTGGAGAAGTGAAGCAAGTCATTTTGCCAAAACAAAAAATTCGCGAGATGTTAGGCAGGGGGAATGAGTGATGAGCGCAGTGCTGAATGAATGGAAAACCGATCTTTTTACGCAAATGAAAGAGCATGAGCAAGTTATTTTTTGCAACGATGAAAAAACAGGGCTGCAAGCGATTATCGCCATTCATAATACGACGCTTGGCCCTGCGTTAGGGGGGTGTCGCATGCAGCCATACCCGACGGTAGAGGCGGCGCTTGTTGATGTGCTTCGCCTTTCGAAAGGGATGACATATAAATGCATTGCGGCAGACGTCGATTTCGGCGGCGGCAAAGCGGTTATTATCGGCGACCCGAAGCATAAAACGCCAGAGCTATTTCGTGCATTCGGGCAGTTTGTCGAGTCGCTAAACGGGCGTTTTTATACAGGAACCGATATGGGAACGACGCCGGACGATTTCGTTCATGCGATGAAGGAAACGAACTGCATTGTCGGTGTGCCAGAAGCGTATGGTGGAAGTGGGGATTCATCGGTTCCGACGGCATTAGGCGTCATTTACGGCCTCCAAGCAACAAGCCACGTACTATGGGGAAGCGACGAGCTCTCGGGCAAAACGTATGCGCTTCAAGGGCTTGGCAAAGTCGGATATAAAGTAGCAGAGCAACTGCTCAATCAAGGGGCGAACCTGTATGTGTGTGATATTAACGTATCAGCGGTCGAGGCAATCGTTGCGCATGCGAAAAAAGTAGGTGGTAGCGTCAAAGTCGTGGAAGGGGCAGACATTTATCGGGTCGAAGCGGACGTGTTTGTGCCGTGTGCGTTCGGGAATGTCGTCAATAACGATACAATCGAACAGTTGAAAGTAAAAGCGATTGTCGGGTCAGCGAACAATCAGCTGTTGGATGGAAGCTACGGGAAGCGGCTCCGCGACAAAGGCATTTTATATGCGCCGGATTATATCGTGAATGCAGGCGGCCTCATTCAAGTAGCGGATGAGCTATATGGTCCGAATAAAGAGCGAGTATTAAATAAAACAAAAGCGATTTATACGACGCTTTTAGAAATTTACCGTCAGGCAGAAAACGAGCAAATCACGACGGTGGAGGCGGCGAACCGTTTTTGTGAACAGCGGCTTGAAATGCGCAGCCGACGCAATCATTTTTTCACCCATAAAAAACGACCGAAATGGGATGTTCGGTGGTAACTAACGACGAAAGAAGGGGATGGAATGGAACAATTTCCAATCATACAAATCATTGATGAGGAAGGCAACGTTGTATTACCGGAGTACCGCGAAAAATTGACGAAAGAGCTCGTGATGACGATGTATTACCATCTCATCCGTACAAGAACATTTGACCGAAAATGCGTCAGCCTCCAGCGCCAAGGACGGATTGGGACGTATGCGCCGTATGAAGGACAAGAAGCGAGCCAAGTCGGCAGCGCGCTTGCATTAGAGAACGATGATTGGCTGTTTCCAACATATCGTGACCACGGGGCGACGATGACGTTCGGTCATTCGCTCGTGCGCATTTTATTGTATTGGAAAGGTAGAAATGAAGGGTGCGTCCCGCCAGATGGGAAGAAAATTTTTCCTCCGAGCGTACCGATTGCCACCCAACTTCCGCATGCGGCGGGCGCGGCATACGCGGAAAAACGAAAAGGAACGAAAAACGCCGTCATTGTTTATTTTGGCGACGGAGCGACATCGGAAGGTGATTTTCATGAAGGGCTAAACATCGCGAGCGTTTTTCATGTGCCGGCAGTGTTCTTTAACCAAAACAACCAATACGCCATTTCCGTGCCGATAACAAGGCAAATGAAAACGAAAACGATCGCCCAAAAAGCGCTGGCGTACGATATTCCAGGGATTCGTGTCGACGGCAACGACATTTTCGCGGTCTATTTCGAAACAAAAAAGGCGCTTGATCGCGCGCGGAACGGTGAAGGACCAACGTTAATTGAGGCGGTGACGTGGCGGTACGGGGCACACACGACCGCGGATGACCCGACCAAATATCGCGACCAGGAAGAAAGCAAACGAAGACGTGAACGCGACCCGATTGTGCGCGTCGAACGATTTTTAAAACAAATCGGTTGGTGGGACGAACAGCAAATAAAGGAGATGCAAGAAAAAGTCCAGGCGGAAATCGAACAGGCAGTTGCAGAAATGGAGCAGTTTCCAGAAGCGAATCCGGCGGATATGTTTGATTTTGTATTTGCTACACCGACATGGACGATTGAGCAACAAAAACAAATGTATACATCATGGAGGGAGCGGGCATGACAACGACGGTTAAAACGAATACGTTAACGCTCGTGCAAGCGGTTACAGATGCGCTGCGAACGATGCTAAGGGAGCGGGAAGATGTATTAGTGCTAGGAGAAGACGTTGGCAAAAACGGTGGGGTATTTCGTGCGACTGACGGGTTGCAGGCGGAATTTGGCGAAGATCGCGTCATCGACACTCCGTTAAGTGAAGCGGGCTTTACAGGTGCCGCGATCGGAATGGCGGTAAACGGATTTCGGCCGGTTGTGGAGATTCAGTTTTTAGGATTTATTTATCCAGCGTATGAACAAATTATGACACATGCGGCAAGAATTCGTTCGCGAACGCTCGGGCACTTTACTGTCCCGATGGTCATTCGCGCTCCTTATGGCGCAGGAGTGCGCGCTCCAGAAATCCATTCCGACAGCACAGAAGCATTGTTTACCCATATGCCAGGCATGAAAGTGGTGTGTCCGTCGACCCCGTATGATGCGAAAGGGCTATTAATTGCGGCGATTGAGGATCCGGATCCGGTGCTATTTTTAGAGCCGATGAGATGTTACCGCGCCTTTCGCGAAGAAGTGCCGGAGGGAAAATATACGATAGAAATCGGCAAAGGAAAAAGAGTTCGGGAAGGGGAAGATGTGACGGTCATTGCTTGGGGTGCAATGGTGCCAGTGGCGATGAAAGCGGCGGAAGAAGCAGCGAAAAAAGGGATTAATGCCGATGTCATTGATTTGCGCACGCTATATCCACTTGACCGAGAGTTGATTGTCGAGTCGGTACAAAAAACAGGGCGCACCGTGATTGTGCAAGAAGCGCATGCGACCGGTGGGGTTGCCAATGATTTGATTGCGCTCATTAATGACGAATGCTTTTTATACCAGAAAGCGCCTGTCGAGCGTGTGACAGGGTTTGATGTTCCGGTTCCGTTTTTTTCGTTAGAAGATCATTATTTGCCGACACCGGAACGCGTCTTATATGCGATAGAAAAAGCGGTGGCGTTTTAAGGGGGTGGAAGAAATGGTAGAAGTGAAACTTCATGACATCGGAGAAGGGATGACGGAAGCGGTTATCGTTCATTATCTTGTGAAAAAAGGAGAACAGGTGAAAGTTGACCAGCCGCTTGTCGAAGTACAGACCGATAAAATGGTGGCGGAAATTCCTGCACCAGCAGAAGGAACGGTAGACGATATTTTCATTCCGGAAGGGCAGACAGTCGCGGTCGGAACAACGTTATTATCGTTGCGCACGGAAACGGCCGAACAACGAGTGAAAGAACAACTAGCAGCAACAATCGCGAGGGAAGTAGAACGCCATTTTACTCAAGAGACGACCGAAGCGGCTCGACGCCAACGAATTCTTGCCTCCCCATACACAAGAAAAATCGCGCGCGAGCACGGGGTGGATTTAGCGCTCGTGAACGGAACAGGACCGGCAGGACGCATTACGGATGAAGACGTCTATCGCTACCTTAAAGCGCAACAATCGCAATCGGCGGTCGAAAAATCCACGCAGCCTCAGCAGACGATGGCAAAAACGAGCGAAAATCATGAGGAAATCGTCCCGTTCCGCGGCCGCCGCAAGCAAATTGCGAAAAAAATGGTGCAATCGCTTAGGACGATTGCGCACTGCACCCATTTTGAAGAAATCGATGTGACGGAGTTGCTAGCGGTACGCGAACAGCTAAAAAAACATGGTGTCACGATTTCCGCAACAGCATTTTTCATTAAAGCGCTTTCGCTCGCGCTAAAGCAATTTCCGATTTTTAACGCGAAGCTTGATGAAGAAAACGAATGCATTCGCCTGCAAACAGAACACCATTTTGGCATTGCTGTCGATACGGAAGAAGGATTAGTCGTTCCTGTCATTAAGCATATCGAAACGAAATCCATTCGACAAATTCACGAAGAAATGAAAGCGCTAACGAAAAAGGCGCTAGAACATACGCTGACGCTTTCTGACATGACGGGCGGAACGTTCACCATTAGCAACGTTGGCCCGCTCGGGGGAAGCATTGGGGCGACGCCGATCATTAATTATCCAGAAGTAGCGCTAGTCGCGTTTCATAAAACGAAAAAACGCCCAGTCGTCACGGAAAATGACGAAATCGCGATTCGGTCGATGATGAACATCTCGATGTCGTTTGACCATCGTGTCGCGGACGGAGCAACGGCGGTGGCGTTCACGAACTATTTTGCTAAATTCATTGAAAATCCGAATCTCATGTGGATGGAGTTGATATAACGTGGTTGTCGGTGAACTTGCCCATGAGCGCGATGTTGTCGTCATCGGAGCGGGACCGGGAGGATATCATGCGGCTATTCGTGCTGCGCAGCTCGGGTTGTCGGTCGTGCTTGTCGAAAAAGAGGAAGTCGGGGGAGTTTGTTTAAATAAAGGATGCATTCCGTCCAAAGTGTTTGCCCATGCGGCGCAAAGCTTAAACCAGCTTGCCCATCTGAACGACATTGGGGTCGAATGGACAGGAGTTTCGTTTCATTTAGAAAAACTAACGCAATATAAAATGAAAGTGATTAGTCAGTTGCGGCAAGGAATAGAAGCGCTTTGCAAGGCAAATAAAATCGAACTTGTGAAAGGGAATGCCTCTTTTTTAGCGGAAGACCGAATGGGAGTGGAACGTGGGGATGCGTTTGATGTATACCGCTTTCGCTATGCGGTGATTGCAACGGGCGCGTCGCTAGAACTTCCAGAAGTAAGCGGTGACCGTGTATTCCATGCGTACTCCATCTATGAAGTACAAGAAGTGCCAGAGCAGCTGCTTGTATATGGAAGTGATTATATAGCGCTTGAAGTAGCGACAAGTTTTCGAGCGCTCGGGGCGAACGTAACGATAATATTGGATCGTGAAAGTTTTCCATTTGACTCGTCGATTAATCGCGAGTGGGAGCGCCTTTTGAAAAAAATGAAAATAAAACTATATAAACAGTGCCGTTTAGAGCAGGTACAGCCAGAAGCGCACGCGGTATGTGCGACATTTACGACAAAAGCTGAACGGTTCACGATCGAAGGCTCTCATTTATTTCTCTCTTGTTCATGGAAAGCAAACATCAAGGGATTAGGAATCGAGCGGCTGAACGTAAGTCAAACGGACGCTGGATTTCTGGCGGTGAACCGCCAAGCACAGACGTCTATCCCGCACATTTTCGCTGTAGGGGATGTAACAGGCGGACCGATGTCAGCGGTGAAGGCAATTAAGCAAGGGAAAGTGGCAGCAGAAACAATGGCAGGGAAAGCAGCGGAAGTTGACTGGACATGGTTGCCGACGGTTGTGTACTCGAACCCGCCGATTGCCTCGGTTGGATTAACCGAAGAAGAAGCGAAACAACAATATGAAAATGTTCGCATCGGCCAGTTCCCGCTTACAGGGAACGGCTATGCAAGCATTGTTGGGCAAAAAGAGGGGCTTGTGAAAGTCATTAGTGATGCCAAAACGGAAATAGTGCTCGGTGTTCATATCATCGGAGCGGGCGCAGTGGAACTAATCTCAAGTGGAGCAATCGGTCTTGAAATGGTAGGGCGCGAGGAAGATTTTTCGTTCCCGCTATATCCGCATCCAAGCGTGAACGAGAGCTTGCTTGAAGCGGTGGAAGCATTAACGGGAAAAGCAGTTCATTTGCCACCAGCAAAAAAAGAAGCGGTCTCACGCTGAGACCGCTTCTGCAAAAATGTCACAATGGTTGGCAAAAATCGTCCGTTGCAACTCATCGAGCGATGGCATTTCTTCAAACGTATAGGCGCCAAGACGAATAAGCGAGTATTCGTTCCCAGGGTCAAATACGACTTCCACAATTTCTTCCGTTCCGCAGTCAATTTCTTGTACACAATCCGTATCCGTAATCACATCAACCGTTTTATACTTCCCGACTAACACGTGATACCCTTCTTTTAGTTCTTCCGCAAAAACAGACTCCATGCTCATTAGCTCATGAACAATCATTTTAACACTCCCTCGATTCTCGAAAAAGATTCTATTCACACTATACTATTAATAGAAGAAAGAATGTATATTTCTTCACAAACGTTCAAAAAACCGTCACAAATATGTGTCAGTTTCATGAAAAAAAGGTTGACCCTTTTAAAGGATCAACCTTTTTATGATATATTATTCACCGGAAGCAACTTTTTTCGCTTGTGCACGAGTTGGCCATGCTTCTACGCCTTTTAAGCCCTCAATATCATCTGCGTAGAAGACAGGGTCTTTACCCATTTTACGTTGTTCCATGTAGTTATTTAATGCTTTAAAGGCAATGCGACCAAGTAAACCGATCGCTACAAGGTTTGTTAATGTCATTAGCGCCATCGCAAGGTCTGCTAAGTCCCAAACGATTTGAATGCTTGCGACTGCACCAAAGTATACTAAACCAAGTGCAAGTAAACGATAGATGAACAGCGCGGTTTTGCTTTTGCTGATGAAGCCGATGTTTGCTTCTCCGTAATAGTAGCTACCGATAATCGAGCTGAACGCGAACATAAAGATGGCGAATGAAAGGAAAATGCCAGCCCAAGAACCAAAATGTTCGCTTAACGCTGCTTGCGTTAATTCAATTCCTAATAATTTTGATTTCGATGCATCTGATAAAAGAATGATAAACGCTGTTGCACTACATACGACTAACGTATCGAAAAAGACGCCTAACGCTTGGATGAATCCTTGTTTTACAGGGTGAGAAACAGTAGCTGTTGCCGCTGCGTTTGGCGCACTACCCATACCAGCTTCGTTCGAGAACAATCCGCGCTTGACTCCCATCATGATGGCAGCGCCGATTCCACCGCCGACTGCTTGCTCAAGCCCGAAAGCGCTTTTAAAAATTAACGCTAACATTGCTGGAATTTCTGTAATGTTTGTTACCATGACGTATAACGCAAGCAAAATATAGAAACCAGCCATGATTGGCACGATAAATGACGAGAAGTTGGCGATACGTGTAACCCCACCGAAAATGATAACAGCAGTTAAAACAACAAGTAGGATAGCGGTTACATGTAAGTTGAAATGGAACGAATTTTTAAATGCTGCTGCGATAGTGTTACTTTGTACGGCGTTAAAAATAAGACCAAAGCTTAAAATGATTGTAATCGCGAAAATGGTGCTCATCCAGCGGGCACCTAATTGTTTTTCCATGTAATAGCCAGGGCCGCCTTTATATCCAACTTTGTCTTTTACTTTGAAAATTTGCGCTAATGTACTTTCAACAAACGCACTTGCGCCACCTAATACGGCAACAAGCCACATCCAAAATACGGCACCAGGACCTCCGATGGCGATTGCCATTGCTACCCCAGCGACGTTACCAGTACCAATTCGTGTTGCCGCACCGATGAAAAACGCTTGGAGAGAAGAAATTTCTTTTTCCCCGTTCGATGATCCAGGCGCTTTTTCTTTTAAGACGCGGAACATTTCACCTAAATGGCGGATTTGAACAAATTTTGTTCCAATCGTGAAGTAGACGCCGAGCCCTAATAGTAATGCGATCAATACGTAGGACCACAGCACGTTGTTAATAGAACCGACAATTTGACTTAATAGTTCCATGTATGAACCTCCTTAAATTATTATTGCTAAAATAATAATTGCTGCGATGCTATTATCTGAAAATTATTAATAAACGTCAATGTTACAAAAAGGAAATAAGGAAGAATTTTTTTTATTTTATGGAAAAAATAATGATATTTTATTATCTTTATATATAAAAATTAGACATATAAATAACGTTTTATAAAGATAAATATCTATTTTGGAATAAATTAATTTTTTATTAAAAAAATTAAATAAAAATGAAAAGAAGTTTTATTTTTAAAATACAGAATATTTTTATAATATAAAATCTTCGGATAATAATTTCTAAAAACGGCTTATTTTGAGAAATAATGGTATGATAAATGTGGAAAGGGAGTGGAAATGAGAGATGAAGATACAACAATGGGATCGTAATTTGAAAATCCGCTTATTTGCGGAAGTGTTACTTAATATCTTGAGTCCGTAACAAAACGGCTTTACTATTTGTTGTTTTGGAAAGGGACTAGAAAAAGCGGATGGAAGCATACTGTTTCTAAACGAATAGCACATTTGTTAACAAATTAACATATTTTCCCTTCTTCTGTCATACGTATAAGAAAAGGAAGACGGAAGAGGGGGAAGAGAATGAGATGGCAGACGAAAAACAGTTGCCGACGACGCGTGTGGATGAACGAAAGAAAGTGAAACAGCGGAACATAAAGCGGGTCGGCTGGACGGTGTTTGTTCTGCTTCTTCTTTTTATCGTTAGTGTTACGATCATAAAAGGCTACGGAATATTGAAAAACGAGATGGGGAAAGAAGTGGCCATCCGAAACTTCGAACAAGCGCTCCATGAAAAAGATTGGAATGCGTTAAAAATATCGATTCGCAGCACAAGAGCAATTAACGAAAAAACTTTAGCGCCACTACTATTATATTTAGACAAACACCCAAAAGGCTACGAAGTGCTTCATCGCGATTTAGAAAAGCAAAAAGAAACGAAGCACGTATACATAAAGGGGTTAACATCCGTTCCACCGATTTTTACGATGGCGGTATACGAAACACAATTTTTCTTGTTTGACCAATACGTATTTGAACCCGCCCTTTATTCGTTTGTCATTCGCACAGAAGCTGATGCGACTGTTTTTGTGAACGGTGAAAAAGTGGAGGGAGAAGCGACGAAAGAACCGTTTGTGAAAAAATATGGTCCGTACTTGCCCGGGATGTATGAGGTAGTGTTAATCGAAAACGAAAAGAAGCGAACGAAAACGGTCATTTTATTCGGTGGGAAGCGGCTGCGGGAAGTGAAATTTTAAAAAGGAGCTGACTCAAAAGGTCGCCTTTCTTCAAGGAAGATACAATATATAGTTTCACAAATATGTTTCGTGCGCATATACGGTTAGAACAAAGGGTGCCCCGTTGCTTTTGGGACACCCTCTTTTCAATAGGAAAAAATGACGTGAACGATTGCGCTAATGACAACTTCTTGCGCTTGGATTGGCGGTGCTGCTCCGTCTGCAAGTACCATTGCTCGCGGTAAAAGAGGGGAAGGGTGGTTTTCTTTTATTTCAATTGGAACGTCATGTAGTGGCAGCTGTAAGGTGCGGGCAAGCACACGTGCTTTTTCTTGCGCGTTTTTAACGGCGAGGGCGAGCGCTTGTTGATAATACGGCTGTTCGTTCGCTAGCTTAAACTGCAGTTGACGAGCAATGTTTGCGCCGTTAGCAACGGCCGTTTCGTACATCATGCCAACTTTTTTTACATCTTTCACCGTCATGTCAAACATATGCTCGACTTCGTACCCTGCGAGAATAGGAGTTTGGTTTGTGTATGTATATTTTGGGTAGATGGAAAACGAAGATGTTTCGATGTCTTCATGGGCAACGCCAATTTCTCTCAGTGCTTTTAGCATCGCATTTGCGCGTGTGGCGTTTTCTGTAAGTGCCTCTAAAGCGCTCGTATGCTCGGTGCGAATGCCAATTGTAATAATGACTGTATCCGGATTTACGCGCAGAGTCCCTTGGCCGGTAACAGCGATCGTTCCCGTGGATGGAGGAGCGTAATACATGGACTCACCTTCTTTCAAGCTGCTTTATTTCGGTTATTTTCCGTAACGTGCCAGTAATAGACGCGCGGGAGGCGGAAATAGCACCAATAGTCTTGTAATAACGTCATCCCAACAAACGCCACCATTTGCCAATCAATCGTTCTCATCTTTTTCAGCTCCTTTTTTATCAACATATTCTTTCTATCTGTTGTCCTATTCGCGTCAACTACCCCCACTTAATGAACGTTTGAAGTGGGGGTTTCCTCGCTCAAGACGATGAAACAAAACAAACGGCTCGTTCGTATAAACAACTAGGGCATGCTATAATGAAAGTAAACTTTTGATGAGGAAGGGATTACGGTGAAACGATTGTTGATGACTGTATGGCGATGGTTCGTTTCATGGAATATTGGGCTAATAACGGCTGTAGTTGCCTTTTTCTCGTTTCGCTATCACTTTTTTCTTTCGTTTCTCTCTGGGGCGCTAGCAATGGTTGTGACGTCCATTTATATGAAACGGAGAGAGCAGCGCATCGTTGCGCCAGACTTGTTAAAAGAAGAAAAGCGTTATATCCAAACAGAGCTTGCGCAAGCGCGGAAACAATGGAAGCGAATGCGACGCGCACGCTTGAAAGTTCGTTCGCTTGTGATGTGGCAGAAAATCTCACATCTAAGCGCAACGGTTGAAAAAATGATTCGTGCCGTCGAGCAACACCCGCGGAAATTTCGGTTGGCGCAGCCTTTTTTCCTGCATGAATTAGACTGTGCCGTCACGATGATTGAAAAATATGTGTATCTCATCCACCAACCCGTTCGTAATGCCGACATGCAAGAAGCGCTGCGAAAAGCAGAACGGCTGTTAGATGAACTCGTTATTACCGCAGAACAGCGCTTGTTAGAAATTCTTTCAGACGATCTGTTTGCATTGCAAGTAGAAACGAAATTACTCGAGCAATCGCTCGAGCAACCGTTAGAACAGAGAAAGGAGCAGGAATATGAATCGGTTCGATAACGAACAGTGGACAAGCTCGCTTGATTCCTTGCTAGAAAACCCTTTTTCGTTACCTGCCGAAAAAGAAACGGCAGAAGAACAACGACCGGCTAAGTTAATTGACACATTAAAACAAGAACACCGAGAAAAAGCATTCCAGCTTTCGCAACAAATCGACCCGCGCAACCAACAAGCAATCGTTCAATATGGGGTCGCAGCCCAAGCGGAACTATCAAAATTTTCGCATGCGATTTTACATCACGTGCAAACGAAAGACGCTGGACCGGTCGGCGAAGTAATTAGTACATTGATGAGCAAAATTAAAGAAGTCAATCCAGACGATTTATTGCCGACGAAAAAAGGCTTTTTTTCGCGGCTGTTCGGCTCCGTATCGAAATCGCTGCAAGGGATGATGGCAAAATATCAAAAAATCGGCGTCGAAATTGATAAAATTGCTGACCAGCTAGAAAAACATCGGCAGTTATTATTTCGCGACATTATGATGTTAGAAACGTTGTATGAAAAAAATAAGGAGTATTTTGATGCGCTAAACATTTATATTGCCGCAGCAGAAATCAAACTAGAAGAACTGCGGACAAAGACCATCCCGGAAAAACGGGCGCAGGCGGAACGTTCAGGGAATCAAATGGAAATACAAGAAGTGAACGATTTATTGCAGTTCGCTGATCGGTTAGAAAAACGCATTCACGATTTAAAATTAAGCCGACAAGTGACGATTCAAACAGCGCCGCAAATTCGTATGATTCAGCATATGAATCAAACGCTTGTCGAACGTATTCAATCGTCGATTTTAACCGCGATTCCGCTTTGGAAAAACCAAGTCGTTATTGCGCTAACACTATTCCGCCAACAAAAAGCGGTCGAGGCACAAAAGCAAGTTACTGAAACGACGAATGATTTATTGTTACGCAACTCGGAAATGTTAAAAATAAATAGCATTGAAGTAGCAAAAGAAAATGAGCGTGGGCTAATTGATATTGAAACATTGAAAAAAACGCAAGAAAACCTTGTCACAACGTTAGAAGAAACGTTGAAAATCCAACAAGAAGGCCGCCTCAAACGCCAACAAGTCGAGCGGGAACTTGTGCACATGGAAGAACAACTAAAACAAACGCTTGCATCAATGAAAAGATAAAGGGGCTGACTCAAAAGCCCCTTTTTGATGAAATTTCACTGAAGTATGTGAAAGAGACCACCTCTGAAACCCTTGGTTTTACTGGGTTTTAGTGGTGATCTCTTTTGCCATGTTGCCCCAGACAGGAACATTACCGCTCTTTTGGGTCGGCACCTTGTTTGCTTTAGGTATTGTCGGAGCAACCGTTGCGTTACGTTTTTATTCTGCTGGGCGGTTCGGTCCTCCTAGTTTTTTGTCCCCATATCCTCGCGGTTGAGGTTGCGAGGATGTTTTTTTATGGTCTAGTTGTTTTTCCTCTTTTTTCATGTTCTCACCCTCTCGTTTTGTTTCTTTTGTAGTATATGAATGTTTTTGTTTTTTATCCAAAATCGTTTGTAAGGTTTTTTAACAAACTTTTTTCGCGTGTAATCGCTTACAGATGAAAAAGAAGGTTGAAACACTTGTTGTTATGTAATATATTATAACACAAAGATGTTAAAACAAGTGACGAAAGGGAGATGGAGATGAGTCCAAAAGAAATTTCTTTAGCGCTTGATTCGTTATGGGTCATCCTTAGCGCCATTTTAGTCATCGGCATGCAAGCAGGGTTTGCACTGCTTGAAGCGGGGTCGACACGGATGAAAAACTCTGGCCATGTGGCAGGGAAACAAATTTTAAGCTTTGCGATTGCTTCCTTAGCGTTTTGGGCAGCTGGATTTGCGATTACGTTCGGTGCAGGAAACAGCTTCATCGGCACGGAAGGATGGTTTTTAAAAGAAGGGAAGGGAACGTTCGATTCCCTCTCGTGGGCAAACGTGCCGTTGTCGATTAAATTTTTGTTCCAGCTTGGGTTTGCAGGGGTTTCTTTGGCAATTGCATGGGGCGGTTTTGCAGAGCGTGCGAAATTATCGGTTTATTTTATCTTCGGGACGATTTTCACGATTGCCATTTATCCAGTCATCGGCCATTGGGTGTGGGGCGGCGGCTGGCTTGGGGCGATGGGCATGCAAGATTTTGCCGGTTCGACCGTCGTGCATTTACAAGGAGCGATTGCGGCGCTAGTCGCCACTGTGTTACTCGGACCGCGCATCGGGAAATTTAATAAAGATAAAACGCCAAACGTCATCCCAGGACATAACCAAGTATATACCGTGATTGGTGGGTTTATTTTGTGGGTCGGTTGGTTTGGGTTTAACGCAGGAAGTACGATGGCAGTAGGAGATGGATTTTTCGGCTATGTCGCGTTGACGACGAACTTAGCGGCAGCGGCAGGGGCGATTGCCGCGATGGTGACAGCAAAAATTATCGTCGGCAAAGCGGACATTCCAGCGATGGTAAACGGGGTGCTCGCTGCGCTAGTCGCCATTACCGCGGCGTGCGCGTTTGTCGAGCCGTGGGCCGCTGTCGTCATCGGTGCCGTTGCTGGTTCCTTTACGTTTTGGACATCGGTTTATTTTGAACGAAAAGGAATCGACGACCCGATTTATGCTTTTTCCGTTCACGGAATTGCCGGAATCATCGGCACGATTTCGACAGGGTTTTTCGCTTCCCCTCGTTTAGTGGAAGTAACAGGTATTGGCAAAGCGGGGCTTGTTTATGGCGGTGGATTCCACCAACTAATCGTACAGACCGTCGGGGTACTAGGAGCAATGGCGTATGTCGCTTTTGTATCGTTTCTTATTTTGTTTGTGTTAAAGAAAACGATCGGTCTTCGTGTCACAGCGGAGCAAGAAATTTCAGGACTAGACATTAGCGAGCACGGTTCCTACGGCTATCCAGAACAGCTAGATCCTGCTTTTTCGTCCAAAACAGCAGCTCAGTAAGCAAGAGGAAAAAGCGATGGAACCATTCGATGGATTGCTCAAGCAAATTGCTGAGGCAGAGACGGTCAATGAATTAAATAAAATTCATCGTGACGCAGCTTACTTGCTGCGCAATGTCATTGAAAGAGACGTTATCGCGTCTCTTTCACGCGCGTTAAGCGATGTGCACGATGCGCTTGTTCGAAAAGCGATTATGTTGGCGGAGGAGGAAACGAAACGGGCAGCGGTCGGTACACCTCCGGAAAAATGGTGTTGGTATGTGATGGGAAGCTTAGGAAGAGGGGAGCCGACAATATGGACCGATCAAGATAACGGCATTTTATTCGATTGTTCGCGAGAGCAAGAAGCGGAAGGCTATGCGTTTATTCAATATTTAGCGAAAATCGGAACGTCTTTTTTAGCAGAGATTGGATATCCGTATTGCCTCGGAAACGTGATGGCGACGAATCGGCGGTGGAGTCAATCGGTGCGGGATTGGGAAGAGCAAATGTCCATGTATATTCACCATCATTTTCCTGACGACATTCGTTTTTTATTTATCGCGATGGATATGCGGCCGATTTACGGAGCGCATGAATTAGTGTATACCGGCAAAAAGAAGTTGCTCGAACAACTAAGCAGCCATTCACTATTGTTAAAGCGAATGGGGGAACATGTCATGTTTCCGTATGTGCCGCTTGGATGGTTCGGAAATTTTCAGTTGGAACGGTGGGGGCGGTATAGCGGCTGCCTCCATTTAAAACAGAGCGGCTATGTGCAACTAGTGAACGCAGTTAAGTTTTTGTCGTGCGTCGGCAATATTTCGGCGATGACGACATGGGAAAGGATACAATGGATGGAAAGGCAGTCGTTGTTGCCGGTTGCGTTAGTGAAGCAAGCGCAGGAAGCGTTTATGACGTTCATTTACTTCCGCTTGAAATATTCGCTAGAAGCAACAGGAGATTATGTTCCATTCTCTATTTTGAGTACATCCGAACGAGCTCGTTTAAAGCAAGCGATGAAAGTTGCGAAAAAACTGCAACGTGTTGTCATGCGGCAAGTGAGGGGATGGCACGATGAATGAACAACATCGATTTTGGCAGCGAGCGTTGCGTATGTTATCGCTTGGGGTGCCGAGCGAAAAAATATTTGCCGTACCAGAAAACGAACGACATTCCTTTCAACAAGAAGTATGGGTACGAATGTTGTTAAAAGAACAACAAAAAAAACAACTAGATATGCATATGCGGCTAGAGCACGTTCCGTTTGTTATTATTGACACAGAAACGACAGGGTTTTCGCCGCAACATGGGGATGAAATTTTTGCGATCGCCGCAGCGAAAACAAATAACGGCGACGTTACCGACTTTTACTCTCGGCTCATTCGTCCGGAAAAAACGATTCCGGAACATATTTCTGAACTGACAGGCATTCGCACAGAAGACGTTCAATCCGCTCCGCGCTTAAAAGACGAAATGGATCGTTTTTTGTCGTTTATTCGCGAGGGGATGCTCATTGGTTACCATATCGGTCATGATTTATCGTTTATCAATCATTTTCTTTGGACGAATTACCGCACGAAATGGACGGGTCGTTTTCTTGAGATGCGGCAAGTGATGGAAATGCTCCACCGTCCGCTTTTGTTTCCGACGTTAGACGAAGCGCTTTCGTATTACAACGTCCGATGCGAACAGCGGCATACAGCAGATGGGGATGTACAGGCGATGGTTCGATTATGGAAGTGTATGTTAAACGATATAAAACAAAAACAACTAGACACATTGTACGATTTATACACAGCATTAAGTGTCATGCCAAGATAAAGAGGCTATCCCTTTTGTGAAGAGATAGCCTTTTTGTTTATAGCGGCTTCGTCGGGGTTGGTTCGGCGTAGCCTTCTTTATATTTTTCATCAATCATTTTCCGAATGTCTTTTATCGATTTCCCTTGTTCATATTCCGTAATCGATTCGGCAGCAATGTCTAAACAAACTCCGCATGTTGTCGCGTGAGAATCCCAGACGATAGAACCGTCTTTTTTATTTTCATAAACGAAGCAATCGTAGTTGTTTTTATGGCCAGCGGACGTTCCGCAGCCGCAATAGCACGGAATGTTTTCAAGCAACTGTCGATGGTTCGCTGCTTGTTGATAAAGCACTGCCATATTTTCATCATACGGCTTTAAAAAAGACGGAAGATGCGCGGTCGATTTCGTCGTTTCTCGTACGTCTCCGCTCATTGTTGCATGAGTTTGTTCTTTCGTTTCGTTCGCCGAGCAGGCGCCAAGCAATACACTAAGCGACAGCATTATTACGATTGGACGTTTCAATGGTTCTCATCCTTTCTATCAACCTGTACTTTTGAATCTACCATAGAAAAAAAGAACCGGCAAGTTTTTGAGTATAGGGGATTTTTATTCCGGTTTTCGAAAAAAATTTGTCCATTTTGTTGATTTTTGTCGTTAGATTAGTAAAAATGAAGATACAAGAGGAACAGTAAAAATATACTCGAGAGGTAACTAGTGAGATGGGCGACAACTTTGTGACTTATTTTCAACGATTTCCAGAAGCTGTTGCGCTCGTGGAGGCCAATGGGCGCATTATATATAGCAATCTAGCGTTTCAAGCATTAGTTGGTGCAGATGTACATGACGTGCGGTTGCTTGGATTTTCCGAAGATTTCGAACGTGTAAAACAAGGGGAGACGGTCGATTTACGAGAGCGGATGATAAAGGGCAGCGGGGAGCGAGAAATACTTGTCCATGTTTCATTGCTCCCATTAAAAGAGGAAAACGGTTGCATTGTCGTATTGCGCGACCGAACAGAAGTAACGCGATTAGAAGTAGCGCTAGAGGAGAGCGAAAAACGATTTCGCCTCATTGCCGAACATTCGTCCGATTATATTTTAATTTTGTCGAACGAGCAAAAGGTAACATACATATCTCCTTCGTTCGTCCATACGTTTGGGGTCGTTCAAGAAGAAAGCGAAACGTCCGATTTGTTTCGCTACGTCCATCGTGACGATGTCGACGAGTTGCAGCAGAAACTACATACACTATATATGACTGGCGAAAAACAGACGGCGGAATTTCGTCGGCTTGACCTACACGGACAATGGATATGGATGGAAGCGAACGGGAAAGCGATTTTCAACGAGCATGGGGAGCTTGACTATGTCGTTGTCGCGGCGAAAAATATTAGCGAGCGGAAGAAATATGAAGAAAAACTGCACCAGCTCGCCTATTTTGATTCGTTAACGGGCATTGCGAACCGTAGCTATTTTGAACGGTACATTCGTCAATTAATTCATGAACAAACGCCGTTTGCGTTATGCTATTTAGATTTTGATAAATTTAAATGGATTAACGACCATTTTTCTCATCAAGCAGGCGATTATTTTTTACAAGAAGCAGTGAAACGAGTACAAACCGTATTGCAGGAAAATCACTTTTTCGCGCGAATTGGTGGCGATGAGTTTGTGCTATTATTGCCGCATACTGCGAAAGAAGCGGTCTCTTTATTGGCAGAGCGGTTAATTCAAGCGTTTCATCAGCCATTTCGATATGAAAAACAAATGATTCAGTCCACGCTTTCCGTTGGAATTGCGTTTTTTCCGAGCGATGCGGACAATCAAGAGCAACTGATGAAATATGCCGATCAAGCGCTTTACTATGTCAAAGACCGCGGCAAAAACGGCTACCATTTTTACCAGCCCGTACATAACCGGGCGGAAGTGATTAAACGTGACCTTCCGTTTGCCATTATTCGCGAGCAATTTTATTTATGTTACCAACCGAAAATCGAATTAGGAAACGGTTCGGCGATGGGGGTAGAAACGTTGCTTCGCTGGCGGCATCCGACGCTCGGGGAAATTCCGCCGCTGGAGTTTATTCCGTTGGCAGAAAAAAGCGGTTTTATTTTTGAAATTACGTTATGGGTGCTAGAGCAGGCATGCCGGCAAGTAAAAGAGTGGCAAACCCAGTTTCCAAAGTTAAAATTAGCGGTCAATTTATCGCCGTTCTTATTGAATCGAACCGAACTTGTCGGTCATGTCATTTACATATTGAATGAAACTGGTTTTGCACCAGAACATTTAATTTTAGAAGTAACCGAAAGCGGCTTAATGGAAAATATCGAAACAGGAAAACACATTTTAACAGAGTTAAAGACGGTCGGTGTACAAGTGGCGATTGATGATTTCGGCACAGGGTTCTCTTCGCTTGCGTATATTCGTAACTTGCCAGTGACATTGTTAAAAATTGACCGTAGCTTTATTCAAGGAATCGCCGAAAACTCAAAAGACGCTACCATTGTCGATACGATTATCCATTTAGCGAAAAGCCTTGATATTCAAGTATTGGCCGAAGGGGTCGAAACGAACCAACAACTATCGCTCCTTCAGCAAATGCATTGTGACTTTGCGCAAGGATTTTATTTCAGCAAATCGCTAGAAGCAGAGAAGCTAAAACATTGGCTGGAACAATATAACCAATCGAATGTTCCCTCTAACACGTAATTGTTAGGGGATAGGGGCGGGGGATAACGTGCTTACATTATATTTGACAAGACATGGAGAAACGGAATGGAATGTCGAAAAACGAATGCAAGGATGGCTTGATTCGCCGCTAACGGAAAAAGGGAAGGAAGATGCGCGCCGGCTTGGCAAACGATTAGAAGCAGTCGATTTAACCGCCATTTATACAAGCACGAGCGGGCGGGCATTAGAAACGGCAAAAATCGTCCGCGGGGAGCGGCCCGTTCCAATTTATGAAGAAGAGCGGCTACGGGAAATTTTTCTCGGAGATTGGGAAGGAAAAACACACGAGCAAATCGAGCAGCTTGACGCTGTTTCGTTTGAACATTTTTGGAACGCGCCGCATTTGTATGCACCAAAGCGTGGCGAGGGGTTTATTGACGTACAAATGCGCGCATTTTCCGCGGTAGCGGATATTGTGGACCGCCACCGTTCGGGCCATATTTTAATCGTCACCCATGGGGTTGTACTAAAGACGCTCGTAGCACGATTAAAACAAACGCCAATAACGGAGCTTTGGGCGCCGCCATTTATGCACGGAACGAGCTTGACAACCGTTTTTGTGCAAGACGGGCATTGGAAGTTGCTTAACGAGGCGGATGTGTCGCATATTGAAGAAATCAAACATGTATAAAAACATCCCGCTCTTTACCGAGAGCGGGATGTTTTTTACAAAAGCCCAAACCATTGGACGAGATGGGCAGTTGTAAATGTGACGACAATCGCAATCGCTGTTGGAATGGCGAACGATAGGAACGTCCATTTTTTGCTTTTTGTTTCTTTATAAATATTGACAAGTGTCGTGCCGCACGGATAATGAAGCAAGGAAAAGAGCATCATATTTAACGCGGTTAGCCACGTCCACCCGTGGTCGAGAAAAATTTGTTTGAGCGAGTGCAGACCGTCTACTTCGATTAACGCCCCAGTCGATAAATAGCCCATCAATAAAATCGGTACGACAATTTCGTTTGCTGGGAGCCCTAAAATAAACGCTAACAAAATATAGCCGTCAAGCCCTAATTGGCGTGCAAACGGGTCGAGCAGCTGAGCGGAATACGCCAGCACGGTTGTATCGCCTACATGAATGTTTGCCAATACCCACGTTAACACACCGGCAGGCGCAGCGACAGTGACCGCACGTTTCAATACATAAACCGACTTATCTAACGTCGACCGAACGATTGTATCCCATATTTTCGGTCGGCGATATGGTGGCAGTTCAAGCGTATAATGGGTCGGTACACCGCGCAACGCCGTTTTCGATAATATCCATGAAACAGTAAGGGTCACGATAATGCCGAATACGACCATTGCAACGACGACGCTTGCGGTAGCGAACGTTTTCCATCCGCCGGTATAGCCTGCCGCCATAAAGAGGGAAGCAAGTAAAATTAACGTTGGCCATCTGCCGTTGCATGGAACGAAATTGTTCGTTAAAATGGCGAGCATTCGTTCCCGTGGGGATTCGATAATTCTTGTCGACATGATAGCGGCAGCGTTGCAACCAAACCCCATCGCCATCGTTAGCGATTGCTTTCCGTGCGCGCCAGACTTTTTAAAGAGCCGATCCATATTAAAGGCGACGCGCGGAAGGTATCCGTAATTTTCAAGCAACGCAAAAATCGGGAAGAAAATCGCCATTGGCGGCAACATGACGCTCACGACCCATGTCGTTCCGCGATATAGCCCTAAAACGAGAATGCCGTGTAACCAGCTTGGTGCGTGCAACTGTTGGAATAGCAGCGTAATATACCCTTCAAGCCAACCGAAAAATTCCGCGAGCAACGAAGAAGGGACATTGGCGCCGGCAATCGTAATATAAATGACGACAGCAAGCATCGCGAGCATAATCGGGAATCCCCATATTTTTGATGTAAAAATCCGGTCGAGCTTTTCTGTTTCATATCGCTTTTCTTGTTTTGTATAGGTCACTGTTTCTTGGCAAATTTGACGCGATGTTTGGAAAATAGACGCAACGATTTGTTCCCGTGTATCGCCATCTGTTAAACGTTTGGCGTGTTCCATCAGTTCATCAAACGGATTTGGCACAGTGGCACGCATACGTTGCTCCCTCCTTTAGGAAATGATGCGGATGGTGTTGCAATGCGTGAAGCAACGATGTATCCCCGTCTAGTAAACGAAGCGCCACCCAGCGCGCTGGATATTCTTCTCCAACCACTTCTTTTACAAGCGGAAGAAGTTTCGCAATTTTTTCTTCAATGGCGCGGCTGTAGGCAACAACGAGCGGTGTTGTGTTTATTTCCCCATGCACCATGCGCGCGACTGTTTCAAGCAACTCTTCAATCCCTTCTTTATTGCGCGCGGCAAGCGGTACGACAGGTACGCCTAGTTTTTTAGAAAGGTTCGCAATATCAATGACAATTCCTTTCTTTTTCGCTTCGTCCATTAAGTTTAGGCAAATGATGACACGGTCGGTCATTTCTAGTACTTGTAGCGCTAAATTTAAATTTCGTTCGAGTGCGGTTGCGTCTAATACGACGAGCGTGACATCCGGTTTGCTAAAAATAATAAAATCCCGAGCTACTTCTTCGTCCGCCGAATTGGAGTAGAGCGAATACGTTCCGGGAAGGTCGATGATTCGATATTCCTCGTTTTTATAAGTGAAAAAGCCTTCTGCGTGAATGACCGTTTTCCCTGGCCAGTTTCCTGTATGTTGCCGTAAGCCGGTTAGTACGTTAAATAGCGTACTTTTCCCTGTATTTGGATTTCCTGCAAGCGCAATCGTATATTCCCGCTTATTCATTACCGATCCTCTCCCCATAAATATGATCACTTTCTTCCTTCCTTAAAGCAATGGTCGTATGACTGACGCGATAGGCGGTCGGGTCGCCTAACGGGCTTTTTTGTAAAACGGTGATTTCACTGCCAGGCACAAATCCTAAATCAAGCAATCTTCGTTTCATCGTTCCTTCTATTTTAAGCGTTGTAATGCGAAAACGTTCTCCAGGATTGGCATCAGATAAACGTGCAAGTTTTGCTTCAGTCATAACAGTTTCCCTCCTATCAATAATTTGTACAGAGGTTATAATTTTTCCTTAAACCAACTTTTAATCTTATCTTATTCAGCGAATGTCATTTTGTCAACGATTTTGAACATTTTTTGACGAAAAGTTCGTATTCCTTGTCCGAAAAAAAGATGATATGATAAAAATAGTCCGAATTTTTCGTAGTTTTTATCCAAAGGGGAAAGGTGAGGAGAAATGAAAGCGGTTACGGATGGGGATATTTTATGGACACCAACGAAAGAACAAATCGAGCAGTCAAGCATAAAGCGGTATATGGATTGGTTGCAAACGAAAAAAGGGATTGTGTTTGATTCGCATGCGGCGCTATGGAAATGGTCGGTCGAGAAACTTGAACAATTTTGGGAAACGGTGTGGGAATATTGTGATATTCAGTCGTCTGCGCCGTATACGTGTGTGTTAGAAGAGCGGAAAATGCCGCGGGCAAACTGGTTTCCAGGGGCGCGGTTAAATTATGCGGAACATATTTTTCGCAACATACAGGAAAAACCAGCGCTTTTATTTCGTTCCGAACGCGTTTCGCTACGTGAAGTGACATGGAAAGAGTTAAAACAACAGACGGCAGCGGTCGCTTCGGCACTGAAAAAACTCGGCGTGAAACAAGGCGATCGCGTCGTTGCTTATATGCCGAATATTCCGGAAACGGTCGTTGCGTTTTTGGCGTGCGCAAGCATTGGCGCGATTTGGTCAAGCTGCTCGCCGGATTTTGGTGCCAATAGCGTGATCGATCGCTTCCAACAAATTGAGCCGACGATTTTGTTTGCGGTGGACGGTTGTCAATATAATGGAAAAACGTTTGATAAAGTGCCTGTTGTGAAAGAACTGCAAGAAAAACTTCCTTCGCTAAAAAAGACGATTGTCGTTCCGTATTTACATGACGATGTACGCGCATGGGACGATTCTGTTTTATTATGGACGGACATATTGCAAGAAGAAGGCGAGCTTGTGTATGAACAAGTGCCGTTTGCTCATCCGCTTTGGATTTTATATTCTTCAGGGACGACCGGATTGCCAAAGCCAATCGTGCAAGGGCATGGCGGGATTTTATTAGAACATTTAAAAATTTTATCGATAGAATGCAATATTGCGCGCGACAGCACATTTTTCTGGTTTACAACGACTGGTTGGATGATGTGGAACTTTTTAATTGGTGGGCTGTTAGTTGGGGCAACAGTTGTGTTATATGACGGGAGCCCAACGTTTCCAGATGCGAACGTTTTATGGGAGCTTGCCGAAAAGGCAAAAATTACGCATTTTGGCACAAGCGCAGCGTTTATTAACGTCTGCATGAAGCAAGGCATTCAACCGAAAGAGACTTACGATTTCTCGCTGTTGCAAGTGGTTCTTTCGACAGGGTCGCCGCTGACGACCGAAGGGTTTCTTTGGGTGTATGAACATGTGAAAGATGTTTGGCTCGTTTCATGCAGTGGCGGAACAGATGTATGCACTGCGTTTGTCGGTGGGTCGCCGGTGTTACCGGTTCGCGCAGGCATGCTACAATGCCGTTCGCTTGGGGCAAACGTACAGGCGTTTGATGAACATGGACATTCGCTAATCAATGAAGTTGGGGAATTAGTCATCACGGAGCCGATGCCGTCGATGCCGCTCTTTTTCTGGAACGACGAAAACGACCGCCGCTATCTCGAAAGCTATTTTGATACGTATCCAGGCGTGTGGAAACATGGGGATTGGATTAAAATTGATGCCGAAGGAAGCTGCGTCATTTACGGCCGCTCCGATTCGACGATTAACCGCGCGGGCGTGCGCATGGGCACGAGCGAAATTTATCGTGCTGTGGAAACAGTCGATGGCATTCTCGACAGTTTGGTTATTGACTTAGAAGTGATGGGAAGGAAATCGTTTATGCCGCTGTTTGTCGTTCTTCAGCCAGGGGTAGAGCTAGATGACGCATTAAAACAACAAGTGAAAGAAGCCATTAAAGCGCACGTATCGCCGCGCTTTATTCCGGATGCGATTTACCAAGTCGACCAAATCCCAAAAACGTTAAACGGAAAGAAAATGGAAATCCCGATTCGCAAAATTTTATTAGGTTTCCCGCTCGAAAAAGCGGTGAACGTTGGCTCAATGGCCAATCCAGATTCGCTTGCGTTCTTTGTCGAGCTGGCGAAAAAGTTGGGGAGCCCGATGTTGAACGGATAAGGGGGATCATTCGCTATGAAGCAAACGAGGCTGTTGCTTTGCGGCAGCGGCCTCGTTTTTTATTTCATTTCTGTTAAAATTTCATGTTGATAATGTCAAAATGCTGAAGGAAACCTATTATTTTAGGTTTTCCATTGTTCTTGCACTAACCCGCCAATCGTTGAATAAATGACCATTACTATTTATGGCAATTTATCATTAGAATGAATCATATTATTAATTACCATTCCAATGATAAATTAGTTGCACAACGCCAGAGGAGAACGTTCTTGTATTAACTAGTTTTAAATTCAATCTCTGCTTTATATCAATAAATAACGGTTTTCCTTCTCCCAAAATAACAGGGTGGACAGATAATCTAAATTCATCAATAAGCCCTAAATTGATAAAAGTAGTAATAAGATTTGCTCCGCCGTATAGCCAGATGTCTTTACCAGGTTCATTCTTTAGTTTTAATACTTCTTCCAAAATATTATCATTTATGAATATCGCTTTGTCATCAGCCTCTTTTTGTGTTCTGGAAAACACATATTTTTTTTTGCTATGAATTAATTCCCAAATTTCTTTTTCAGCATCATCAGTAGTTTCTGGGGTAAATTGTCCCCATAAATCGTAGCTTTTTCTTCCATATAAAATAGTATCAATTTGGTTTAAGAAATTAATAAACCCCATCTCAGAGTCCATGATGCACCAATCAACTTCTCCATTTTTTCCTTCAATAAAACCATCTAAAGTAACTGCTAAATCTAAAATGATTCTTCTCTGTCTTACGTTATTTGACATAACTCATCCTCCTTTTTATCATTCGGGCATTACTTCTTCTTCCTTAATATTCCATACTCCATTATTGACAGCATTTATTGCTGAAAAAGTGACTGAAGTTTACTAAAAAGTCTCTCTCGTTTCATTAGTTAGACGCCCATCAACAGAAAATAAAGGTTTGACATGTTTAATCTATTGATATACTTGCTCCTTCTTTGTATGTGATAATTAGTGTAAATTATCATTTTATCCCCGAATAAAACGCCTTCTTTTTTGCAAATTCCTTCGGAATGTCCCCCTCCCCTTTTCTGAAACAGTATGCTAAAT